>CAJUKB010000046.1 GCA_910587325.1 uncultured Bacilli bacterium | reverse complement strand
GAAAGGCTAACTATTAAAAGTCAATAGTTTTTCTAAAAAATTTAAAATTGGAAAAGATACCCACGCCAAAAAGATTTCACAGAAGTGAAATTTTGAAAAATTGAGCAATCAATTATTTCAATAAAGACGGATCAAATTGGATGTTTTTAGTTTCAAGAATGAAAATAACTCGAATAAGTTTTTTAGCCACATGAGATAAAGCCACTCTATGACATTTGCCTTCAGATATTTTCTTATAGTAGTAGTCATAAAAAGTATTATTAAATTTAATGACAGTAAGAGCAACATTCATTAATGAATATCTTAAATATCCAGACCCACGCTTTACCATTTTACCTTTGGAAGACATAGTACCCGATTCAATGATACCAGGTTCTAAACCAGCAAATGATAACATTTTACTAGGATTAGAAAATTTAGAAATGTCTCCAAACTCAGAAATGATTGAAGCACAAGTAATTACACCAATTCCAGGAATAGAAAGAGTTGGTGGATTAAGATCTTTGATAATTGTAGAAATTTGTTTATCTAGTTCGATGATTTGTTCATCTATGTTTTTATAAAGATTAAGAATAGAAGTTAATTCCAGTTCAAAAATATCATTGGATTCACCAATAGTATTTTTAGCTAAATCCTTTAATTTAATGAATTTAGCATAAGTGAATTTACCACGAGATATTTTATTTAAAGAGTCAAAATCTCTCATATTAGCAACTTTTTCTGGAGTTTTATATTTCTCTAAAATATAAAGAGAAGTAACACCAAAAGAATTACTAAAAAAAGGTTTAAACTCTGGAAATATCATATCTAAGATATTTGTTAATTGGACTTTATATTTACTTCTTTGCTTTACTAAAGTTTCTCTTAATCTTGAAAGTGACTTAATTGAATATTTATGATAAAATAGGCATGAATTTGGTTTATATGGGACTGACATAAGTTTCTGAGCGATTACAGTTGCATCAACTTTATCAGTTTTAGTCTTTCTTAAAGATAAAGATTTATAAAATTCTTTCACTAAAAGGGGATTAAATTCCATAAAACTATAATTGTTCTTCTCTAAGAACAATTTCAAATTCAAACCATAATGTCCAGTAGCTTCTAGGCCAATATGGACATTAGAATTATCATAGGGTTTCAATAAGTCCAAAAACTGTTGAAATCCTTTTTTGTTGTTATCAAAAGATAAATTTTCTACAATGACTTCACCTGTATCTTTACAGATGAAACAATCGTGTTTGTATTTTGATATATCTATTCCAATATATATCATATACACGCACCTCCTTGGTTAGTTTTTAATGCCTGTATGTTTGCCACAAAAGCTTTCTATCTTGTAACCTCGCTGAACCTATAAAACGTCAATGCGTTAACTAACTAATCAACAATTAAAATAAAAAGTCTGTGGTAAGAGCCTTTCTAAACAGTCAAAGCTGTAGGAACGTAGAAACAAATCCACAGGCAAGAGTTATTATAAACTCAAAAAATATAAATAGAAAGAATCAATCAAATAGATTAATAATTTCTATAAGATTGATTATACGAGGAA
>CAJUKB010000045.1 GCA_910587325.1 uncultured Bacilli bacterium | reverse complement strand
TCAATGTTATTCCTTCTGAATACTAATTTTTATTTATTTTTATGCGGTTGCCCTAGCACCAAAAACAAAAAAGCAAAAAACAACATATATTTCTTGCCTTTAAAAGATTAAAACTTTATTTTAGATTGAATGTATCCTTCCAATTCTTTAATATCTAATTTGGTTTGTTCCATAGTATCACGATCTCTAAGGGTTACTATGTTGTTTTCTAAGGTTTCATCATCCACCGTAATACAAAATGGTGTTCCAATTGCATCACTTCTTCTATAACGTTTTCCAATAGAACCGGACTCATCATAGCTACACTGAAACTTTCTGCATAAATCCGCATACAAAGATTCTGCTTTCTCTGCATGCACTTTTTTAATTAATGGTAAAATCGTTACTTTATTTGGAGCAAGAAATGGATGAATTTTTAAGACCTCACGCTCTTCACCATTATCTAAGATTTGTTTATGGTATGCATTTGTAAGTATTGCCAAAAACAAGCGGTCTACTCCAACAGATGGTTCAATAACAAAAGGCAAATATTTTTCATTCGTTTCTGGGTCTAAATAACGTAAATCGCTTTTAGAGTGTTCCATATGGACACCTAAATCATAATCCGTTCTATCAGCAATTCCCCAAAGTTCTCCCCAACCCATTGGAAATAAAAACTCAATATCAGTGGTTGCTTTGCTATAAAAAGATAATTCTTCTTTAGCATGGTCTCGATATCTTAAATTTTCTTTAGCAAGTCCTAAATCTTTTAAGAAATCCAAACAATAATTCTTCCAATATCCAAACCATTCTAAATCCGTATTGGGTTTACAAAAAAACTCCAACTCCATTTGTTCAAATTCACGAATTCTAAAAATAAAGTTTCCTGGTGTAATCTCATTACGAAAACTTTTTCCAATTTGTCCAATACCAAACGGCACTTTAGCACGCATACTTCTTTGCACATTTAAGAAATTCACAAATATTCCTTGGGCAGTTTCTCCGCGTAAATAAACTTTGCTTTTTGTATCTTCTGTGACCCCTTGATGGGTTTCAAATAATAAATTGAATTTACGAATTGGTGTAAAATCACTCGCCCCACATTTTGGACAAGGAATGTTATTTTCTTTGATAAATCGTTCTAGTTTTTCATTTTCCCAACCATCTCCTGTTTCACGACCACTCGTAAAATCTTCAATTAACTTGTCAGCTCTTTCACGCGATTTACATTTTTTACAATCAATTAATGGGTCGGCAAATGAAGCTACATGCCCACTTGCTACCCAAACTTCTGGGTTCATAAGAATCGCTGAATCAAGTCCATAATTATATAAATTCTCTTGTATAAAACGTTTCCACCAAGCATTCTTAATATTATTCTTTAACTCTCTGCCAAGCGGTCCGTAATCCCAAGTATTGGATAATCCTCCATAAATCTCGCTTCCTTGAAAAATGAAACCATATTGTTTACAATAATTAACTAATTCTTCCATAGTAATTTTATTATTCATACTTTTCCTCCTAAAATTAAAAACACTAAAGAACAAAGTATAGGGACGAGTACTACCCGCGGTTCCACCCTACTTATTCTTTAGTGAATCACTCTTATTTTATATAGCTCCAAGTTTTTCCATCACTCTTCATCGCTTGTATACTTAAATTATATGCAAAATAAGTAGAAAAAACAAGTATTAATTTTTGCTTGCTATCTTTCTATCTTTTGTTACAAATCTTCTGTTAATCATTAGTTAAAATGTCCACGAATATATTAATATAGATAACAAACA
>CAJUKB010000044.1 GCA_910587325.1 uncultured Bacilli bacterium | reverse complement strand
TTGTAGACATTTTAACTAATGATAACTGTGGACATTTTAAAAAAGGATTAACATTATATTGGAAAAAACTTTAATCTTTATAAAATTTATTTTATAATATAGTAAAATTGAAGATATTTGATAATGGATAAGAGTATTTAGAGATTTTAATAAAATTAAAAGATAAAGTGTCATTGACTTTTTATTAGGAAGAATAAAATTATAGGTGAATTATGAAATTAAGTGAAATAAATATAGAACCAATTTGGGATAGTGAAAAAAAGAATTATAGTAATGAACGATTAGATTTTGAAACGATAGAAGAAATTGTCTTTTCAAATATTTACGAAAATGGTCTTTCAAGTGAATTTGCTATATGTTTTGGAACAAGTAGAAAAATCGAAATGTGTAAAAGAGTAGAAAAAGTAGTAGAATTGTATAAACAAGGGCGTATAAAAAAAGTTTTATTTACCGGAGGGAAAAATGGAATATCGAGTGCAAAAAACAATCAAACTCCTGAAGAAATAAGAAAGGAAAATGAAAACATTTCTTATTTAATCCAAGACAATTTTACAGAAGCAGAAAGAATGAAAAATTATGCTTTAGAATTAGGAATGCCAAAAGAATCTATTTTAACAGACCCTATTTCTAACAATTCTAATGAGACTTTGCAAAACATAACTAAATTTATTCCAATGCAAGAGAATGATAACTTAATCCTTATTACTTCTGCTTATCATTTAAAAAGATGCCTCGCATCCGCAAAGAAATATGTAGGCAAAAACTTAACTTTTCAGCAGAAACAGGTTATTTTGAACAAGAAAATTATCAAAATAACACACTTGGACAAGAACTATTAAATTTTGAAGCTAATCATTTAATAAGACTTGCAAGAGAAAACAAAATAGCAGATTTAGAAATAGATAGCCATTTTTTGACAAAATCTTATAACATGCTAATATAATAAACCAAGTTGAGGGGTTATTATGGGGAATTATGTAAAATTAATAATTTGTATACATGTCTACGATTTATTTTCAAAAGATATTGAATTTGAATATACAACGATGACTTTGGATAATATAGACCAACTTACGTATCCATTTGAAAATGAAGAAGAATTTTTTGCTATGAATAAAGATGTGATTTTTGGACGACTGCTGAGAAGAAGAAAAACTTATGACATAGATAGTACTCCTAGTGATATCTATTTAAACCTAGAAGTAAAAAATAGTATTTATCTAGTCAAAAATGGCAAAAAGATTAGGCCTTTATTTAAAACAATATATATAAATAACGAAATAATTACAATGGAAGCACTTGCTAAAGAAAGATTAAAACAAGGAATGTTAAACTATCTTTATTTGTTCGATGCATAGGGAACAAAAGATCCAAATTATGAATCCATTTTTAAAAATAGTGATGTTAAACTATTTGCTAGAATAAAAGGGAATTTAATAAAAGAAGAAGATATTGATTTTATATGGGAATTTTTACAAACAAAAAATCGTTTTTATTCTATTCTTCGTTTTGTATTATCAAGTGGAACAACAGAAATATTATGGAATATCTTTAGTACAACCATCTCTTTAAAAGAATTACCTGAAGAAAGAGAATATATACGAACAAGAAAATCAAAGAAATATTGGTATAGGGAAGATTAATAAAAAATACAAACATTTAATAGGATATACTAGGGAGAAAATAAAGATTTACAAGCAACCTGTTTTTTGCTATAATACCCATGAGTATGAAATTACTCCTTGCTTTAGTAATTCTAAAGCCAAATAGACCATAAGGAGGTGTAGAAGAATGAAAAAATATGAAATTATGTTCATTGTGAAATCTACGCAGGATAGTGATGAAATTAAAGCATCAGCTGAATTTATGAAAAGTATTATCACTGACAACAAAGGAAAAGTAGTTGATTTTAATGAACTAGGTGAGAAAAAACTTGCTTATCCAATTAAAAAGGAAATTAATGGATACTATTACGTAATGGTTGTTGAAGCAGACAATACTGCTATAAGTGAACTTAACCGTAAAGCAGCCATCAATGAAAATATTTTAAGACATCTAACCATTCGATTAGACGAGGAGTAGAAAATGAATAAAGTAATATTAATAGGTAGACTTGCAAGAGACCCTGAAATGCGTACAACCGCAAGTGGTACAAATGTAACTCGTTTTACATTAGCTGTATCACGTCCATTTCAAGACCAAAACGGAGAACGTGGAGCAGATTTTATTAATTGTGTTGCATGGCGTAGACAAGCAGAGAATATTGCAAAATATTGTGTAAAAGGAAGCCAAGTAGCAGTAGAAGGTAGAATTCAGACCGGTTCTTATGATGCGCAAGATGGAACAAAAAGATACACAACAGATATTGTGTGTGATAATTGTACATTCTTAGGCTCTAAAAATAGCGATAGTAATTACAATGCGAGTGTAAATAATAATTTTAGCGAATCAGAACCGAGTATGCCAACTTCTGATATTTCAGAAGACCCATTTAAAGACTTTGGAGAAGAAATTGCTCTAAGTGATGATGATTTACCATTCTAGGAAAGGAGAAATAAATTATGGCAGAATTTCGTAGAAAAAAGAAAAAAATATGTCAAATGTGTGCTGGAAAAAGCGTTGATTATAAAGATGTTATGATTGTAACCAAATATATAAATGAAAAAGGAAAAATCATGCCAAGACGTATGACAGGGGCTTGTGCAAAACATCAAAGACATATTGCAGAACAAATTAAATATGCTAGATTTATGGCATTAATACCATTTGTAAAATAATCTAAATAAAACGAGCATTCTAGGATTTTGAGTGCTTTTTTATTGCAAAAAATTATTTTTATGTTAGAATAGCTACTTGTGATATTTATGAAAAGAGAAAAGGGTTACTTAATTCTTGATGGTTTAGAAAAAATAAATAAACCATGCAAAGGAAAAAATTATCTCTATAAACAATGGTTTATGGAGAATGGAATAGAGAAATTTTTTAAAGAAGAAAATGAATTAGCTGCATATAAATTTAAGTTCCGGCAAAATTTTAAACCCCATCTAAAAAGGAGAAAAGTTGCAAC
>CAJUKB010000043.1 GCA_910587325.1 uncultured Bacilli bacterium | reverse complement strand
ATTATATTTTTCTTTTTGTGAATAACTACTTCGGAAGATTTGTTTTTCTTCTATTTCTTTATTTACTTAACTTTATTTCTTTCCTTTTCTGATTTTTTCCGGAACTTAAATGCATATAAAGAATTGCTATATTCAAAAATAATTAAAGAATTAAAAAAACAAAGTGTTTCTTATGACTTAGCAAAAATTGGGGATAAATATGGCGTAATTACTTCTAGTTTTAATCCTGAAAATTATCCAATCTATTCATTTGAGGATATATTGAAATGGTATGTTAATGATGAAGCGGAACAAAAAGAATTGTATAACTTAGAAGATTTAAAAAAGATAATGCCATTATTTTTAGGTACATTAAGCCAAGATTATACAAAAGATTTAGATAATAGTTTAACACTGCAATATCTTTTTCAAATTCTTTTTGGCAATAGTGATTTAAATCCAACAAATATAGAAATAATGATAGCCGAAAAACCTAAAATGGTCCCTTTTTATGATTTCGCTGATTATGGGAAAATTAGCCCTAATGATAAAGAGGGGATTTTTTATAAGTTTAACCATAATAGGCAAAAGAAACGAATACCCGTAAATGAAGAAATCAAAACATTTTTAAAGACAGCAAATAGTGAAAATTTAAGATTAATAAAAGAATATTTAGAACAAATAAAAACGTTTAATTTAGACTCTTATATCACGGAAATAGAAGAAACTACAAATTATAAAATACCATTTATAACACAAATGGTATTAAAAAAAGAGATTATAGATAATACCTTAGCACTAGAGAGAATTATGAAATAGAGGAGCAAAACAAAGCTCTTTTTTCATGCTCCAAACCCACCAAAATAAGTCTAAATATTTGCAAAAACTTTGTAGATTTTCCGTAATAGATATGTTATAATGGGGAAGAATAAGAATAAAGAGTAATTACTTTAGAAAGAAAGAGGTTGAATATGAAAATACTAGTAGGTTTATCAAAAGGAATAAAAAGTGAAAATGTACCATATCAAATGTTTATTGTAGACGTAGATTCTACAGAACCAATAAAACAAGAGTGGGAAGCAGTAACCCCGGATGGTTTAGCAAGCTGTTCTAATATTCGTGTGAATTTGGGAAATTACAAATCTGTAACCCAAAATCCTATGGAATATTTAGAAGCAGAGTTTGATTTAAGTAAATTAGTGGATATTAGTGCAAATCAACAAGAATTCCAAATTATTAATGTTTACAAAGATGAAATTGGAGACCCTGTTTTATTTAGAACTGTTAATTCTTTAGGAGAAGTACAAATTCATCATATAACAGAATTGCCTTATAAAAAAATATTTAGTATTTATGGAGATAATTTAGAAGCATTACCATCTTACGTAAAAACATTATCTTTAAAAGATGCTTATGAATGGTGGGCAAAGAAAGATAAAGTTAAAGTACATAGAAGAACAACACGTTTTGTTTATGAAAACTTTGATACACATGAAGATATGCCTGTACAAGTTTTATACCATTACTTAGTGGGAGTAAAAGGCTTTAAGCTAGGATATCATACTATTACAGAGAATAACGCTAAATATACAGAAAGTTATAAACTACATGAATATTTCTTATATAATGGTACAGCCAATATCAAATTAAGAGAAAGTATTCCTTCTGTAGAGATGGCTTTAGAAGAAGTAGGAATCTTCGGAAATAAAGACCCATATCCAGACACAAGAAAACTAGGATATTATGGAGCTACAATGTCTTTAATCTGTAACAGAAAAAACTATCCCGCATTTGATTACTATAGCAAACCAACATCAGAAGCTAATTACGATAAAGAAGGTATAGAAGTAACTATTGATATTACTGATGGAAATATGGCTGTATACAATAAATTTGAAGAAGCAAGATGTATAGCAAGTGAATGGCGTATTGGAGAAGGACAAAAATTATTTGGTGTAACACTTACTAATCTTTTAACAGATAAATTATTAGGATTAAGCAGAAAATTTCAAGACGATAAAGAACGTGTGGAATTTGGACATTGGAGTACAGCCAATACAAATGATTGGTTCCAAGTAATGGCCTTTGCTTTATCTACACAATTCTATAGCAAAGACTTACGAAACAAACTTACTGAAATTTTAAATGATTTCCAATATTTATTCTCATCAAAACTAGCGGAAATGATTGAGCGTATTAGTGCAAAGGATTCACTAGAAACTATGAAATGGGCAGAAGAAAACGTAGAAAAAGCAATGGAAGACATCTCTTTCATGAAAGAAGACGAATCTATTCAAAAATCAAATGTTACAATGGAACAAATGAAAAACCTATTTACCTTTAAACGTAACAACTATGATTTACCGGATTGGTTACAAATTTATTCTCCTGAAACAATTGATAAATTAGGTGGAGTGGATTATTTAACACAATTTATTGCTACTCGTGGAGAAGAATCTTCTGAATTATTCCTATCTATGTGGGCTGAAAAATTAGAAAGTGACCAAAAATATGTTTCACTAGAACCAAAAGAAGAAATATTAGAACAAATTGATAAATTAGAGGAATCTCCAATTATTCCAATAGATAAGAATAAAAATAAAAAAGTAGCGTAGAAGCAAAACTGATTATGCAAGTAGTCAGTTTTTTATTGCTAAATTACAGGTTTATGTTAGAATAGTAATTCGTGATATTTATGGAAAGAGAAAATGGATTTCGCATTATAGATGACTTTCGAAGAATAAATAGAGTACCTCCTATTTTTCAAGGAGATTTTTGTGATGATTGGTATACGGATGGTTACACTAACAACTTGTTTAAATTACAAGATACCCTTATGTCTTACAGAGAACTATTTTACCCATTTACTTTACAAAAATTAGAATTGCCAACAGTTCGAAATGATTTAGCCAAAAGAGATAATTGTTTAGGTATTATTTCGGAAGATTATACTATAAATAAATTATGTGTAAAAAATGTAGCAACCATAATATATGAGTACTATAAATATAATAATTTAGAAATAGTACCTTATTATGTTATAGGATTAAAAAATGCACTTGTTTGGTATTGTAAAATAAATAATTTTATATTTGACGAACAATCAAAAAAAGAATTGTTAGAACGATTCATAATGCAAATTTTGCTAGGAAATAGTGATTTAAAAGCCTCAAATATGGAAATCTATATTGAAAATTCTAGGCTTAGATTTTCTCCTTTTTATGATTTTGGATTTTGTGGAACTATAGATATAAAAAATAGCAATAAAAAAGGTTATAAATTTCAATATAAAATGTCGGACAATTATGATGCAATTCCTGCAGATGTAACAATAAAGTATTTTTTAACACATGCCCCAAAAAATGAAATAGAACTTTTTCAAGAATATTTAATAAACGTGCAAGAAATACAGGCTGATGAAATTTTTGGACTTATAAAGGAACAAACAAAATATAATGTTCCTGAAGGAGTACAAATTGTCTTAAAAAGGGAATTAAAGAAAAATTTGGAAAATGTGAATTCTATTATAAAGGGATAATTTTTTATGATTGAAAAAAGAACATGTTATTGTTAGAATAGTAATTCGTGATATTTATGAGAAATAGATAAGGTTTTTTAGATATTAATGATTATATAGATTTAGGATTTACACAAAATGGAGTAAATGTTCCTCATTGGCTTTCTAATACTGAAAGCAAATATGTTTTCAAAGAATTAAAAGGAATTCGACTTTATAGAGAATTAGTCTATCCTATTATTTTAAGAAAAATAAAGATGAATGCAGTAGAAAATGATTTAGCAGTATACCATGGAAAACAAGGTATACTCTCTAAAAGTTATCATTTAAATGAAGAAAAAGTATTATCACTTTCTAACATAATAAAACAGTATTGCAATGATGTTTTACATAAAAAATATTATGAGAAAATTGGTAGTATCTATAATGTAGAGAATTTAAATGAAGTTTTTAAATGGTATAGTATGATTCATAATTTGTATTATGATGAGCAAACAATCCATAAAAGTCTATTACTTGATTTTTTTATGCAAATATTATTAGCAAATGACGACAATGCTCTTATTAATAAGGAAGCTTATGTGGACGAAATATTTAAACTGTCTCCGTATTTTGATTTTGAGTATTATGGAGATATAAATTTAAAAAAGAAAAATTGTATAAAAGATGATTATATGTTTAAATTTTATCCAAATCGTTCTTTAAAAAGGCCAAGAACATATATAGAAACCATAGAGGATTTTAAATGTTGTGCAACCAAAGAAGAAATGGTAACATTTATGTGCTTTTTAGAAGAATTAAAATATTTAAGAATAAAAGAGATGTTTTCAGAAGCAGAGGATAGAATTCATGCACATATTCCTTTACTTATGAAATTAAAATTAAAAAAAGATTATGAATCTAATTTAAAAAATGTGAGTGTAGGGCAGCCGCATAAAAATAAATAAAAATTAGTATTCAGAAGGAATAACATTGAATACTAAT
>CAJUKB010000042.1 GCA_910587325.1 uncultured Bacilli bacterium | reverse complement strand
TTTTTAGATAATTTTAGCATTTTTTCTTCTTTAATTTAATTTCGCAAGATGTCTATTATAAGCATTCCATTTAGAAAAGTCAAAAAAACCTCACCATTTGGCAAGGTCTTACGAAAATATTTCTAACGTTTACTAAATTGTGGTGCTCTACGAGCTTTTTTAAGTCCTGGTTTCTTACGTTCTTTCACTCTTGGATCTCTTGTAACAAATCCAGCAGTTTTAAGAATTTTACGATAAGAATCATCGCGAGACTGATCAGAATTAGCATCATATTTTAAAAGTGCTCTAGTAATCCCTAAACGGATTGCACCTGTTTGACCAGAGAAACCTCCACCTTTAACATTAACCGTAATATCGAATTTGTTTTCGTTATTTGTCATAGTTAAAGGTTGTTTTAAATCCATTACTAATGTAGCATAAGGCATATAGTCATTAACATCTACACCATTAATGGTAATAATTCCAGTTCCACCTGTAAGTGTAACTTGTGCACTAGAACGTTTTCTACGTCCTGTTGCGGTCCAACTTTGTTTACTTGTAGCCATAATACCTCCTAATCAACTTTCATTTCAGTAGGATTTTGAGCCATATGTTTATGATCACTACCTGCATATACAAATAACTTTTTGCCCATTTGGTGTCCAAGTCTATTATGAGGAAGCATTCCTTTTACTGCTCTTTCTACCATTTCTTCAGGATAATTTTCAATCATAGTTTTTGCATTACGTTCTCTAAGTCCTCCAGTATAACCACTATGATTATAATACATCTTATCGTTTAATTTGTTACCAGTTAAGTTTACTTTAGAAGCATTTACAATAATTACATAATCTCCACAATCCACGTGAGGAGTATAAGTAACTTTATGTTTACCTCTTAAAACTATTGCTGCTTTTGTAGCAATACGACCTAAATTTTTACCTTCAGCATCAATTACATACCACTTACGTTCAATATTTTCTTTTTTTTGCATGAATGTTTTCATGAACCAATTTTCCTTTCATTAGTTATCCACACTTTTACTTTCCCAAGGTAAAAGTACTTCCAACAAATAAAATGTACCATTCAAAATTATATGCAACAAATAGAAAAAAGTCAAACAAAAAACATAAATTTATCGTGAATTTGTATAATTTTCGTATAAATTATAAATAACACCACAATTAAGCCATGAAGCCACTTTAATGTTCTGGCTTTTTGCTAATGTAAGCAAATCCATAACTTTAAGCAAATCTTCTTTTGATAATCCTTTTATAAATTGAGAATTAATATACAAAAAGCGTGCAATCTTTTCTAACATAACTATTACATTAGGATAATACGCATTTCGATTCCTACAATAAGGACTATTCAAAAACATACTAAATTCCTTATAAACATAAATTAATGTCTTGCAAAAATCTATTTCATTAGATTTTCTTAAATTTAAAAAACTATAAATTGAATAAGGATCAAAATTCATAATAAACACCTTCCAAATATAACCCCTTTGCTGTTGCACAAGATAATTGATAATCAAAATCTTTATTATTTAACATTTTCTGCAACAATAGTATATCACATTTACCCTCGTTTACATCAAGCATTCCTCCGACTAAATTCCTAACCATATAACGATAAAAACTTTTTCCAGTAAAAACAATATCAATTTCCATGCCTTTCTCAATTACTTCAATATCTTCTATTTCCATATCATAGTTATCTCTTTCCCCTGAAACAAAATTATGAAAATCATGTTTTCCTATCAATACACTCGCACATTTTTTTAATTTATTTACATCTATTTCTTTAGGATACATCAAGTAATAATCAAACTTTCTAGGGTCATATTCTCCGCACCATATCTTATACACATATTTCTTTCTTTTAACTGAAAATCTCGCATGGAAATCATCACTTACTTTTCTACATTCTCCAATATGAATATAAGGATGCACTATAGAATTTATTGCTATCTTTAATCTATCCGGCTCTATTTCCATATCTAAATCAAAGTGAGCGCATTGTCCATTCGCATGCACTCCAACGTCCGTTCTCCCTGCCCCTTTTATTTCTACTGACTTCTTATTAATAATAGAAAGAGCATCTTCTAAAGTATTTTGAACACTTCTTTCCTTCTTTAATCTTTGAAACCCGTTAAAATGACTTCCGTCATAACTAAATCGTATAAAATAACGCATAAGCTACACTTCCCTAAAAATAGCTTTTAAAAGTTCTTTTAAATCCGTATAAGGTAAAATTTTTTTGCCGTTATTATTTAAATACGTAACAAAATCCACAATGGGAGGCTTCTGCACTACTTCATACAATTCTTCTTCATAAAAAGTTGGATTATCGATTACCATATACTCTTTTTTACTTTTCTTAATGACTATTCTATCTACCAAATCAAATAAATATGGGATATCACTATTTAAAAATACAAATGTTTTTTGATACTTTTTAACTAGCTTCTTAAATAACTTTTTAAAAAACAACAATTCTTTCTCCATAAAATATCTATCAAAATGATTAAATACAATGCAATTAACATTTTGAATTAAAAGGATAGCAAGTTCTATTTTTACTTTCTCAGTAGTAGATAATACATTCATTTTTTTATTTAATACATTCTCTTCTAAATGCACTAACTTTAAACTAGCCACCATCCGTTTATCTAAACAAGAAGTTTTTTGTAATATATATTTCTTAACCATTATACTTGGATACTCTTCTTTTATCTTTAAAAAGTTTAGATTATCCTTTAAATTTAAATCATGAACATTTACATTATAAATAGCATGAATACATCCCAATTTAATATACTTCTCTATTTCCATAAAGCACCTTCTAACTCTTCTTTCGTGAAACATATTTGGTTAATCAAACCATACAAGCGCAACTGAATGGACAAATCTACATAAAACGGAAGTCCTATTCCAAGCCTTTTTAATATTTTCTCTTGTTCTAATACTTGTAATGTTTTCCCTTCTATTGCAATACTTCCTTGATTTAAAACTACCATATAGGTATAATTCAAAGACTCTTCGATATTAGTAGAAACATTTACTAACGTTATTTTCTTTTTTCTAGTATAAGCATACACTTTTTCTAACATTTTTCTATCAAAATAAGTGAGTATGTTATCCAAAAAAAGAAGTTGTGGCTCTTTTAAGAAAGCCTGGCATAATAAAATAAGCTTTTGTATTTTTTCTTCTACTTCTAATGGATTTTTTTTCAAAGTACTTTTTGTAATAAATTTACTTACAACTTTCTTCTGACTTTCCTCTAACAATTCATAGTCTAACTCTTCTAAAATTGTATCTTTTGTAAATGAGCCTTCCTCTAAAACAACTTCTATATTACCATTTTTCGTAATATGTCCCTTATATTTAATTTGACCAGCAATAGCTTTTAAAAGAGTTGTTTTTCCGCTACTCGGAGTTCCACAAAGAAAAGTATTTACGCCTTCATAAATGACAAAATTAATATTTTGTATGATTGTATTATTTTCTTTTTCTATTACCAAATTTTTTATTTCCATTAACTTCTTCATAAAACCCACCAACTTAGTAAGTATTATACAACAAGTTAAGCATGAAAAAAAAGAGTTTTTACTCTTTTGTAGTTGGTAATTTAATAATCACTTCGTTAGGAAGAGAATATAAAAATTTTTCTCTTGCATAACGGGCTACATATTCACTATCTTGTAATTTTTTAATTTCGGATTGTAATGATTCTTCATCATGTAATAATGTATTGTATTTATCTGTCAATATAGCAAGTTCATTTTTATTCTTAAACACTTGACACATATCTTTAAACACACTAGAGATAATTACACCTACAAGTAAAAGAATAATCCCTGATAAAAAAGTTAAACGACGTTTTGTTTTTTTCGTAATTCTTTTTTTCATTACAATCTTCCTATCTTAGTGAAAATTATAACATCTTAAAATCACTCTTTCAATTTATTATTCTTAATTTTACAAAATTTTCTAAAATGTTTACAGTAAAACCATCCCGAGACAAAACCTAAAAAAAGCATTCCAATAAAATAAATGTGAATAATACCATAATTCACTTTATACATCAATACAATGTATAGCAATGATATATCTAATATATAGGCAAAAGTGATTAAATATTGAAGTACAACACTTCGTTTTTTAATAATTTTATGATTAAGTAAACTTGTAAAATAAAAGAAAATACCGAAAAGGAAAGAAACTAAAAAAGACAAAAGTTGTAATTTATAGTTCATTATTTAAATAACTTACTAAAGAAACTCTCTTTATCTTGTTTTCCTTCCCCATCTAAATAAGTAAAACTTATAATTTTTCCTTTTATTTTTACATTACCATCATGTGTATCTAGTTTGATAATTTCTAAATTTGTTCCTTTAAGATGAATAATTCCCATATTACTTTCCATTAAGAATTCTTCATTATCAAAACTATCAATTTTTTTAATACCGGTTAAGAATATTTCTCTACGTTCACTAATTTTTAATTCATGTCCACCAAGAATTAGATTGTCCACTTGTGTTTCCATTTCTACCACGCTCCTAATAAAGAATATGATAAAAATAAAAATAATATCACAAATTTAAATATAATAAGCAACACAATATAAATGCATATAACTAGTCCTCAATTGACCAGTTTGTGAATCATACTGATAACTTATATTCAATATACCAGTTGTTGGGTCATAACTACTAATATTTGCAAAAGAATTAAAAGTACCATTATGATTACTCATGGAAACTGATCCTTGAAGATAAACCTCAAAATTATCAATTGTTAAATTTTCATAGCCAGGAATTTCTGAAAAATTACAAGTAGCTGTTCTTCTATTTGGATTTAATGAAGTAATGTGATAGCCTTTTCTTAATTTTTTTATCGTTTTAATTTCAGGCATTTCTTCTTCTGTTACACTTGTAAATGTTACATCACACTTTGTTCCATTAGAAAAACTTCTTATTACAATATTCCAAGCAGTATAATCCCATTCTCCTTGACCACCATCACATATTACTTCTACTAAGTAATTTCCTCTAGCAGGAACTTTTTCACTTGCCACTCCATCTACGACAAAAGCAAGACTTAAATCCGTTTTCATAAAATTTGGAATTTTACCTTTTAACACATTAAACTCTTTCTTTTCTTCATATAATGCATAGGTTCTATATAATGTGATTCCTCCAACTAAAATTAAAAGTACTACTATACTTACTACAATTATTCTCTTTTGTTTATTATTTTGCTTAAATTTTTTTAATTTCATTTTTTCACCTTCACACTTGCAAACTACATACTATTATTCTAAATATAGAATAGTACGCATTTTGCGTATTGTCAAGAAAAAAATTTCGCGCCTAAAATAAAGTTGAAAGTTCCCGCTTTTTAGAAAATGGGAAGTAAGTCTAAA
>CAJUKB010000041.1 GCA_910587325.1 uncultured Bacilli bacterium | reverse complement strand
TTACTTTATATAATCATGATTTGAATAACATTAAAAAATTAGTATTCAATGTTATCCCTTCTGAATACTAATTTTTATTTATTTTTATGCGGTTGCCCTAATAAAAAACCAAGAATATGTTACAATTCTTGGTTTTCTTCAATTAATGCATATCCCACTTGGTTAATCGTTCCTGCTCCAATGGTAATAATAATATCCCCTTTATGAACTCTTTCTTTTAAATAAGAAACAATTTCTTCGTAATGCTCTAAATAAATACATTTCGGATTTTCTTCTTGAATTAATGTTACTAAATCTAGAGAAGAAATGTTGTCTTCGTTTATTTCTCTTGCTGCATAGATATCCGTTATGATAACGTGGTCAAATTCTTTTAATACATCTGCAAATTCTTCTAAATGAGCCTTAGTTCTAGAATAAGTATGTGGTTCAAATATAGCCCATGTAGTGTTATGAGGAATATCTCTACAACATTTTAAAGTGGTTTTAATTTCGGTTGGATGATGAGCATAATCGTCAATAACAGGAATTCCTTTATATTCACCAATTTTTTCAAAACGACGATTGGCTCCTGTAAAGTTTTTTAAACCATTTTTTATATATTCTTTTGGAATTTTATATAAATCACTTGTAGCAATAGTTGCAAGTGCATTTAAAATGTTATGACTTCCATATACATTTAAAGTATAAGTGCCATAGTATTCATTGTTTTTATAACAATCAAAAGTAGGGTAGCCATAAGTATTTAAGACAATATTTTTTGCTTGAAAATCGGCATTTTCGTTATTTATTCCATAAGTAATTTTAAAATGATTTGCTTTTTCTAATACTTCTTTCGTATTTTCATCATCTAAATTGGCAATAATAGTGCCTGTTTCATCTAGCTTATTTGTGAATGCTAGAAAAGATTTTTTGATGTTTTCAATGTTTTTAAAATAGTCTAAATGGTCATTATCAATATTTAAAATAATTTCTGTATGTGGATGAAATTGTAAGAAAGAATCTACGTATTCACAAGATTCTAATATAAAATATTCACTATAACCTGTTTTGTTATTTCCTTTAATTGGCTTCAAATAAGCTCCTACTTCGATAGTAGGGTCTAGATTAGCCGTTAAGAATACCAAAGAAATCATGGAAGTGGTAGTCGTTTTTCCATGTGTTCCACTAATACATATACACTCTTTAAAACATTTTGTAATTTCCCCTAAAAATTCGCTTCGTTCCATCATTTTTTTGTTTAAATCTTTGGCATAACAATATTCAATATCTGTTTTTGGTATAGCTGCAGTATAGACAATTAAATCTGCATTTTCTACCATTTCTTTATTCGAACCAATTGTAATTTCCAATCCTAATTCTTGTAAATGGCGTGTATTTTCACTTTCTTTTATATCACTACCAGTGACGATAAGTTTGCTATCGGTTAAAAGTTCAGCAAGACCACTCATACTTACTCCACCAATACCAATCATGTGAATACGACCGTATTTTTTAATACTATCTAAAGACATAATATTTCCTCTTTTCATTTCTATTATAACGTATGATTTAGGAAAAAGAAAACGCTTTTTAGATTTATAGATTACTTGCAATATTTGAATAAGTTAGTATAATAAGGTTAATTAGAAAAGAGGAAAAAGATGAATGGTTTTGAAATTTTTGGATTAATAGCTTTTAGTCCTATAGCCATTGCACATGGTTTATATACTTATAGGAAAGTTCAAAAATATAAAAAAGAAAGCTTAAATAAAAACACAATGAGTATTCAAAAAGAGTATCAAGATAAAGATATTTCTCTATCAAAGGCATTACAAAAAACAATTTATCCTACGAAAGAAGAGTATATTCAACAAATACAAAATATACAACAATCGGAATTAAATTCAGAAAAATATAGAAATATTTATTCTTTTTTACAAAGTTCATTAGAAAATAGAAAAAATGGAAACCTTGAAACAGAATTATTTCAAATAGTTGGCAGATATAAATTTGAAGAATCAATCGTAAACAAAAGTTTTTCTTACAAAAACAGGAAGAGATTAGAACAATATCAAAAATTAAATAATTTTATGAATAGTTTGAGTGAAGAAGAAATTAATTCAAATATTTATTTGAAAAATGCTAATTTATTTAGAAAAATTAGTTTAGAAGATATAGGTATGATACTAAGAATGCTTCAAGAAAAACTAGAAACTATTGAATTTGAAGAAAGAAAAACAAAAAGAGTAGAAATTGTATTGCCTTTTTCAGAAGAACATTTATTGCAAATTCCACAAGAAGTGACTTCTACAAAAGGTATACCTTATTATTGCCCTCAAGACTATAAAATATCTTATATAGAAGTATTAGATGAGGAGCATAAATATGTCTATAAAGAATATAATCGATATGTTAGAAAAACAGAATATTTGATTAGTGATATCTATTTTTGGGAAATGTGCAATCAATTGTCTTTAGTTTCTGAACAAAAGATTTATCCATATCATTTTCAAGTTTATAATAATAAGGCAGAACAAAAATTTATTGCTTCCTTTTTTGTAGAATCTCAAGAAAAATTAGAATTTAAAAATAGTGAAACAATAGATTGTGTTAATGAGGAGAATAGTATCACTTTAAATAGAACAAAAAAAGAGGTAATTAAGAAATGAAAACAAAATATGAAAGAATGAAATCCTATGAAAAGAAAAAATTAATCGAATTATATAAAAAAACAAGTGCTGGGAAAGTAATGATGATACGTTTATTGCGTTTAAATATTATTGGCGCTTTATTGATTATTTATGCTATTTATATGTTTGTGAGTGATATTAAAAATTTACATTGGTCGAATTATTTAATCAGTATTCCAATTGCTTGTGTAGGATTATTTTTTATTATAATGTCTTATCGTTTAAGAAAAAAAGTATTAAATCAGTTTGCCATAAAGAATAAGTAGAGGAAGCAAATGAATGGTAAAAAGTATTTTGAAAATTTATATGATGCCAATGTTCCGCTTGTTTTTTCAGATGGTACCGAAATTTTTAATGAATTAAAAAAAGAATATAAAATACAAGAAAAAGGTTACTTTATTTATGGCCCTTCTGGTGTAGGTAAAACTTATTTTATTAAATCTCAAGTTGTTAAAAATTGGATAGATGGTGATGTATTGTGGTCTGCTACAAAAGCATTTCCAAATGGTGATTGGTGGAATTGGTCTGGAAAAGAAATTGATGAGATTGAGAAAAGAGCAGATGTAATTACAGAACAAGTCAAAAGGTTGGGATTTCGTATAATTGGGGCGAGTTCTGTAAATTTTGTTCCTGATGCAATTGTCATGCCTGATTTTGAGACACATTTAAAATATATTCAATATAGAGAAACACATCAATATGATGGCGGAATGAAAAGTGATGATTTAGAAAAAATAAAAAGAAATCGTGAATATTTTTTAAGATTTCAAAAGGCAGGGGTTCCTATTTTTAAGAGGGTTCAATATTTAGAAAATCAAGAAAATAATTAATTCTGTTTATGTTTGACAAATAATGTAATGGAATAGAAAAAAGACTTTGCAAATTATTGCAAAGTCTTTTGTAATCTAAATGGCGGAGCAGGAGAGATTTGAACTCTCGCGCCAGTTACCCGACCTATACCCTTAGCAGGGGCACCTCTTCAGCCTCTTGAGTACTGCTCCAAGTAAGACTACGTTTATATTTTATCTTATAATTTTATTATAGTCAAGAACGAATTTTTTATGCCTAAAATAAAGTTGAAAGTTCCCGCTTTTTAGAAAATGGGAAGTAAGTCTAAAAAATCAAATATAAGACGGGAATTTAACACTTTTAAAATATCAAATCTTCACAAACCATTATAAAATGGTTATTTTTTTGTCAAATTTTGCGTTTAAATATTGAGTATTATTTGAGTAGTATGTTATAATTAGTTATAGTAAAGGTTGTTGATTATATGAGATTATCTATTTCTAAAAGTAAAAACGCTACTCTATTCTATATTATTAAATCTACTTACATTGATAAAAAACATTCTACTAAAATTGTTGAGAAGTTAGGAACTCTTGAAGAAGTTAAAGTTAAAGCAGGCAATAAAGACCCTTATCTTTGGGCTAAAGAATATGCGGAAGAACTTACTATCAAAGAAAAAGAAGGCACTAGAACTGTTATTAAGTCTTATTCTCAAAATAAATTAATACCTAAAAATTTTATTATTAATTACAATGTTGGTTACTTATTTCTTCAAAAAATTTATTACAATCTAAAGCTAAATGAAATATGTACTGCTATTTCAGATAAATATCAATTTAAATTTGATTTAAATGATATACTCTCTAAATTAATTTATGGAAGAATTATTTTCCCTTCTTCTAAACTAAAAACTTTAGAAGATTCCAATAAGTTTTTAGAAAAACCAAATTTTGAATATCAACATATTGTAAGAGCTTTAGAAAAGATTTGTTTAGAAAGTGATTTTATACAATCACAGTTATATAAAAATAGTTGTGATTTTAAACCTAGAAATAATAAAGTTTTATATTATGATTTGACTAACTTCTTTTTTGAAATTGAACAAGAAGATGATTTAAGGAAATACGGAGTATCAAAGGAGCATCGCCCTAATCCTATTATTCAGTTTGGTTTATTTATAGATGGAGATGGTATTCCACTTTGCTGTGATATTAATCCTGGTAATACAAATGAAAATACCACTTTAAAACCTTTAGAAAAGAAAATTATTGATGATTTTAATTTATCTCAAATTGTAGTTTGTACTGATGCTGGTCTAGCATCATTTGCAAATAGGAAATTTAATAATACAAATACTAGAAAATTTATTACTACTCAATCTATTAAACAATTAAAAGAAGAACTAAAAACTTGGGCATTAGAAAAAACAGGATGGAAAATCCCTAATTTTCCTAATAAATCAATTGATATATCTGAATTGAACAAAAATGAAGAACTGGCAAATAAATGGAAAGATATTATTTTTTACAAAGAAAAATGGATTAAAACGGATAAAGAACTTGAACAAAGAATCATTGTCACTTTCTCTCTTAAATATAAACATTATCAAGAAAACATAAGACAAAGTCAAATTAATCGTGCACAAAAGCTTATTGATTCTAACCCTAAAAAAATTGGAAAACCAAAACAAAATGATTTTAAAAGATTTATCAGCACTATTGTCACAACTGATGAAGGAGAAATTGCTAAAAATAATACTTATTCTATTAATCAAAGTGTTATAGATGAAGAAGCCAAATATGATGGATACTATGCTGTTTGTACTAATTTAGAAGATGATGCTAAGGATATAGTTAAAGTGAATCACAGAAGATGGGAAATTGAAGAATCTTTTAGAATTATGAAAACGGAGTTCAAATCTAGGCCTACATATCTAGCAAGAGAAGATAGAATTAAAGCACACTTTTTAACTTGTTTCTTAGCATTAGTAATATATAGATATTTAGAAAAAGAACTAGAAGAAAAACATACAGCACCAGAAATAATAGAAACATTACAAAATATGAATTTAACTTTAAAAGATGGAGACTATATTCCTAATTATGCTAGAACTGAATTAACTGATTTATTACATGAAAAGTTCGGATTTAGAACTGACTATGAAATAATAACTGAAAAAAATATTAAAAAAATTTGTAAACAATCAAAAATATAAAAATATTACTCAAAATTTTCTAAATCAAAAATCTCTCTAAGTCCTATAAATTCTAGGATAGAGAGATTTTGCTTTCTTAAAAGTGTCAAAGATGGGATTATAGTCAAGAACGAATTTTTTATGCCTAAAATAAAGTTGAAAGTTCCCGCTTTTTAGAAAATGGGAAGTAAGTCTAAA
>CAJUKB010000040.1 GCA_910587325.1 uncultured Bacilli bacterium | reverse complement strand
TTTGAACGTTGCTTATGTTGAATATATCAATCAGTCTTAATGTTTAACACAACTTTTAATAAAATTTCTTGTAACAAATTATTTGTCATAATGACGTCCTTTCTGATGTGTTTTATTCTTTTCTTCTTCTATAAATAATCCTCTTCTTGTAATTTATTATTCTAATGGGTTCCTATAAAATTTGCAATATATACCTGAAAAAAATGTTGTAGAAAAACACAAGATTGTGTACAATATAAACGTAAGTGTTATCAAATTAGATAACGCCTACGTTTTTGGAAGCGTTATATCACTATATCTCTATAGTAATTAGCGCCTTTTTATTTGCATAATTGTAGAACCAATACCACAATTAATAGAATAATAATTACTCGAAGAAAACGAATCTCTTTTTTTGCAACATCACTCACTTTCTTACTTTCGAAAGACCAACCCCCCCTCGTAAAATAATACTCATTAAGTTTCGTATGCGCTACTAACTGATAACCCGAGTTGCTATTATATAGAAGAAAAGAAAAGTTTCAAGTAAATCGACAAAACAAGACAAAACTTTTAAGTAAATAACGATTTTACAATATCAAAAATTTCTGTAATTCCATTCGACATAAAAGATTCTACTTTGCTTCCAATAAAGATGGCTGCATCTGTGGTATTGTTGCTATAGTCATTATGTTCTTCATATACATAAGAATTTACATCAATGGGATTACCATTTTTAATATCCTCTTCAAATTTTTGAATACTTTCTTCGGTCATAGCTGTTTTTTTACTTACTTTGGCTTCATAATAGCCGCTTTCTAATGCAATATACAAACTAATAAACAGAAGAAACAAAGCGCTTAAAATTTTAAAAAATGGACTTCTTTCTTTCTTTTTCACTCTTATTCCCCTTTCACATAATGGTAAATGGCATCCGCTAGAATAGATAAGGTGTTATTAATTTCTGTTATATTATTATATTGTCCTCCAAGTTCAATTAGAATGGCATTAGGACTAATATTTTGATTGTAAATTCCATTAACTCCACTGCCTCCTTTTTGCGATATTCCTCTTGTAAGTTTAGGATTTACATTTTTAATGTAGTCATTGATTGCCTCTGCCATTTTTAAGTTTTTTTCATAATTAGGATGGTCTTTCCCTATCACAAATAATACTTTGGCATATTTTTTATCCTCAATAGTGGTTGTGGTAATGTCATAACTCATAGAATCCCTATGTAAATCTATAAAATATACTAAACTTGGATTTTTACGAATGGCATCTTCTAAAAGTATTTTAGAAGCAGCATAAGAATAAGAATATTTCCAACTATGCACTCTTAAAAGCTCCGCTATGTCATTTGTTTCTACCATGGATGGAATTCCTAAATCATTTAAAGATTCTCTTAAAATATAAGAAGCCATTAAAACACTTGGTGTAATGTTATAAGAAGCATTGTTACTTTTTTGGTATCCTTCTGTTTGATGGGTATTGTAAATATAAAGAATGGGTTCTTTTACTTTGACATCATAAGGATCTTCTATATAACCAGCTTCCACTCCACTCACAATTTCTTCTTCATCTTCCCTTATGGTATCAACCCCTAAAGTATACTTTAGTAAAAAATTGGTACTATTTAAATTTACTATATCATAAAATACGTTATTGGTCTTCTTAGTATTTAAATTGTAATCCACTAAATGATTAATCAACATTTCATTGTCTATTTTTACTAAAAATTTATTGTAAAGAAGATGAAAGATATAGATAAAGGAGACAAAAACAATACTCATACTAAAAAGTATTTTGTATCGAAATTTTAATTTACGTTTACTTTTAAATTTTTTTGTCATAATTCCTATTCCTTTCCTTTTTATCAGTATATAAAAAGAAAAAAGAAAAAAATGTCATAAAAAAACATCCTTATGAATGTTTGATAAAAAGATTATTTAAACTGCTAGAAATAATATTTGAAGTCGCTTCCATCACTTCATGAACGAAAACACTTGTATAAAATTTTTTATGAAGTTCTAAACACAAAGGAGCTCCAATAGAAAGGACAGGAATTCCGAATGTTTTATGACTAATTTCTTTCGAGGAATTTAGAGCACTTCCAGGAATAATGCCTGTATCGTTGATTTCAATGGCACTATTTAAGTACTCCTCTGATTTTGTTGCTAAAGAATCAATCAATATGATTACATCCGGTTTTAAGTCTTGAACCACCATTTCTATAAGTTTAAAAGAATTAATGCCTGTTTTTTCTGTAACGGATGGGGTAAACAAAGCTATTTTAGGAAGTGTTAGAAAATCTACATATTGATTAGTAGCAATCACTTTATCGGTGGTAATCACTCCTAAGGCATCTCCGTCTACTAATTTATTTCCAAGTCCTACAATAAGCACTTTTTTCGTTTTTTGGTATTTTTTTAAAAATAGTTTTACTATTCGTTCTACTTCTTTGGTTATAAGATTCGTTTTGGTAAGTAGAGTTTCATACGTAAATTGCGTAACATAATAATCTCCTACTTCTTTTTTTATTTCCTTTTTTGTTTCTTTTGCTACTACATAATGTGTAGTTTTAAAGCTACTTGTTTTCTTTTCCTCCAATTTATATTTAGTATCTATCCTATCCATTCCAACATCTAAAAAAAGTTTTTGTTTCATAAGAAGCCTCCTTACCTTTAGTATGAGAAATAAATTTTATTTTACTCGCATAGGATTTAACGGATTATACTTGCAAAAGTCCTATACTTTTGATAGAATTGTTAGTGAATTTAAGAAAGGAGATTTTTATGCCTAATATTAAAAGTTCTAAGAAAGCAGTAAAAGTGATTGCTAAGAAAACAGAAAATAACCATGAACTTAAAGCAAGAGTAAAAAATTTAATCAAGAATTGTGACCTTGCCATTAAAGCAGGAGACAAAGAAAAAGCTAACTCTTTATTTAACGATATGAAAACTAATATTGACCATGCTGTAGCAAAAGGCTTAATTAAATCCAATACGGCAGCTAGACAAAAATCTAGACTATCAAATAAAATTAAAGAAATGAAGTAATAACTAGCGTACTTCATTTTTTAATGATAAAATGAAAAAGGTGATACTATTGAAATTAATAAAGAGAAATATTATTCCACTTTTGTGTATACTATTGCTTACTTTTGTTTTTTATCATGTAGAAGAAATTTCGGATAAAATTGCAACGTCTTTAGAAAAAAATCCGGAAGTAATTGTAAATGATGCCAATACATATAAAAAAGAAGAAGATTTTATTTTTGTGCAGAATACAACGGACTTTATTCCTCTTAGTTACAATGATATTTTAAATATTTATTATACTATTACAAATAGTGGATATAAAACATTCACCTTTTATTGTCCTAGTGAATATAAAGACTGCACTAAAGATGTAGAAACTATTAGTGGTGACCCGGAAACGCTCACGTATATTAATAATTTTGTACACCCTTTTAATAGTTTTTCTAATATTCAAACGTCCATTTCAGAATCAGGAGAAATTAATATTGATATTAACTATTTGTATACAGAAGAAGAAAAAGAAATTGTTACCAAAAAAGTAAATGAAATTTACAACCAAGTGATTACAAAAGATATGAGTGATTACGATAAAATTAAAGCAATCCATGATTATATTGTAGACAATAGCAAATACGATGTCGAAAGAAATGACAAAGACGATTCTAAGTACATCTCTTACAAAGCCTATGGTCCTTTAATTGAAGGCTATGCAACTTGTAGTGGCTATACCGATGCCATGGCTCTTTTCTTAGAAAAAATGGGAATTAAGAATTTTAAAGTAGCAACTGAACTTATGCAAAAGGATATTTCTGGACATGTTTGGAATGCAGTTTTTTTAGATAACAAATGGTTGCATTTAGATTTAACTTGGGATGACCCAGTAAGTGAAGATGGCAAAGATTATTTGCAACATAAATATTTTTTAATTAGTTCTAAAGAATTAGAAAAAGCCGATAAAGGAGAAGTTGTCGTAACTGATCATATTTTTAGTGAACGGATTTATCCAGAACTAAAAAAATAATGCTTAACAGCAGCATTTTCAAAATCCTTAATTAAATTTTTTCTTTTTACCATATTTTTTATAAAAAACACCTCTCTAACAAAATTTCAAAGATTCTAACACTTAAGCAGAACTTTTTTGGTGTATTTACAGATAAAAACGTATTTTAGATTATAAGATTAAACTAAAATACGTTTTTTATTTCTTTTGGTTTTCAATATATTCTACGATTTCTTTGCTAGTTTTAGAAAAATCGTTAAAATCAACATCAAACCACTTAATTTCCATTTGATTATTAAACCAAGTGTATTGTCTTTTCGCATAATGGCGAGAATTCTTTTTAATAAGTTCTTTCGCTTCTTCTAAACTAATTTCATTAGAAAAATATTGTTTTAATTCTTTATAACCTATGGCACTATTTAAAATAGTAGAATTAGGATATTTAGAAAACAATGTTTTTGCTTCTTCCAATAAGCCATTTTGAAACATTATCTCTACTCGTTTGTTGATAATGTTATATAAATTTTCTCTATCTGTTGTAAGTCCAATGTAAGTTGCTTCATAAAGAGGTTTTGGTGATGCTTTTTCTTCTTTTCCATCTTTATTCAAAAAACGAACCAAACGCTTGCGATTATTAGGATGAATAGAACAACTTTTATCTTTTTGTAATGCTAAATGATATAGCTCTTCATTGCTCAAATTTTCATAAGTATTACTTTCTGATTCTACTTTAAAATCATAATCATATAGGCCTGCTTTTAAATAAAGGCCTGTTCCTCCTACCAAAATGATATTTTTTTCTTTGTTATCTTCTAAAATTTTACGTAAATCCTTTTGATAGTTATAGACTGTGTATCTTTCATTAGGGCTTACAAAATCAAGTAAAAAATGAGGTATATTTTCTTTTTCTTCTTCTGTTACTTTAGCACTTCCAATATTTAATTCTTGATAAACTTGGACTGCATCACAATTGACAATAATAGCATTATAAATTTTAGCAAGTTCTATACTTAATTTGGTTTTTCCAACACCGGTGGGACCAACAATGGCTAAAATCATCAAATTTTTTTGCCTTTCATTAATTTATGTGTTTTCTGTTCATATCTTTTATTCATTTTCATTTCTCCTAAATAAGCTTTAATTATAAAATCATTTTCCTACTTGTTGATTTCTTCAATAATAAACTCTAATACTTCACCATATTTCGTTATTGCATTTTCTCCTTTATTTACTAAGAAATCTTCAAAGTAAATAGTTGTATCAATTACTTTTATTTCCTTATTTTCTTTATAACACTTAGTCGCAGAAAGAGTTCCTTGTTCTTCTTTTAATACTTTTAACGTATCTTTAGCATTTAGTTTTACAATTCCAGAAAGTTCTTCTTCATCAAAATCAAATTCATTTAGCTTTCCTTCAAAAATACATCCATAAACGTTAGCAAATGCTCTATCCCTAAATATACTGCCATCACTTTCTTCTCTATCCATTACAAATTTCACAACATCAATAAGTTTGGCTTTAGTATAGTCTACACTATACCCAATTTCTTCTTTGATTTCACGGCCAAAAGCCTCTTCTAAAGTTTCACCTGCTTTTACATGCCCTGATGCGGTCGTATAAAGTTTTTGTTTATCGGCACGAATTTGAAAGTATACATTTCCCTCTTCATCGTAAAGCCAACAATGAACAGTTTTATGCCATAAGGCATCTTTATGCACAATACTTCTTTCTTCTTTTCCTAAAAAATTTCCTTGTTCATCATAAATATCTAAATATTCCATCTTTTCTCCTTCCTTCTATCTAATTATAACATAACAAATTTATTTATGGCTATGGTATAATACTTTCGGAGGTAATCGTAATGATAAAAGAGTTTAAAGAATTTATATCTCGTGGAAATGTCGTAGACTTAGCAGTCGGGGTGATTGTTGGAGGAGCTTTTGGCAAAATTGTCACTTCTTTAGTAAATGATATTTTAATGCCTATACTAGGAATACTTTTAGGTGGAATTGATTTTAGTTGCCTATCGATTACAATTAAAGATGCCCATATTCTTTATGGAAGTTTTATTCAAAATATCATTGATTTTTTAATTGTCGCTTTTTGTATATTTTTATTTGTAAAATTTATAAATGAATTATCCCAACTTGGACACAAAAAGGAAAAGAAAAAAGATAGAAAAGAAGAAATTCCAGAAACTGAACTTTCTATTTTAAAAGAAATTCGTGATGCTATAAAAACAACACAAAAACCAAGAACAGCCAAAAAGAACGTGAAATAATAGGTTCTTTTTTTAGTCATTTTATTTTCATTTAGTCTTTGTTATAATAGACATCTTGCGAAATTAAATTAAAGAGAATAATTGTACAAAGAACAA
>CAJUKB010000039.1 GCA_910587325.1 uncultured Bacilli bacterium | reverse complement strand
TTGTTCTTTGTACAATTATTCTCTTTAATTTAATTTCGCAAGATGTCTATTATAAAAGATGCTTTTCATAAAAACAAGTTAAAAAAGTAGGACTATCGCTATAACTCCAAAAAAATCAATTATTTTCTTACTTTTGGGGAGTTATAACATTTTTGGAGTTTTTACTTTAAAAAAATGGTTGTAAAAATTTTTCTTTCCTTATATAGAAATATGGCAAAACAAGAAATTTTATAGTATAATAAGTGCAGGTGGTTAAACATGAAGTATCCTAATAACTTAAACAAAAAATATCAAAACCCCCTAACCTATAAAAATCGTGGGATGGACTTAGAAAGTGAATTAAATGAAAGCAATACCTATTACCTAGAAATAGATAAGGCTTTAATTTATAAGAAACCTACTCCTATAGGGGTAGCAGACGTAAGCTATTCTCAAAAAGGAAAAGTGATTGAAAGAGGTTTTTTTAAAGAACCTTCAACTTTAGACTACAATGGGCTTTATAGAGGAAAATACATTGAATATGAAGCAAAAGTAACCAAAAATAGAACCTCTTTTCCTCTAGCCAATATTCACCCACATCAAATTAAACATGTGCGTAGTGTTTTAAGACATGATGGTATTGTGTTTTTGATTATCAAAATCAATGAGATGGTGTATTTATTAAAAGGAACCGATTTTATAGAATATATTGACTCCCACGAAAGAAAAAGTATAGAATATGAATTTATTAAAGAAAAGGGCTATATGATTAAATATGGATACAATCCTACCCTTGATTATTTAGAGTTAGTAGATGAAATCTATTTTAAGGAGAAATGAAATGAAGAAATTAAAATTAAAGAAAGTAAGTAAAATTGCAAGTGAAGCAAAAGAAAAAATGAAAAACAAACCAAAGAAAAAAAGAAACAAAAGTTGGATACTCAGTGTCTTTATGGTAATCGGAATTGCAATTGCCTCTGGTGTCATTCTATTTTGTGCTTATATCGTAATTTCTGCACCAGACTTTAATACGAATGCTTTGTATAGTAAAGAAGCGAGTGTTTTATATGATAGAAATGGAAATGAAATTACTCGTATCGGAACCGAAAATAGAGTTTTGGTTACATACGATGACCTTCCACAAGTTTTGATAGATGCTCTAGTTGCAACAGAAGATTCAAGATTTTTTCAACACAATGGTTTTGACGCGGCAAGATTTGTTAAAGCAAGTTTAGGGCAAGCGTTAGGACAAGATGCAGGTGGTGCTTCTACCTTAACCATGCAGGTTGCCAAAAACACGTATAGTACAAAAGAATCTTCTGGTATTAAAGGAATTATTCGTAAATTCACAGATATTTATATGGCTATCTTTAAAATAGAAAAATCTTATACCAAAGAAGAAGTTATTGAATTCTATGTCAATTCCCAATGGTTAGGAAATGGAAATACCAACAACTATGCCGATATAAACGGAGTGGAACAAGCAAGTCAAGCCTTCTTTGGTAAATCTGTAAGTGATTTATCTTTGCCCGAAGCGTCCTTACTCGTTGGAATGTTCAATAACCCTTCTTATTTCAGTCCAATTCGTTTCCCTGAAAATGCTAAGAAAAGACAAAAAACCGTTTTAAATTTAATGGTACGTCATGGATACATTAGTGAAGAAGAAGCTAATACGGCTGCCGAAATTCCAATTGAATCTTTACTAAAAGCAACTTCAGAAGAACAACAAGCTGACAACAAAGGATTACAGGCATTCATTGATTATGTTGTGGATGATGTAACAGAAAAAACAGGCGATGACCCTCGTCAAGTTCCAATGGCTATTTATACTACTTTAGATAGAAGTATTCAAGACGTGGTCACTCAACTTGAAAATGGAGAACTTTATAAATTTATCAATAGTAAAATTCAAAATGGTATCGCCGTTACATCTACGGAAGATGGTTCTATCGTTGCTCTTGGCCCTGGTAGAAATTATGTTTATCGTAGTACAAATCGTGCATTAGGTCGTAGGCAACCTGGTTCAGCTGCAAAGATCATTCTTGATTATGGTCCTCTTATTGAATACAATAACGCTTCTACTGTAACCCCTTTTATTGACGAACCTTATACTTATTCTACGGGAGGTTCTATAAGAAATTATGATGGAAAATATAGAGGATTATTAACTTTAGAAGAAGCTTTAATTGATTCACGTAATATTCCCGCATTGCAAGCTTTCCAACAAACGACAACAGAACAAAAAGAAGAATTTGCACATAGTTTAGGAATTGATACTTGTGAGTATGCAAATGGTACCCAAGATTGTAATCTTTATGAATCTAGGTCCATTGGAGGTTGGACCGGTATTAGTCCACTTGAAATGAGTGCTGCTTACGCTGCTTTTGGTCGAGGTGGATATTATATAGAACCTTACTCTTTTACCAAAATCATTTATCTAGAAAATGAAGAAGAATATAATTATAAATATACGAAAACGCGTGTCATGAGTGAAGAAACGGCTTATATGATTACGAGTATTTTAGCTAAAAATAAAAATGGTGGTACCATTAGTGTTAGTGGCACAGATGTCGCCGTTAAAACAGGAACTACAACTATTGATGAAGCACAAGCAAAAGCATTAAAAATTACAACAAGTACTACTCCAGACCACTGGGTAAATGCTTATACTAAAGATTATTCTATCTCTTTGTGGATTGGATACGATAACTTAAAAGAAGGACATTTAACAAGTACAACAGGTGGTCGAATAAGACGTGCTATGATGCCACAACTTGCTAATCGTATATTTAAGAAAAACGCTCGTTTTAGTAAACCAAGTGGTGTTGTAGAAGCAACAGTTGAACTAGGAACGAATCCGCTAAAACTTGCAAGCGCCTATACGCCAGAAGGCTTAAAAGTACCAGGATTATTTAAGCAAGGAACTGAACCAACTACTGTATCCCATCGTTTTGATAAATTGGTGTCTCCCTCGAACGGCAACGCATTAGTAAATGGTGCATCCATCACCTTAACTTGGAATGGAATTGCAACCCCAGAAGCCATAGATAAAAATGCCTTACAAACTTATTTTAATGAAAATTTCTCTGTTGCTCCTGAAAAATATTACAATGAAAGAATTGCTTACAATAACAGCAATATTGGAACACTAGGTTACCAAGTATATCTTCAAAACACTGATGGCACTTTAATCAGTCTGGGGTATACAAACCAAACAAGTTATACTTATGTTGCTTCTAGTGCAAGAGAATACAAATTCGTCATTAAATCAGCTTATAGTATTTTTAAAGATAATATGAGTGACGGCTTAACCATTACAGCCAATTTAGCAGGAACAACTCCTATCACTCCAACACCAAATGACGAGGATACAACAACTCCAGATAATCAAGATGGAAATAACAACGAAAATAACTAACTAAAAAATTGATACATTTTACTTCGTATCAATTTTTTTATTCTTCTTTTTATAATACTTACACATTTTTTGCAATTTACAATTCTCACAAATAGGAGAAATACTTTTACATTGGTATCTTCCAAATAGTACAAGTTGATGATGCAATCTGCTCCACTTATTCTTAGGAAAATATTTCATTAATTTCTTTTCTACGGTAAGAACGGTATCGCTTTCTTTTGCTAGTCCTAATCGTTTTGAAACTCTTTCTACATGCGTATCGACTGCAATAGCAGGAATATTATAAATATTGGATAAAACAACATTACAAGTTTTTCTCCCTACACCCGGTAAACTCTCTAAATATTCACGATTGTTAGGAACACTTCCTTCATAATCTCGAACTAAACTCTCTGCAATTGTTTTTACATACATTGCTTTTCTAGTATACGTTCCAACAGGCCTTATAATACGCTCAATTTCTTTTAAAGAAGATATAGCAAGAGAAAAAATATCGTATTTGGAAAACAATTCTTTGGTAACCATATTTACTCTCTTATCTGTACATTGAGCACTTAAAACGGTAGCAATTAAGAGTTCATAATCTTTTTTATACTCTAGTTCACAACGAGCATCCAAAAATAACTCGTCTAAATATTCTATTATCTTATCTTTCATTGTCCTCTAACCAATTATAATCAAATAATTCTTTTGGTTCCTCATTTTTAGCTGTACGATTAAAGTTTTCTTTTTTTACATCTTTCATACTCTTATATCCTTTTCTTTGCCACTCGTAAAGTATTTTATCAATATATCGTAAATTATTAACCCCATTATAAACAGCTTCTTTTAAAGCCCCTAATATTAATTCTTCACTAAATCCTTTCTCTATCCATGCATGTATAATTTCATATTCCATAGAAGAAATAGGACGCCCAAACTCGGATTCAAAATGGCTATACATATCTTCTTTCTCTTCTTCTTTTTTACTTTCTTGAAATAAAATACCAATCTCTTGATAAAATAAGTCCAAGTTCACAACCTCTACCCTTTTGCCGTTTCCATCTTTTAAGGTTTCAATTTGAATTAATTTCTTACTCATTAAGGTATTAAAAGAAGTTAAAACTTCACTTTCAGGTAACTTTAAAACTTTTGTAACTAATGCAACATCAAATGTTTCTTCCTTATAATTCCAAAAATAAGTAAGAAGTAAGAAATCATAAAAACTTAAGGAAAACTTTTTAACAATAGGAACCATATAAGTAGGCATTACCAAATGATGCTCTTTTAAAATAGTATTCAAAACTACCACCTCGAATTATTATTAAGTAAATATTTTTTTAACTCTTCCTTTTGATTTAAAACATGTTCATGGAGTACTTCATGAATTAAGAGATTCTCTACTTTGCTCACCTTTTTAGATGGAGATAAATTTAAAGTTTCACAAATTTCTAAAAAAGAAATATCCAAATCCTTTCTTTCATAAATTGGAAGATTTTTATACATTTCATAAATAGATTCAGCTTCTATTTCTAAAATTTCTCCGGCGATTAAAGATAGATAAAGTCCATACTTGTATAAAACTTCTGGATGAATCACTTTTAAATCCAAAATCTCACGTATTTTTACTATATTCTCTTTTTCACTTTTTGTAAAGGGAAGATTGTCATTTATTTTCATTTGTGCCCACATGCCACATACATCGCTAGTGTAAACAACATTTGTGTACGTAATTCCTAAGATTTCACATAGAGAAAATTCTTTTAATAGTCTTAATCCTTTTTTATAGTTGGATGAAAGTAAAATTTTAGAAACCTCTTCTTTTATACGATAAGTACTCAGTGTTTTTAAGAAATTCTTATTTGCAATAATTGCTTTTTGCAAACTTTCTTCTAAAGTGAAATTAAGAGTGGTGGCAAAACGGATAGCTCGTAATATTCGCAATGGATCTTCTCTTAGTTTTGTATGTACATTGCCAACCATTCGGATTTTTTGCTCTTCCAAATCTTTCTTGCCATTTAACATATCAATAAAATGTTCATTTTTATCCATACAAATGGTATTGATGGTAAAATCTCTTCGTAATAAATCCGTTTTCAAATCTTTCGTATATAGAATGGATGTAGGCCTTCTATTTTCATAGTTTTGTTCTTCACGAAATGTAGTAATATCGATATTGAATTCATTTGCCTTTAAATTAAAAGAACCATATTCGTTGGCATTTCCTCTAAAAAGTTCCATCACTTCTTTTGTAGTGGCATCTGTACATATATCGATATCATTGGTTATTTTTCCAAGTAAAAAATCTCGTACGTATCCTCCCACTATATAAGCGATATACCCATTACTTTCTAATTTTTCTAAAATTTCTTTTGCTGTTTTATTCAAGAACACTTCACCTACTTTAAGTATACCATTTAAAAAAAAGAAAAGAAACTTTAACGAACCTTTCTTCTACACTCTGAAATATCGCTTAAAGTTTCCATTTCCTCTGTTAAATAATAAACAAGCCATTTTAATTTATTGATTTTATACTCTTGTGCCGCCTCAAGTAAATCCATATAATAAGCATCATCTATATTTATATTTAATAGTGCAATTGCTTGATTATAAGTTTCTAAATCCACCATAAATAAACGATTTTTTAAGATAGCGATTGTCTCATTCCAAGGTATTTCTAGCTCCATAATAGTATTTATGATTTGAACCATTTTATTGTCTTCCATATTCATTCCGTTAAATACCATATAAGATTTTAATACAGAATATAAAAGCATATCTAAAATATATTCATTTCGATTTTGGTCCATTCCATTTCCTTTATGAAGATAATGAAAATAATTTGTTTGTTCATTATGGTATAAAAAAGATGCCATTTCATTTTGTAAATTTCCCACTAATTTCACTCCCTTCTTTTTTACAACTTCACCTAGTATATTATAAGGAAAGCCAATAGTAAAGCATTTTCATACGACAAAATTCGACAAAAAATTGAAAATATACTATAATCTTTAAAAGAGGGATATGGATGAATAGAATTTTATCAAAAATTTATTATTTGTTAGCATTTAGTTATTTATTAACTTAACGCGTTGTGCTAGTTAAATTATAAAAATAGAAAAATCATTCAAAATATGAT
>CAJUKB010000038.1 GCA_910587325.1 uncultured Bacilli bacterium | reverse complement strand
TTATTCATGTTTGACTTTTATATGTTAACATATTTTTAGTTTCCGAACAACTTTATTATATTTTTTTAATTTATTTAATTTCTGTTTTTCTTTTTTAAAATAGGAATTTGCAATTTTTAGCATATCCCATAATTGTCCAAATGTGGGAGGATAATTATAGTTTTTAAAACCTTTTCGTTGCCTGTTCCAACGTTTTATAATTCTAACAAAAATAAGAAATTTTGACGTTTTTAGGTAGTAGATTCTATTACTTTCCTCTAGGGCTTGTTGAAATCTAGTTCTACCAACATCTTCTACAATCCAATTTTTCTTTTTTAAGATTTTTTTAAATTCTTTTTCTATCGCTTCATCAGTTCTTCGCTTATGATCATGTTCATCATCAAAAACCAATACATCTAACTCAAAATATGCAATCTTATATTTTTTACTTAATTGTTTTGCTAATGTTGTTTTACCAGAACCAGGTGCCCCTATAATGTATATTTTCATAAGAATATCTCCTTATTTAGCGTTTTATAATCAACCCTAATATTATTCTTTCCTCATTTCATTCTTGGCTTCCCTATTCCATTTTACAATTCCATATATATTTATTAGTAAATATCCAATAGATACGAGTAACATCATAGTAGAACCTTCTCCTTTATTTAGAAAAGTTATTATCCAAATGCTTAAATCAATTATATTATTGATTAACCATATCCACCATGATTCTTTAAAGCGAAGAATCATAAGAATTACTCCACATAAGTTAATACAATTAGAAGTGGAATCTAAAAATATAAGTCTTTGCCCTGGGATTAAACTTAGTAAATATCCAAGTACCAAACTGCCTACTATACAAGATATTGTAATAATAATAGCATTTTTTACAGTAAATTCTCGCACCTTTACATTTTTTTCCTCATCTAAATTTTTATTCCAAGTTACAAAACCTTTCACTTGAAGTGGTGAGAATATAAATACATAAAAGAAAAATATTCCATACAAATTATTCTTTAATGAAACATAACCCATCAAAAGATAATTAAGGAAACCTAAACTGTAATTAAATCTTTTTCCTTCGCTTGCAAAATAAGCACATAATAATCCTGTTAATAAAATAGTACTCCCAAGTAGAACATCGTTAGAAAGTATTCCTGATGTTAACGAAATTAATATACAAATACCAGTGATAATTAAATACTTTTTATTCATCTTTCATTTCCCAACTTTTAAAATAAATGCATTCTCTATTTTCATTAAATTTTATTTCATAAATTCCATCAAAATTTTCGTTATTTTGTTTTAATATCCACTGCGCAATAACGATATTTCCATCTATTGCTAAGGGTTTTATTTCGATGTATTGAATATTTTCATTTTTAACGTGTTGCCATTCATTTCTTATTTCTTCTAGAGTTGTATAAGGTTGCATAAAAGGAGTTTCTTGATAAAATACAGTTTTTTCAAATAAGAAAACTGCACTTTCTATGTCTTTTTGAAACCAATATTCTTTTAATTGTTTTAACCAATCTTCTACAAATTTTCTGTCCATTTTTTCACTCTTTTCTATTTATCTTTCCAATACCACCATTTTAATTTTTCTTCGTCATACACTTCATTTTCTGCGTAATACACTGCCATTCTAAAAACATAAAGTAAACATCTATCTTCTTTAAATCCCTTGTATTCACAACTTTTTACAAAAAGGTCTTCAGGATTTTGTCCTTTTAAATCCTCTACACAAGTAATACCAATATTCTCTAAATCTTGCTTAATACTTTTACCGACATTTGGTATTGTTAAAAGATTTGTCTTCATATGTCTACCTTCTTTTTATTGGATGACGAATGACTGTTTTTAGTTTACTTGCTTCACTCTTTCTAGGATCACTCAAATAAATTTCATGATGTAATCTTTCTTTCGTTATATCTAAAGTATAGCCATTTTCTTTTATATATTCATGCATCAAATCAACCGTTTTTGGTTCCTCATCGTAAGGACCGATATGCATACATTGCACACATTCTCCTTCTTCATATGTCAAAAATTCCACTTTAGAAAAATCAAGGCCTTTCTTTTTCATTGCTTCTTCTATAGCCCAATCAAAGTCTTTTTTCGTTACAAAATCAGGTAGTCTAATAACAGAAATAAATTGCATTTCTTCTTTTTTATTATAGTCAATTCCGTTTCTATTTCCATCTTGCCACCAGAATCCTTCTAAAGGTGGTACTACATAAGAAAAATATCCCTCTATTTTATAGGTTCCCTTATAACTCATTTTTATTGTAAATGCAATTGCATATAGTAAGCCTATCGACTTTTTGTATTCGCTTTCCTCTTCGTTTGGATTTCCTTTTCCCCTTACGGCAATATAATTCATTTTTGGTATAGTAACAATACTTGGTTTATTTTTAGGCATATAAAATTCTTTATATTCTTTTTTATAATCAAAAGCCATACATACACTTCTTTCATTTTTTCATTATAACATAAGAAAAGCAAATCTCCTATTCTTAGTTTCATTTGCTTAACTTATTACTTTATTAGTCGCATGTTCCATTATTGGTTTTAAAATATTGTTCTATTTGGAGAAGAGATTTATCCATATTAGTAAAATCTGCAAGTTTAATTAAATCATTTTTCATTTTATCTGAACATTGATCACATTGAAAATAATCATTAGTACCAAATTTTATTTGATAGTTTTTGTTCTCTATCGAACAGATAATGGTAGCACTAGACTCTACATTTTGGTTTCCTTTAATAGCAAATGTATATATACATAAACCAATAATCATTACAAGGATAAATATAATATACCCAATTACAAATTTACCAAATATTTTTAACATTTTCATAATCATGCCTGCTAATTGTTCTGTATTACTAACCTTTTTTATAAGTTCCTCTTTTACCTCGTTATCTAAAAGTTCGTCAATGCTAATATGTAAGGCTTTAGAAAGTAGTATTAATTGTTCTGGGTTTGGTGTTGTTTCTCCCAGTTCCCAATTTGAAATAGTTTGTCTTGTCACCTCTACAATATTTGCTAATTCTTCTTGGGAAAAACCATGTTGTTTTCTTAATCTTAAAATATTTTCTCCTAATCTCATTTTTCTTTCTCCTTTCACTAGAAAGTATAGTAGAAATTCATTTCATAAATCTACCAAAAGATTTTGGAAATTTGTCAAAGAGTTTTAACAGAATTAAAAAATTGCTTGCTATCTTTCTTTTTTATTTTTATGATTATAAGAATATCCTATGATACTGACTGCTAAAACAACAGCAGATAAAACCAAGACTGTTTTTTTCATATAATACCTCTTTTTTGTCTTGTAAACTTTTCACTTTACTTTTTGAATGCTAAATTGTAACTATTGTCTATCCATTTATAAATTTCTTTTATATCGACACTTTCATCTAACTTTATAGTCATCCAATTTTCTTTGTTCATATGATAACCAACAAATAATTCTTGGTTATCAACTTTGTCTTTTATTTTGTCTTTTTGATACCTTAAAACTATAATCTCGATTCTTTTTTTGTTGTGTGTTCCTGTGCCATTTAGTAGCATAATCAACATTCCATAATTTTTCATGCTAACTTCTTTTTTATTATGAATGTTGGATCTCTTAATTATCATTTCAAATCCATTTTTATAAAGGAGCATAACATCTAAAATAATTAAATCCTACACTCCATAGTTTACAGATAATGGCATACTTCTAATTGCATCTGCTAAATTGAATTCGTCTTCTATTATTAGTATTTTTATAAACTTCAATATCATAGATTTTAAAAATTAAAACTGAAAAAAATATTTTTCTAACTACATTGTACTATATATCCTTTAAGATGTGAACCAATGGAAATGTAGCATATTCCTTTTCCATACAATTTTATTTTTAAAACTTAACGATAATGGTTAGCATATTATTTTTATATTTTGCTTCTAATGTTCCTCCACTTAAATCTACTAATTGTTTTGCAATAGATAAACCTATTCCATTTGATTTTTTTGCACTTTTCACAGTATAGTATCTATCAAATAATTGTTCTAAACTCACTTGATCCAAGTCATCTGCTTGATTAGAAAATTCTATTATACCGTTACTATATAGTTTTATATTAAAATCTTGTTTACTATATTTAATCGCATTGGATATAATATTTTCAAAAATTCGCTTTAACATATTTTCATTTAATAGTCTAATTACTTTGTCTTTACATATATCTATATTTGGAATAATATTATGACTTGCAAATAAACTATAAAAACTTGCGACAGAATCTTCCAAAATATCATTTATTATTAAATTTTCTTGTTTCATTTCAGCCTGTATATCGAGAGTTTTAGAAAAATCAAAAAGTTGTTCTGTAAGAAGTGTTAAATCTTTTACTTTACTATCAATAATATCTAAATACTTAATCTGTTTTTCGCTTAAATTATTGTTATCCATTAAATCAAGATAACCTCTTATTGCTGTAAGAGGTGTTCTTAAATCGTGTGAAATGTTCGTTATTGATGTTTTTAATTCTTTATTTCCATTTTTGTATTCCAGTTCTAACTTTCGCAAGTTTTTTAAACTATCATTTAAAAGATTTGCTAACTCTTTTAATTTTTTATCATTTGTGTTAATAGTAATTAAATTATTAGTATCTGTGTTTATTATATTTGTTAAACAACTCCCAATATTTTTAATTTCCTGCTTCATTATTAAAACTTTTAAAACAAAGAATATTGCTACAAATAATACTATTAAAAATAGATAAAACCAGATACTCATAATAATCACCTACTTACTTTAATTCTTTCTTTTTAAATAAGACTAATCCTGCTCCAGTAAACACTACTATAATTCCTAATGAATATAGTGGTAAGACTTTTGTATTAGCGATATATCCATCTGCAATTTGAAAGCCTTGTCCCGCTGGATTAATGTCTAATAATATTTGACACACTTTCTTTTTTGTTTCACTTGGATATTTTGGATTAGGTTCTTGTTTCATTTCAAACTCATTTGTTTCTTGATTAGTTATAGATGCAGTTTCTATAAATTTTGGTGCTTGTAATGTATTCATATTAGTTAATGCGAACATCATCATTCCAAAAGCCAACATAATACTAACTACTGCTGTAATTGTCTTATTTGAAATTAACATTGCTATAAATGTAAATATACTAGAAGTTGATATTATCATAATCAAAATACAACTGATTAACATTATAAATGAGGATATAGAAAGTGTAATTTTGCCAAATAATGGTATCCCAAGAGCAATAATTACTAACGTAAATAAAATATAAGAAAACAAACTTGTAATAGAAGTTATAATTAAATTAGATAAATATATATTTGTCCTTTTATGACCTATACTAACTTTGTTTCGAATAACTCCATCAGAATATTCTACTCCTAAAAATAGACTTGTAAATATTGCAATAGCAATTCCTATACTAGTAGAATAGTTAAATATCAATTGCTCAACTTCTACGGTATCTCCAAAATTTTTCATATCACTATACCTCGAGTAAATCATTAATAAAGCAAGGCCAATACTAAATATAGTAAGTATCCAAAATAGTTTATTTTTACGAAGTCTCGTAAAACCTGCATTTAATAATTTAATCAACTCGCCCACCTCCAATTAAATTCATATAATAGTTTTCTAGTGATTCTTCTTGTTCATGGATCTCATCTGCTATTAAATTTTTCTTGGATAATCCACTCACTAATTTTGATAAATTATGTTTCCCATAAACATTTATAGTTTTATTATCCATTACTTCATAAGAAATGTTATGTTCTTCAAAATATTTAACAAATTCTTTTGGCTCATTTACTGTAAGTATTAATTTGTGTTCCATCTTTTTCATTAGTTCTGCACTTGTTATCTCTTGAATAATAGAACCACTATCTAAAAATCCATAGTGTGTTGCTATTTTAGATAATTCATCTAAATAATGACTAGATATTAAAATTGTAATTCTTCTTTCTTTATTTAATTTTAATATTAATTCTCTTATTTCTATAATCCCCTGTGGATCAAGTCCATTGATAGGCTCATCTAAAATTAAGAAATCTGGATGATTAGCAATAGCAATAGCAATTCCGAGTCTCTGTTTCATTCCTAAAGAAAAGTTCTTTGCTTTTTTCTTTCCAGTTTTCTCTAGTCCCACTAATTTTAATAAGTCATCAATATCATCAAAACTTGGCATTCCAACTAACTTATATTGTTCTATTAAGTTATCTCTAGCCGTCATCTCTCCATAAATAGATGGGGTTTCTATAATCGCTCCCATTCTCTTTCTAGCACTTATAATATCATTAGTACTATTACTTTTTCCATATATAATGTAACTTCCATTTGTAGGTTCTTGTAATCCACATATGATTCTTATAAGGGTTGTTTTTCCTGCTCCGTTTTTACCAACAAGCCCATATATTGCACCTTTTTCAATATGAATATTGGCGTTATTTAAGGCTCTAAAGTCCTTATATTTTTTTTCAAGATTATTAGTTTCTAAAACTATCTCCATAATCTTTCTCCTTTCTTGCTATCCATCTTAATAGAAAAGTGTTAAGAAAATGGTTAAGATTTTGTTAAGATTTTATTAAGATTTACTCTTTTATTTTAAAACCAATTCCCCATATAGATTCAATATACTCTTTTTCTGTGTAATCTCTAATCTTTTTTCGTATATTACTAATATGCACTCTTAATGAATTTTCATCACAGTCCTCTGTATCCATACTTATTAAATCGAGTAGTTTATTTTTGGTAATCACCTGTGTTGGATTTAAAAGCAGTTGTTTTACTATTGCATATTCTGTCTTTGTTAAGTTTACTTTAGTGTCACAAACAAGTAAGGTATGATTATCACTTAATAAGTTTAATTCTTTATACTTTATTGCATCTACAACGTTATTAGTATTTCTTAATTGCACCTTTATTCTGGCAAGCAATTCTTTACGATCAAAAGGTTTGGTTATATAATCATTAGCCCCAGATAATAAACAATTTACTTTATCATCACTAGAAATTTTGGCTGAAAGAACTATTATTGGAGTATCTTTTATTTGTTTAATGATTTCTTCTCCACTTAGTGCAGGTAGCATTAAATCGAGTAAAATCAAGTCATATTTTTCTTTTTCAAATAAAAGCAAAGCCTCTGTTCCTGAATACGCATGATATGTCTTATAATTTTCTGCTTCTAATATTTCTTTTAAAACATTATGAATGCTAATATCATCTTCAACAATTAAAATTTTTTTCAAGATTATCACCACATTTATAGTATACCAAAAACCTATCCTTTTTCTAAATTTATTTTTCTTTTTTTTGTTTTCTTCTAAATTTTCTTTTGTCATTTAACTTATGTACCTTTTTTGTAAGATACTTACCTTTGTTAAATTAGATAAAGAAAAAAGAATGTAATTTTTTACACTCTAATTTATAATTTGTAATTTAACACTTACTTTTAAAACCAATAATTCTTCATTTGCTCTAAAAACTCTTTTGATACAGATAAGTATTACTATCATAAATTATTGAATCTATACCACAATATGGACAAATTGCCGTTTGGTTATCATCACACCAATCTACAATTAACTTTGGATTAAATATTTTTAAACAATAAAAACAACCACATAATTTTGAATTATATAAATACTCTCTGTTATAAGAACTACATATATGAGCATTTTTTAATTCATTTGTTTCCTCCCGTTATATCTCCTCAACTATAATTTATTTTAATTTTTCATAAATATGTTCACAAGATTTGCAAGTAATTTTCATTTCATAACTTGCCAGTTTTTTATCTAATATTGTGATTAAAGGTTCTTTATCTTTAGGACAGCAAAATCTATTTTTTATAATCACTAATTCATCATTACAACTTTGCCCTATATTGCTATCTTCAAAATCTAATAATGCACTCCCAAAACTACCACAATTACATTTGTATTTTAATTCCAATTTATCATAAGTTGCATAACATAAATAGCCTATATTTTCGTTGCAAGTATCGCAATATATCCAACCTCCATAATTCGCTGCGAGTCTTGTTTTAACCAACTCCTTATTTTTTACTACTCGTGCCATAAACTTATCTCCTTTTTAAATGTAATTTGAATTACTTTATCTCAAAACTTTCTGTCTTTAAATCACAATAATATCTACCACTTGTAGCAGTAAATTTTAAAACACAATAATCTGAATCTGTTACACCTTTTTTATAAAACATAATATCCCCTTTTTTCCAAATCATATCTTTACTTTCTTGGTCTGTTAATACTTCCATATTTCCTTTTAACATAACCCCCACATATTTAATGAGTTCTTTATGATAAAAATATATACTAGCATTAGAATTTTTTTGAAATTGCTTTACTCTCATAGATGAAGTATTGGTAGAAAAATAAAATTCTTTTAAACCTTTTCGTTTTCTAGGTTTCAACATTGCTTTCACATTAGGATAATTTTCATTATCGATAGAACCTATAAAACTAACTTTTTGCTTATCAATAAATTTTTCTATTTTCTTTACGTCCATAAAACTTCCTCTCATTTTCAAATTATAACTCAATATCTAATTAACGGGTTGTGCTAGTTAAATTATAAAAATAGAAAAATCATTCAAAAAA
>CAJUKB010000037.1 GCA_910587325.1 uncultured Bacilli bacterium | reverse complement strand
ATTCATATATATATGAATATATTACTACTAGTAGTAATATATTAGGAAAATTATCGAATATACTTATAAACTATTATGAGGAAAATAATAATAATTATTATAGAATAAAAAATATAATATCAAATGAATTAAAATATTTAAACTTTAATTATTCATATAATGGTACAAGATATATTAAAGATGTACTTTTTGAATTATATATAAAAAAGAATTATAACTACTATAATTTACAAAGAGATATTTATCCAATAATTGCTAAAAAATATAATAAGAGTTTAAATAATATAAAATCTAGTATAGCATTAGCGATAAAAATTATGTGTGTTGACTGTGAAGAAAGTATTTTGAAAGAGTATTTTTATTTATATGATGGAGAAGTTCCAAAAGCAAAAGAAGTTATATGTATTATTTTAGATAATATAATAATAAAAGAAAAGGCATCTTAAAGATACCTTTTCTTTTATTATATTAAAAATCAAAAATCTCTCCTCCAATTATTTCTCCTGTTGTTGTATCTACAAAATAATTTATTATTCTATTAGTTGTTTTATATGCTATTTTTACATTATATACATTTCTAACAATATTTTCTGTATAATATTTGTTTCCATTAATAATTTCATCCTTTTCATTTTTAGAATTAAAATTACTTTGAATATTATTTTCAATCATATATATAGTAGAATTCATTTTCTCTATATCTAGCTTACAGTCTATTTCGATATTGTCTATACTCTGATATAACTCTTTTTCCTTATTTTTAGCAATTTCTATTGCTTCGTCTTTTGTTAATACTATATCATTATTTTCAAAATCACAATTAACTTCTTGCAAAATTATAACTTTATTAATTTGAGGTATAAAACTTATAGAAATCTCTTCATATTTATTTACTACATTATTATATTTTTTTGCAAAAGTAGCTATCCAAAACCAAGATTTTTGCTCATCATTAAGATAATTTCCCACTAAATCTACTAATTCGTACTCAAGTTCTTCATAACCTAATTCTATATAAATTTCTTTAGCTTTTTTTTCTATATTATATCTATTATCTCTATAATTTTGTGGTTGCAAGTCTAAATCAGTTCCAAATGAAATAAATTTACCTGTAGTAGCATTTAATACAATACTTAAATTTTTATCAGTTTCATTGTAAGCAAATACTTGAAAAGATAAAATATCATTTGAATATGGATTCTTAATATATTCTGAACTTTCTACTTTAATGTTATTATAACCTATTCTTTTGAATTCTTCTATTGCTAAATTAATTAAAGTAGTTTCATCTAAAAGTGCGTTTTTATCATTATTATTTATTAAAAATTCATTAATATTTGTTTCTTTTGGTTTTTTCCAAATATTCTCATATAATTTTACACCTGCATATGTTACTCCTGATAACATAATAATTCCAATAGCAAAACTTGCAACCATATTTCTTACATTAGACATTAAAAATATTTTATTCTTTTCATTATTATACTGTGCTTTTTCTATTGCCTTTTCAACAGCTTTCTTATATCTAATAGGTGGTGTAAAATCTTTACTAAAAATTTTATTCATTTCTCGTTCAAAATTGTCCATTTTTAATTTCCTCCTTATATATTTCTTTTATTTTTTGTTTTGCTCGTGATATTCTTGATTTTATAGTACCTACTTTAGTTTCAAGTAATTTACTTATTTCTTTATTGGTATATCCTTCCATATAATATAATGTTATTGCTATTCTCTCATCATAATTTAATTTTTTCATAATATTATCAAAATTTAATTTATTATTTATATCTTCGCTATTATCAATATACGAATATTGTGCTTCTTCAAATTCTGTATTACCTTTTTTCTTATACATAATATTACAATTATTAATTAAAATTCGTATTATCCATGTGTTAAAATATTGTGGATATTTTAAGCTTTTAATAGATTTTAGAGACTGGACTATCGTTTCTTGTACAACATCTTCTATATCATATTGATTATAAAATCTAGTTCGTGCAATTTTGTATAATTCATTTTCTACATTTTTTATAAGTTGAGAAAAAGCTTCTTTATCTCCATTTTGGGCTCTTTCTACTAAAGCATTATTATCCAATTTATTACCTCCTTTTAAAAAATTATATTTATAAATACATACGTTAGATGTTTAAAACATATAAATTGGTTGCAAGATATCTGTATATATTTAATATCTTATTTATTTCATTGTAATCAATTATTATATCTAATTATACTAGATATTTCGTCAATAAAGTTTTTATTGGTAAAAATAAATTCATCATATTCAAATCCAAATACTTTTTCAAAGTTATTTTTCGTTAATTTGTTATTTCTATGGTTAATAGAATAATATATACAGTCATCAATTTGTATTGGAGTTTTTGTATTATTAAAGCTGTTAGAAACTTTTTCATAAATTGTATTAAAGTTAGAAAAATCATTATCATCATATTCTATAACTTTAATTGTTATAGCTCTAACTAAAAATTTATATCCATTATTGCTTGTTTTAATTCCAAGAGAACGAAGCTTATTAGATATAACTAAAGCTAAAGTTGAAGTTATTAAGTTAGTATTTTTATTACTTGTACTACTCACAGAATACCTCCGAAAAGTTTCAAAATGATTTCTTAACTAATTATAAATTAAATATACTACATTTATGTAAACTATTCAAAAATTAAAAACTTGCACTATATGCAAGAAAATTTGCGTATAGTGCAAGTTTTATATTTATTTTTATGAAATATACTATTTATTTTTGAAAAAAATTTGTAAAATCTTATAAATTAATAAAATTTTGCATATAGTGCAAGTTTTATAAAGCCAAAACGTGAGAATTAGACTTGTAGATAAGAATTCCCACGTTTCTATATTAACAAATTAATTGCAGTTAACTTATTAATACTATTTATATTATAACTTAATTTTCTATAAATATCAATTATTCAAATAGAAAAGGAGGAATTACTCCTCCAAAACCGAATGACCTAGATAATTGGTAGTGTTCCTGGGCATCCGTCCACCTAACAATGACATTTTCATTTCTACAAGTCTATCTCCGTTTCCACGATTATTCTATTGAATAAATAATTAATCTAGAAATACGGAGAATCAACATTGTTGAAATTCGTATATCAAACCCAAGCACTGCAATGCTTGGACTTTTTCGATTAATCACAAGCACTGCTTATGGAATGATTACTTAATTAAATCATAAATCATTCTATCTATCTTTAGTTAATTATATTATACCACATTTTGCTTTCAAATTCAATTTACAAGCCATTTACAAGTATTTGTTAATTTGAAAATAATAACTAATTATGGTATAATTAAAGAGTAGAGTTATTTTATTTAAGAGGTGGTTATATGGCAACTTTTAATAAAAAATCTTTTGGAGAAAGACTTAAAAAAATTAGAAAACAAAAAGGATTAACTCAAGAAAATCTAGCTAATAGTCTAAATGTAAATCCGGCTACTATTAGTAGATTTGAAAGTGGTAGATTATTACCAGACATAGAACAAATATCTATTATTTGTGATGAACTAGATATATTTGTGAGTGATTTACTATCTTCTAATACAAAAATTGTAAATAAAGAGAATAGTAAAAATGTTTTTAAAACTAAAATGTTGTATCTATATTATAAAGGTATCTACCCAACTTCTAAAAAAACAGCAAAATTAAAATTTAAAATAGAAATAATTGAAAGAACAGAAAATATTGAAATAAACTTTTTAGATTATAAAACAAATAAAATTTATATGACAGGTTATATGCTATCAGACAATAATATTGCTATAATGGTATTTGAAAATTACAAAGCTGATAGCCCTAGACTAGAAGTAACAAAGATTACTGTAAATATCTCAAATAATTTTAATGGCTTAATGTTAGGTTCATTGAGCGCAACAAATGGCAATTATGTTCCAAATGAGAGAAAATGTATCATATCTAAAGAAGATATAGCTTTTTCCGAAAAAATGCTAAATATGTTGAAAGTTACAAATGAAGAATTAGAAAATATAAAAAGACAAGATGCTTGGTACATAAATATTAATAATAAAGCTGATTATGAAGAATAAATAGATTAATATTATATAGACGTGAAATTTTAAGTTCACGTTCTTTTTTTATTTAATTTTGGCATATTACAAGCATTTCTTAAAAACATTTTTTTCACTTTCTTACACTTTACTTCAATTTATTCCAATTTATCTCACTTTATTCTAAATGAAACTAAAAATCGGAGTATCATGTAATTAGTTCGAACAAATAAGGTTATCGATAACCTCAAATTTTGGAGGTTAAAATGAGTAAAAAGAAAAAGCCAATTTGTACTAATGATGAGTTAAAAGAAATTGAAAATTTAGACTTTGTTTTGTTAATTCAAATAATATCTTTAAAAGATATGAAAAATATAAATTTCATAGATTCTCATACATTTAAAGAATATTTAAAAAAGCAAATTGAAACTGATTACGAAGGTGGTGCAAATAATGAATAAAAAAATGTATACACTTTCTAAAAGAACTGGTGATTTACCTAAAATTCATCTTATAGAAAATACTCAAAAAATTAAAGAACAAATTGTAAAAGGTAATTTATTAATGGTTCGTTATGATGACTGTATCATTATTTGCAACAGTAAAAAACAAAATAAAGGATTTGTTCCTAACATTGTTTTAAATTTTAGCAATATTGCAGGAGATTTAATTTTAATAGGTTATGACAAAGGCAAAAAAGATTTTAGGAGTTTAAATAATAATGAGGTCTTTTATTACATGGACAACTTAAATCGAAAATCTTTCAGATACAACAAATATAAAAAATGGAAAAACAAAATTAATAAATGCACTTCAAACAACAATAATTCAAACTCAAATGAAGATAGTCCAGAAAAGCAAAAAGAAAAATCGAATAATGAATTGAATGTTATTTTAGATATTCAAAAAACTCTTTTAAAACATCTAATTCAAAATAGAAATAATTAGTAGAAAGGATTTTTTATGAGTAGAATTGAAGATTTAGAAAAGCAAAATAAACGAGGATCTATTGCAGAAAAAATAATTATGAATGAACAATTAAGTGCAGATGATTTCAATATTCTTTTAGAAACAATACACGATGAATTTAAAAAGACTTTTGGTTATTTAGTTAACGAGGAGGAAAAAAATATTGAATAAATCCGATATTAGTTTAAGAGTTAATGGACTAAATGAATATATGCTTTCAAATAGTGATAAACAAATACTATTGTTAACTACATCAAGCATTTATACATATAACAAAGCAATAGCAATTATAGAAAGAAATACTGAACAAAAAGACTGGTATTCAATCGATAGAAAAAATTGTTTCAAAACATGGAATGAAGTTGAAGCATTTCTTGACGGATTATGTCTTGGCAAAAATACTGATTTTTATAAGCATGAGCAAGAAGAACGTTAAAATTACTATAGAAAATTTACTAAAAATACACGAGCAATTTTGTTGCTATAACATACTAGAGGAACAAAGTTCCTCTGTATGATTAGGGAGTACCCTAATAACCCCTTTATGCTTTCTTCCTCTATTATAGAGGAAGAAAGTTCTAGGGCAAATACAAGAAGATATTACAGAAATAAATATAAGAATAAAAGGAGAAATAAAAATATGAATTGTAAAGATATATTAGATAAGTATAAAAAAGGACTTATTAGTTACGAGGAATATGACGAAGAAATTTCAAAGACAAATAGTAGCGACTTAACTTTGCAAGAACAATTAGAAAGAAAATTATTAAGAGAATATGCAAAATTTATAAGAGGTTTGATAGGAAAATCAAAGTATGACATATTAGATAAATCTTATGAGATAACTTGTAAAGAGCAAATTCAAAATTTGCTTTCTGATATGGATTTAGACGATAAAGAAATTATCGCTCTATTAGAGGAAAAAGATGTATTAACAAGTTTTTACGATGACTGGCTAGATGACGGATTTAATTATTTAAGTGATAGTATGGAAAATTCAGTTGGAGAATCAATTGCAGATGTTACAAAATACTACTATAAAAATAAACAAAAAGATTCTAGAGAAAGATAGGTATTTAAAATGTGAATTATGCAATAATTAGAAACACTAAATATACTATGGGACAGTTGAACGTTATTTTTAGACATAATGAACGAAAAAATACGAATTATTCAAATAAAGAAATAGATAAATCAAAAGGCATTTATAATTACTCAATTAAACAATGTAATATACCATATTCAAAGAGTTTTAATGAAATAAAAAATACTTATAATTTACAAGGCAGAATAAAAAAGACATCTAATGTAGCTTGTGAATACATCATAACTTCTAGTAAAGAATTTTTTGAAGAAATTGGAGAAGAAGAAACAAAAAGATATTTTGAAACAGCTTATAAATTCGTTTGTAATTTTAAAAATTTAGGAGAAAAATATATTATTTCAGCTAAAGTTCACATGGACGAGTCTACACCACATCTTCATTTAGTTTTTATTCCTGTTGTACACAATTTAGACAAAGAAAGTGGAAAAGCAGTTGATAAAGTATCTTGTACTGAATTTTGGAAAGGTAAAAATAGCTATAAAGTTTTACAAGATAACTTTTATAAATATATGACTAGAGCTGGTTTTAATTTAGAGCGTGGACAAGCAGAAAATAATAAGCATATTCCAATAGAACAACTAAAAACTATTACTAATTATGAAATGCAACAATTTGAGAAACAGACTATTCAATATGAAAAGGAGATTAATACTAATAATATAAATGAATTAAAAACTGAATATAAGAGAGTAATAAAGAAATTTAATACTTTAGCAAATCAATATACAAAAATTAAAGCAACAAATGATAATACTTTAATAAAAGTTCAAAATATACAGAGAGATTATGAATCTTTAAAAGAAAATGTTTACAAACTGCATAGAAGTAATAAATGGCTAAAACATTGTTTAAATAAAACTTTTGAATGTGTAAGTATAATGTTTGACTTCCCCATAGATAGACTTAAATCAATAATAAATAGATATATTAAGGGGAACAAAAATGATGAAAGAAATAATAGAAAATAATTTAATTGATACAAAAGAGTTTTTTAATGCAAAAGAAAGATTAATTATAGAAGCAATTAAAAAAGTAGATAATCCATTTAGAAATCTAACAGTTAAAGATGTTGCAAAAGATTTAAAAATGGGTGAAAACTTAACTAATGCTTTATTTAGAAGAAATGACTTTCCCTCTGTAAATATTGGTAAACAGAAAACAGTTACTTTACTTGCCTATTTACTTTGGAAAATGGAAAAAAGACAGTAAGGTGGTGTTTATATGGGAAGAAAAAAAGGAACTGGCAAAGGCTCTGTTTTCTATAATAAGCAAAGAAATACTTGGACTGCTCAACCACCAGAAACAGAAAATGGAGAAATAAAACTACAAAAGAAAAGTTTTGAAACAAAAGAAGAAGCCGAAAAATATCTAGAAGTCCTAGCATATCAAAGAGAAGATAGTTTATATATAAAACATAATGGAATACCACTTTGTGAATTGATGAAAGTTCTAACAGAAAGAAAATATAAAGAGGAAAAAATTAAGGCTAATCAATATGGAAGATTATTAAAAACAATTAAGAGTATTGAGAATGTATTTAAAGATAAGAAAATTGAAGATGTAACTTCAAAAGAAATACAAAATTACTTAAACCACATAAAGGAAGAAAAGAAATATAGTAAGTCAGAAATAAAAAAACACTATCAACAATTTTCTCAAGCTTTTTATTATGCTTTAGATAAAAAGTATATTGCTAGAACACCAATGACAGATGTTTATAATCCTGGAAGTAAGAAAAAGGCGAAGAAAGTAAAACCATTACGTATTAAAGAACAACAAAAATTAACAAAGTATCTTGAAAAGTCTACTATAAAAGAAGAACCATATAAAAATGAATTTTTAATGCAATTATATATGGGATTAAGAGTTGGAGAAACTCTAGCATTACGAAATACAGATGTTGATTTAGAAGATAAAACAATTAGTATATGCAAAACTCTTACTACTGATGAAAACGGAAAAGTTATAATGGGAAAAACTCCAAAGACAGAAGACGGAATTAGAATACTACCTATACCAGATAGAATAATGCCATATATATTGGAACAATTAGAAATATCGAAAAATAACAGAGATGGTCAATTATTTTTAAGTAAAAATGATAATTTAGTTGACCATAGGAATGTTAATAGGTCATTACATAAGATATTAGATAAACTAGGTATAACTAGTGTTAGTACGCATAGTTTAAGGCATACTTATGCAACAAGATGTGCACATTCTGGAATGAAAGATGTAGTATTACAATACTTAATGGGACATTCTGACATAAACATAACAAAACAATATTACATAACAGCAGATGAGGACTTTCAAGAGGAACAATTAAGAGAATTATATAACTTTTTTGATAAAAACGATATGTTTTTTGAAGAAAATAATGAATTGCAAAAGTAACTAAAAAAGTTATATAAAGTTTGAAAAATTATATAGAATTTGTTGAGTAAAAAAGAACAAAAAGACGACTTGAGATATAGATATATCAAGTGTTAGAAAGAAAAGTTATATTTACTCAACAAATTTTTTTTGGCTTACTTTTGTTGAGTAAATTGTTGAGTAAATTACAAAAATAATGATAAATTTTGAGAAATTTTAAAAAAGTTTGAGAAAGATTAACAACCGAAAAGGCTTGAAATAATAGAGTTTGAGAAAAAATGCAAAAAAATAAGAGAGTTTAAAAAACTCTCTTAGATGGTCGAGGTGACAGGGATCGAACCTGCGACCTCATGGTCCCAAACCACGCGCGCTACCAACTGCGCTACACCTCGTTATATATAAAACTCTTCTAAAATAAGAAGAGTTTTGGTGAACCGGAGACGATTCGAACGTCCGACCCACGCCTTAGAAGGGCGTTGCTCTATCCAGCTGAGCTACCGGTCCATAAGACAATATCTATA
>CAJUKB010000036.1 GCA_910587325.1 uncultured Bacilli bacterium | reverse complement strand
ATTTGTTCTTTGTACAATTATTCTCTTTAATTTAATTTCGCAAGATGTCTATTATCGTTTTTATGAAGTGGTAAACGGAAAATTAGAAGAAATCTCTATTGAAAGAAAACGGAATCAATCTACAATAGATATTTATGAGAACATTTTAAGTGATTTTTTAGTGGATACTAAGAAAGAAAAATTTTTAACTTACGTTGGTTACAATACCTTTAAGCCACATAGAGAAGAATATTTGGGAATAAAACTACAAAATAGCGAAGGAGAAAAACTAAATATTTACTTTACTTCTAAGGCTTTAGAAGCATTTGATATCTTAGAACAATTAATACAATTCATTAAAATACATGATTTTTATGACTATGCATCGGAGCATATTGAACAGGATAGAGTGAAAAGAATAACAATTCGCCCCTCAGTAGATGATAGAAGTTCTATTACTTATATTTTTGATAATGAAGAATACAATTCTTTACGTATTCAAAGGCAACTAGGTTACTATTATCGCAAAAATGGACATATAATTGATGAAATAGATTTATGGAATATTTGTAATATTATTCGTAGATTTATCAATTCTAATCTAGAAAATCACCCTAGACATGAATATAGTGATATGCTAAGAATAAAATGTGATAAAAAAATCACGTTAGAAGTAAAAGATATAGATTTAATTCATCAACTAGAGAAAATGCGAATTCTAGATGATTTATGGTTAGTGATGCAAGGGGTAATAGAAAAAATGCCTTTGCAAGAAGAATCGATGAGTGAAAAAGAGGAACTAAAACGGAAAAGAATGAAGTATTTAGAAACGAAAAACTTGCCATAAACTTAACAAATAATGTAGAAGAAAAGAAATAAACTAAGAAAACCGTGGTATAATACTAAAAGTGATGGTTATGATGGAGTTTGTTACAAATCTTGATAATTTAATTAATGAATTTTTATTAAATATTGGAATTTATGGTCCTATTCTAGGATGTTTTTGTATTCTAATTGAATCTATTTTGCCAATCCTTCCTTTGTTTGTATTTATTACCATTAATTTTCTTGTTTTTGGAAGTATTGTGGGTTTTATTATCTCTTGGATTTTTACAGTATTGGGATGTTTAATGTCTTTCTTTTTGTTTCGTAAAATAATAAAAAATTGGTTTGATAATAAAACAAAAGATAAAAAACAATTAAATAAAGTTATGCATACAATAAATAAAGTAAAATTAGAACAATTAACAGCCATTATTGCTGTACCTTTTACACCGGCTTTTTTAGTAAATATTGCGGCGGGACTTTCGAAAATGTCTTTCAAAAAATTTTTCATCGCATTATGTATTGGCAAAATATTTTTAGTTTTATTTTGGGGCTTTGTAGGGACAAGCTTATTGCAAAGTCTTACCCATCCAATCGCGTTATTAAAAGTAGTTATTTTAGTATTGCTTGCATTTATTGTAAGTAAAATTATCAATAAAAAATTTGAACTTGATTAATTGGAGGTATCAATGGAGTATATTATTTTAGGAGTGTTAATTTTTATCGTATTATTACTTGTTATTTTGCTTGTAAAAGGAAAAGATGAAAGTGGTATCACCGAACGTTTGGGGCGTTTTGAAACCAATATCACCAAAGAAATAGGGGAATTTAAACTTGGGTTTTCAAACGATTTACGTAAAGATTTTGAACATTTAAATGAACAAATGCAAAACAAAATCAACTATATGAATGAAAAAGTAAATGAAAGGTTAGAGGATAACTTTCAAAAGTCCAATAAAACATTTACAAGTATTTTAGAACGTCTTACTAAAATTGATGAAGCGCAAAAGAAAATAGATGGTTTATCCACAGAAATTGTTTCTCTACAAAGCGTTTTAACCGATAAAAAAACGAGAGGTATTTTTGGAGAAGTCAATCTAAATTATATTTTAACTAGTGTATTTGGAGAAAACGCTAAAGGCATCTATGAAGTACAACATAAACTTAGTAATGGATTTATCGCGGATGCCATACTTTATGCTCCAAGTCCTTTAGGTACCATTTGTATTGATTCTAAGTTTCCTTTAGAAAACTACCAAAAAATGACCGATAAAATGTTATCAAAAGAAACTAGGGATATTGCTACTAAGCAATTTAAAATGGATGTCAAAAAACATATTGATGCCATTAGTAATAAATATATCGTTCCGGGAGAAACCGCAAGTGAGGCTATTCTTTTCCTGCCAGCAGAAGCCATATTTGCAGAACTAAATGCCTATCACTCTGATTTAATAAAAGAGGCTTATAATAAAAAAGTGTGGATAACGAGTCCAACTACTTTAATGAGTACCTTAACAACAATCAGTATGATTTTAAAAAATATGGAACGTGATAAATATGCGAAAGTCATTCACGAAGAATTAAACAAATTATCTTTTGAATTTGCAAGGTACAAAGAACGTTGGGACAAACTTTCTCGCAGTATAGATACAGTTACAAAAGACGTAAAAGAAATTAATGTCACGACTGAAAAAATTACCAAAAGATTTAATTCTATTAATAGTGTAGATGTCGAAAAGTTAGAAAGAAAACAAGAAATAGAATAAATTATCATTTATACAAATTTGGAGTTGTATTCCAAATTTGTATATTTTTGCTGTTAGGCAATACAGAAAGTGATGTACTTTCTAAAAGTGAACATAAAAAACATCAAATATAATAGAAGAATAGAATATATTAAAATATCAAATTGTACTCAGAAAATCAAAAATTTGACAAAACTAGAAAAAAATGATAGACTTTCTTTAAATTTGAAAGGAAAGATTGTTATGTTTAAAAATAATTTAGTTAGACAACATCATCATAATAATCTGCACTTGTTAATACGACATTAAAATTGTTGTAGGCACAAGTGCTATTTGTGGTGCTTGTTGCCTGTATGAAACTTAAAACTATACAGGTAAGAATTCTGTATAGTTTTTTTATTGGGAATGAGCAGCACTTTTTAATCAAAATATTAAGAAAGAGGATGAAAATTATGATGAAAGTAACTTTTCAAGATTGGTGGTGTAATTCCAAAAATTATTGGACCAATGGAGAAAATGTGTGTTTGATAGAAAGCAAACAAGAATTTGAAGATAAAAAGGGAAGTAAAGTGATAATTATTGAAAAAAATATTGGAATGGGAATATATCCAAGTTTAGTTCAAATGCAATATGTATTTAATGGAAAATTAGAAAAAACTGATAAAGTAAAAAAAATAGTATTAGATAGAGAAGCACAATTGTTTTTATTTGAAGATTATATGATTATGGAAAATCAGCTAAATGGTTCTATTTATTATTATGTTGATTTTTCTGGAATACCCGTTACAAATGCTTGGTCAAATTTAACAGACACTATTTATGATAAAAATATTTTTTGGAAATATGAAGAAAATTTAAAAAATGGTTATATGGCTAATGACCAGTGGTTATATGGCTATGATACGAGCGCACTTTATGAAACAATTTCTAAAGAACTTGAAGAAAAAAATAGTTTACTACGTAAACGTGTTATTGAAAAAATTGGAAAGAAGGTTAGAATATGAAAATACAAAATGTGAAAGGCGGTTATGATTTTTTGCCTAACGAACAAAAAATTAGAAATAAGATTAAAGATACGTTAAGAGTTGTTTTTGAAAATTATGGATACAATTCCATTGAAACACCAATACTATGCTATTATGACATTTTAAGTAACAAATACAATGAAGAAGACGATATCTTAAAAGAGATTTATAAATTAAGTGACCAAGGAAAAAGAAAACTAGGGCTTCGCTATGATTTAACAGTACCATTTGCTAAATTTATAGCGTTAAACAAAAATAAGATTAATTTTCCATTTAAAAGATATGAAATTGCAAAGGTATTTCGAGATGGCCCAGTAAAAGTAGGTAGAGATAGAGAGTTTACACAATGTGATGTGGATGTGGTGGGAGTAGAAAACCAAATGGTAGAAGCAGAACTTTTATCTTTGTATAAAGATGCTTTTGAAAGACTAGAAATTGACATTATAATAAAGTACAACAATCGTAAACTTATGAATGGTATATTCTTAGAGTGTGGCATTCAAGAAAAATTGTTTTCAAAGGTAACAACTATTGTAGATAAATTAGATAAAATCAGCTCTAAAGAGCTTAAAGAAAGTCTTATAAATATTGATTTAAATGAAGAACAGATTGATTCACTTTTTGCATACTTTCAATATTCTTTAGAGGAATTAAATGAAAAAGGTAAAGAGTTTAAAAATGAAATCTTGAAGCAAGGTTTACAAGAAATAAATAATTTAACGAGTTATTTAGAAAGCTTAAAATTACAAGATATATGTGTATTTACACCAACTCTTGCAAGAGGACAAAATTACTATACTGGAAATGTATTTGAAGTATATGAAAAGAATAGTAAGCTAAATTGCAGTATTGGAGGTGGAGGAAGATACGACAAGATGATTACCAACTTTATAAATGATGGAGAAGTATATCCTGCTGTTGGAATTAGTTTTGGTCTAGTACCTATTTATGAAATACTAAAAGATAGGGAGGTTTTCTCTTACAAATCAAATTTGGATATTTTGATTATTCCAATTGGTACAAATACGGAAAGTTTAAAACTTGCAATGAATTTGAGAAAAATGAATTTAAAAGTTGAAGTTAAAATGCAAACAAAAAAAATAAAGAAAAGCCTTGAGTTTGCAAGCAGAGAAAAAATCCCCTATGTGATTATTTTAGGAGAGGATGAAATCAAAGAAAACTATTTTAAATTAAAAGATATGAATAAAGGGCTAGAAACAAGTATTTCACTTACTGATTTAGAAAGTGTATCTAATATAATAGAAGGAATTACAATTTTGTAGTTCCTTTTAAAATAGTTCACTATGACTACCTGTTGCGAGTAGAAGTAAAATTAAATGTTGTTCTTGGTACTGATAGACTAATAACCAATCCGGTTCAATATGGCATTCTCCACAATTTTTATAATGTTTACTATTATTCAATAAATGATTTTTATAACAAATATCTAATTCTTGTTTATTTGCTAGCAAAGTAATAACATGTTCAAGTTTTGATAAATCTTTTCCTTGTTTTATCATCTTTTTTAATTGTTTTTTAAATTCTTTGGTAATACGGACTTTATAAACTACAGTTTCAATCTTCATTTAAAATGTCCTCAATCATTTCATGCACATTATTATAACTTTTGTATTTTTCTGGATGTTTCATCATATTATCTGCCTCTTTTAATGCTTTTTTTAGTTTTCTACTAGGTTTAGGTTCCGCAATATCAAAAGGAATAGATTGTCTTTTGACACATTGTGTTAAAAACATATTAATAGCGGTCGACATATTTAAACCTAAGTCTTGAAATAACATATCGGACTCTTTTTTTAAGGTTGAATTTACTCTAACATTCAAGTTAGTAGTATTAGATGTCTGTTCCATATATTGCCTCCTTTACTTATATTATAGTAACAAAGGAAGTAAAATATGTCAAATGTTTTCATTACATTGTCATTACAATAAAAAGTTCTAAAAAAAGGAACTACGAATTCGTAATTCCTTTTTAACTATCTAAAATAAATGAAGATAAAGATTGCTAAACATAAACAATAAATAGAGAACTTCCAAAGTTTACCTTTCTTGACTAAACTAGAAAGCCATTTATAAGAGAAGTAAGTAACAAGTCCCGCAAAAATCATGCCGACAACATAACAAGGAAGTAAACTACTACTTGCAGGATTTTCTAAAAAATCTAGTACACCAAGGCCCATGGAAGCAACACTAACAGGGAAGTAGAGCATAAATGTGTATTTAAGAGCAGCATCTTTTTTTAATTTGCAAAGTAAGCATCCTACTAAAACGATTCCGCTACGACTAATACCAGGACATAAAGCAACCATTTGTAAAAGTCCGATAATAATAGCATCTTTGTAAGTAATATCTTTATCTTCTTTCGTTCCATTGACGTTCTTGACTAAGAACAAACTAATTGCTGTAATAATAAAGGCAACTCCTAGAAGTTTGATATTCAAAGCATTCTCAATATTATCTTTAAATAAAGCACCTGCAATTCCTACTGGAATGCTTCCCACAAGGATTAGCATACAATACTTAAATTCGTTTTTTACTAAATTTCTTTTTTCTTTTTTAAATATATAAGTAAAGAACGATTTTACTAATTTAATAATATCCGGTAAGAAGATGAACAAAATGGCTAAAAAAGAACCAAAGTTTACGAATATTTCAAAATTTAAATCGTTTAACATATCCGTATTAAAAATATTTTTAAACAAAAACAAATGCCCACTAGAAGAAATGGGTAGGGGCTCTGTAAACCCTTGTAAAATTCCCAAAAGAATATAAATCACGTATTTCATATCATCACCTATTTAATTATATAATAAATTTTAGAAATAAGAAATAAAATTAAAGTAGGTGGACGTATGAATTTTTTAGGAGCACTCTTAGGAACCCTTCTTGCTAGTGTGGGACTCATGTTTATTTTTCTTTATACAAATTTACTTACAATGGGGTATAGTTTTTGGGATTTTGTAAAGTTTATTAGTAAAAGGTTTGAATGTTTGTTGTTTTTGTTTGGAATAGTCATACTTTTGTTGTCTTTGGAAAGGAGCATAAAAAATGTACTATTACTACGACGTTCTTCTAAATTTCGGAATTGATGGAGAATTATATGAATTTTATGAATGGGAAGAAGAGGATAATGTAGAATTTATAAAAAAAATACCTCTATTTCGTGTTTCTTTAGATTGTTTAAAAGACACTTTAAAATACAAAACTAAATTTGATTCTTCTTTGGTAGAACAAATTAAAGAAAAAACAATTGTGAAAAGAAGTACGGAAAGCTTAAATACGTTTTTAATTAGTGATAGTAAAAATACTTTAGCTCTAGAAGTGAATGAAGAAGGGAAAGTCATTAGTAGAAGCAAGCTACTGCCAAGTGATGAATTAAACATCAGTGAGGTCATGTTTACAATGAGAGAAAGTACTTTACATTACGAAAAGTTAGAAAAATACCCAAGTATTACAACATTACGTCAGGAAAGAAAAATAAAAAAACTCATTCAACAAGAAATAGATACTTTGTATGAAGAGAACAACACGAGTAAATTAAAGTACTTATACTATGAATGGTTTAATAAGAATAATGATAATATAGAAGAAATTTACAAAGAAATGGCATCTTCTTTACAAAAAGAATACAATGACAATTTAAGCGTAGTTTATGATTTCATAAAACTCTCTTATCACAATATGCACTAATTTCTGCCAAGACCTAATTTGTGCATAACTTCTTCGTATTTTTGTCTTGCTATTTTTTCTACTTTCTCACGTCCTTGATTTAAAACTTCATCAACAATACCAGAGTCCATATACTCTTGGTATTTTTTTTGAATCTGCATTAATTTTTCTACGACAACATCTGCTACTTCTTTTTTTAAGTTTCCATAATTGAAATCTTTAAATTTTTCTTCTGTTTTTTCTATAGAAAGACCACTAAAACTAGAATAAATGGTAAGTAAATTGGAAATACCCGGTTTGTTTTCTATATCGTAATATACTTTGGCTTCACTATCCGTAACAGCAGACATGATTTTTTTACGAATTACTTCTTCGCTATCCAATAGGAAAATAATTCCTTTCGTTTCTGTATCCGATTTGCTCATTTTTTTAGTTGGAGTTTGTAAATCCATAATTTTAGCTCCTACTTTTGGAATTAAAGGATTGGGCACATTAAATGTACTCCCATACTTTTTATTAAAACGCATAGCAATATCACGAGCTAGTTCTACGTGTTGCTTTTGGTCAATTCCAACAGGTACATAGTCTGCATCATAAAGAAGAATATCGGCGGCCATTAAAATTGGGTAAGTAAATAAACCAACACTCACATTTTCTTGCTTTTTACTTTTGTCTTTGTACTGCGTCATACGATTTGCTTCTCCCATATAAGTATGGCATTCTAAAACCCAAGAAAGATTGGTATGGTAAACATTTTCCGATTGTAAATAAATCGTGTTTTTATTTGGATTAATTCCACAAGCTAGATAAAGAGCTACATTTTTCTTAATTCTATCTCTTAAAAGAGTAGGGTCTTGAGGAACCGTAATGGCATGTAAATCTGGAACAAAGATAAAAGAATCGTATTCATTTTGGTATTCTACGCTTTGTTTAATACCTCCAATTAAACTTCCAATTGTTAAATCTCCGCTTGGTTGTAAACCGGTTAATAATCGTTTCATAAAAATCACCTTTTTCTATTTTAACACTATAAAAACTATTATTCAAAATTAGAAAGCATACATTCCATATGTTCCGAACGACTGACAATATTGGCTTCTATAGTTTTAGGTGGTACTAAAGATCCATCAGTAGTTGTCTTATTGCTTCCGGACATATGACTTGCTAGTATATGTAAAAGCTCGTCTTTTATTTCTTGTTCTACTTCTGTATCTTTTAAATACTCTGATACGATTTGCATTCCTAAATAGGAGTGTTGAAACTTTCTAGCGTAATCGTTAGTAGGGTTTTTTAATTCTTTCGTATCGTCCCATGCATCATAGGTTATCGTTTTTCCAATATCATGTAATAAAGCTCCACTGATAATTAAATCCATATTCACACGATTTTCGTATAAGTTTGCAACCGCATAGGCAATTTTAGCAGCACCTAATAAGTGACATAGTAAACCACCTTTAAAAAAATGGTGTCTTCCTTTTACATACTTTCCATCTTCAAAACAATCAGGAGAACCAGAACGTTTCAGAATGTCTTCTTTTTTGTCTATAAATATTTTATGAACTCCATTTCTAAGACTTTCGTTTTCAATTTTGTTTATAAGTTCTACTAATTCTTGAAATTTGGTTTCTAATTCATCGTCAGTATATTTCATAACGTCACTTCCTATTAAGATAGTACCATAATAAGAGAATATAAAGAAGTATATTTTAGAAAAAAATGCTAAAAATAAAAACAAAGGAGAAAAACGAATATGAAAAAAATAATGCTATTTTTAATAACTTTAACCATGGTAGTAGGATGTGCTTGTGCTAGGACATCTGCAAGTGACCCTGTAAAAGAATACTTAAATAAGTACAAAAACCAACATGAAACCGTCATTGCCCAATTAGATGACTTAGTAAAAGAAGAAAACTTAAACGAAACACAAGGAGAAAAATATAAAGAAGTCATGACTAAACAATACAAAGATTTAACTTACAAAATTACCAATGAAAACTATAATGGGGACGAAGCTACTGTAACGACAAAAATTACAGTATATGACTTATATAGCGTCCAAAGAGAAGCAGAAGAATACCAAAATAATAACAAAAGCGAATTTATTGATGAAGATGGCAATTACGACAAAGATAAATTTTTGGATTATAAATTAGAAGAAATAAAAAAAACAACAAAAACTATTGAGTATACCATTGATTTTAAAGTTGTAAAAAAGGATGGAGTTTGGACACTTGAAAATGTAAGTACAGAAGACTTAGAAAAAATTCATGGTATTTATAATTATACAAATGATTAGAGCAATACGCTCTTTTTTCTATTTGTGTTATAATTAAAGAAAATTAAGTAGGTGCAATATGCAAAAAATGATTGTATTAGATTTAGATGGGACGCTTTTGAATAACGAGAGAAAAGTATCCAAAAAATCAATAGAATATTTAAAAAAACTAAAAGAACAAGGATATATAATTACAATCGCAACTGGAAGATTTTTGGCAATTTATTTAAAAGCAACTTATGGAGCTTCTTTTGCTAACTACATAATCTGTGATACAGGAGCTAATTGTTTTAATAAACAAAATAATACTTATCTTTATCAAAATTTTGTACCAAAAGAAATAGTAGAAGAAGCACTTTCTTGTTATACTGAAAAATGTAAATATATAGATGTTTGTATTCCTAATAAACTTTATAAATATTCAAATACTATAATAGAAAATAGTGAATATAACGGGTTGTGCTAGTTAAATTATAAAAATAGAAAAATCATTCAAAAAATGGTA
>CAJUKB010000035.1 GCA_910587325.1 uncultured Bacilli bacterium | reverse complement strand
TCTTATTTTTCTTCTTTTTAAAATTTTTATTGACTTTTTTTATGCGGTTGCCCTAGTTTTTTATGAATTTCTATATACCTTTTCTTATTTTTGTGTTATAATGAAAAACGTAAAAAGAAATGTCTCCTTAGCTCAGTTGGTAGAGCAACTGACTCTTAATCAGTGGGTCCAGGGTTCAAGTCCCTGAGGGGACACCATTTGTTATTTATCCTTATTTATGGAATTTTTATATAATTAATGCCAACAGATTAATTGTAATTAAGATATCTGCTGTGCAAAATCTGTGCAATTTTTGACAAGAATCTATAAGTATGTTATTATGAATATGTCAAGGAACCTTGCATAAAATAAAAAAGGGAACATTCAGTTTTTGCAAGTTGAATGTCTACCCAAATAAAATTAGATGGACATTTAATTCAATGATGAATTAAGTGTCATTTTTTTATAACTACTATCATAATGATAAGGAGAAATAAAATGATAGCAATGAGCTTTAGAACCTTTAAAATAAAAGTCTTAGTTTTCATTTTTATCAAACCTCCTCTCTTTTGTGAGATTCGGTAGACACTCAACAACTGATGTTCCTAATAGGATTATATAATAGTTTTAAATAATTTTGCAAGAAAATTACTTGTATTTCAATTAAAAATAAGAACGGAAAAGAAATCAAAGGATTAGTAGGATTTATTGACAGTTTAAAAAAGTTTGTAAGTGAATTCTGCCCCTACTCCCTATATGTTGTTTTTGATAGCGAAACAAGTAAAGTAACAAATTTAAGTTATGATACTAATTACAAAACAAATCGTAAAGATTTTTCGAATGCTTTAGAAGAAGAAAATCCTTTTTCACAACTTCCTTACATAAAAGAAACGCTTACTTATTTAGAAATTCCCTATTTTGAAGTTCAGAACAACGAGGCTGACGATTACATCGCATCTAATATAAAAAAGACATAGAATTTATCATTGTTTCTACAGATACAGACCTTTTTCAATTACTAGATAAAAATATATATTTATATGTTCCTCGAGGTAAGAAAAGTATTCTTTATGATATAGAAACCTTTAAAGAAAAATTTAATATTTTGCCAAATGATTATATTTTATATAAAGCTCTTGTAGGAGATAAAACAGATAATATAAATGGTATAAAAGGGATTGGAAAAGTTACTGCCTCCGAAATTGTTCATGCACTAAAAAAAGAAATAAAGTTAGAAACAAAGTTAAAAGAAACCTTAGAAATAAATAAGAAAAAATTATAAGAAATGTAAATTTAATAACTTTGAATTCTAATTTAGATGTTAAACATGTTACTTTTTCAAAATATGAAAATAGTATACGCTTAAACCCATTTCTATTGTATCTGCCATAAAATAAATCGGCACAATATTTCCTAAAACTTCTTTTGGAACCAATTTACAAGCGAGTTTAAAAAATGGCCCAAAACGAAAATAATGTTCTATACGTTTTTGATAGCTTATTAAGTGATTGATTACTTTTTTCTTCATATTCTCCGCTTTTACAACAGAAAACCCATTTTCGTTTATGTACTTATCAAGATTTCCTATGTATTCAAATTCATTTAAATAATAGCCATTTTCTACCAGTTTAGCTCCTATTAATTCTATCTCTGAAAGCTGATTACGTTCTTTAGCAAGATAAGCATCAAAAACAATAAATAAACCATCTTTTTTTAAAACACGATTTACTTCTTTAAAGATTTGATTTTTATTAGTGGAATAGCATAATGTTTCAATAGCATAGATAATATCTATAGAATTATCTTCTATTTTATCTAGGTTATGATAATCGCCTTCTAAAAGTTTAATATTATATTTTTTATTTTTCTTATCTAAAGAAGGATTTAAATCCAATCCTATAAAAAAAGCATTTGGATTTTGCTTTGCTAAATAAGCCATATTTGCGCCTTGTCCACACCCAAGTTCTAATATCTTTGTAGCATTCTTTTGTTTTAATAACTCATTTATTTTATCCAGTTGATAAGTTTGATAATGATTCCCTTTTATACAACTACCATCATCCGATAGTCCAATATGCATATACCCTTTTTTGCTAGCCAACCGATAAAGCAAATATTTTGTTTTTTGATAGTATCTTTTTATATCCTTATTTGAAAAGAATCTTGTTCAAATACAAAATCAAAATCAATTTTATTTCTTAACCATATGAAATCTTTTAATAGTTTAATTTTTTCTTTTTCCATTTAATCCCTTCTTCTATTATTTCATTTTAACACAAGTATTGAAATATACAAAATTACATGGTATCTTATTTTTAGGTGATAAAAATGATAAAACTTCCTCCTATAGCTAAAATTTATGAAGCATATACTTGTATTGCAGATAATAGAATTACAATGCAAGAAAGCGAAGCTATTGTAACTTCTTCTGATGGAAAGAAAAACTATACAATTAAATGGAATGGTAAAGATTATGCTTCTAATGATAATGCAACCTTTTGGCAAGGATATCCAGGATACCCTGTACTTGCCATTTTAATGTTACAAAATAAGTTAAGTTTCAATAAAGAAATTGTATGTCTTTTTGCAGGTATTAATTGGCATGCATTAAATGAAAAGTACAAAAGAGATTATGATGCTGCTGTAGAAGAAGTTTTAGAAGCGATAGAATATGACACTTCTCTAATTAAAGCAGAAGTGGAAAAAACATATGAAGAAATCAAAAATTTAGATATTCATATTAAAAGAAAAATTGACTAAAGAAAACGTATTTTAAAATTCTGCATAGAATATAGTAAAAAATACTTGCAATAATACTAAAAATAAGATAAAATTAAATAGTCCTAGCGAAATGGGCTTGTAGCTCAGCTGGTTAGAGCGCACGCCTGATAAGCGTGAGGTCGGAGGTTCAAGTCCCCCCAGGCCCACCATTTTGTTTTGGCCAGTTGGTGAAGCGGCTTAACACACTGCCCTTTCACGGCAGCATTCACGGGTCCGAATCCCGTACTGGTCACCAAATTTGATAGAACTCAAACTCAAAAAGTTTGAGTTTTAATATACTAAGGAGTAATAAAAATGGCTATCGATTCCCATATGCATATTAATCATCTAGTTTTAACAAATAAAGAAAAACAGATTATGAGTATAAATAGTAACCCTTCCATTGAAAGCGTCATAAATGTCGGGCTTAATATTGATACATCTAAAGAATCTATTTTAATTGCCAAAGAGAATCCTAAATTTTATTCTGCTATAGGAATTCATCCTTTATCCATAGAAAATCAAGACATAAATTCTATACTTACACTTGCAAATCATTGTAAAATTGTAGCTATAGGTGAAATCGGCTTAGACACTACAAAAAGCAATTTAAATGAACAAAGAAAATATTTAATTCAGCAAATAATAATTGCTAATGAACTTAACTTACCGGTAATAATCCACTCTAACAATCTAAATAAAATGGTAATAGAAACTTTTGAAAAATATGAAAAACCAAAATATGGGTGTGTTTTTCATTGCTTTCAGCCAAATTTAGAAGATTTACACTATTTGATTTATAATGGTTATTATATTTCCTTTGCTGGAAGAATAACTTATAAAAATGCAAAAAAATCTATTGAAGTTGCAAAACTAGTCCCTAATGATTTATTTTTAGTTGAAACCGATAGTCCTTATATTTCTCCTGAGCCTTTAAGAGATGAAATGAATGAATCAAAAAATATACATTATATCATCCATAAACTTGCGGAAATAAAAGGTATGAGCTATAAAGAAATAGAAATACTCACAACCCAAAATACAAGAAAATTGTTTAAAAAAATGAAATAGTTTCGTTTCTTTCCTTTTATAGCAGTTAAAACGTACAAAAAAGTACGTTTTTTATTTAACTTTCCAAAAAAATTTATTTTAAACTAATTGCATACAAATTAATATGGGAAATAATAGCTTAGATAGTGAAACGTTTAATGAAGTACGTATTGAAGATTATATATGGATTGTATATATCTTTTTAGCAATCTTTGCTATCGTTTCTAATCACTATGAAAAAGAATATTTAATAAAACATAACAAAAAAGATGAAAGTATTTTTAGAACGATTAATACGGAAATTTTTATTGTTACTTTTATCATTTACCTGTATTTTGCTTATATCAATTACAAGCATATAAAAAGACTAGATTCCAATTCTAGTCCAAAACAAATTTTCATTGCAAATGCAGGACTTGTTGCAGCCCTTCTATTTCTAATCGGAGGTGCCATCTCATTATACATTAGTATTGTAGGAAATGATGAAGAAGACATTATTTTAAACTTCTTCTAATTTTCTTTTATACTACGATAAACAGAATGGACTTCTAACGTTTTTCCTTTTAAACTAGCAAGTTCACTAACACTTACTACTTGGTATCCTTCTGCATATAACTTAGGCAACAACTCTTCTACCGCCTCCACAGTAGAATCGTATAAATCATGCATTAAAATAATATCACCATCATTTATATGATTCATGACATGATCCACTATACGTTCTTTATCACGATATAACCAATCCTCAGTATCTAAATTCCAATTGATAAAAATTGTATTTAAACTCTCTTTAATTATAGCATTGACATTTCCATAAGGAGCACGAGTATAAACTAAATCACGTCCTGTAATAGTATGAAAAATTTCATTCGTTTTCTCTTCTCCACTTACAATGTCCTCTATTTTCATTCTTTTCATATTTTTATGATTGTAAGAATGACTTCCGATTTCATTTCCTTTATTTAAAACATTTAATATTGTTTCTTTTCCGTATTCCATGCGATTTCCTACCATAAAGAATGTCGCATGTGCTTTATTTTGCTCTAATAAATTTACAATTTTATTGGTCTTTTCACCATTTGGACCATCATCAAAGGTAAGAGCAATCGTTTTTTTGTTCTTATCATAATGATACCCATTTTCATTTTCGTATTCACTATCTAAAGAAACTTCAAAATCCAAATAATCTTTTACCTCATTATAATTGACACGTAAATAAAGTTTTTCTTCTACCTTTGGCTCAATACTATCACCAGTATAATGAATAACAAATTCATTTTTTAATATTTGATAATTCTTTGGAGTTTCTTCTTGTGAGAGTATATCTGCAATAAATTTTGGATACTTCAAATACAACAATTCATTTATTTTATTTTTAAATTCTTCTTTTTTATCCTCTTTTATATAATGCAATAAATCGTTCACTTCTCCTGTTTTCGCATCCACTATAAAACTCGTGAAGTCCTGTTCCTTTTGAAATGCCAAATAAATAAACTTATCCTTGTAATTTTCATTACTAATTAACTGTTTATCTTCGTTTTCTTTTATGAGTTCTTCTACTTTAGCATTTGCTTCATTCTTTCCTGTCAAAGCCACAACTAAACTATCATTTAGCCTTCCAGAGAAAATGATAAAGGGAATAACTATAACAAAAAATAATGTAGCCATTAATTTTATATTTACTTCTTTCATACCAATCACTACTACTTATTATACCAAAAAATAATGCTTCTACGCATTATTTTTATATAATTCTTGATAAATCTGATTCTTTTTTAAAAGTTCTTCGTGTGTACCACTTGCTACGATATGCCCATTATCCATTAAATGAATTGCATCTGAATCAATAATCGTAGAAAGACGATGGGCAATTGTGATAATTGTATGATTTTTGCTAATTTCATTGATTACATCAATAATTTTTTCTTGTGATTCATTATCTAAAGCACTAGTTGCTTCATCGAACAAAATGATTTTGCTCTTTTTAGATAGAGCCCTAGCAATGGCAAGTCTTTGTTTTTGACCTCCTGATAAATTAATACCACCTTCACCAATTTTCGTATTGTATTTCTTAGGCAAAGTCATAATGTAATCGTCAAGTAAAGCAATCTCGCAGTATTTTCGTACTTCTTTTAAAGTAATTTTAGGATTGACGATTTGAAAATTTTCTAAAATCGTCTTATTAAATAAGAAAGGATCTTGTCTTATAATACTAATATTGTTTCGCAAGCTTTCTTCGTCATAATCATCGATTGCAATGCCATCTAATAAAACTTTCCCTTTTGTTGCATCAAAATAACGCAATAATAAATTAAAAATAGTACTTTTTCCTTGTCCACTTTTTCCAATAATAGCAACTTTCGTATTTTCTTTCACTTCTAAGTCAAAATGCTCTAAAATATTTGTTTTATTATCATGATAGTGAAAAGTTACATTTTGAAATGTAATGCTTCCAATCGGACTTAAGTTATGATGATTTCCATAAACAATATCTTGGTATAGTTTATTATTTATAATCTCATAAATACGCTCTACAGATACCTTTAATTTTTGGTATTGGGTAGAAAATGTCGCAAAGCGATTCACTAAATTTAAAAAATTATAAACATAATAGCTCATAGCAATTAAAAATGCATAACTTCCTCTTCCAAGTACTATCTCTGTAATAATAGTAATGTAAACAATTGTGATAAACAGCTCTCCTATAGTATCCATTGTGGCATAGTAATTCATTTCATAGGTAATTGTTTTATCTCTTTTTTGAAATAAATTTGTAACAATTTTTCTTAAACCACTAGTTATATTTTGATTGATTCCAAGCGCTCTTACTTCACGAATGCCTCGTACAGATTCATTTACTTCTGCAACATAATCGTCATTTTGTTTTTTGATTTCTTTTTGTAATTTTTTTAAGCGTTTATTAAATTTCGTTGAAATGAGATAAAGAGCTACAAGATAAAGTACAACTTCCAATGCTACAAAAATAGAATTATATAAAACATAAAAAAAGATAATAGCACTTGCAAAAAGTTTTATCGCAATATAAAGCAAATTAGAAATAGCATCCGTGATTGTTTCAGAATCATTGGTAATACGATTAATAAATTCTCCACTTGATTTTTCTTCAAATGCTCTTGTAGGTAACTTTAAAACTTTTTCAAATAAAGTAAACGTAATATTTTCAATGACACGAAAACTTAACTTTGTAGAAATAAGAGTGCTCAAACGATTAAAAATAATGCTATTTAATGCTGATAAAAATAAATTCAATAAAAGAATAAGTATCCCTATTTTAAAGGTGTCTTCTGCTACTTTGCTCATCGCAAGTCCTGAAAAATACCCATAAGTCATTCCAATTAAACTACTGATGAGCGAGAATACAAACGCAAAAAGTATTCCCTTCTTTTCTTTTACAACAAATGGTTTTAAAAATTTGAATATCTCTTTGTTCTTCACACACTTCACCTCGCTAAATCACTATAACAAAAATAAAGAAAGAAGTCTAGGTTAATTCATTACCCTTTTAAACATTCTTTCTAAATCATAAATAGAAAACTTAATAATCGTTGGTCTTCCATGCGGACAATTGTAAGGATTATCACATAAAACAAGTTCGTTTAATAACTCTTCTACTGCTTCAGGCCCTATATGCATATTGGCTTTAATACTCATTTTACAAGCAAGAGTAATTGCAATATGCTCATTAAATTTCACTCTATCAAATTTACCATTATTTTCAATTAAAATATCTACAATTTTATGAATCGACTCTTCTTCATATCCACTCTTTAACCAAGTGGGATGCTCTTTAAAAACAAAAGTATTGACTCCAAATTCTTCTACTTTAAATCCCATGTTTAATAATACATCTATGTTGTTTTTAACAATTAAAAACTCGCTAGAAGATAGTTCCATTGTAATAGGAAAAAGAAGTCCTGTTGTAGAAACTACACTTTCTTTTAATGCTTTTAAGTATCTTTCATAATTCACTCTTTCTTGGGCAGCATGTTGGTCAACTAAGTAAACACCTTCTTCATTTTGAGCAATAATATAAGTCCCGTGCGCAACTCCTATTGGATACAAAACTAAGCTTTTTAATTCTTCATTTACAATAACAGGGCTTTCTTTTTCACTCTCATAACTCAAATCCAAGGTTACTTGGCTACTTTCTTTATATTCGTCGGTAGAATTTTCAACTTCACGAACAAAATGTTCTACATAATTATCCTTTACTTCGTTGTATTCTGGCTTTTTAATGGCATCCGGAATCAAAAGTGTTTGATATAAAGCCTCTTTAATTGTATTGTAAATTAAATCATACAATTCATTTATTTTGGATAATTTAATATCTTGTTTCGTAGGATGGATATTCACGTCAATCAGTGTGGGGTCCGTATTGATTTTTAAAACCACGATTGGAAATTTTGTATCGGGTTTATAAGTATAATAGGCATCATTAATTGCCCGATTGATATCATAGTTTTTGACTACTCTATCGTTTACCATAGTAATAAAATGATTGCGGTTGGATTTTAATATTTCCGGTTTGCATACATAACCATATAAATCAAAGTCATCATTGCTTCTTTTTATTTCTACCATTTTACTTGAAACATTAAGTCCATAAATTTCATGAATGCATTTGTGTAAATTTCCACTACCGGTGGTGCGGACTAAAACACGCTCATTATTGGTAAGCGTAAAAGCAATCGTATCATGGCTCATAGCAAGTCGTTCCATTAAAGAAACACAACTAGCAAGCTCACTTGCTTCACTTTTTAAATACTTAAGTCTTGCAGGAGTATTATAAAATAGGTCTGTTACTTGGATACTTGTTCCCTTTCTTGCATCTGCATCTTCTAATTTTTCCTCTTTTCCTCCTTTTATTTCTAGAAGAGTTCCCAAATCATTCGCACACGTTTTTAAAACTACACGACTAACACTCGCAATAGAAGGAAGAGCTTCTCCACGAAACCCTAGAGTATCAATAAAGAATAAATCATCATCTCGCAAAAGTTTACTTGTGGCATGACGCCCAAAGGATAAAACCGCATCGTTTCTGTCCATTCCATCCCCATCATCAATCACTTCAATCGATTTAAGACCTCCATCCAACAAAGAAACGATAATATTTTTCGCATGGGCATCAATACTATTTTCACATAATTCTTTGACAACACTAGAAATTTTTTCTACCACTTCTCCTGCTGCTATTTTATTGGCTAATGCCTCACTCATTACTTGTATTTTACTCATAATTCTTACTACCTTTCAAAAAACGAATTTCGTACCTCTATCCAATTTGGGTTTTCGATATAAATTTTTAATTTGCAGCTGCTTTTCACATTGATAAATCCAAGACCTTGCACAACAACATCTTCGTTCTTTTTTATTGCGTAATCATACGCTTTATATTCTTTAAAACTATCATTTTTTTCATATACTTTTTTTATTTCTAACAAATTACTCATATAAAGTGTTACATTACATTTATCACTACTATTTTCTATTCGGATAACATCTTCTATAATAAGACTAGCTCCTTTTTTCAACTGATACGTAATGGGTTTTAAAAACGTTTTCGGATGCATTTTCTTTAAAAACAAACGATTCTTTGTTTTATAAATAGGGCTTTGGTATTGAAAACCGGGACTATCAATTAAAAAGAAATCGTCCCCTAAAGGGATTTTTATATAATCTACTGTCGTATTAGGAACTATACTAGTTGTAATACTCTCGTCTTCTTTCAAACGATTTACAAGCGTACTTTTCCCGGCATTTGTATATCCAAGCAAATAGGCTTTTTTCACCTTATTTTGAACCATAGTATTTAGAATTGAACTCACATTTACGTTTTTAGCAGCACTTAAAAATAAAATATCATCCCCTATTTTGTATTCCTCTTTTAACCAATTTTTTATTTTTTCTTTCTTTATATATTTTGGAATATAATCAATCTTACTTACAATTAACGTTTTCGGTATTTTTAAGCTTTTAAAGGTTTCTATAACCTCTTGATTAACGTTTAATAAATCTACTAAAAAAAAGGCGTAATCCCCCTCTACGTTTACAACATCTATGATATCATTAGTAGGTAGCGTAATCTCTTTTAAATCGTTATAATGAATAAGGCGAAAACATCTTTCACATAATACTTCCGTTTTTATTTTTTCTTTGGGAATATAGCCTACTTTTTCTTTGTTTTCTGTTTGTAAAATAGCCCCACAACCGATACATCTATTCATAATATTCTCCTATTTTAAATAGCCCTTGGTGTTCTAATTTTTTAAAAATTCTTCTTTCAAAAATGCGATTAATTTTAGTTCCAAATAAATCTACATTACTAATAGGATTAACTAAAATACTGACAAACCCCATACGATTGGCTCCTAAAACATCTGTCAAAAGTTGGTCTCCAACACACGCAATTTCATTGTCTTTAAAATTATAAATTTCCATTACTTTTTTATATTTTCCTTTAAAAGGTTTACGACTATTAAAACTTGAATCCACATTCAAACCTTCTTTAAAGGGACGAACACGCATTTTTCCAGAATTTGAAAGAATAATCACTTTAATTCCTAATAATTCTATATCTGCAAATAAATCTTTAATTTCTTTATCAGGAACTTCGACATTCACAGGAACAATGGTATTATCTAAATCAAATAGGATACATTTAATTCCTCTATTTTTTAACTTTTCGTAATCAATTGCAAAAATACTTTTTTGATAAATATCTGGAATAAATTTCTCCATATAGAACACCTCGCATTTTAAGTATATCATAGAACACTTAGAAATATTAGAAAAATTTGACAAAAAAAAGAACAACTATTTAAGGCTGTTACTCTTCTTTTAAATTTTGAATGTCTTCAGATAAAGATTTAAAAATTTCATCAATATAGGACTTCCTATCATATAAAATCCAACCATCACTCGCATTTTTCATTTGCGGAATAATTTCATTAGACAATTCTTCCCCATAATGTTTTGCATCTTCTAAGGCATTATCTAAAGCAAAGTCTCCACTTAAATCATAAATTTTTGCTTGGATATCAGATTCAATTTTACTGATTTGATTTACAAATTTTGCTTCTTTCGTCTCTTTTTGATAAACCTCTTCTAACAAATCTATTAACTCTTGTTGTTTCATTAAACCATTTGTTATCTTTTTAACGGTTTCAAAAGCATTTACCTTTCTTTCTTCATAGGTTGGATAATTTCTAGTTGTAAATTCCTTTTCAAGTGTTACTTTTTCAAGTTCTTTTACAACAAGCATTTTAAACACTTTTTCGATATTTAAATCAAGTTCATGTTCACTGTCTAAACCAATCGTAAGCGCAAAACATCCATATATATGGTCTGCTACAGACTCTATTCTATCCCTAGATATTTTTACTTCATTCCAACCAGTACGTACTACTTCTTTTAACTTATTTGCAAGTAAATAAAAATTTAATACATTATTTTTCATAATCTATAAATCTCCTTTTCTACGTGTATTATACCCCCGCCCGAAAGCATGTGTCAAGGAAATTACCAATTCTTTTCAAAGACATTTACTACTTTTAATTATGCTCATTTTTTAAGTTCTAACAAAATATTTTCAGATACTTGTTTAGAAATTGCATTTGCTTCATCAAGTAAATAATTCCAATATGCTTCTTCTGAAGCGGATAAACATTTTCCGATATTTTCTTCCAAAGATTCCATCGCCATTTCTACAAATTCTTTATTTACAAAATCATTAAAATAAGTATAATACTCTTTTTCAACTTCTTCGCTCATATCCAAACTACAAGGAAAAGTACAAAATTTTTGCCATAACTCAATTTTCCTTTGCATCGTTTGAATATAGTACAAAACAGGAACTCTTTTCACTTCATTTTCATAATAAAAATAAAGATAATTCTGAACATATTTATCAAAATGATGAATCATTTTATCAAATTGAAATTCAAAAAAATCATCAATATTAGATTCAACTACATGTTTAATAGAAGCATATCCTTCTTTAATATCAATTTCACTATATTCTTCATTGGTTAAATACATAGTCTGATTATTGGAACTTTCATATGTTAATGGATTAATTAACGCGTTGTGCTAGTTAAATTATAAAAATAGAAAAATCATTCAAAATATGAT
>CAJUKB010000034.1 GCA_910587325.1 uncultured Bacilli bacterium | reverse complement strand
TATATCTAAGCAATTTTATTTTATCAATTTTTTAGTTTCGGGACAAGCCTATTATTGGTATTTTTAATTGCCTCATTTATCATATTATGTGACAAATCAATTCCAATAACTTTTTTTGCACCCATTTCAATCAATTTTCTATCATGCTTACCAGTTCCGCAACCTAAATCCAATATTGATAAGTTTTTTACATCATCAATTAACTCGAATAATTGTGGAATCTCAATTAATTCATTTGCACTTAAACTATCTCGTAAACTTTGATATTCTTTAAAAAATTCTCTATTGTCATATATATTTTGTTGTTCCATGTTCACACCACCTCATAGATTATTTGAAAACAGTCAATTTTTTATTTATTGTTTACATTACTTACAAGTTTATTCTTATTCTCTTTTTCTAATTCTTTTAATGATTTTTTAGGTGTTGGTAATTTCTCGGGCATAGTTCCACCATTTTTAGCAATTACCTCTCTAATATTTTTTCCTATAGTATAATGAGTTTGATTTGCTTCTTTTTCACTACTAATACTATCTCTTTTTAATTTTTGCTCAGTTTGAGAGATTCTAAATAAATTAGCAATTAATTCATCACTTCCCATATTATCTAAAATATCTTCTCGATATCTTAGTCCTTTTCTTTTTGCAATATCATCTGCTGTTTCACCATTGTATAAGCCTTTATAGCCTGCATTATGAAATAAGTCAAAGTTTTTAACTCCTGCTTTCTTAGCAGCTTGATTTAGGGAATAATTCCCTTTTTTAGTTAAACTTCTTTGATAAAACCTCTTTTCATCTTCAGTTAATTCACTATATTCTTTCTCAGTTAATTCTTGCTTTCTTGTTTGTACTGCAAAATAGGTTTGTCCTAAAGCAACAACTTCTTTATTAGGGTCTGCATTCTGAACTATTAAATAACATATATATCGTGATAATCTATAATCTCTAACAAATTCTTCTTTGCCCTTACCAGTTTTTATTGGCTTGTTAACCTCAACAACCCAATCTTCATCTACATTAGTACTATTTTTAGCTGATATAACTGCTTTATTTATTACTTTCTCAAAATTTCTCCAGTCTTTATATTCTAGTGCTTTTTGTAATTCACGAGCCAACCAATATTCATATCCATTAGAATCAATATGTTTAATATCATCAAAAGTTTTTTCTTTATATAATTTTATTTCATTCATTTTTATAAATATCCCCTTCTTATAACATTATAACATAACTTTCATTATTTTTATTTTACTATTGCCAATAGCTTGTAGGACGAATTGGGACGAATCAAGGTCACAAATTTATTTTTTAATTTGATACACCAATTTTTGAATATCTCCACTCATTAAATCAAATAAATATTCATCAATATATTTGCTTATTGCAATTCCAAGACCATTATAGCCAAGATTCATCTCATATGCGAAATCAACTATGAAATCAATAAAACTATCCACTTCATAATCTATATTTAACATTTCTAAATAAGAATTAAATAGTTTTAGATAACTATATTTACCATGAATTAAGGCATTTCTCAAATCTTTCTTAGTTGGTTTATTTAAAACAATTTTTGTTCTCAATCTGCCTGCTAATTCGGATTTCATTCCATATTTTATTAGTATTTTTTCAGATATTTCACTTTCCGCCTCAAAAATTTTAGTAAATGCTCCAGATAAGACAAAAGTCATTTTGGAAGTATCAATTGATAAATGTTCTTCAGATAATCCTTTTCGAATCGTTTTGGTAACTCTCGTTCCATCTAATAATTTTAATAAACTTTCTTGCACATCAGTTGTAGTAACATGGTGTTTTTCATCTTTTTCATTTACTATACATATTTTATCCACTTCATCTAAAAATACAATCCCATGTTGGATTTTTTCTTTATCTTCATTATATTTACGATAAAAATTCACTAAAATAGATTCTATATCTTCTCACTATAACCATTAGAAGTATATCTTGTGGCATCACAAATAATATAAGGAACATCTTTGAGCCAAACTTTCAACCATCAAAGTTTTTCCCGTACTTGTTGGTCCTACCAATAATATATTATTTTTTAATCTTTTAATCATTTCTGCATCAAATTTGGAGTAAGATAAAGATACATTTTTAATAATATGAGCAAGTAAAACTTTTAACAGTCAATCTTGGCCAAAAACAATTTCTTTTAAACTTTTGTACATGCCTTTAATATCATAATCTGTTACACTTTTAAAAGTATTGGAATCTTGTAATTCTAAACTATTCTTTTAAGCTAAAATTTGAGACATAATATTAGCATCTAATCTAATTGATTCAAAACTTCCCATATTGTTAATTAAAGCATCAAATTGTTTATTTAAACTTGGAACAACACTTCGATTATACATTTCTTGAATATTTTCATCAAATACCTCTTGAATAAATAAAATAATTCCGTCTTGGGAATGAATTTCGTAATACATACCTAATAAAATATTTTTTGCCTTTTCTAAAAGTTCCTCTTTAGTTAATGATTCATCACCACATCTTATCAATTTAGTATTTACAATTTCAAATATATAATCTTCATTTTTAATAGCATTCATATCTTTAAATAGCTTTTTTACTCTTTTATCTTTTGGATGATTTAATGTCGCAATATCGTCATTAACTTCTATATAAGTGACATAAGATATTTTTAACATATCTTTAATCTCATCATTTATTTTCACCTTTTTATGCTCATAAACTTGTACTAATTCCACAATTTCACTTCTTCCCTTGTTGCTTATTATACAATTATTTTATATTAAAAAACAAGGAAACTTTACTCCTTGTTCACTATATTTCTTTTTGCCAAAGTTCTAATCTAGCTTTTATTCTTTTACTAAAACTCTAGTCCCAATTTCAGAATGCTCTAATACTTCAAATGCATCATCATGTAGCATATTGACGCACCCATGAGAACCATTTGTAATATAGGTATTTCCACCCATTACCGCCTGAGTTCGCCAACTAGCATTATGAAGTCCTTCTCCTTTATAAAAATACATCATAACATCAACATATGAACTATAACCAGGACCCTTTAAATAAGTTTTTTCAGCTATACGATAAATTTCAAATAATCCTTGATGTGTAGCATTTCCTTTATTTGGATTACCTGTAACTACAGGTGCTCTTAATATCACTTCATTATTTTCATACATTGTTATTTCTTGGCTACTTATATCTACTGTAATTAAAGTCCCACTCAATTGTTCTAAGTTTTGTTTTTGCACAAAACCGATATAATCATGAGTTTTCACTAAATAATTGTTATCTGTTTCTTCATAGATTTCAAAATCTTCTAATTCAGGAATGGATACTTTTTCGTCTATTCCGTTACTATTTAAACTTGCAGGAATAATTAATTCCACTTCTTCTGTAGCATAGCATATTTTTAAGATATCTCCCGTTATATCATAATAGGAAGATTCATACACATAATCTCCACTTATGTATCCCGTACAATCATAATACTCAACTTCATACCAACCATTATCTAACTTATTAAGCATTTTTAAAGAGGCACCTTCTATTAAAGAGCCGATTACTTCTCCATTTTCTGCACTTTTTCGAATATTCACTTTTGAAGTTGCCGTGACACTTGGTACTGCAACAATTTCATAATTTGGCTTTAATTCATCCATAAGATATTTGTCTATACTTTGTTTTTCTATATAACCAACATATTCACTTGTTTTCACTAAATATTCTGTTTCTGTTTCCTCATAGATTTCTACACTTTCATATTTAGGAATTGCTAACAAACTATTCTTTCCTTTACCATTTAATTCATTCGTAAAAGATACTTCTATACTTTCAGTAGTATAGCAGGTTTTCAAGACTTCTCCTGTTATATCATAGATTACAGAATCTTTTGCATAGTCATCACTTACATAAGCCACTCTATTATAATACTTTACTTCATACCAACCATCTGAATGACCCACCATTTTTATAGAATCTCCTTCTTTTAGCAATCCCATAATTGGAGCATAAATAGTAGCCTCATCACGAATATTAACATCATCAATTGCTGTTATACTTGGTATTTTCGTTATTTCATAATTTGGAATAAATTCTTCTTCATATGATTCCTCAGAGTTTTCTGTAGTTTCGTCTAAAACAATATCATATACAGAATCCTCTTCCCTTAATATATCCATAATTGGAACATCATTAGAAATATTAGCATTTGGTGTAATATCTAATAATTCCATTTCTTCATATTTTTTTAAAAATTCATTAGAAGTTATATCCTCAAGATTAACATTTTCTATTTTTTCAGCATCATCTTCTACACTAGTATAATCGCATCCAAATATTTTAGTACTTAATAAACTTGTTAAAAGCAACAATAAAAATTTTTTCTTATCTTTCATACGATTCATAATTGTTATTCTTCCTCTCCATTCTTATTAATTTTTTTCTTAAAAAACCTTTCGTATTATAGCATAAAAAAAAAATATGTCAAATTTTAACTTTTATTGGAGCGAGTTTTCCCGAAGTCAAAAGAAAATTAAAAAAGGTTAGTACCCAAAATTTACTTTATAATTAGATTTGCAAAAACAAATAGAAATAAGTACCAACCTACCATCCATTCAAGAATGTACAAATACTTTTAATAAATTTTTTTGTTATTCTTTAAAACTTTTCCAACTAGAAAACAAAATTAGAAAAGAAAGAGTTTCCTCCTTCTTATAAGTTGTTCATAAATTCATCTACTAAGGGAATTCTTATATCCAAAAACTCCTTTATTTGCTCTAAATCATAACCTGGTAAGTCCATCCCCCATTTTTCTTTTTCTCGTTCAAAAATTTTCTGGGGAATAGAATTCTCAAAATCTTCAAATTCTTTTAAAATATTTTCTTTTGTTAAAATACTCTCACGTAACTCAAAATACCTCACTTTAATTTCTTCTGAAAAGTTTTCTTTCAGTCTTTTCCATAAATTAGAATTAGAAGCAATATCCATCAACGTATAATCATAAGTCCCTGACCCTGTATAATTTGTCCCCCAAGAAGTATCTAAATCATACAAAGTAGGATACCAAATATTGCCATCGTACGTTGCCATTAACATGTTTTTTCCTGCATTATCCGGAAGTTCTGCAAATTCAAGCATTATGTAATAATGAATAGCGGAGTCTAAATCTATATAGTTTGAAAATTCGCTTTTAAATAGTTTATCGGTACTATTTTTGACAAATCCAACCATACGATTAAATTTCTTAAGTGTCTCTTGATCTTCATTTCCTACTTCTATGCTCCAATCTTGATAAGTCGCTAAACTAGTAAACATACTTCCCGCTTCCCAGCCTTCATTACTTAAAACAATGTGATTTTCGTTATTTTCATCCATTTGAAACATCCAAGCATCTTTTGGAATATTCCAAGTATAAAGTCCTAAAAATTCTCCATTACTATAAACTTCAATAGGAAATCCATCAATTACTCCATTATTGGGAGTATCTAAAAATAAATTATACTTTCTTTGTATTGCCCTTGCAAGCCTTGCGGTGACAATATTTCTTGCATGTGTTTTATCTATCCAATTAGCTTTTAAACAATACTTACTAGCAAGTCCAAACCCAACATCAACATTCATTTTATTTTCATAATTTTCATCTTCAAATAAAGTAATCGTATAATTCTTTTTATCATAAGTAAGACTAGAAGTTCCTTGAATTTTGATTGTGGTATAAGCTTCAAAATTTAAGTCTTTACTTTCATACTTTAATTTAATCTTTCGAACATCCGATTTTGTTTCCATATTGGAAATATCCCCTTCAAAAGAAACTTTTGGAGGTTCTTTTGCAACTAGTTCTTCTGTTGTACTTTCTTGGTCATTCTCTTTTATTTTGGGTTTAGAAAAACAAATTAATAAACCAATTGTAACGAAAAAACAAAGACATAATAGAATTACTTTAATTCCAACCTTTTCCTTTTTATTCTCTTTCATAAGTACCTCTCTTTATCTTATTCTATTATTTTCTATGATTTCCAAAATTCTAAATTTTACGTAACTAATTGTCGAATTTTCATTAAAACTTTCTTTATACCATTTGCTTTCTTCTAAAAACTTTTGCTCTAAATCCTTTTTGAAATCTTGAAAATGTTTAAAACCACTGCTTTTATAATCTACCATATTTTCTGTTAAATCTTTAAATTTAATTTCTTCTTCACTCATAAATTCTAAGATGGCACGATAGTTCTCGTCCTTATCTATTAGAAAATGTCTTTCTCCTACTCGAGAACGATTTTTAAAATGTTTTCTATAAATACGATAATCTCGTTCTTCCTTTAAGATAGATTCTATTATGCGTTCATTATCTATGTGCATATTATGATAGTTTAAAAACAAAGTTGCTTTTGTGTTATTACATCTTTGGATTTTTTCTTTTTCATACATCTTGCTTTCCAATTTATAGTATTTATTTAACTCTAAGCGATTTTTTAAAGTTCTTTTTTGACTGTACAATTCATCCACTTTTGTAGTAACTTCCATTAATTCCTTACTTCTTTTTTCATCTTTTAATCCAATAATATGAAAAAAATTTTGCACATGTTTTAAATAGCGTAATTCTTGTTCACTATACTCCTTCAAATATTCTTTTGGTATAACAAAAGTATCTGGATGTTTGTATAAAGCATGAATCACTTCTTCAAAACAATGACAATGATTCACTTTAATTCGATAATTGGGTCTTTCTCTTTTATTTCCTAAACAATAAATATTGGCTTGGTAATGATAGGATAAACCAGCTTTAGCTAAATCTTCTAAAGAATAGGATAGATTTTGGCTCCAATAAAACTCTTTCCTTCTTTTATCAAAAGAAAGCCAATACGTAGAATTTTTCTTCTTATCATAAAAAAGAAAAGGCAAACTACAACTTCTATATTTTTTTTGATATTTATTTGTTTTAATTCTTTTCATAATTACCTCTTATAAAAAAATTTTATTTTTTAAATATTTGATATTCCATTTCATAATAGCACTTACTATATAATTTTGTTTTTCTTTTGTCAATTCTTTATTTAGAAATTTTATACCATATATATAAACAACATCCTATAAGATAAAAAATAGCTAATATTAGCTATTTTGATAAAATATAAGGATTCGTTTTAGTACCATCGCCTTTAACAATACTTACATCACGATTTAAATATACAACAGGTCTAATTAGTTTAGTTTCTAAAGGACTACTTAAAGCTATATTTCCAACCTCATTTACAGAATAAACAGTATTTTCAAATATATTAATTAACCATTCATTTTTTGAAGTATAAAGCCAATTATTAGAATTAACATTACTTAAACTATTTAAAGATTCTTCATTATTTATAGAACTTGCAAAAGCATAATCACTAGCACTTAAAAGGCCCACATTTACAAAAGAACTTCCATCTTGAGATACCTCTTCTCCTAACATTTCAAAAGCATTTATTTCTAAAGAAGATACTCCTTTTGTTTTATAAGAATACATTTGAATGTAACTTTTTGCTTCTTCATTTAAAGAATTATAATATTCATCATTTAAATATTTTTTTATAGTAGATGTATCAAAATTAGAACTCTCACTTTCATTGAAAGCTTTTTCCACTTCTTGTTTATCTCTTACTATTTTTAAATTATCACCAGAAATTCCTACTATACGCCATAATTCACACGTATCTATAGAATTTACATCTTTACAATTAAAGTATACATAGTTATTAGGATTTTCTCCAATATAACGATATTCTTTTTGTGCACTTACACTATTATATGTTGTTGGCAAACTAATTTCTTTTAAATTTACATTCTTTGTATCATTTATTAATAAACTTGCTGCATTTGTTCCTTCATAAACACTTCCTACCACATCTAATTTCAAGTATACATACTGTCCAATAATATCAACAGTTGCCTCTTCACTTATCCAAACATTTAAAGAAAATGTAATTGTTTCTCCTACATCAATCACAGAACTCTCTAAGATTCTTTTGTCTTCTTTTAATTCAAGTTCACTTAGTGCTTTTGCATTTGTTACAATTTCACTATTCGCTCCCTCTTCAGAATATTGCTTATTCAAAGAATGCCTAACTAAAGAATGGTTTACGAATTGAGCATCACTTGGAGCTTCCGTTGCATTATCATAAATTAGCAAATCATATTGCATAGGAAGCGTCCCTTTATTGGTTACACTTAATGTGAAATTACATCCACCTGTACTAGATCCAGTCATATCACTTTGAGGCATTAAACAATTATTTTCTGCATTTTCATCTACTGTAACTACATTTCCTTTTGCATATTCGATTACCAAACTACCTGCCGTTACCACTTGATTATCACGGTTATTATTCACTTGTAAAAATAAAGCATAACTTGTACCTATTACTATTAAAGTTAAGGCAATAACTACATACGCGATGACTTTTGTTTCTCTTTTAAACAGTTTCTTATAGTTCATATTATCACCATAACTTAATAATACCAAAATTAAAGTTGTTTTACAAGAAAAAAACGAAGCTACACTTGCGTAATTCCGTTTATTAAATCAAAACGCATTATCAAATCTTTGCCTTGCATTTCATTCCCTGCCAAAGTATTTAACCATAATCTTATTTCATAGTTTTTTGTATTCCCCACAATACTATCTTTTGCAAGCACAAAAAGCAATTCCTCCGTTTCTTCTATTTGTTCTAAATCATTTAGGGAATACACTTCATCATTAATCCCTATATGCAGAAAATGATAATCCATAGTAGATTTTTTATTAATTCTTAAAATGAGTATATAATTTTCACTAGTATAAGTTCCATTAATCACTTTTATAATACACGGTTTTAATTTTTTCATAGCATCTTCATCACGCATGGGAAACATACTATAATCAATAGGATTTTCTACCATGAAATCGGTATAGTTTAAATTACGGAATGAAGCAATACTTGCTAAAAAATCTTGAGCATTTTTACTACTCCACAAATGACTTGCAAGAAAAACGAATCCTAACACCAAAACAATCTCAATCACATTCTTTATAATTAATTTATTAATATCTTTTACTATTTTCATAATCTTATGTTCCCCGCTGTGCCCCTTATTATACACAAAAAAAACGATAAAGCAATCTGTTATCGTTTATTTTTCTTCTTTTTTGATTTTTTATAATTTATATTTGAACCATTGCTCCTTGCTCTTGCTTCACTTCTAGATAAAACTACTGGTTCTTCAGCTTCATAATTTACCCTAGGTGCTTTGTCCGCCACTACAATTTTCGTTGGCTTTTTTGTAACAATCGGGTCTGGTTCATGAATGCTCTTATCTAGTTTCAATCGTTTCTTAATATCTTGCTTACGCAATTCTTCTCTTTTTGCTCTTTCATTTTTGATTCGTTGATTGTCTTCATCTATTTTTTCAATCTTATTTTTAACACCTGTTAACTTAAATATTTTCAAAATATCTGAAATAATAATGATTAGTGCAGGAATGACAATAATAATGAGCCAACCACTTTGGGTTCCAATAAAACTTTGTACTCTTCCTAACTGTGGAATTCGTAAAATTACTTTTCCAATGACATTATTATATTCAGCAGGCATAGTATCCGGACTTAGGTTATTATCCCCCTTAGTACGATACGCAACCCCTTTATCCGTTTCTACTACTTCTATAACACGGTGTGTAATCGTCATTCCTTTTGAAATCGAACTTGTAGAAATAAAAGTAATAACATCACCAACTTTAATATCTTTTGGAGAATTTACTTTTTTAGAAATTACAACATCATAAACTTTAATATTGGGTTCCATACTTCCACTGACAATAGTATATAAAGAGACAAAGGGTTCATACTTTTCTCCCTTACTCGAATACACTCTTGTACTAATGGTATAGTATGCTAAAAAAAGGGCTATTAGGATTAACAAAACCAATGCCGTCCATGAAACAATACGAGCAAAAAATTTAAATACGCCTTTTAAACCACTATAATTCTCTTTTGCCTTCATATTATAGCCCTCTCTATTCTACTTAATTATAATCTAGTATAGTCAAAAATACAAGAAAAAAACTTACCGAAGTAAGTCACTTTACTGTACAATTTCCGCTTTAATTTTTGCTGTAAATGTTTTATTTTGGTCCATAGTTTGGTCTACATCTGCTAAATCATGAAAAGTATAATCAATTTCATACTCATAAGTAGTTTTAGCGGGAATAATAATTTCTTTTAATAAATTAGAATTCGTATTGGGAACAGGAAGAGAATTCAGTTTTACAATACCATCCCTTTTTAATGTATAAGTAAATCCTTCCTGTACTGTAATTTCATTAAATACCTCTACCCAATTTAAGTTAAATCTTAAAGTTTGGTTAGATTGATTTTCTACCGTAAAAGTTTGTGTAACTGTTGTATTTGGTATCATATTATTCACATTTACACCTTGAACATAAGTTACAAACAAAATAGCATTTTCGTTTTCATCGCCTGGTTTTACTTCAATAATTGGGTCTTTAGGAGGAGTTACTCCAGGTGTGGGAGGATCAGGAGTAGGATTTTTGTCATCACAATTCAAATCACAAACTCCGTCTCCATCTCCATCAACATTTTTATCAGGTTTCCCATCTCCATCCGTGTCAATATTTACATCTGGCTTTCCATCTCCATCTGTATCAATATTCAAATCCGGTTTGCCATCTCCGTTTGTATCAATATTTATATCTGCTTTCCCATCGCAATCTGTATCAATATTTATATCTGGCTTTCCATCTCCATCTAAATCGATATTAATATTAGGATGGTGATCTCCATCTGTATCACAATTTAAATCACATATTCCATTTAAATTACACGCTATACTATTTCCATTACTTTGGTTAATTAAATTTGTATCTGGCTTTCCATCTCCATCTAAATCCAAATTAAAATGAGCTTTTAAGTCTTTCCTATAATCTATATTTAAATCTGGCTTTCCATCTCCATCTGTATCACAATTAATATCACAAATGCCATCTCCATTAATATCTACATTTAAATCTGGTTTCCCATCTTTATCTGTATCAATATTCAAATTTCTTTCAGGGGAATTAATATATATTCTATAATAGGAATAAGTAGCTCCTAATACAGAAAATAAAATAATAATTAAACAAAAAAACATGATCCAAAAAGCCTTTTTCTTTTGCTTTTCTTGTTCTTCCTCCACTAAGATATCGTATTGTTCTTGATAATCATTCAATTTATTTTCATTATTATCCATAGACAACGACTCTCCTTACTATAACCAAGTATATCATAATAGATAGTTTTGAGCAACAAAAAAGTCTACTCATAGTAGACTTCCGCTTTTAAAATTTAAACTAAGCTGCTGGTCTATAATTTACAGTTACAGAGAATGATTTTCCTTGTTGTTCATTCTGTGCACCTGGAATAACATTGTTGTTTTCATCTAAAGTATCCTTGCGATTTGTATACTCTACAACTAGGTAATAGGTATCATTTGTTTCGCTAGATACTTTAACAGGTGTAGTTACAGGCGTATCTGTAGTTGCACTTCCGCTAATAATTGCATCATATCCTGTAATTTTATCTACAGCAGTACCATTTACTGAACAACCAGGGTTTGCATAGTATTTTCCACCAGTAGTAATATTCTCAGGTGTACAAGTAATTTCATTAGTTATAGCAGTAGCACCCTCTCCTGTTGGATTTGGTGTTTTACCTTTATACAATGTCCAAGTTACATCTGTACCAAAAGCAGGGTCAATAGTAGCTGATACCTCAATAACAGTATTAATGTCTTGGCAACCTTTTTCATCGGCACAAGCTCCTTTAATTACTAAAGGTTTTACAATCGTAGTCCCTGGATAAACGCCTTCACTACTTACGTCTTTACCTCTATCCATTTCTGCAGTTGCTAAAGTATAAGTTTTAACATTTGTTGTAGCATTATCATTTTCAGCAGTACTAACTTGAGCAGTGAAATAAGCAAATGTTGCACCTACTACAGCAACTAATAATGTTGCAATTGCGATAACTGTTAATAAGATAGTATTTTTCTTTTCCATACTTTTCATATCCTCCTTACAATAAAAATGTTACCAAAAATAATCGGGTTATGCAATACCTTTTTTGAAACATTTGACAAAAAAGTAATAATTTGTAAGACAATATTTTTTCTTAACTATAAAAGAACTATTTTTCGACATTTTACATATAATACAAATAGATAAACTTTGACAAATACTATATTTTATATTAAAATAAAATACGTCAAAGAAAGATGGGTCTATAGCCAAGTGGTAAGGCGTGGGACTGCAACTCCCTGATCGTTGGTTCAAATCCGACTAGGCCCTCCATTGGGAAATCTGTCCGAACTTTTATAGTTTAGGACTTAAAATACATAAGTATCAATTTCAAAAGAAGTTGGTACTTTTTTAGTGTTTAAGTTTAGAAAGGACAGGTTTTAAATGATTGATATTACTACAAAGGAATTAGAAATTGAGCAAGAGTTAAAAAGGAAAATAGAATTTATATGTGATTTTTGTAATACAAAACCTACTATTATTAATGGTAATATTCGCAATATTAATAGAACGAATTTGAGTTATGTAGAACCACATAGAATTATTATTAAAGGAATAACATTCCTCGCTTTTAACTACTCTAAAACTTTATAGGCAAATTCCAAAAATAAAAGTTACACTTTGGCAAAATAAATAACCACGCCTAAAAGACGTGGTTTTCACATGGCCTATAAGGCCAAAATACCAACAAGCCCGCAAATGAAGGCTTGCTTTCACTTTGTTCAAGCCCTATGTAATGACTACTTCAGTTTACCCTTGAAAGGGTTTATGTATTCCTTTTTGGTTAATTTAACGCGTTGTGCTAGTTAAAATTCAAAATATTAGATAGTTTAGTAGAACCATT
>CAJUKB010000033.1 GCA_910587325.1 uncultured Bacilli bacterium | reverse complement strand
GTTTGTAGACATTTTAACTAATGATAACTGTGGACATTTTAAAAAAGGATTAACACTTCTATTTTTATTTCTTTCATATTTTTTCCTTTCTTCTAATATAGCTTCAAAAACTATATCTGGAATTTCTAATTCTCTATTACTTGAAAATGTTTTTACTTTAATCTCTTGTTTTGTATATTCACCAATTTTTAATTTACCATTATCTGTATTTGCTTTTTTCCCTAACTGCCTTTGAATTTTAATTGTTCTATGAATATAATCAATATCTGAATACTTTAAACCATTAATTTCACCTCTACGAAGTCCCATAAGTACTGCAAAAAGAATTTGTAAATAAATTGGTGTATTTTTTGCTTTTTCTATTAATAATTTTATTTGTTCTTCATTTAATGTTTTCTTAATATCTATTTTTCTCGTTCGATATTCTTTCTTTTTAGCCCCCTTAGGAAGATTTACTTCCTTAGTAGGGTTAGAACTAATTATATTGTGTTCAAGAGCATATTCTAATGCACAATTCATCACAGTTTTACATAACTTTGCAACATCTTGTGAAAAGGCAAACACTTCATTATAAAGTTTCTGAATATGACTTCTATTTAATGTTGTCATTTTTAAACTTCCTAATTTTGGAATTGCATAATTATATACAATATTTTTATATGCTTTATAAGAATCATCTGTTATTTCACTCTTTTTCACTTTTTCTAACCAATAAGTAAAATAAGTTTTGACATTTACTTTATTACATATAACAAAAGTGCCATTATAAAGTTCTGTAATTGTAATATTTCTAGCATCGTTTGCTTCCTTTTTAGTAGCATATCCTGATCTTTGTGTAGGTACTTCAGTTCCATCTTCATATATCAATATAATTCTATAACCATATTTTTTCTTAATTTTGGTAACGGAATAAACTTTAAAATTAACATACTTTCTTTGTTCTATTACAAAATCCATAATCATTCTCCCTCATCTACTGCAAACTTGTTATTAATAAAAGCTGTGATTTTTTCTCTAGCACTTATAATATCGCAATAAATATCAAACGTTGTATGAATAGAACTATGCCCTAACAAAGCTGATATTTTAGGTAAAGCTACTCCTTGTTCAATAAGAATAGTTGCGTAAATATGTCGTAATCCATGAACTGATATTTCTGGTAAACCTTTTCTTATGCAAACTTTTTTGATATAAGAATTTAAAGCGGCTGTAGAGTGAGGCTTACCATTTTTTTGGCAACTAATATAATCATTATCTATATAATCATCTTTTAACAAAGATTTATTTCTTTCTATCACTTCTTTTCGTTTTAGTAACTCCTCTACAATAATTTTTGGTATACGTAAAGTTCTAAAACTATTTTCAGTTTTAGGATCTCTTTCTATTAATACTCTTGACTTGACTTTGTATTTTTCTTTTTCCATTTCATATTCTAATGCTAACTGTCTGTTGATTTTTACTGTTTGCTTTTCCAAATTAAAGTCAGAAAACTTTAATCCCATTATTTCACCTTTTCGCAAACCGCAAAACAAAGCAAGCAATATTTCTAAGTACCAGTTTTCCCTATATGTTGACTCTAGCAATACTTTTATTTCATCCTTTTTTAAAATAATAATTTTGGTTTTGCCTCTTTCGTAATGCTTTGAAGAATCCACTGGATTAATAGTCAAAACATTATCAAGTATAGCATCTTTAAAAAAGAGATTTAAAGTTTCACGACTTTTGTTAGCTGTAGTTTTTCCAATTTTATTAATTTTATCTAGCGTTTCATTTATATAATCTGTAGTTACTAATCTAGTTTTAATTTCATAAGGAAGATTAGGAATGATTAAATAAAATATTGTGTATGACGTTATCATTTTAGTTGTACTTTCTGCTCGGCTACTAAATATATTTTCAAACCAAAATAACAAATGATCTTTAAATAATATATCCTTATCAATAACAGGGTTAATACAATTTCTCAATTGCTCTTCATATTCAGCTAAACATTTAAAGTAACTCTCCTCAGCTTCTTCTGGGGTTTTGAATCCTCCAAGTCGTCCATATTTTGTCTTGCCATTTTCTAGCAACTCTTTTTTTCTATGATACCAAGAGTTTCTATAAAAAAAAGCTATATTACCCTTATATTTACTTTCTTCATTAATCATTACTAATCATGTCCTTTCTCTCGAAAATTTTAATTTAATGTATTTATTTCGTCACACATTCCATTTTCTACCCATTTATCAAAAGATAGCTTTGGAACTTTATAAAGTTTTCCAATTTTAATTACATAAAAAGGCTTTTTATTTTTATAAACTTCTTCTAAAAAGTCATAGGTTTTACTTCTTCCCAAGCCTAAAATTTTTTGTATATCAGAAACTTCATAAACTTTCTTAATTTCTTGATCGTGCATAAATTCCTCCTTTTATTCAAATTAAAAAGAAACCTGCATCACGAGAACATCATACAGATTTCTAAAACTTTTTACTAATGTGCAAATTCTTTAAAAATTAACAATTTACACATTTGACTTTTATAATTTACTATGCTTAAGAATTAAATTTTTTATCAATCCCTAATTCAATCCCAATGGAATAACTTATCTTTTCTAAATCTTTTTTTGAAATTAATCCTAAATATTTTACAAGCCTCTTTTTATCAATAGTTCTTACTTGTTCTACTAGTGCAACAGAACTATAATCAAAAATTTTATTATTTGTAATAGATATATGAGTTGGAAGTTCATTTTTCTTTTTGGCTGAGATTGGAACTATAACTGTCGTAGGACTAAATTTATTTCCTATATCATTTTGAATAACTAAAACAGGTCTATATCCTTTTTGTTCACTTCCAACAGCCGAATTTAATCTTGCCAAAAATACCGCTCCTCTAACAATAAGATTTTCCATTATTTTTTCTTATTTGCTCTATAAATAATAAAATTAATTTCTTCTTTATGTTCAACACAAGATAAATCTAAAATACAAGTTTTAAAAACAATTTCTTCAACCATTTTTAACGCTTCCTTTTTATTTTTTGCATTCAATTGAAATTCTGTAGTTTTTATTTCTTCTACTTTAATATTATATTTTCTCATTTTTATTTTCCTCTCCCTATGTAAAAATATTGGATTCTTAAACATCCAATATTAATTTTCATTTTTATTTTTGTGTCAATATTATTTCTATTCCCTTAACACTAGGATTCATCAAATGGTTATTTGCTAAATAACTCCATAGGAATTTCACCTTCTTGTGGTTCTCACAAAATCGTACCCATTGTTTGAGGCTGTGGCTATACGAAAGTATCATTATTGCTAATATGCTTCATGGCAAATTAGAGGCAAATCTAATTTTATAGTCAAGTATTTACCGACAAGCGTACTTACTAAAGTGCTACACATATTAGGAATGTATTTGATGAATAGTTAATAATTTTTCAAAGAGCCGTTTCCTTTTAAAAGGAAACAAGTGAAAGAGAATAAATATCTCTTTCACTTGTTTGGCACTTTAAAACACTTTTTGCAACCTAAAAATTTAAATTTTCATAATTTTTTTTATTTCTTCAATTCCCTTATTAATACTTTTACTTATTGCTTGATGGGTTGTTCCTTCGATTTTAGCGATTTCTTCTAAGGTCATATCTTCAAAATAATACATTTTTATTCTTCGTTTTTGTATAGTTGATAACTGGTTTATTGCTAGTTTTAGCTCTTCAAAAATAATTTTTGATTCCACTTCTTCTTCAACAGAAATTGGTTTATGAACACTTCTTGCATTTAAAGATTCCTCATAAATTTCTGAATGTTCAATATGACTTCTATATTTATGTATCTGTGAAATATCTTCTAACTCAAATTCATCAAAAGCTTTATATACTTCTACTGATATTTCAATATTGTGCATAACCTTCTTATTATCAACAAACTCAACACTGTATACATTTTTATTTTCATTAAAACCTAAAATATAGGGATTATCTTTACTTTTATTCCTTATTGGCATTTTTGCCATTTTAATTTTTCCTCCAATCAATTTGAAATTTTTAAAATCAAATTGATTTAAGGCGGGCTACGTGCCTTTTTTGAAGCAATAAAAAAAGAACCGAGTTCTGTTTTAAAGAAACATACTCGGCTTCAAAAATTGTAATAAATTCATAAATACAGCATTCTTTAAAAAACATGAAATATTGCCTCTTTTTTTTGGCAATAATTAAGTTATAAAAATACTGCTTTTAATTTAAATAAAATAATAAAAATCTACTCACTCGCCCCCCTACAATAAACTACAAATATTGCCAGTACTTAATCAAATAAAAATAACATTGTGTTATTTAAGATAATTTAAACATGAACAATAATTTGTATAAACTACTTGCAAAGCGAATTTTTTAGAAATAAAAAACTATAGTCATAAAATTTGCTATAGTTCTAATTTAATTTTTAATTATTATAAATATAAAGATTCTAGAATTTGAATCACTTCATCTCTCATTGATTCATGATCTTCACGCATAAAATCAAATGAAAATCTATAATTTATATTATTATACATAAATATTACATCCCAGCTTTGAGTATCATGTCCATCATGTTTTTTTATAAAATAAGCCATTGTATTCAATTTACTAAGATAATATTCTTCTTCGTTAAAAGAACCTCTACCTTCAAATAAGGGATCATTTTTTTCTTCTTCTGATGCATATGAAGTTAGAAAAGATATGTTCATATTATAAATACCATCAAATTTTTTAGGGGAAATCATAAAATCATTTATAGAGAACCAAGCAAATGTAATCTTCCCATCCTGTTTATTTGTTTTTTCTTGATAAAGCATAGTCTTTTTAAATAAATCACTTTTTAATATTTTAACTCCAAGCAAGTTTTCTATTTCTGCATAAGAATAATTTATTCCCTTTCCCATTTCATCAGAAGATTGTGGATTATATTCAGGAATATCTGCATCACAATTAATTCCTGCCAAATCATCCGTTTCTAATTTTGTATAATTCTTTTCTTCATCGTGAGTTCTTTTTATAAAAATTTTTTGTATTGTTTCTTTTAATTCCTCTGCATAAACAGTTCCTAATGTGCCAATAATTGCACAAAGGCAAATAATAGATGTAATTAAAATAGGTTTAAAGTAATGTTTTTTATTTTTTTTGCTTAAATTTTCTATAGTGTTCATATAAATCTCTTCTTTCTTTCTTTCAGATAATTGTATCTTATCCATCATATTTTTATATTCTTTTTTTAACAAACAGCATCACTCTCCAATTCAATTTTTAATTTTTCCTTTCCACGTTTTAATCGTTGTTTAATATTAGATTCACTTGTCTTTAAAATACTAGCAATCTCTTTTATACTATATCCTTCAAAATAATATAAATAAATAGTAATACGATACTTTTTAGGCAATCCCATTAAATCATAAAATAAAGTATTTTCTTTTTCCTCTATTCCAAAAAATTCTGCATCTTCTTTTAAATTATTCTTTCTTTTCCAAGCAGATGTCATAAAGTTTTTAGATTCGTTTATAGTTACCCGAATTAACCAATTCCTAACTTCATCATTTAAATCATAAAACTTTGTAATATTTTTATATAATTTAATGAATGTTTGCTGAACAATATCTTCTGAATCATGTCGATTTAAGGTATAATTATACGCGATTCTAAAAACATCATTATAATAATTTGAATAAATATTTGTAAATAAACGATTAATTGTAATCACTCCTTTCAATCTATATACAATTCAAAATGCAAAAAAGTTACATTTTTTTATAAAAAATAGAAGATACTTAACATATCTTCTATAAATCATATCAAATTTCTAGGTATTTGTATAACTAGTTTTTAATCCAGTCATATTATCAAAATATTTACTATATCCATTACTATATACTAGCACTCCACCTAATCCTGAACTTCCAAAAGAATAAGATTGAGAAGTTGCTAAAGAAATATTACTAACAGCATGTTGATAAGTTGCATAAATATAATCTCCATATGAACTTCTTCCTTTTATTCTTAGATATATATCATAACCGATATCATGATCTAATTGGGCGCCATCATGTAAGTTCATAGAAACACCTATTCCATTTGTACTAATTTTTGTATTAGTACCATTTTCAGAATAAAAAGTATTATCTGCACTTGATCTTTGATATGCAGTATAATAATTAATATTATTCTTTATGTTAGTTCCTCGAAAAGCAATTACATCAAATGATTTTACTATAGGTATTTTTTTCCAAACTACCCACATACCAATTTCATTTTCACCACTACTAAGTTTAGAATAATACAATTCTAAACTTTTACTTGAAGTTTCGTATGAATCCCCTTCAATTACACCTCTTGGTGAAAACGATTTTGAAACATCTTGAAGAACTCCATTAGGCATTACGTGTAAATTACTATTTTCTGCAACTCTTTCTGCATCTTCTTTAGAAGCAGAAATTGTTATAGAATTAATAACTCTTCCATAGCGATCTAAAGTATCAGTAGTTATAAAGTATTCTTTTTGAATATTAATATCATTTTTAGGATCAGTAAAACTTTCAACTTGATCTTGTTCAAGATAATCTATCTTTTGTTCTTTATGTTCACTTGAAGCAAATATTTCTGATAATCTTTCATATTGTTCTTGCGTAATTGTTGCTCCTCTTGAATTTGTCATTGTACCATCATTATTAGTAGTTAAAGCATTTACGTTACTTATGCAAAATAGCATTGTTACAATACTAATGAATAAATATTTTATTTTTTTCATATCTAAGTTCCCCTCCTTTCTATAAATATTTGAAGAATCACTTCTTCTACTTGGATATTAGCAACAATCGGCAATTTATTACACTACTTGCAAGGCGAATTTCAAATAAAAAAACTATAGTAATTTAAATTTTTTACTATAGTTCAAAATTTCAATTAATGCTTTCGCATTTATAATCTTCTAAAGAACACATTATATCAAAAATTTTATCATTATGTGTTGTATTTTCATTTCGAACACTGCAGTTATTAAATGTAATTGTATTATTTTCTAAATTTCCAATATTTTTACAATACAAATGCTGACTAAAATCAACTATTTTTGAAACATCAAAACTAATTTCTTTTTTTTCAGTTTTTTCTTGGTTTAAAGTATATTCTATTAATGAAAGGCCTATGAATGAACGTTTGACATAAATTTTATTATCATAAAAATATGTATATTGTTTCGTTTGACCTTCATACGCATATGAGGGATTAATATTATTATATAATGAATCTAATAATATATAATTGCCATCATTTAATTTATAAAATAATCCTTCATGATAAGACATTATGGCATTTCCCTCCGTTATATTTGACATGGCATATTCTTGTAAAATCCCATCTTCGGCCATATATTTAAATGTTATTTTTTCTTTATCCTTTAAATCATAATGTTCATAATCTTTATAGTTTTCTTCTTTTTTACATCCACATAATGCTCCACAAATCATTAATATAACTAATGCTTTAAATTTCATTTAAACTCACCTAAAAACATTGTACCACAAAACCTTAATTATAAAGATATTTTTAATACCAAGCTCTTTCAGAGCCAGAACTTGCATATTCTAAACCAACACTAACATATTTATTAGTTAATTCTTGACCATTTTTAAAGATTATTTTGTTTACTCGATAACACCAAGGTCTTGTTACACCGCAATTATTTTTATTGTTTGCCTCGATAATAACTTGATCTTCTTTTTCAAGTGTGCCTTCATATTCTCCTTGTACTGAAAAATAAGCTACTGGTTTATTAATTCTAAATGTCACTGCTTCATTAAAATTATGTTGTATATAACTATTATTGCTTTGATTATAAGTGATACAAGAATAAGGTTCTTGATAATCTAAAATCTGATTATAATTTTCTTCATAATCATCCGAACTTAAAATACCCGGTTTTCCTTCAATATATCCTACTTTTACATCTAATCCATCATTATACATAACTGGGTGGATCCAATCATTCATTGGTGTACCAACACCAATAAATATGTATAAATCATTAACTTTGATTTCTCCTATTTTATTACCATCAACAGCGTAACGTCCACCTGTACTTGTATCTACATGTTTTTTACCCTCATAAACTGGAATAGATGATCCTCTTCGATTTATAAGTATAAAAGAATTTGAATGACTTCCAATAACATTGAAAGGAACATCTGAATATTGTTGTGAAATTCCTTTATACCTTCCAGAAAATCCGTCTTTATCTATATTAATTGATTTGCCATTTGATGAAATAGAAACTTCTGCAAATTGATCAAATGCCCAATTATCTGGAATAACAAATCCAAGATTGCCGCTAAAACCTGTAGACATATCACTGACAAAACTACTGCAAGCATATCCAGCATTACATACTCGAGTACATAAATTTCTTGTTCCATAAACTCCAACTCGATATGCACCACCGCATTTACTCATAAAAGATTCATATAATGCTTTAAAATAAGGCAAAATATTATTAGTTATTTGTGCATCTGTTGCATCAAAATCAACACCAAAATAAACAATAGTACCAAATTGTAAATAGAATTTATCAATATCATTTACAGCAGTTTCTCCATCTGTTTTACCTTTAGATGCTGTAAAATAATCTATATAATTAGCTGATTTTTGATATATAGGGAATAATCTAATACCATTAGAAAAAATAGTTTTTATTTCTGTCATGCTCATTTCTTTATCCAAAGTACTTCCTTCAACATTAGATAAATATCTACCTATATATTTAAATCCATTATTTTTAAGAACTCCTACATTATTAGCTGTAATTTTTGTAACGCAATCACAAGCAATTGCTGATCTATCGGTATTTCCACAACTAATTAACAAAGAAAGCCATGTAGTATAATCTATAGTACCAATTTTAGGAATTGCATAAGTACTTTGAAATTCCTTTATAGCATTAGTATCTAAATTTGAAGATATTGCACCTGATCCAAAGCCATTAAAATATAAAGCTATGCTAATTAATTTTTTAAATTCGGTTATTTTAGAATCAGTATATTGACTTCCTTGATAACTAAGTCCATAAGTTTGACCATTCATTTGATATCCGCCATTATATGGAATATTTGGCAAAGATTTTTTAGTAGCTGGTCCACAATTTCCATTAGCAGTTGAAGTAGGCATCCCTTCTTCTGCTTGAATAGCATAAATTAAAGCTTGATTTGTTCTTCTACCATATACTCCATCACATGGTCTAATTCCTATATAATTCTCATATTTACCATTTAAGTATCTTTGCATTTTTATAATATTTTGGGTTCTTTCAGATGTATTATAGGACGTAAAATAATCCATAGATAGTAGTGCTTTCATAATATTTAATGTAATGGTAGAAGTTGTATCTGATAATCCTGCATCTTGTTTTAATTTTTTAATAGCATTGCCTACACCAGATAAAAATCTGCAAGTGATTTGTCCAGCTGCTCCGTAGCTATAGCCTTTACAACTAAGAGAACCTTGGATAATACCATAAATATTATACATTGTTTCGTCGGATAATTGATTATTATATCCATGTTGTGGTACAGAATCTGGATCTGTTTGTTCTTCAATTCCGTTAGGAAAATTCTTTTTAAAAGCTGCTTCTGTACCAGGTCCAAAGCTATTGGCTGGACTAGCAATTCCTAAGCAAATTTGAAAAGCTCTAATTAAACCATAAATTGTTGGCCAACCAGTTTTCCCGTTTTCTGGAACCTCCTCATATCCATTTTTACCCCTAAAAGTTTCATTTAACCATTTTTGAGCATTTAAAACATAGGGATCTCCATCTTTAACATTATTATTTGCCATTTTTCATCACCTCTCATTTTAATAGCAAATTATGTGAAACAAATTTTAATATGACCTCTTCTAACAATTATCCTTAGAATTTATGTCTTAATTTCTTAAAAATCAATAAAAATTATTCATTTCACTAAAAAAATTTTAGCAATGATCGACAAAATACTACACTACCTACAAGGCGAATTATAAAAAAAGAATATTTTTCAATATCCTTTTTCAATTATTAATATATGTAAGAGATAATAATGTCTCCAAACTAATATTGAATAGTTTGCTAATATGCACAAGAGTATTTATACTTGGATTTGTTACCCCTCTTTCCCATTTTGAAACAGATTTTCCATTTATTTCTAATAATTCACCAAGCTTTTCTTGGGTTAAATGTGCATCTCTTCTTAATTTGAAAATATAATTTCCAAATTCATTTTTCTCCATTAAATGCCTCCTTTTAAAGACTATATGTCGATATCCACACCGGCCATTTTATCAAACAAGTTATTGTTTCCAAAAGCAAATACGCTACCTAACCCATTGGTTGATATACTAAAATTTGTGCTATCTGCAAGTGAAATAGATTTAACAGCGTGTTGATAACTAGCATATACTCGTCCGCCTGGAGCTACTTTAAAAGATTGTTGGAGTAAAATAGTAGAACAATCACTAGGTATTTTAATTGAAGCACCATATCCATTTAAAAATTGTTTTGAACCGCTTATAGATTTATTGTTTCCATCAAATAACATTAAATTACTAATAGAACTTTGAAATGAAGTATTATAAAGTCTAACGCCCATTACATCATAACTTTTTACATTTGGAACTGCTTTCCATTCTAATCTAACAACAATCATTTTTGAGGATGTCTGAGATGTTATTGTTGATATTTTTAACTTTTTATAAGTAGTTTCGTGTGTTTGGGAATAAGGCATTATTTGATAATCATTACTAGCAGTTTCGATTTTTAAATTTGGGTAAGAATAAAATTCTTTATATTCATCAAACATTTCTTGAGTAATATTATCTAACGCTTCGCTACCATTAATTTTAAGTACATTATTATATTCAATTTCATTCATTTCAACACCATTGTGATTAGTATAATATGGTGTTTCTTTTGCACTTACATTAATAGATATTAACAATAAACTAATTAAAAGTCCAAAATATTTTAATTTAAATTTCATGAATCCTCCTTTCTGTACAAAACATAACAATTTTGCTTAAAAGATTCAAGCAACGATTCGTTTCTTTAAATCACATTTAAAAAAGGATTTTTTTTATAATCCTTCATTTTAAATAAATATTAATATAGTTCTCTTCAAAATAATCATATTTAGCTTTATGGGTTGAACAATCTCCTTTATTACAAATAATATTTCCATTATTAAAAAGAGATTCTGATATTTTATCAACTTTATTATTAAAATGATATTCGTAATTATTATCATTCCAGTAATAAAATTCTTCTATATTTTCTTTTGATGTTTCTAGAACAACAAATGAATTTAAATCTAAATTATATACCATATTTATTTTTTTATTATTTTCATCTGTATAACTTAACTCATATTCATTGTTTTCATTTTGAATAAAATTATTTTTGATTTTAGATAAATTGTTCTTTTCTGTTAAGTCTAATTTTTCTATATCTTTATTTGTTATTATATCTTCCTCGTTAAAGATTAAATTATCATTTGCATAAACTCGTTCTACATTTAAATTAATAGTAGATTTTTTCAACGTTCCATCAATTTTATAAGAAATATCCAACATCATGCTTTTAATCATTGTATCAATATCTTTAAAGTCAAAATACTCATTATATCCTTTATGTTGAATTATTAATGCTTCCCCTTTTTCAGAAGAATAAATTTTCATCTTTTCATTGTCTTTCATATAATAATATTCAATATTTTCAATTTCGTAATTTAATGATTTTATACCTCCAAATTTAATATAAGCTTCTTCATTAGAAAATACTGCTAATGTTTCAAGCATTTCAAATTCTTCATTACTTCCGCTTACTTTATATATTTTAAGATGATTATAAGTTGAAATAAAATAATAAGTTAAAAAAGAAGCGATTAGTAAAAAAATAATTAATATAGAAACAGCAATAATCCTTTTAACTTTTTTTGTATGATCTTTTAAAATGTCTATCGTAATATTATCAACATATTGAGTATTATTTTTCTCTTTTCTTTCTCCAGCTATTATTTCGTTTGGAGTAACATTTAAAACTTCACATAATTTTGACAATAATTCATAATCAGGAGTGCCTATTCCTCTTTCCCACTTACTAACAGCTTGCCTAGTAACATACAATTTTTTAGCTAATTGCTCTTGCGTAAAACCACATTTTTCGCGTTCTGCAGCTATAAACTGTCCTATCTTTTTAGAATCAATCATTAAACAGTCCCCACCATATTATATACTATTCAATATAAACTTCTTTTTTATTTTTTATAACTATCTTGATTTTTCTCTAAAAGCGTTAAATAATCTACTTTTAACAGTTTAGCAAACACTTCCACTTGTAACAATGTAGTATTGCCTTTTCCGTTTTCCAAAAGACTTAAATAAGTTACACTTACATTAGCTAATTCCGCTAGTTTTTCTTGAGTATAATTACACTTTTTCCTATACTTTTTCAAATTTTTCCCAAAATTTACTACTATTTTCATACTAATCACTATTAAATTTTACCGATAAATTGGGAAAAGCACCATTAAATGACATTTAAAGTTTTTGATGTCAGCCCCCTAAATAGCTACATAAAACGATATTTATATATGTAAATAGAGAAGTTTACTCTATTTATTAATTTTAAAATATATAAATTGGGAAGTTTTATTCCAATCATATAAATCCCAAAGATTTATGAAATCACTGCTAGGATCTAGCATTTTAATACCATTATTTGATACATTATCTAAAGCTACCCAATGTTCAGAATTATGTGTTCCGCCCTTAACTTCAATAGCAATAAAATATCCTAAATCATAATATTTTTTTATTTCATAAAATTTTTCTGATTTATTTTTATTTTTCAAATTAACATTACCTTGATACTGAAAATTTGGAACCACCTTTGAAATAGACGCATATTGAAGATTACCTCTTGAATCAAAACCATAGTTGTTGTTAAGTGCAATAACAAAAGTTCCAGGGTTAAATGGATAAATATCTTTAGTAGAAATACCAGATTTTTGAATTAAAATGGAAATAGAAGTAACTAAACATCCAATTTCTCCTATTGTAGAATTTGTATTTCCAATTTTTATATTAGACCATTCCTTGCATTTTTGCTTCCATTCATTTATTTCTCCAGAAGAACCATAATTTCCATAAATAACAGAGCTCCATAAAGATAAATTACTTTTTTTAGATAACTCCTCAAATTGAGCATTTTGAGCATCATTAAATTCATACTTTAATTTCATATCTTCTACACTTTTACTATTTATATAAATGTGTAGCACCTTTTTCTCTACATTTTCATTATCAATTTGATGATTATTATTAAAATCAAAATTATGAAAATTTAAATATCCAATAGATTCTGGTTTATATGTTTCCTTTTTTATTTCATACGATATTGTATTCATATCCCAAAAAACTTCTTTTAAAATATTCTTTTTATCCTCATTAATAATCATAACATCTTGTTTATTATCTCCGTCAGATATTTTTACAGCATAAATAGAAAGTATATCTCTCCATTCTGCTTTTTTAGAAGTAATTATAATTTCATCATGTGGATTCATTTCTTCAATCGTCTTTATTCTATTATCCATTTCTTTATTAAGTTCTATTATACAATCACTCATTTTTATGTTGTTTTTTACATTTTCTGAAGAAAAGAAGATTCCATAAATAGAACTAACTAATAGACCAATAAGGCATATAATAACAATAACAATCATAGCGAGAAATCCTCCAGCTGATAAGATTCCTACAAGAGATTTTAAACCACTTAAAATTCCCTTAACGAAAGAAATAGTAACATTAACTATCTTTTTTGTTCCTTGTATAGATCTTTTTGATACTTTTATGGCAAGTTTCCTACCTTGCAAAATCATTTTTTTACTTAAGTTTGTAACACTTCTTGCCTTATTTTTTACATTTTCATTTTTTCTTTTTGCTGATTTATAACTTCTACCTTTAATACAATAGACTTGTCCCGAAACTATCTACTCGCAATTTCAAAATTATAAATACCACAA
>CAJUKB010000032.1 GCA_910587325.1 uncultured Bacilli bacterium | reverse complement strand
TTTTATTTGTTCTTTGTACAATTATTCTCTTTAATTTAATTTCGCAAGATGTCTAATAATTTTCAATTAAAGAGGAAAAAAGTATGAATAATTTGTATGTAGATAATTTAGGTATTATTATCACTGAAAAGTGTAATTTAAATTGTGCTCATTGTTTTAGAGGAGATAAACAATGTAGGGATATATCTTTTGAAGTTATAGATGCTATCTTTGAACAAGTGAAAGCTATTGATATTTTAAATATATGTGGTGGAGAACCAACAATGGCTGTAGATAAACTCTCTTATCTTTTTAAGAAGATTATAGAGAAAAGAATATTGGTAAGAAATATCTGTATTACAATTAATGGTACAATTTATAATGCTAAGTTAATGGATTTGTGCCAAAAAATGAATGAATATATCAGAAAAAGGTTTCCAGATGGTGGAGTTGGAATTTATGTATCTTTTGATAAATATCATTTGGAAGAAATGAAAAAAAGAGGTATTTCATTTCAAAAAGAAATTTTTAAAAGTCCATGCTTTGCAGGAGTTAGAGAATTGGATGACAATTTAAAATTATTTAGAGAAGGTAATGCTAAATTTTTAGATACTAATCTTACTATTCCATTAAAGCCAATGAAAATTTTTATATTAGATTGTTCTGATAAGAGTAAATCTATAACTTATAGAATTGGACCTTTTATTACAATAAATATAGATGGAACTATTACGGAGGATAATACAACTTATGAAAGACAGCAAACCATTTATAATTATGGAAATATTTTAACAAGTAATCTAGTAGATTCTTTATTAGAGAATGGAGCAGAAATGGTTAAAAGTGAAATCATGTATAGAGTTTTAAACAAAAAAGAAGTAAAAAGATTTATGTCTTATAACGAATAAAGGAGAAGTGAGGACGGTATGAATGAATATGAATGACTTTGTATAGTTGCTATTGACAAATAAGAGTTGCGAATGTTAACATAATAAACATTCAAAGAGGGGGAGTAGTTATGGATAAAAATGCTACAATGGGATTTTTATTAAGAGATATAATATCTAAATCTAAGTGGGTTCAAATAAATGATGCAATGTGTGAAGCACAATTATATGATGGATTATCTATAGAAACATGGAAAACTATTGCTGATGCCGTTCAAAAGTTTGAAATATCTGATGGTTCTTCTAATGAATTATATTTCAATTTAGCTCAATTAGATAAAGCATTAGAAAAAATAGATGTTAATTATTTGCAAACAGGAAAAAGAAAGGCGGATTTTTTCTTAAACATCGGTTTAGTTACTATAATAGAACAAATTTATGCGATATCTGCATCAAACAAAAAAGAACATTTTGCTAAACAAATTGAAGAATTAGAAAAAATAGGAGTAGATACTATTGCGTTAAGTACAAATAAAGGTTCTTCTAGAACTATATTAGGAATAGAAACTAGTTATATTTACCCAAATAAAAATCATTTACTTATTGATAAAATTTATACTGATGGAACATTTTGCATAGAAAATAGTGGTGGATATTCTCATCAGTATAATATAACTGAATTAAAAGGTGAGAACTATTGTTTAAGTTGTGAATTAACATCTGAAGAAGGAGAAGCAAAATTGTGGAAAGCCAAAGCATATTTAAACAATTTTCAAGGAAAATATCCAACTAAAGAAGAAGTTTTAGAATTACGTCAACCAAAGATTGTTCCTGTAGGTATGGAGAATGATTTTTTATCAAAATTTTTAGAAAGTAAAAATCTTTATCAAGACTTTGAAGAATATATAATTAATTTTTTAACAGATAAAAGTCTTTATCAAGAGTATATTGATTTACTTGCAAATACATTTCCACAAGAAAGTATGGAATGGCAAGTTACAAGAAAAAGAGTTAGACAAATTTTAAAATAATAGGTGTTAAATTTCAATGTTTGTAAAAATTTGTGTAATTGTTCATTTTTTTATAAGTATCAGATAACCGGTTGATAGTAGCAGGCTTAAACAAATGTTTGAAAGAAAGAAGTAATAGAAAAGTATAAAAAAATTTATGAATAATTCGTATTTAGAAATTTAATTTTATTGAAGAATAGGCATTATGATTTTGCTTATTTCTTTTTTATTTGCATATAGTTTACTATGAAAAAATATTTTATAAAGGTAAGTATTCTATTTGTTATTGCTATTTTATGTATGGCTAATCAAATTGTTTTTGCAAGTCTTCCTTTAACGGGAAAGTTAATCGTAATTGATGTTGGACATGGTGGGGCGGACCCAGGCACTATGTATGGAGATATTCATGAAAAGGATATTAATTTAGCTATTTCTAAAGAATTAGAAAATGAACTTTCGAGATTAGGAGCAAGTGTTATTTTGGTTCGTAATGAAGACTATGATTTATCAAAACCAAATGCTTCATGGCGTAAGAAAAGTGATTTTGATAATCGTATTAAATTGATTAACAATAGCGGAGCCGATTATTATTTGTCTATTCATTTAAATTATTTGGAAGATGCAAGTTATTATGGACCCCAAGTTTTTTATAATATAAAAAATGAAAACAATAAGATAATAGCAGAACAAATTCAAAGTGAATTAAATAAAGAAATCAAGACGGATAGAGAAGTGAAACTAATTCCAAGTACAACGTATATGTACAAAGAATTAAAAGTAAAGGGCGTTCTAATTGAGTGTGGTTTCTTATCGAATGCTCATGAAAGAAGTTTATTAGTAACAGAAGAATACCAAAAAAAACTTGCTAAGACGATAGCAAGTGCAGTTGGGAATTTAAAACTCTAAATATTTCATATCTTCTTTAATATGCCAAGATAATCCTGTTACATAGGATTTGTCTTTTAAGACATTTTTATATTCTTCTTCTGTGATTTTATCTTCTAAGAAGTTATGTGTTGCTTCAAATAAAACAATATAATTTTTTAAAGCTTTATTGTATAAATCAAAGAAAGATTCAGTACTTGGTTCTTTATTCCAAGGATTGTACCAAACTTGATGTTTATTATTCAAAATAATATTATCTATATTAGTGATGTGAGAACTAAAATTTTCATAAACGCCTTTCTTTTTAGGTGTCATTTTATCAAATAAGCGGTAGAAGATTTTTTTAATCCCTGTTTGGTCTACAATTAAAAACTTATACGCATAGTACATATTTCTGCATCCTTTTTGGTATTTGTCTCCACCCTTTGAAATGGGAAACGTTTCTTCGTAGACTTCGTTTAATAGATTTAATAAATCTTTATCAAATTTTTCTTTTGTAATTAAGTGTTTATGAATTTTAAAGTTTTTAAAAAGTTTATGTTCTTTTTGCTCGTAAAAATAGGCATCAATTGCCATTTCCATTTTGTTATGGAGCCCATTGTATTTTAAAGTTTCTGGTTTTTCTTTTTTATATTCTCCTGTTTTGTAAATGATATAGGGATGCGTTGTACTATCTAGCGTATAATGGGTTAAATGTCCATAAAGACTTGCTAAGATAGTAGGATTATTTTGGAAGTTTTTCTCTTTTATACGTTTAATAAAGTTTAAAAAGAAAGTATCCGTATCGTTATAATGACAGTATTCTTGTAAATCGTATTTTTTTAATTTGAAAAATTCATAGAAAATAAATGGGTCAAAACCTTGGGCGAAAAGTTCATATAGGTTTTGTTTTTCTTTAAAGGTATTGGTAATTTCTTTTTTGGAACTTTTCAAAACATCTTTTGCAAAGTAGTTGTGTGTTGTGATTAAGGGCATAAATTTCACTTTCCTTTCACATTATTATAACATAAACCTCATTTAAAAAATATATACTGACTTTAGGCGTTATGGTATAATGTAGAAGGTGATGATATGGATAAAATCTTCAAAACCCTTGATGAACAGATTTCTATTTTAGAAAACAAAGGCATGATAGTAGAGGATGAGATAGTAGCAAAAGAAATTCTTTTAAGAGAAAACTATTTCTTTATAAGTGGGTATCGTACTTTGTTTATGAAGTCGACGAGCGATAGGACCTTTGTTCCAGGAGCAAGTTTTCGTGAATTATATGGAGTCTTTAATTTTGATCGTCAAGTAAGAAATATATTGTTTAAGAATTTATTAATTATTGAAAACAATTTAAAAAGTATATTATCGTATCATTTGTCTAAAACGTATGGAATTCGTGAAAACGATTATTTAAATCCTAATAACTTTAATAATCACCCTGATAAAAAAAGACAAATTAATGATTTAATTAACAAAATGAAAAGGCAAATTCGTTCCAATGCGGATAGTCATACAGCAACTGCGCATTATAATACAAGATATGGTTATATTCCTTTATGGATTGCAGTAAAAGTATTGTCTTTTGGTATTGTAAGTGAGTTATATTTAATTTTAAAGCCAAGTGATCAAAAAGCAGTAGCGGAATTTTTCCATGTAGAAGCGGAGGAACTTGCGACTTACTTGCCTATTTTGTCTAACTATCGTAATTTATGTGCACATGAAGAGATATTATTTGACCATCGTGTGCAAAGAAAAATAGAAGATACTCGTTTTCATAGAATGTTAGAAATACCTAAAATGAATAATGAATATATTTATGGTAAAGATGATTTATTTGCTCTTATGATTATTTTGAAGCAAATGTTACGTAAGGAAGATTTTAATTCACTAATTAAAGAGCTAGATTATGAGATAAATCGTTTGAATGGTAAATTAGAAAGTATTAGTATTGGAAAAATATTAGATAGAATGGGATTTCCAATTAATTATTTAGAAATAGAAGGGATGGAATAAATATGCAAGAGTATAAGAACAATAATAAAGTAAGAAGTGCTGTAATTTTAATGGTAGTATTTTTTCTAGGTGCGATTGGAATGTTTGCACTCGTTAAGTATTCTCCTCTTAATATTACAGAGAATATTACGAAAACTGTAAAAGATGTGACGGTAACGGATACAGGAATTGCTGATGCTGTAGAAAAAGTGTATGATTCTGTTGTTACCATTGAAACGTATCAAAAAAATAAGTTGTATGCAACAGGGACAGGTTTTGTGTATAAAAAAGAAGATGGCAAAGGATATATTTTAACAAATAATCATGTGATTGAAAGTGCAGATGCCGTTCGTGTTGTGTTTACCAATAATAATTCGGTAGAAGCTAAAATAGTAGGTAGTGATAAGTATGCTGACATTGCGGTATTAACTGTGGATAGTCAGAACGTGTTAAGTGTTGCGGAGTTAGGAAATAATAGTTCATCTCGAATTGGAGATACGGTATTTGCTGTTGGAGCTCCAATTGATAGTAGTGCCTATTCTTGGACCGTTACAAGAGGAATTTTGTCGGGGAAAGATAGAATGGTAGAAGTAAGTTTAACAAATAGTTCTGTTAGTGATTGGGTTATGAGTGTTTTACAAACCGATGCTGCCATTAATTCAGGAAATAGTGGAGGACCTTTGTCCAATTCTAATGGAGAAGTTGTAGGAATTACTTCTATGAAACTTGCAAGCAGTCAAATTGAAGGAATGGGATTTGCTATTCCGATTGAAGATGCTTTATGGTATGCCGAGAAGTTTGAGAAAGGGGAAAAGATTGAAAGACCATATCTAGGGGTTTCCATGTATAATTTATCGGATATTTTAATTCGTGTAGATGCACCAGTATCTAGTGGTGTTTATATTGATAAAGTAGAATCAGGTAGTCCTGCGGATGAAGCGAGTTTAAAAAGTGGAGATATTATTGTGAAGTTAGGGGATGCCGATATAACAAGCTTAGCTTTCTTAAAATATCAATTATATAAACACAATGTGGGAGATACAGTAAGTATAAGTTATTATCGTGGAAGTGAACTTAAAACAACGAATATTCATTTATCAAAAGCAGCGAGTTAGGCTGTTTTTTTGTAATTTAAATGTTTAGAAAAAATAATAATTTATTTTTCTTGCTATATTGTGAAATATTCTATAAAATAGGATACATACTTAAAAATTTAAAGAAGGTGATAGTGGTATGTACAAAATCTTTATAGATACAAATATTTTTTTGGACTTTTATCGTTGCAATAAGAACGATAGTATTCTTGCTTTAAAACCTGAATTTGAGAAATACCAAAAGTTCTTAATAAATACAATGCAATCTCGAGATGAATTTAAAAGAAATAGAGATAAGACTATTCATGATTTTATTGAAATTTTAAAAAAACAAATAAATCCAGTTTTTGATAGTAATTTTTTATCCACTTTAGATGAATATGACAACTATATTCAAAATATAAAAGCAGCAAATAAGTCGATTGAAATTATGATAGAAAAAAGTAAAGAATTAATTTTAAATATAGATAAGGATCCAGTAAATAATCTTTATGAAATAGTATGTAATACTACTTACAATAGAACAGATACTATTATTAATAAAGCAATAAAGAGAAAATATATAGGAAATCCTCCCGTTAGTAATAAGTATACTTGTGGTGATGAAATTATTTGGGAAACTATTTTAGAATATTGTACAAATGATTTAATTATTGTCACTCGTGATAGCACTTTTGAGGAAAATTTTGCCTTTTTAAAAGAAGAATATAAATTAAAAACAGGCAAAGATTTAGAAATAGTTAATTTTATTTCAGATGCCATAAGACTATTAGGGAATGAGCCTTCTCTAGAATTAGAAGTGGCAGAAAATTCTATATTAGTTGAGAATAAAAATTTGAATGATGAATTTTTGCAAGATCGCTCCTATTGGGTTAATATTATTTATAGTGCTTTGCTTTTTCTAGGTGGAGAAGCATCACTAAAAGATTTATATAATAAAATTCAAGATATTATTAGTAAGGATTATTCTAATTTTTTTAATAATAAAAATGTGGAAGCAACAATTAGAGCAACATTACAACGTTATTGTAGTACTTCTAAATTCTATAATCATAAGATGGATTTATTTAGAAATGTTAAAAATGGTGTTTGGGCATTAAATAATAAAGAAACAAAAGAAAATTTATTAGAAAGTTATAATTAATTTGATATAGGGAGTTTCTAAAAATAAAAGTCACAATTTATGGAGTAATAACAAGACTCCATTTTTTTAACTTTTCATTTCTAGAAATATGTTGAAATTCTAATTCTATCATTTCCTTTTTATCTACTGTTAAACCTTTTTCATGCTTTACTTCTTTTAATTTAGTTACTGATTTTATATCTTTCCAAGTTAGATTTTTCATATAACTGATACATATATCTACTGTTTCTAATAAATCACCATTCCAAATATTTTCTAGTCTTGCCCATAGTCTTTCTACAGGATTGTATTTTGAATGATAGGGTGGATAATAGACAAGTTCTATTTCTATCTTGTATTTCTTGCTTATCTCTACTAATCCTTTTAAGAATATTGTCCTTATACCACTATTATCTGGTCCATTATCTAAAAGGATTGTTAACTTATTTTGTTTGCTATTTGCATATTCTTCTCTAAAGAATTCTTCTATACAATCTACTAAGTCTAAACTAGTAGGCTTACTTCTAAAATTAAAGAAATAAGGTGTACTTGTTTTGATATCTAATATTCCAAATGGTATTAAGCAATCGTTGGTAAGTTCGTGATCTACTGCTTTTATTTGTATTCTATTTTTTCCACCTCTTGAAAATGGTCCAATTAACACTTTATCTTTAGTATCTATAGATATTAATACAGTGGTTTCCTCCTTCAATGCTTGTTCTTTCTTTTTATGTACATTTTCAAAAATTAAATCTGTTTCTTCTATCTTCTTAAGAGGTTTTATCTTTTGCACTTTCTTTAATCCATATCCCATCCCATTTACTAAATGATTTAAAGAACTATTTGCAAAACTTTTTTCTTCATATTTTCCTGTTTCTATAAGTTGTTTCTTTATTTTCTGGATTGATAATTTGACATATTTTTTTTTCACTTTTAAATCTTGGATCTACTGATAAGTGGTCTTCTATTATCTTTTGGATATCTTCCTTTAATTCTGGATAAATTTCTATTAATGTTTTCCTTCCACATTTGTGTTTATTGTTTTTTATAGGAAGCTTTTCTTTTACTAGTAAGTAACATTTTTTTACATATCTCCAGCAACTTTCTATTGCTTTTGCTACTGCATTTATACTTCTACTGCCTAAATCACATACCAAAGCTCCAATTTGTTTTATTTTAGCTTCACGATTTTTTTCATTTTTTATGTTTTCTATTTGATTTTTATACCCTTTTTCTATTCTTTCTTGTATAATCATATTAACAACTTCTTACTGTATTTTTTTCATATTAACAACAGTTTACGAAGTTGTTTTTATTTTGTCAATTTATGACTTTTATTTTTAGAAACTCCCTATAAAGAAAGTAGTGTTTCTTAAATTAAAGTTATCAAATTGAGCTTTTAACATATTTTATAGTAGAGGTGAAAAACATGTCTATAAGAGCGACTAAAAAAGTGGTTTTGGACGCTGGTCACCCAAGTTATGTATTTCCAATGCAGAGGTATATAAAACGAGAATCTATAAATAGTAAGGTACTTCATAGGAAAGTATCTTTTATTATAGGATTAATTGGAAATTGTAGTAAAAAATGCTACAATTTTTATAAACAAATCTTAATAAATTGAGTAAATTTTAAACAAAAATTTTGAAAGATAAAAAGACAAATGAAAAAAAGTATTTTTAGATGCATTTGCAAAAAAAAGATGATTTTAATGTAGAATTTGATGATGGAATAAGATCACAATCTATAAAAGCACCATTTTCATATCTGAACTGGAGAGTAGGGCATTTTTTCTAAATGCTTTAAGAAAACCAGATTTTCAAAGAGAAACTAATGATTGGGATGGAGATAAAAATTGTTGAATATAATATTTTCTTACAATCCATTATCTTCTTTTCCTAGTCCATAAGTGAAATTAATTTGAATAATTTGCATATCTTCTGTATATTTTTCTCCCACTAAAGTATTATGCGAATAATTATCACATTGGTAAGTTATATTTCTTCTATATAAATAATCTTTTTTAAAATTTCTTCATTTTTTTCATTAAGTAAAACTTCTTTAAAAGTTCTATCGTTTCTACAAGTATAGAATTTATCATTTGTATTTATATCTGTTTTTATTTTATTCATCTCCCTATTCTTATATATAATGCGATTTGGTGATTTCTTTTTTTGAAAGTTTTAAGTGTTTCATAAACATCAACTAAAGTATCTCCTGCAGGATATTTCATAATATCACCATTCCCACTATCGTTGTATGTTAAATAATATTTACATCTTCTAAATCTACATTAATATAATGTTTTTCATTGTTGATAGTACAAGTAAATTCAGTTTGATATTTAGAGGTAAAATCTTTTTTTGTAATGAAATGGAGTGCTATAAATACGCTTAAAAATAAAATAAGCAAATAAATTAGATTATTTTTCTTTCTTAATTCAAAAATTTTGTTTCCTATTTTCATACATTCTCCTATCTATTAATATTTTAACATTCCTTATATTTTTTAAATAGCAAATATAAATGGAAACTTCGCCCTTTTTGATAACATTTTCTAATTTTTTTTAATTAATCTATGGATTTAATGTTTATCACAACAAATTGTTTTTGAAGGATACAATTCTAAAAGTAATTATTAGTCTTCTATTAAAAAAACTTTTTATTTGATTTTATTACCATATGATTTTACAAGTTGCACACCCTAATATCCTATGTTATAATGACCTAGAAAAAAAGAGGAAAAGAAAATGAAATGGAAAAGTTTTATGTGTCTTTTTTATAAAAATAATGAAGAAATATATAAGGATACTTTTAAAAATAAAATAAAGAGTGATAAAAAACTAATCTTTGATATGTTAGAGTATGAAACAACAATCAATATGGAAGAAAAAACACTTCTTCGCAAAAATAATGAGTATATATTCTACCTAAATTTAGAAAATAAGAGTTGTAAGGTAGAATTAAAACAAGAAGGAATTACATTTGATGTATGTGTTGAAGAAGCAAATATGGAAATTTTACAGAATAAAATTATCCTAGAATACTTTATTGAAACAGATGAAGCACGAAATAAAATCGTTATAGAAGAAAGGATAGATTGTAATGAATAAAGAACTAAAAGAAATAATACAAACTTTATTTAATAAAGATACTAATGCTGAGATATTAGTTTCCAATCGTCCGGATTTATGTGACTATCAATACAATGGAACTTTTGAAATTGCCAAAAGTTTGCATCAAACCCCTTATGATATCGGATTGAAAATAGCGGAAGAATTAAATAAAAATGAAGATGCATTAACAAAGTTTTCTAAAATAGAATGTGTAAGACCTGGATTTATCAACTTTACTCTAACCGATTCATACATTAATGAATGTTTAAACAAAATGACGAGTGAAAATAAATTTAACATTACGCTACCAAAACAAGAAAAAATTGTCATAGATTATGGAGGAGCAAATGTTGCAAAACCTCTTCATGTAGGACACTTAAGGCCTGCAATAGTCGGTGAATCAATTAAACGTCTATTAAAATATATGAACCAAGAAGTGATTTCGGATGTTCATCTAGGAGATTATGGATTACAAATTGGTCAAGTCATTTATGGATTAAAACAAGAAAACATTTTATCAAATGAAATTACTTTAGATATCCTTTCTACTTTATATCCAAAAATTAGTAGTCTTTGCAAGGAAGATGCAAGTATCAAAGAAATTTGTGCAAATATTACCAAAGAATTACAAGATGGGCATGTTGAATATCAAGAATATTTTAAAAAGATTCTAGAAATATCAAAAGAAGACATTAAAAGAATGTATGATTACTTAGGTGCTTCTTTTGACCTTTGGCTAGGAGAATCCGATTCTTATGCTTTTGTACCTGAAGTAACAAAATCTTTAGAAAGAGAAGGACTATTAAAGATAAGTGAAGGAGCAAAAGTTGTAGAAGTTGCAGAAGAAACAGATAAAATTGAAATTCCTCCCCTAATATTCCAAAAATCCAATGGTGCCTACCTTTATGGAACTACTGATTTAGCAACCCTTTGGCAACGACAAAAAGATTATCAACCTGACAAAGTGTTATATGTCGCTGATAGTCGCCAGAACCTGCATTTCACCCAAGTATTTCGTGTTGCTAAAAAAATAGAAGAAACAAAAAATATAGATTGTGAATTTTTAGGACTAGGAACTATCAATGGTGGTGATGGCAAACCTTTTAAAACTCGTGCTGGAAATACGCCAAGATTAGAGGAATTATTTAAGGAAACAAAAGAAATATTTTTAAATAATGAAAGTCATAATACAGAATATGAAAAAGATGACTTAAAAAAAATTGTAAGTTCTATTATCAAATTCGCTGATTTACAAAACACTCGTGAAAAAGAATATATTTTTGATATTGAAAAATTCTCTAAAACGACCGGTAAAACAGGCCCTTATATTCTATATACTTATGTAAGAACCAAAAAAATTATAAAAAATAAGGAATCTTTAGTAGACAACTTATCAAAAACAATATATAATGTTCACGACCGAAGTTTAAGATTAAAAATTTTAGAGTTAGATGAAATCTTAAATTATGCCTTTAAAACAAGGATGCCATCGGTAATTGCAAATTATTTATATGAAATATGTGTTTTAGTGAATGCATTTTATGAAAATAATCATATTAATAATTTAGAAGATAATGATAAAAAAAGAGATTGGATAACCTTACTTTCCCTAACTTTAGACATTATAAAAGACTTACTTGACATTTTAGTAATGGAAATCCCATCCAAAATGTAGGAGGAAAATTTATGAATTTAAAAAATATAAGCAAAGAAGAACTAGAAAATATGTCTTATGACGATATTGCATTTGCTATTCTTACAGAAAAAAAGAAAAAAATGAAAATAATAGACTTATTTAATGAAATTAGAAAATTAATTAACTTATCAGAATCTACAATAGAAGATAAAATAGGAGATTTTTTTGAAATGTTAACGTTGGATAAAAGATTTATTATGCTAGATGATGGTTCATGGGATTTAAGAACACGTCATGCAGGAAATGTAATCATTGACGATGATGAAGAGGATATCGTTGCAGAAGATGTGGAAGAAGCGGACGAAGAAGAAGCAGATGAAGACGAAATTTTCTATGAGGAAACAGATGACGATGATAGTGAAGACGATTTAAAAGATTTAGTTGTAATTAGTGATGAAGACGATGAGGATTCCATGCTATAACTATTCTTTTTCTTTTTACAATAAATTTTAGTTTGACGATACTAGCAAAAAATGATTAAATAGCATTAGTGCAAGGAGTGAAAATATGGAATTTGGTACAGGATTAATAAAAGAGTTGTGGGAAGAAGAAGGAATAAAACCAGCGTTAGAAATTAAAACTGGTATGGAATTTAGAATTACTGTAGCAGTATGGTTAAAATGGTTAGATTATGAACCAAAGTTTGAAAAAGAATTAATGCAAGCTTTGTCTTCTAAAAACACTTCTACTCTTTCTTTAGAAGAATTACAAATATTAATAAAGTATCAAGAAAGAACAAGAATATCACAATTAATTAAAAAATATGAAACGGATTTTGATTTTGATGAATATATAGAAACAATAACCTATTTAGAAAAAAATACTATAGAAGAATTAATGTTTGATAAATTATCTCAAGAAGAGAAAGAATATGCAAAATTAGAAATAGAACGTTTGTCTCAATTGCCTGATAAAGAATTAGAAAAAAAAATAGAAGAAATGAAAAACGAAGAATGTACGTTAAGTCTTTCTATGATCGATTTTTATGTTTTATATGAAATATCTAAAATAGAGTTTAATAGATATATGTCTAAGCTTCATGCGGCAATAAGGCACAGAATAGCAAATGATAAGATGTTGAGTAGAGAGCCGCAATTTCATCCGTTAATGCAATAAGAACATCTATTATTAGTTATAAAAAGTTATCTAATTTATAGAAAGAGGTAATAGCTTATGGAAGAAAGATTAAAAGCCATTTTAAAAAGATATCATGAAATAGAAAGTGAACTTATGGAACCAGAAGTGATGCAAGACTTTAAAAAAGTAAGCAAACTTTCTAAGGAACGAAGCGATTTAGAGGGACTTGTAAAAAAGTATGACGAATACAAAGATGCCAACGAAAAAATTGTAGAAGCAAAAATTTTAATGAACGATATTGAACTTCGTGAAATGGCAGAAATGGAGTTAGAAGAGCAAAATGAAAGACTTGCTAAGATTTCAAGTGAACTAGAAATCTTGCTAATTCCAAAAGATGAAAATGATGGAAAAAATGTGATTATGGAAATTCGTGGTGCAGCCGGTGGAGATGAAGCAAATATTTTTGCGGGAGACTTATTTAGAATGTACACGTATTATGCGGAAAAAAATGGTTGGAAAATAGAAGTAACTAACGAAATTCCGGGGTCTAGTGGAGGATTTTCTCAAGTAGAATGTATGATTAAAGGGAACAATGTATATTCTAAACTAAAATATGAAAGTGGCGCTCATCGTGTACAAAGAGTACCGGAAACAGAATCACAAGGAAGAGTACATACCTCTACTGCAACCGTAGTTGTTATGCCTGAAGTAGAAGATGTAGATATTGAAATTAAAGAAAGTGATTTGAAAATAGACGTTTATCATTCAAGTGGAGCAGGAGGACAATCCGTTAATACTTCAAACTCTGCTGTCCGAATTACTCACTTGCCTACCAATACGGTCGTAACTTGCCAAAATGAACGAAGCCAAATGAAAAATAAAGAACAAGCGATGTCTATATTAAAAGCTAAAATCTATGACAATTTAGAACAACAAAAAAATAGTGAATTAACAGAGGAACGTAAAAGCAAAGTTGGAACAGGAGACCGTTCTGAAAAAATAAGAACTTATAACTATCCACAAAATCGTGTCACAGACCATCGTATTAACTTTTCTATTATGGAACTAGATAGAGTTATGGATGGAAGTTTAGAACCTATTATTGCCGCCTTAATTACGGAAGACCAAAGAAGAAAACTAGAGGGCGAATAATGTTTAGGAAAAGAACCCTAACTGAGTTAGATAGAAAACTATTACAAGAAAAGTATCCGAATGATTATGAAGAACTAATAAAAAAAGTAGAAAACGACTACCCTATTCAATATATACTGGGAAATGTCGATTTTTTAAATGTAACAATTGATGTAAACGAAAACGTTCTAATACCTAGATTTGAAACAGAATATTTAGTGGAAAAAGTCCTAAAAAAAGTAAGTAGTTTTAGGCAAGAGGAACTTAATATGCTTGATATTTGTACAGGCAGTGGATGTATTGCCATTGCCATAGCCAAAAATACAAATTTTAAATGTTTAGGAATTGATATATCCAAAGATGCCTTACAAGTTGCAAAAGAAAACAGCCAAAAAAACAATACAACCGTTCATTTTGAACGATTAGATATATTAAAAGAGCCTTTAATTCAGGAATTTGACATTATTATTTCCAATCCACCCTACATAAGTAAAGAAGAAATTGTAGATAACTCTGTTCGTTTTGAACCACAAATTGCTTTATATGCTGAAGATAATGGACTCTTCTTTTATACAAAAATACTAGAACAAATAAAAAACAAACCAAAATTGATTGCTTTTGAAATAGGAGAAACGCAAAAGGAAGCAATTTTTGCACTATGTAGAAAGAAATTTTCTACTGCCAACATCACTTGTGAAAAGGATTTAAGTGGAAAAGAACGCTATATTTTTATAGAACACTTATAAATGATTACAAAAATTGGCATGTGGAATTTATCTATAAAACTGTTAATCATTAGTTAAAATGATACCAATGACAATCATATAGGTAACAAACAAAG
>CAJUKB010000031.1 GCA_910587325.1 uncultured Bacilli bacterium | reverse complement strand
AATAATTCTACTCATATTTCTGCTATTTTATCTTTCAACTAGCACAACGCGTTAATTAATAATTGATAATAAAAGGAATTTTCATCTAATAACTGCTTTTCTATATCAGGATACTTTAAAAATTCAATCAAAATATGCAACTTTGTTTTATTCTGGTCTTTTATATTAAAAATGCCAATCAGTAATTTTCTTTTTAACTCCTCATTTCCTAAGGCATATACTAAATTTGCATCTACGTTTTCTTTTAAAGATATTTCCATTAAAGGGGTTACATGATGATATTCTATGGTTTAATTAAAATTTGTACCTTTTCATTTACAATAATAGCAGCAACTCCATCTTGTAACAAAACAAACTTATGTTTCAATTCTCCCATACAAAGTCTTGTAAATACCGGATACCCAATCACATTGCTTAACTCAATAATTTCATCAGCAGTAAGGACATTTACCATATCACAAATTTATTCATAAGATAAATTCCTCTGCTCATCTACAGTCATATTTTTTACTTTTTCTAAAATTTTTTTGTTATTTATTTTGATTATCTCTTTCTAAATCACTAACTAACACCCCTATTATATATTTTTTATCATAAATAGTCAAAAAAATATCTATACTTTACTAAGGAAGTGTAATATGTTTTTTACTATTTTAAATTTGATTAAAGATATGCTTTTTTTTACGGGAAGTTATTCTAATAATGTATTCCCTGAACCATTAAACGAGGAAGAAGAACGTATCGCGATAGAGAAAATGCAAAACGGCGACAAGGACGCTCGAAATACTTTAATTGAAAGAAACTTACGTCTTGTTGCGCACATTGTAAAAAAGTTTGAAAGCAAAACCATGAGTCAAGATGACTTAATTAGTATAGGTACCATCGGGCTAATCAAAGGAATTGATTCGTATAACGATTCTAAAAAAACAAAAATCACCACCTATGCCGCTCGTTGTATTGAAAATGCAATATTCACCTATTGGAAAGTTGTGTAGGAATTAGTGATCTTTTTTACAAATTAAGAGATACCATCCAAACAGAAATAACCATTAAAACAAATACTAGAAGAAAACTAAAGCCAATTAATGAGTTTAGCACGATTGGAGAACAAATAAAGTATTATCGTGTATTACAAGATATAAAACAAGAAGATTTATGCAAGAAGCTAGGAGTTACACGAGAAGCATTATTTCATATAGAAAATAGAGATATGAAGCTAGTAGATATAAAATTATTAGAATCTGTTATCAAAGAACTTGAAATCGAAGATAAACTGATAATTAATGACGATTATATAAATTTTCTTTTAAATGATCCTTGTGAAAAAATTAAATCCATAAGGAAACAGATGAATCTGTCTTTAGTAAGATTTGCAGATATGCTCCAAGTTTCAGATACTTCTGTTCGTAGATGGGAAAATGGGAATTGTCATATTTCACGTGAAAAATATAATAAGCTAAAAAAATGTATGAGCTAATCACTTATACATTCTTTTTTTGATTCTTCTTTAAAATGATCTAAAACTAAATTTAAAACTTTTTCTTTAGAAGAATCATTGATATTTAATTTTTTTATTTTTTCTAGCATAAGTGTTGCATGGAATCTAGCTACACCATTTGCTAATACTTTCCTTTCCTCAGGTGTTTGTGGTAAATTGACAAAGACTTTCAAGCAAACACCTCCTATAGTAAAATATATGAATTTTATTAAGGTTAATTCTATTTATCTTTTCTAACTTTAAAATAGTTAGGATCTTCTGCTTCTTTATCTTCTACATAATCTTTTACAAATTTATCTCCGTCAATTTCAAGTTCTTCTTCTCCAATATCATATCTTGCATGAATATCAGACATTGTTTTTCTTGTAATTTCAAAAGGTTTTAAAATAGCTTGTTCTATTTCACTATCTATATAATAGGTTTGTACAACATTATGGTTTCCATCTACAAACATACCAGCAACACCATCCTTTAATAGATCGTGTGCGTCAGTATTTTCTACCATAATATTAGATAAAATATTATCAGCAAAGCCACAAAATTTGAATTTGAGGCATGAATTTATTTGAGGTGGTATAATATCAGCCGAAAGACGTTGACTATTTACGCACAGATGACATCCTGTTGCACGTCCTTTACGAGCTATTTCTTTTAAAATTTCAATACAATTTAAATACTCACTTTTTTCATCTTTTGATAAAGCTTTAATATCAATGTCAAATATATCAGCAGCTTCTTCTATAACAAGAAAAATATGCTTTCTTGGTTGAATTGGTTTTTTAAATCTATTAAAATTATCTATATTATAAAATGGAAATTTAAACTCTTTATTTCTAATCAAATGAATTTCATATACCATTTTAACCATATTTTGAAATCCTTTCATACTATTAACAATTGTGCAATTTTTTAATCTTTTCCATATTCCTGTATAATCAATCTGTTTTCCATCATAGATAAAAAGCTCACAATTTTGCATAAGTGCTTGATAGCAAATTGATTTTTGAACTATTGTTTTCCCAGCACCTGTTGTTCCCCCAAGTTTTTCATGTATTAGTTTTTTAGTATCCCAATAAAATGGTTCATCAAAATTGGTAATTCCAAGATTAAATATTGGACTACCACCTTTATAAGAAATAAGAAATTTATCATCCCAATTAATAGGTTTAGGATTAGATGGATCTGTTTTGCTCAAATTAATTAATGCTTTGTTAGAACCATAATTTTTAGTTCCTTTTACATATTGACCATCTAAAAAATTTTGTATTAGTTCCTTTTTTTCAAAAATAACATTATAAGGAACACTATTTTTATAAAGCATCCAATATTCATTATCTTTATTATAAGGATTAGGATACATTACAATTGTTTTAGAAGATAATTCTTCTCTTTTTTCTTCACTAGCATTAGGCATTAATGCTTTTGCTAATTGTTCATCTTTATTTTCATATTTCATTGATTTAAAAAATGATTTACATATCACTATAATTGGAATCGTTGATAGTATATAAATAACAACATAAAATAAATTTATTTTAATTCCTATTAGATTATCTAATAACGGAAGATAGAAAGTGATCCTATTAATATAAGGAATAGAATCTAAATTTAAGTTAAATATTATTAAAATTATTGTTAGTAGTATTAATACAATAATTTTTACAATATAAGCTTTCCAATTATGACGAACTTGTTGATACATTGTTTCTAGTTTTCTATATACATCAGATAGTCTGATCTTTTTCTTCTTTATTTTCCTCGTTTCGTTCATTAGAAAATCCCTCCTTTTTCGTTTCTTTATGAACTATAACATTAGGAGATCCATCAGGATTTTTCCTAAATTCGTATATATTATGGATTCTTCTTTCCCATGCTTTATATGTTGCAGGGTGCATGACTTTCTCATAAGCATAAATATTATCAAAACATTCGTTCGTGCAATAATAAATTTGGCTGTACATGGCTATTTTATTATTGTACCTTGCGTTTAAATTTAGCACTGGAAATCGATCCGTTAATATCAGCATTAATTCAATAGGTATCTGACCTTTAAATTCATCAAATAGGATTACAGATTGTCCCGTATAGCCATCCCATAATGAATTTAAATTTTGATAATTATAGATCCTAAAAATATCTTTTGCGTTGTACTTTTCATATACATAAGTTGTCTTATAGGTTTCTGTAGCTCCGTATATAAAGGTACAGCAAACATCCCTAAATTCAGTTGAATATTTTTCTTTTAGATATTCTTGTCTAATATTCTCTATATCTTTTAAATGAAATAATAAATTTTCATTTTCTTCTATAATTTCTAAATTGGTTTTCCCATCCTTTATTTTTTGAAGCACTTCTGCTTTTTCCGATAACCTTTTTTCTTTTGTAGTTTGTGGGATCTCTCCAGCTTCTTCAAAATCAATTAAAGTTTCATTTTTATCTATGTATTTATCTGTTTTCATAAGATAATTACGATTATCAGTGGCACTTCCAAGAGCTTGTTCTATATGGGCATATTTAAATCGTTTCTTACAGGTAGAAAACCTTACTGGACTAGAACACTTAAAATAAGCATGGTAATGTGGAGTTTTTTCTTTAATTCCTATTTCTTCCGAAATACAATAATAAATAGGTTTAAATTTTAATATAGTTTCCTTAAAACTTTCTCTAGTAATATTATATTTACTAGGATTATTTTGTGTAATTTGATAGCTTCTTGCTTGACTATCTTTCTTTATTTGTTTAGCTATAATGATCACTCCTTTACAAAAATTTTTAAATATTGCTACATTTGATACAATAAATGCTATAAGGTAATACTATACTTATAGCATGGGGCACGTAAGACTTGACGTCTTACGCACCCTTACTATAAATATTTAATTATTGATTATTAGACATTTTAATTTTTTGACTATGATTATTTCCATAAGTCATAATTGCAAGTTCAATTTCAGCAGGTTCAAGAAATAATTTCTTTTCATACGTTGGAGTTAATTGAATCACAACTACAATATATGGATTACCTGTTTTTTCACTTACGCGTTCTTCTAATCTACATGGTAAATCGATCTTCATAACTTGTATGATCCTTTCTTGCGTTTAGCTTACCTTGTCGGGATCAAGTTAATATAACCTAAACGACTTTATTTGAATTTTCCCATTTTCTCTCAAGGTAATTGTTAAGTCTTATAAAATGTAGTATAATATACCTTGAAATCAAGCTTTTTATAGGCCTATATCTTCGGCTTGATAACTATATTTTACAATAAAGTTATATGGTAAATATATTTGTAAAAATAGGTACTTATTGAAAAAGTTTTGTTATTTATATTTAAATGAGAGGTAATTATATGTTAGAGGTTAAAAGGACAGAAAGCATACAAGAAATATTTAGTGATGATGAGGATAAAAAGGTAAATGTCGATAGCCAAAATCATGAAGTAAAGAATATTTCTAAAAACCGAGTGAGAGATTTACGAAAAAAATTAGGGTTAAGTGTTGGTGAATTTTTAGATGAAATTGATGGTTTTAGTGATGAAACATTAAGAGCTATTGAAAAAGGTAGTTGTGGGTTAACATTAGATAAAGCTTTGAAAATAGCTAAAAAACATGAAGTTAGTTTGGATTATTTATTTGGAATAAGTGATTATATGAATGAAAATGAAATAATGTCTGAATTAGCATTTGAACAAATTTCTAATATTGAATTCCCACTAGCAGATAATGAAGAAGATCCATTACTAGTATTAAATTTTTCTATAAATGAATATTTACTAGAATACTTTCATCATAAAAAATTATTAGAACGAAAAAAAGAAAATGGAGAAATATCACAAGAAGCATTTAGTTTTGAACTTGAACAATTAAAAGAAAAATATGCTAAATTATTTCTATCTCCATCTCCTAAACAAGCAAAATATAATTGCACCAAAATAGATTAATAATTGATCAAAAAAAATCATAGACTTTTGAAATCTATGATTTTTTACTATATTCTAATCAAACAACCATTTTTACTAGCAATACGAATATCTCCAAATTCAGAGCAATCAGGATCATCTAAATTATATGTATATGTAGAAATCATATATATATCTTCATATTTAAAATCATATCCATAATGGAACAATCTCTCTGTTTTCCAATATATTTTTATATCTCCTACACATAACAAAGATAAGCATCTACCAAAACTATATTTTTCCTCTATACAATAAAAGACAACGTGATTATACTCTTCTTCAAAATCAGCAACCAATTTTTTGTATTCAGGCATTGAATCAAGATCAATCAATTCATTATTTCTAAATACCTTTATTTTTCCTTGCTCAAAATCATTTAAGATAACAGGATTTAAATTGAATTTTTTAGATAGTCTCCTTAATCTTTCTTTTGCTTCTTCTATTTGTTGTTCTTTAGAAATCATTCTACTCATAATACCATGTCCTTTCAATTTTTATTTTTCAACAATTAACTAGTATTTCGTTGACAAATAAATGATAACATAACCTATAATGGTAAATAAATTTATAAAAAAGGTATATATTAAGAAAGTTTTGGTATATTTAAAAAGATATGGAATCTATTTATTGAATCCATAGTTTTTTGCAGTTTTGACGAAATTTAAAATCATATTCTATATAAACATTAATATATATTAAAGTTTACGATCAACAAAAAACTCTTTAATGTCTATTTCTAGGACACGAGAGATTCTATATAGTACGGCGATACTAAAAGATTGTTGAACTTTAGAAGACTCTATATTACTAATTAGACTATGACTTAAATCACATTTTTCTGCAAGCTGTTCTTGTGTCATTTTCCCATACGAGCTATATTTACTATTATTATGAAGTCTAAAATACTTTATATTCTTACTGACTAATTCGTAAATATATCTGTCATCTTCAGGGCTAAAATTCATATTATCACCACCTATATATATTTTCTCATTTATAGTAGATGTTTTTAATATGTATATTATAGGCAAAAGTTCTATAATAGGTGTCTTTTTTGACAAAAATATGCTATACTTAAATAGAAACGTTTATTGTTAAGGAGTGTGGCTTTTATTTATGGGGAATACCAAAGAAAAACTAATAAAAAATTTAAAATCATTAAAGGAATTAGTGATTGAAAGAGATAACTGGCAAGATCAAAAATCTAATTTATCAAAAGAATTAGCTTTACTGAAGCCAAAAGTATATAGATTTAATGGAATTTTTGAATTCATAGGTAATAATCTTATCTTAAAAATTGTTTATATATTAATATCTATACTTACTTTAATTCTAGTATTAAAGTTATTCCATCCTTTAGGTTATAACGTACCAATGACCTTATACGTACCAATATCTATATTAGTATCCATTATAGCTATTTTCATCTATAAGAAAATTGATAGCATATTAAAAACAATATTATCTCTAGTTGGAATTTTAATCTTATTAAATATATTTAAAATTTTACCTATTAATTATTATTTGAATTCTGTAATAGCTTGTTTATTTGGAATGTTTTTATCATTAATAGTATGTTTGCCTATATGTCTTATTTGGTATCTTATAGACTATATTAGATATATGGCTACTAAAGATAATGTGATTGCTGAAAATAAAAAAATATATGAACAAAGAAAAGATGAACTTACAACTTTAATTGAAAAATTAGAAAAAAATCTTGATCAAAATAGTAAAAAAAGAGAAAAAATCACAAAAAAAGAATTACATAATGATTATCAAACTCAAGACGCAATAGAGAGATTTATTAAATATTTAGAAACAAATAGACGTGATAATCTAACAGATTGTATAAATTTATATATAGAGGAATGTAGTCAAGAATTAGAACGTCAAAGATTATATGAGCTAGAATTAGAAAAAAAGAAAATTTTAGAAAAGGAAGCAAAAGAAAAACAAAGAGAACGTCAAGAACGAGAACAAAGAGAAAAAGAAAATAGTGAAAGTTTTAAAGCAATAGCTAAAAGTATGAATGATGTACAGAAATATATAGATGAAGAAAGACGTAGGAGAAAATACTAATGAAAAAGCAAGTTAGAAACCATGTACTTAAAAACATGAAAAATAAAAAATTTGTTATTCCTATTATTATTTTAATATTACTTATTGCTGGTGGTCTGATCTACTATTTTGTAAATAATAAAAATGATGAATTTATTGTTGGAGAAACATTAAAAATAACGGATTCTAGTGATTATTTAGTACAATATGATAATGGAGATTATTATTTAATGAAAGCTAATGCTGATATTAAATTTAATGTATCTAGTCAAGATGAAGAAATAAAATATAAAATTGTTGATGAAGAAGAACAAGAAATTCAAACAAAAATAAGTAAAAAGAAAAATGATTATGTAATAGCTTCTAATAAAAATTATGAAGCAGGAAAAACATATAAAATCACTTTAGAGAATGCAACTTTCACAGATGAAAAATTAAAAGATATTAAGACTTTGTATTTTACAATCGTTAGACCAAATTCAAATACGCAAGTATTAAATGATAATGTTATTAAAGTAGATAAAGATATTATTACAAGTGTTAAAATTGATGACAATTATTATACAATTACATCTAATAAAGAATTTAAAAAAGATGATATTTTATATTATCAAAATGAAAATCAAGTAATAGCTTTTAAGGTAAATAATATAAATAAAGAAAATGATCTATATACTATTAAAACAAATGCTCCTACTCTAGAGGAATTATTTAAAGAATTAGATATATACGGAGAATTTAATTTAAAATTAAATGATTTTATAACCAATGAAGAATTAAAAGACTATATTAAAGTTGCAATAGCAAGAGATGGAATATTAGATAATATCATTCCTAATGTTTATGCCGAAGATATTTTTAATGTTAAAGTAGAATCTCAAAAAGATGGAAGTGCTAAAGTTTTAGTTAGTATTAACTTGAATCATGGTGAAAAATCAATTTTTAAGGATACTTTAGAAAATCATGATATGAAATTAGATGTTGAATTTATTATTAGATTAAAAGCCCATAGTGATATAACTTTCTTTAAACATGATGTAGGTGCTAGTCTTGATATAGATATAAATACAGATTTTAATATTAATCCTATTGATGATGACTTTAAATTATTTGAAAGTGAAATTAATGATAATGAAGAAGTAAATATAACACTTGCTCGTGAAAAATTAGAAGATTTAAAAATGGATTCTTCTAAAGAAGAAGATACACTTGGAAAACATATAATTCCTACTCCTATTTTTGGACTTACTGTGAATCTTGAATTAGATTTATTAAAAGAGTTAGAACTTGCTTTAAAATCATCTATAACTATGAAAAGTAATATCAATATTCTATTCGGACATAACAATAAAGGATTCTATAAAGATTTTGATTTAAGTGTTAAAGATAGTTCTTACGATATTTTAGGAAAAGCAGAAGCAAAAATTGGTTTAGATCCAAAAGTTAATATTAGTTTTTTGGGAGTAATGGAAGCAGGTATAAAAGCTCCAGTTGGTTTATATACAGATGGACAACTAAATTATATAAAATCTAATAATCAAGATGAACTAGACGGGAAAATGGAAATAGGTACTTTTGTAAGTGCTGGATTATATGCTAACTTTCATATATGGAAATTAGAAATAGCTAAAGCAGAAGCTACCTATGAAAAGAAAATACCGATTATAACATTAGAGGGAAAAATAAAAGATAAATGTGAGGAACAATTATTAAATGGAGATTTTTCTTGTTATGTTGGTACTTATTCAAATAGTTCTTTAACTATAAGTAAAGATGGAACATTTACTACAAAATGGAGTACACAAAAATACCAAAGTGTTAAAAAACAGGATGATGGATCTTATTATATAATTACTGGTACAGGAAAGACTGAAACTGGCTATGACATTGAAAGTGGATATTATATATATCCCACTAATGTAGATGATAAAGGTAAAATACAAGGATTGACAGGTATTTCTAATTTAGATCAATCTAAAATTAGGGTGATGAAATGCACTGACATATCATGTGAAAGTGCTTATCAAAAAGATTAAAAAAAGGAAATGAGGTAAAATAATATGGATAATTTATTAGAAAAAGGAAAAGAAATTGTAAAAAAAATAAAAGATCAAGTTATAAAAATTGGAGTAAAAAAAGTTGTAATTGGTGGAGCTATTGCAATTATCGGAATTGCTGGCATTACTCTATTAAGTAGTGGCAGTAGTGAAAAAGTCGTTTTGGCTAATGTAGTACATCCTACATCAGCAGAATACAATTATTATACATTTAACGAAGTGAAAAATTTTGATAAAGTTTCTGTTAGTGGAATTAAATTAAAACATAAAGAAAATAAAGTAAATAATAATAAAACACTTGCTGGAGATGTGGAATACGAATTTACTATAAAAAATACATCAAAAGAAACCATCGATAATATTGGTTATATACTCTTCTTAAAAGATTCTAATGGGAGATCATTTGCAATTAGGGGAAAAGAAACCATAAGCTTAAAATCAGGAGAAAAAACAAAGATAAAGGTGTCTAGCATGTGGTGTAAAGATGATTGTGATAAGTCAACTACTGAAATGTTATTTGTAGATAGTTATGATAAAGACTATGCTACCTTAAATGTATACCAATTAATTAGTACAAATTCAGATCGTACAATTAATACATCTAGCTTATAATAAGAAAGGAATTAAAAAAAATGAAGAAAATAAAATATTTAAGTTTAGCCATTTTAATGGCTTTCATGTTAACAGGTTGTGGAAATAAGACAGATAAAGTTGCAGAACAATATTGTGATATATTAATTAAAGAAAATTACGGAGATATGATTGATATTGCCTATTTTCCTAATGAAAAATTGCTTACTAATAAAAAAGAGGAAGCTAAAGAATTACTAGTTAAAAAAATGAAAGAAAATAAAAAAACAATTACATCATGCAAACCAATGAAATCAAGTGAAGATGATAATAAAATTTATTATAAATTAACCATTAATGAAAATGATTCTATGAATATAGAAGTAGATAAAAAGTCAAATAAAGTTTATATAGATAATCTATACGAAGAAAGAACTATTACAGCATATAAATCATCAAAAGTTAGTGTAGATGGTATAGAGCTATCAGATCCTAGAATAGATGATAACAAAGCTACATATAAATTTAATGCTTTTAAAAATGTTTACTATCAATATTTAGCAACAAATGAATTATTAAAAGATTGGAAATTTGAAAGTGATAGAAATTATGATGAATTTATCTATGAAGACCTTAATACTTCCAACTTTAAAGAGGAATTTGTAAAGGAGTTAGATGAAATTATTAAACCTATATTTAAAGATATAATACAGGTTGGATTTATTGATAATAATAAAAGTGCAATTAGTGAGTATTTTATAAATAATGATTTTGAATTACCAACTAATAAATTAAAAAAGAGTTGGCAAGATTCACATAAGAGTTATACATTTAAAAATTTAAAAGATGATTCTTTAAAATATTCTATAAGGGATTATATAAGTGATAATGAGTTAAAAATAGAAGTAAGTATGGATTATGAAATTGACGCAAAATGTATTGCTGGACTTCTTTGTACTGGGGGTACAGAAACAAAATTTATAGTATTAAACGCAACAATCAAAAAAGATAATAATACATGGAAAATATCAAACCTAGAATAAAATTGACTTTCAAAGTCTTTTTTATTTTGTTTAACTATATCTATTATTTTAAATTTGTGATATACTATATTAAATTAATACGTGTTGGAAAGGATTTTGGAATATGCAAAGTACAAGTAAGAAAAAAGATGATCGTAAAATAGCAATCTACTCTAGAAAATCAAAATATACAGGTAAAGGAGAAAGTACCAAGAATCAGATTGAAATGTGTAAGAAAAAAATTGCTTTTCAATTTCCTGATATTGATTTAGATAATGATATGATTGTTTATGAAGATGAGGGCTTTACTGGTTATAACATGAATCGTCCTGCTTTTCAAAATATGTTAAAAGATATAAGAGACAATAAAATTAAAGTAATAGCTTTTTATAGACTAGATCGAATTAGTCGTAACGTAACAGATTTTAGTAATTTAGTAACGGAGCTTGATAATTACGGAGTGGTATTCTTATCAGCTACCGAAAATATAGAAAGTATAACCCCTAGTGGACGTGCTATGATGTTTATGAGTTCTGTTTTTGCACAATTAGAACGTGATACAACTGCAGAACGAATCCGTGATAATATGATAGATCTTGCTAAAACAGGACGTTGGCTTGGTGGGAATACCCCTACAGGTTTTGATTCTGAACAAATAGAAAAAATAACCATAGATGGTAAAAAAAGAAAGTTATTTAAATTAACCGATAATGACGAAATGCCGATCGTGATTACTCTATTTAAAAAAATGTTAGAGTTAAAATCGTTAACAAAATTAGAAACTTATACAATTCAAAATGATATTAAAACTAAAAATGGTAAATATTTTACACGTTGGGCTTTAAAAAATATTTTAACGAATCCTGTTTATGCTATTGCTGATAAAGATACTTTAGAATATTTTAAAAAGTTTGATGTAGAAATTTACGCAGAAAAAAAAGACTTTAACGGAAGTCATGGCTTAATGGTATATAATAAAACTGAACACAAAGGAAAAAATAAAATTGTTATTAAAAGAGATGTGGAAGATTGGATCATCTCTATTGGAAAACATAAAGGAAACATTACAGGTAAAGACTGGGTAGAAGTTCAAGATCTACTACTTAAAAATAGTGATATGCGTTATAGAAAACCATCTGCTAGTAATGCTTTGCTTTCAGGGATTTTAAGATGTTCTCATTGTGGATCTTTCATGCGTCCAAAATTAAAAAACAAAACCATTAGTGAAGACGGAAGAAGAAGATTTGATTATATGTGTGAGTTAAAAGAAAAAAGTAGAAAACAAAAATGTGATTGTAAAAATATTAATGGATTGGAAGCAGATGACTTGGTAATGGAAAAAATAAAAGAACTTGCTAATCCTACTTCACTATTTTATCAATCATTAAAAGAAATTTCTAAAAATACTTTTACAGAAGAATATAAAAACAATGAAGAATTAAAAACGTTAAGATCATCTCTTTCAAAAAATGAAAAAGATATTAATTCTTTATTAGATAAAATTAAATATATAGATATTGAACTGCTAGATGATGTTTCTAAAGAAATTAAATCTTTAAAAGAACAAAATATAAAGATTGAAAAGCAAATAAAAGATCTAACCAATACTAACTATGATGAAATTAGTGATAAAGATACATCTGATCTTGTATTAAACGTTTTAGACACCTATTTTAATGAATTTTATAATCTAGACCTAAATACCAAAAGAAACTTAATAAAGCTCCTAGTAAGTTCTATAACAACGGATGGAGAGGATATTACAATTAACTTTATAGGTGCAAGAAATATAAAAGATGATACCTTTCCAACTGGTGAAGACAGCAAATGAAATTTTAATGTACTTTAGAAGCAATAAAAAACGTGAAGCAGATGTATCTTTAAATGATTCTATTGGTTATGACAAAGATGGCAACGAAATTAACTTAATTGATGTTTTAAAAGATAGTACAACTGATTTTGCTGAAATCGTTCATACAAAAGACAACATCAAAGATTTAAGTATGTATCTAAATTTATTAAACGAAAGAGAAAAAGAAATCATTGTAAAAAGATATGGTCTTTTAAACCAAAAAGAGAAAACCCAAAAAGAAATTGCGAAGGAATTAAATATCTCTCGTAGTTATGTTTCTAGGATTGAAAAAAGAGCTTTAACTAAAATGCTTAAAGAATTTATAAAAAACAAAAAGGATTTATAAATGTAAGCTTCTTATGAAATCCTTTTTTTATTTTGTCTTGCTTTAAATAATAATTCTGATATAACTCACCAATCTCCAAGTCATTTTCCTCTTTTATTTCTTCTAAAAAACTTCCCATATCTATCTCTAACATAAAAAGTAAATATTTTCTAAAATTAGGATAGAACTCTAATAACTTTATTAAATCTTCACTAGGCAAATCAAAAATACATATACTTGATTTATAATGATATTTTTCTAATATGCCATTTTCAAAGGAAAAATCAAAATCATAAAGTGGTGCTAAGGAAAAACCATCTATCTCTTTTTGAAATAGCAAGTTACAATCTATTAAATCTCTTAATCCGGTAAAAATATGAAAGCTAATAAGCCTTAGTAAATCATCAATTAATTTATGATAAGGTTCCAAATCTAAAAATAGAAAAAAATTCTTTAAAAAAGCGAAAGTATCATAAGGAGATCTAAAAGGAAAATATTCTTGACTTGCATAGAAATACTTTGCATCTGGTTTGCGAAAATTTAAAGAAGCTAATCCGGTTTTATATCCTATTTTAGCAGGTATAAAATGAGCTGTTTGTAATTTGTATATCGTACTAGCAATTTTTTCACACAACAAATAATTTAAAATCTCTTTTTCTTCTGTGCAAATGATTTTATTATTTAACTCTAAAATTTTAGTTTTTTCTGTAAAAATAGCCATAATCCATCACGCGAGCTATTATAACACATGAAAAAAATAGCATCAATACTTGTCTGCTATTTCATCAATTACTTCTATTTCTGTTTCAATGGCTTGTTTAAATTTTCTTTTGAAGTTTACAACACGTCTTTGTAACTCTTCTGCATCTCTTTCAATTTCATTCGCTTTAATAAGTGCATCATTAATAATTCTTGAACCATTTCTCTTGGCTTCTTCTACAATATTCTTTCCTTCTTCACGAGCCATCCTTTTAATTTGATTTGAGGTGTCTTCTGCTATTAAAATCGTTTTATTTAAGGTTTCTTCTAGGTTTTGGTATTTCGTTAAGTTGGTTTTTAAGTTTTCAATTTCAATGTCTTGCTTTTTTAATTTATTTAGCATATTTTCATATTCAATTGTGTATTCTTTTACAAAATCACGTACTTCTTGTTTTTTAAATCCAAACATGCTTGTACTAAACTTCCTCATACCTCACCTCAAATCCATTTCTTTCGTAGCTTTTTATTTTACCACTCTATCTCTGAATCGTCATTATTTTTTGTTTTTTCTGTATCGTTTGATATTTTCCCTTGAATATTTACATTCTTAGGAGTACATAAATAAATTCCTACTCCAATATTTTGCATTTTTCCCCCTATAGAATATACACAGCCACTTAAGAAATCAATAATTCTTTTGGCTTGAGCTGCCGTTACTCTTTTTAAGTTTACTACTACTGTATTCCTGTTTTTCAAATGGTCTGCAATTTGCTGACTTTCCGAATAAGCACGAGGTTCCATTAAAATCATTTTATTTCCGGTTTTATCAGCTTCTTTTAAGGCTTCATCTTCACTAACTGCATAATACTCATCTTCTGTACCTACCAAATTATCTTCTTCATCGGAAAATAATTTTTTTAATTTATTTAATGCCATAATCATCCTCTTTTCCCTCTATTATTTTACTATTTAATCATAGCAAAGAATTAACACTTTTTCAATTAGAAGTTGCACCAAAATAGGGCAACCGCATAAAAAAAGTCAATAAAAATTTTAAAAAGAAGAAAAATAAGA
>CAJUKB010000030.1 GCA_910587325.1 uncultured Bacilli bacterium | reverse complement strand
AATTTGTTAATCCTTTTTAGAAATGATACCTATTTATAATTAGTTAAAATGATACCAATAATAAAGTATAATATATCTCGATAAGGAGGTATATTTTTAAATGCATAACAAAGAATATGCATTAAAACTTGTTCAAGATAAATTAAATGGTTTAAATAATTATTCTTATTTACAAATAGCAAATTTGACTGGTTATAAAAAACTTCAAATTATAAGATTTTCTAAGTTACTAAATGAAAAAGATATTGATTCTATTTTAGTTCATGGTTTAACTGCTAAACCTTCAAATAACTCTCCATCCACCAAAGAGGTTGAGTTTATTAAAAACTTTAAAAATCAATATCCAGTGATTAGTATATCACAGTTTATGGACATTTATCATGAAGATGTTATTTTTAATCCAAAGATGAAGAAAGTAATTGAAGAAAATCATCTTAAAACAAGAAGTTACTCATTTTATGATTCTTTATATAAACAACAAGGATGGATTTCACCTATAAAACATAAAGAATTTGCTAAAAACTATATTGCTCATCCTTTAAGAGAACCTTCACCAAGAAGAGGATTCTTAATTATGATTGATGGTACTCCTCATGATTGGTTTTCAAATGGAAAACTATTCACTCTTCACTTAGCAATTGATGATGCCACTGGTGAAATACTTTGTGGTTGGTTCATGCTTACTGAATGCTTGGAAGGATATACAAGATTACTTTATTTATTGCTTACAAAGTATGGCATTCCTGAAAATATCTATTCCGATAGACATTCTGTATTAATTCCGCGAAAAGAAGATGGAACTACTACTTTTGGTAGTATTTGCAAAGATTTAGGTATTAACCAAATTGCTGCCTTAACTCCAGAAGCCAAAGGAAAAGTAGAAAGAATGAATAAAACACTTCAAAATAGATTATTAAATGATATTAAGAGATTTAACATCAAAACGTATAGTGAACTCAATGAATGGTTTAATTCCTATTATAAAAAGTACTTAAATAAAAAATTTGCTTATAAACCTAAAGAGAAAGAAAAAGCATTTGTTAAATTAGGAAAAACAAATTTAGAATATATTCTATGTACACGTCAAGAAAGAACTATATTGGATGGTTGTGTGTTTTCTTATAAAGACCACTATTACAAAATAGTTACAAATAATGATGAATTAAAACCATTGTTTAAAGGTACCAAAATCATGGTTTATGATAATATTCTAAACCATAGTATCTATGTTAAATATTATGATAAATTTTATAACGTTCAAGTTCTTTACGATAGAATTAGTAAATCAGAAAAAATAAGAATTACAAAAATAGAAAATCAAAAAATTTTAGAACAAGTTTTAAAAGAAAGAGATGAAAGATTAAAAGCAAGGGCGAAACGAAGTTGAGTTCATTTTTACCCTTGCTTTTTAGATTTCATCAACTATAATCTTCTTTCAAACAAAGTTTATCTTTGTTTGTTACCTATATGATTGTCATTGGTATCATTTTAACTAATGATTAACATATGTTTTCGGCAATTATTTTATGCAAATTATTTAGAATAGTAAACGAAATATTTTACCTGTAACTAAATACTCATTAGCTGTTCCTAAGACTTTTTCGACGATTTTAGTCTTATAACCATCACGCATACAAATTTGTATCTCAAGTAAAGCTTGTTTTTCTTGTATCAAACTATCATTCAAATTTCTAAGATTTACATGTATTGTTTTTTCCTCTACATATACAATATGACTGTTATCATCTTTAAAAAAATCTCATAATAGGTTCTTTCTGTATCCATATAAGATTCCCTTTCTTAAAATTACCCCAATTATATACAAAATCAAATAAAAATCAAGTTCTAAATCGTTTCCCTATTATCCAAAATCTCTTTAACCTTATTTTTAATTCTTTGTATGGCATTATCAATTTGCTTGGGAGATTTCCCAAGAATTTTAGCAATTTCATTATAAGATAATCCTGCAATCAATAACTTATACACTTCATATTCACTAGAAGATAAAGATTTTTCAATAAATTCCAATAATTCATCAAATTCCTCGTCTTTTGTAATATTGGTAAGTGGGTCATGAAGATTATTATCGCTAATGACTTCCCTAAGTGGAATATTATATTCTTCATAAACATGGTCTAAAGATAAACTTTCAAGTAATACTTTATTTTTAACACGCCCTGCTTTTCGAATTGTATTTTGCAGTCTTCTATCCACACATAAGGTAATAAAAGTAGCCATAGAAGAATTCTTATCCTCTTGATACGATTGCAAAGCATCTGAAAAACCAACTAAAGCTTCTTGATACAAATCTTTGTATTCAAAACCATACTTCATAGCAGAAAAAGCATACTTCTTTATCACAATATCAATAATATACTTATACTTCACGAATAGTAAATCTTTGGCATCTTCATCCGACTCGCAAATTAAAGAATACAACTCTCCATCCGAATATTCTTCGTAATTCAAACTTTAACCCTCCTTACTTCATTTTAAAAATTAAAATACCTGCGGCAACACTTGCATTTAAACTATTTACTTTTCCAACCATCGGAATGGAAACTTTTACATCGGTAATATTTTCCACAATATTGCTAACTCCCTTGCCTTCATTTCCAATCACAAGTATTTTTTTGTCCGCATAGTCAACCATTTCATAGTCTTCACCATCCATAAAAGCAGAATAAACAAAATAATTTTCTTTTTGTAATTTTTTTAACGTTTCACACAAGTTATTTACCAAAACAATTTTTACTCTATCTAAAGCTCCCACACTTGTTTTCATTGCAATATCGTTTACTCTTACACTTCTATCTTTCGGTATTAAAATGGATTTTACGCCTGCTGCTTCGCAAGTACGAATAATCGCTCCAAAGTTATGCACATCTTCTAAATGGTCTAATGCTACGATAAAATCTTCTCCTAAAACACTTTCAAACGAAGAATACTCAAAAGAATCCATATCAATCACAATCCCTTGGTGATTTCGGTCTACCATTTTATCAAGTTGACTTTTAGGACGATAAAAATAACGAATATGGTTTTCTTCTAAATAGTTAATAATCTCCTTATCGTGAAATTTTTCATTTAAATATACTCTTCTAATTTTCTTAACTTCTACATCTTTTAAGACATTTTTACCATAAACTAGCATAAAAATCCCCTCCTAATTGACTTGTATTATAACATAAAAAAAGATTTTTTACTAAAAATCTCTTGGTTTACCATAATAATTTGGTTTATTTAATAAATTTTTAACTTTATTTATCCTTCAAAAGTATATTTCTTAGATTTTAAATTTGGATTGTTTTTCTTTTTAGATAACTTTCTAGAAAGTCCGTTGCTTCCTTCTGAAATATATTGTTCCAACTCATAACTATCTTCACTTCTAAATGGTGGAACATAATATTGCATTGCAAGTATCTCTACCGCAATTATACATGCTAATACATTCTTTGCATTTCTTACACTCTTTATTTTCATATTCAAAACCTCCTTGTATTTTTAATGTGCATACTAATAATATAAGTATTTAAAATATTTGTCAATTAAGACAACGCTTTTCTTTTTATAAGGAGATTGGGATTTTCCATTTGAATTTGCTTTAAAGTTTCTAATTTTTCCTTTTCCAATTGAACAAAAAATTGAGTAATTAAATTTGTATCTCTTAAAACATTCTCAGCCTTTGTTAGCAAAGTTTTCAAATCATAACAACATCTTTCAGTTACTTTAATTACACCATTTGCAACTACAAAGTCTTCTCGAGTTAATTCATTACCAACGATTGCCAATCAATCCATTTTCATTAAAAAATCTTTGTATATAACTTCTAAAACGATTAAGTTCTTGCCTTGTAATAAAATCCTCTCTAAAAAATTTATATTTTGCTTCAATAAGCGCTAAAGCAATGTAATTTAATGAAATAAATTCTGTTCTCATATAAGAACCCTCCTATAAAAGGATAGCACGTTTTCTCTTTTTCTACAATCAAAAAGGAACAAAAACAAAATCGTTCCTTTTAAGTATTACTTTTTAATATCGTTTAATACCTAAATATTAATTTGATATCAAAAAAATCTATGTACTAAGTAATACCTGTTGTACACATTATCTAGTATTTACTCTTTTATAATATTAATTGCACCTGTTTTTTCCAATTTTATGACTTCTTCTTTATAGTTAAGAGCCATACCAATTACGAAGATAGTAGCCAAAAAATAAACCCAAAGCATCAACATCACAATATTAGCAAGCCCTCCATAAAATACGGCATAGTTAGCAAAGTGATTAATATAGTAAGAATAAGCTGCAGTAACAATTATCCACATAATCGTTGTAAAAGCTGCACCATAATTGACATAGATACTCTCTAACTTTCTATCTGGAGCCATAGTATAAAGTATTTTAATAAAACAAAATATAATAAACCAAGTAATAGGTCCTTTCAATAAATTAAAGGTAAAAGTTGTAGTACTTGTAATATGTTCATTCATATTGACGAATGTTATAGCTTCGATAATCTTTTTTCCAAAAACAGGAACAATCAAAATAAATAAAAATAAAATTACAATCAAAAAAGTCATAATAACAGCTTTCGTTCTTCTTCTTAAAAAACTAGAATCGGGAATTCCATAAATAGCATTAGAAGTAACAATAATAGAAGAAGCTCCATTGCTTGCAATATAAAAACCTATAATTAAAGTTAGAAAAAAGCGAAAATCAATATTTGTTACAGAAACCATCGGTGCAATTAAACTAGCTAAATCCGCACCAAACGCTTTACCAATAAAATTGGTAATAAAATCCATCGATAAATGTAAAAAAGAAGCTCCGTAAGTTATTAAAGTTACAATGGGAACCACAGACAAAACAAAGAAGAAGGCAAGCTGTCCAGGAAGCACTGCCATCTCCGGTCTTGTAATAACACTATAGACTTTTTTTAAGAACTCCTTGAATCGGTTTATCATGCATTTCCCTCTTTTTTATTCTCTTTTTGTTTTTTTACTTCTTCTACTGCTTCGTTAATTGCATCTTCAACAGATTTAATATCGTCCTCAATCATACTATACCCAATAGCTGCTCCTTGTTCATAAGGAAGTTTCTTAAACTCTTTATTTAATTTATGAATATAATTAGCAAGTTGTTTTTGTTGATAACCAACTAAATAAATCACAAATTCATTTCCATCTGTACGAATGATATCACTATTGTCAAGTTGCGATTTTACTAAAATATTAGCTGCAGCTTTGATTTGTTCATCGCCTTTTTCATATCCCATTGTATCGTTGATATATTGTAAGTTATTTAAATCAATCACCACAACAGATTGTGGATAAATCTTATTTTGACTCCAATTTTCTAAGTTCTCACTTAAATAATTTCTATTTTTTAAAGAAGTCAATTGGTCAATATATTTTAATTTATCTTCTTTTTTAATTTTTTTAGATAATTTAATTTTCTTTGTTAATTTATAAACATATAAGAAGATTAGGACAAAAGCGATTAAAATATACATAAAGTATTTGGCAATCGTTCCTGTAATGGTACCTGTTCTAAAAGTTAATTCATAATTATAAATTCCTTTGTATTCTGTTTTTGCCGGGTCTTTAATATTGATAAACTTTGTAAATAATTTTGTAAATGTTTCATTTGTATCGATTTTAAAGTTGTAATTAGTATCCACCTCATCACTAAAACGAACACTATACTCATTAAAAATTCCAAAACGGTTAGCATAATACACATTATTATCTACAATAATAATTTCTTGGTCTTTTACACGTTTTTTCAATTCTTTTTCATTTTTATAGGTTTTTAAGTTGATTTTAGAATTTACTTTTAAATAATCATACAAGCTAGAATTTTCTTCTACATAAGCCGTCATATTAGTTAAAGATTTTAAGGATTTTACAACCAAATCGTCTTCTTTATCTGCTAAAATACTAAAATTAATGGCAATATTAGATGGGACATTATTAAAATTATTATTAGGTATATTATAAAAAGCAAAATATAAATCTACATTATCATTTTGAATCGCATCTCCAAATTTATTTACATTTTTGTATTTTGTAAATTTAATTTCTGTATCACTAAAATCGATAAACTCTTTTAAGTATTGTGCAATCACTCCACCATAATTTCCACCAGATAAAATTTCATAAGGCGGATTGCTAATAAATCCATAATTATAAGAAATGCTTTGCATCGCATCGACTTCGGTTATAGAAATACCTAAAGATTCCGTAAATAATTTAAATAAATGGTCTTTATAAGAATCTTGAAATTTATTTTCTTCCCATTTCGTAAAGTATTTTTTTAAAATAGATCCTAAAGTTTTGTTTTGGCTCATATTTATTTTATAGTAGTAAGGAATATCACTAAAATGATAGGCAACCGAGTAATCATTTTTAAGTAAATTTTCCATATTTAAACATAGGGGAACAATCATATATTGTATATCTGTTTGTTCTTTAAAAGCAGCATACAAATCTTCTTCACTATTGTATGTTTGAATAGTTAAATTATCATTGTCTAAAAAACCACTTACATAAGACAAATTGCTATTTACAATTCCAATTTTTTTATTTGTTAAATGAGCTACATTGCTAATAGTCTCATTTTTCTTACTTACAAGGACATAATGACCTTCATAAAAGGCAAATTCATCTTCTCCAATAGTATTTCCAATCGTAAAGGCAATATTAGATGGAGTTTCTCCTAAATTGTAAGTAACAGGATTGGTTTTTAAATTGTATTCTTTATAAAAATCTTCTAAAAAGTCGAAAAACACTCCACTACCATTATTTCCAAAAATACTAACGTTATTTAATACATCAATGTTTTGTACGGTTGTGGTATTATCTGCTAAAAATCTTTTTTCATTTGCATTCAAACGGCTACTATCTGTGAAATAAAAATACAAAACTACAACAATTGTAATTAAAAGGATGGCAACAATACTACCAATAATAAAAAATTTCTTTTTACTTTTCATACAATCACTACCTACTATTCTTCATTCTTTGCTACTTCTGTGTTATTATTCCAAGAAAGTTTTGTTCCATTCACGTTTCTTGCTCCCATAATTATAAAACCTTCGCTATTTTCCGTTTTATTTCCTTTTAATGTATATTGAAAATCATAAAAGTTTAAATATTTTTCTTCAAAAAATTGTAAAGAGGCCTGGGCTTTACTTTGTGCTTCTACAAGACTAACTCCATCTTTAAAAGTTAAAGAAATATAAATAATTTTTCCTTTCGTGTTCAAAGTGGCCTCCTGTATTAAATCATCTTCTCGAATAGAAGTTAAAAAATTATTTTTGAGTTCATCAGTAACTTCTACCTCCTGAATCCCGTCTAGTCTATCTCCATAACTAGAACTACTTGCCCCAAAGAAATATTTTAAAAATACGCCCATTATTAGCAATAAGCAAACAAGGATAATCACAAAAAGAACAAACAATACTCGATTCTCTACCCATAATTTTTTAATTTTATTCATGTTCCACCTCTTCTTTTTAAGGTATTTTCATTATACTACATTATATACGCTTTTGCTAGTTTTTTGCACTTAAAAAGTATTGTTACAAATTATCCACAATACTTTTTATTTTTTCTTCATCCCATATTTCTATATTTAATTCTCTTGCTTTATCGTACTTACTTCCGGGATTTTCTCCAACAATAACGACATCTGTTTTTTTACTAACAGAAGAAGAAGTAGCACCTCCATAGGAGATTAACAAATCGCTTAAACTATCTCGGTCCGTGAAAGATAAAGTTCCGGTCAAAACAAAACGTTTTCCACTAATTAAATCGTGATGGCGTTCATTTTCCCCAAGATAATTCATATTAACACCAATTTCTTTTAACTCTTCAACTAAAGCAATATTCTCTACATCATGAAAGTAATTGTATAAGTTTTCAGCAAGAGTGGGGCCAATATCTTTTATATTTTTAAAATCTTCGTAAGTCGAATTCATTAAGTTATCCACATTCTTAAATATTTTCACCAAAAGTAACGCCGTTTTATCTCCAATCCCACTAATTCCTAAACCAAACAGCAAACGTTCCAAACTATTTCCTTTACTATCTTCTATGGCTGCAAGTAGGTTATCCACACTTTTTGTCCCATATCCTTCAAGTTCAATTAAATCTTTTTTATGTTCTTTTAATGCATATATGTCCGGTATTTTTGTAACAAAACCTAAGTTAAATAAATCTTCCATAATCTCAATTCCTAGACCATCTATATTCATAGCTTTACGACTACAAAAATGGATTAATGCCTCACTCTTCCTAGCAGGACAAGTGGGATTCATACAATAATGGTCTACTTGATCCTTTTTCTTTTCTAGAACGCTTCCACATATTGGGCAATTGGTAATCATTTTAAACTCTTGTTCACTACCTGTACGTCTTTCAAGTTTTCTTTCTACCACTTCCGGAATAACATCTCCCGCTTTTCGTATAGAAACTATATCCCCTATTTTCAAATCCTTCATAACAACATAATCTTCATTATGAAGAGTAGCTCTTTTTACTGTTGACCCCATCACAATCACAGGGTCTAAAACCGCATTTGGAGTAATTCTGCCGGTTCTTCCAACCGTAAAAATAATATCTCTTAAAGTAGTTAACACTTCTTCTGCCGGAAACTTATAAGCAATCGCCCACTTCGGATACTTGGAAGTAAATCCTAGCTGTTTTTGAGATTCTAGAGAATTCACTTTGATAACTATTCCGTCAATTTCATAAGGAAGTGTACTTCTTTTTTCCGTAGTTTCTTTTATGTACTTTTCTATTTCTTCTATACCACGAACTACACAATTGGCACTTTTGTTTACCTTAAATCCTAGTTCACTCATAAAATGTAAAGCTTCTTCATGGGTTTTAATCCCATAATCTTCTGGATTTGGTAAATGATATATCCAAGTGTCTAGTTTTCGTTCTGCTGCTATTTTAGAGTCCAATTGTCTTATCGAACCTGCTGCAGCATTTCTAACGTTTTGTAATAGAGGTTGTCCGTCTATCTTTCTTTTCTCATTCAATTCTTCCAAAACTTTTTTAGGCATGTAGATTTCGCCGCGAATTTCAATATCAATGGGTTGATTAATTTTTAAAGGTACACTTTTAATGGTTTTAACGTTGTGCGTAATATCTTCTCCTGTAATCCCATCTCCACGAGTGGCTGCAAAAATAAGTTCCCCTTTTTCATAATGAAGAGAAACAGAAAGGCCATCAATCTTATATTCACATACATAAGCAGGCTCTACATTTTCTTTAATAATTCGATTATGAAAGTCTTCTATTTCAGTTAAGTCAAAAACATCTGGTAGGGAGAGCATCGGAATTTTATGTTTTACTTTTTTAAAACGGTCAATCACTTCTCCTCCTACTTTTTTGGTAGGAGATGTAGGACTATCAAACTCCGGAAATTCCATTTCTAAATTTTCAAGTTCTCGCAAATAACTATCAAACTCTTGGTCCGTAATAGTTGGATTATCCAAAACATAATAATTATAATTGGCTTCGTTTAATCGTTTTCTAAGTTCCTCTATTCTACTCTTTGCTTCGTTCTTTTCCATTTATATCCTCCCATAAATGTATGCCATAATCGCCTTCGTTTTTTAATTGTTTAATAGAATTCATAACAAATTCTAAATCACTTCTATAAGTCATTCCAAGCCATGTACTATTGCTAGGCTGATTTAAAATCGTAATACGTCCACTTTCGATATTTTCTTTTAAACATTCTGGTAACAATGCTTCTCCTTCTAGTATATCTTCTTCACTTTGTTTAAAATAGTTTTGCCAAAATTCTTCTAATAATGCAAATATGTCATATTGGAAAGCAAAGAAATTCATCGAAACAGGATGGCTTTCTTCTATTTCAAAAGCATTTCCACTTACTAAAGGATGAGCTATTATTTTGCCGTTTTCACATCCAACACTACACTCTATGATAGAGTTCACTTGATTTCCTTCTAACGATAGTACTCCCCTTTTTACAGACCCTTCCTTACTTTTGGTAACTCCATATTCATATGAAATATTAGCATAAGTATAAGGAGTATTTACATTTTTTAGAAATTCTGCTGCTGCAACAAAGGCATTTTTTCCGTAGAAATCGTCTGCATTTACAACAACAAAAGAACCCTTAACATAAGGATTTGCTGCTAATATGGCTTGCACTGTTCCCCAAGGTTTTGTTCTACCTTTTAAATCCATCGAAACAGGAATATCACTTAACTTTTGAAAAGCGTAATCTATTTCTATTTTTCCTTCCAATCTTTTTCCAATAGTACTTTCAAAATCATGTAAAAATTCTTCACGTATAACGAATACAACCTTCTTAAAGCCAACACGTAATGCATCAAATACGGAATAGTCAATAATAAAATTTTCATCCTCATCAATTGGCGTAATTTGTTTTAAACCTCCAAAACGACTACCAGCTCCTGCCGCCATTACCACTAAAGTTAAATCCATAAAATATTCCTCTTTTCTATATTATTTTTTTAATAACCTTGACTTCTCCATCGAAAACTGTAAAATGGGATACTCCGATAAATCCACTAAACAATCTGTTGGATTAAATTCTCTTAATTTTTCATTTAAAACATTTAAAGAATCCTCTACAGAATGACCTGATGCAGAAGCAAAACAAACTTCATGATAAGTTTCTTTGTATCCACCAACTCTTTCTTTATACACTAATTTTGCCCTAAACTTATTTTTACTCCAAAATACAAATAATGATTTAGTTCCCATTTGTTCTCGAATACAAGTATAATTTTCTAAAATATTTACAGGAAATGAATAATCACTACACCAAACGTATTCATTAGCTTCCATCACATAAAGCCAAGCGGCATTTTCTCCATTCGGTAATATTTGTAATACTTTACTTTCTAAAGATTTAAAGAACACATATTGATCTAATATTTCAAAATACTTCATAATGTCTCCTTACATTTTTTTAAACTTTTATGATTTTTCATTAGTTTTTTTACGCCAATTTTATTGTTAAAAGCAACCGTTAAAAGCATTTTATCCACATCTACAACAACCCCTCGTCCATAAGTTTCATGAAGAACGACATCTCCTGAATTATAATCTACATCACCATCATTATACATTTTATTTTTATTAAAGATTGGCTCTTCTTTAATACTACAATTGGATTTTTCAAGTAAATCACCATCGATTTCTTCAATAAAACGACTCGGAGGGTTAATACTTTCTTTTCCGTATAGCATCCTTCTTTTAGCATTGGTTAAGTAAAGTAATTCTCTTGCTCTTGTAATTCCAACATACATAAGACGTCTTTCTTCTTCTAGTCCATCCCTTTCCATTAAAGAATTCGCATGAGGAAAAATACTTTCTTCCATTCCAATTAAGAACACAACATCAAATTCCAAACCCTTCGCACTATGAATGGTCATTAATGTAACTTCATCCCCATTTTCTTTGTGTTCTGTAATATCCGCAATTAAACTTATTTCTTCTAAGAAATCTCCTAAGTTTACACTACCTGTTCTTTCTTCAAAAGAAGCGGTGATACTTTTAAATTCCATTAGGTTTTCAAGTCTAAGCTCACTTTCCAAAGAATTTTCTTCTTCTAATTCTTTTTTCATTCCTGATTTTTCTAAAATCGCATCAATTAGTTCGGTTAAAGATAAGGATTCACTCGATTTTATTAGTTCTAGAATAATGTTCTTAAATTCAAGCTCTTTTCCTTTATTAATTGCATCAAACATCGAAACATTTTGAAGTACTGCATTATCTTCAATCGCCTTTAAAGTAGAAGGGCCAATCTTTCTTTTGGGAACATTGATTACTCTTCTTAAACTAATTTCGTCATGTGGATTTAAAATCAGCCTTAAATAACTAATTAAATCCTTAATTTCTTTTCGTTGGTAGAAATAATAACTTCCTACTACTTTATAAGGCATATTGTTTTTAATAAACATTTCCTCTGCTATACGGGCTTGTCCATTGGTACGATAAAAGATTGCTATATCTTTTGGATGATACCCATCACTCATTAATTTCTTAATCTCTTCTATACATAACGTAATTTCGTGTTTTTCATCATAACTTCTTAAGTATTTTACTTTAGCACCAATTGCTTTATTGCTTTTTAAATTCTTTTCTTTTCTATCTTTATTATTCTTAATTACTGAATTTGCGGCATCTAAAATCATGCCTGTACTACGATAATTTTCTTCTAAAGGTATCACTTCTGTACTCTTATAATCTCTTTCAAAATTTAAAATATTTTTATAATTCGCCCCTCTGAAGGCATAGATGGATTGATCTGGGTCGCCAACAACAAAAATATTTTGATACTTTGCACTTAATAGTTTTGATAATTTATATTGTACTTCATTTGTATCTTGGTATTCATCAATTAAAATATATTTAAATTTTTCCTGATAATGTTCAAGAACTTCTTTACTTTTAGTAAATAATTCAACAGGATGTAATAACAAATCATCAAAATCGACAGAATTGTTTTTCTTTAATACTTTTTTATATTCTTTATAAACTTGATAAGCAATTTGCTCAGGCTCGGTATTAAAGAATTTCTCAATATCAGCATCACTCATCATCTCATTTTTAATAAAGCTAATACGATTACGAATATAAGAAGGAGCACATTCTTCTTTGCTAATTCCTAAATCTTTCATAATTTTTTTAATTAGACTTAAAACATCATCACTATCTAAAATCGTAAAATTACGTTCCAAACCTAAATGCATGTAATTTTCTCTTATAATCCGTACACCAAAAGAATGGAAAGTTCCAACAAAAACATCATGATTAGGTACTAAAACCTCTAATCTTTCTCGCATCTCTCTTGCGGCTTTATTAGTAAATGTAATGGCTAGGATATTCCAAGAAGGAACTCCTTCTTCGATTAAATTCGCTATCCTTGTCGTAAGAACTCTTGTTTTTCCTGAGCCCGCCCCAGCAATTACTAAACATGGACCATCTTTGTGCATCACTGCTTTTCTTTGCTGTTCATTTAGTTTATTTAAATAGTCCATAACTTCCACCCTATCTCTAAAAATATTATAACATAGAAGGACACTAAAAAAGAAGTCCAAAAGACTTCTTATAAGAATTCTACAATGTCAGGATTCGCATTTATTTTTTCTACTAAATCTTCACGTTCATAGTTATTAAAAATAGTCATAAAATTACTATTGTCCATTAGAAACATATCATAAAATTTTACAAATATTCTTTTAATATCTACTATTCCTAAACTTTTAAGAAATTCAATATTTTGTGTTACCAACTTATAACTATTTAATAATTGTTCATGTAGTAAAGGAGGTATATCCAAACTAAATACTTTAATTTCTTCTTCATTGAATCCGTAATTTGATAAAAAGTTCATTATTTCTCTCCCCCTTTAAAAATCACTGTGTTCATAATTTCACTTACCTCTTCTACAGATAAAGGAGTTTTATAGAACAATACGATTAATAAAGCATCTTGAAAAGTGATTGATAAATTTAGTTTAATAATAGTACTAATTGTATTTTTGACTTCTTGAAAAGAATTAACTTCTTTATTATTGATAACAATTTTCCATCCATCATCTACCGGAAGTAAATACTCTTCGCATATTTTATTTTCTACTTTTTGAAGTTCCAAAGCTACATTAAAGTCTTCTTCTTCCGTACTAGCTTCATTATTTTCGATTTTATCTAGAAGGCTAGGATTTTCTAAGTACTTTTTTAAGTAAGTATTAACATCTTTTGTTTCTACTATTACTTCTTCTTTTTTTTCATAATGAAGTAGCATAGCAATATTGTAATTTTCGCCTTCTTTATAAGATATATTGTCATTTTGGTATTTCTTCATATTTTCAGCAATAGTATGGACAGTATGCACTTCTGCAAGTAACTCAGGATATAATCTTAAAAACGTCATTTCATTAATAGCAAAATATTCATTAATTGTATCTTTTAAATCATTAATTTCTACTGCAAAAATACGAAGTGCAAACATTCCACTCGTTTTTTGAATTGGAATATTGTTCTCATCTAATATTTCCACAATGCGATTAAATTTTTCTTCTTCTTTTAATAAAAGAATACTTATTCCAAACTTATTAAATGAGTCAGCAAATAACGAGATGCCATCCTCTGTGTTTGGAACCATGTTCTTTTCTTTCAATTTGTTCAAAATTGTCACTATATTCATAGGATGCCTCCATTAATAAGCCATTAGTGGAACATTTTTAGGATCCATTCCATTATTTTTTAGATTTTCAATTACTTCGTTTAAATTTTCTTTTGAATATTTTTCAAGAACACTTGGATTTAAATAAATATCAATAGGTTCTTTTCCAAGTTCCAATAAAGTATTTACTTTAGCATCTAATTCATTATCAAGCATTAATTCTGCATGATTCACAAAAATTTCTGTACCAATATTGGTTTCTTTTACAAAAGAAATATTTTTTGCAATACGATTAGCATCAAAATTATTAATTAAGTAATCTATTTCAGAACCTGTGAAATCTAGATAATCTATTCCATGTTCATTTAATAAAGAAATTAATAAATCTTTTGTACTTTCACTTTCTACTTCAACACTTACAGGTTCTTCGTCTACTATTTTAACAGCTTCTTCTACAATAGGCTCTGCATTTTTTGCTTCTTCAAATACATCGCTAAAAGATTTACCACTTTGTTCTCTTTCTCTAACTTTTTCATCATAAGCAAATAAAGCATCTTCAGGAAACATTAAAATCTTAGCAGCTTCTCTTCTTTCTTCGTCAGTAAAATTGAATTGTTCTAATAACGAAACAATTGAATCTCTTGTAATGCTAATTCTTCCGGATAAAGCAAGTTCAAAATATTCATTTAATTTTTCTTGGTTAGCTAATGCAGCATCACGGCGAATAGAAAGCTCATCAATTGTAGCAATTGCATGGTTCATTTCTTCTTCTACTCTCACTAATTGCTTTTCTGCTTTTTTCGTATCTAAAGTTACAGAGTCTATAGTACGAGGTAAAGATTTATTTAATTTTTCAACCAATTCTTGCGGATTAAATTCAATATCTAAACGGTCTAAAACAGTGGCATAGTCATTTCTATCAATGTCAGACAAAAGACTAGAAAGTTTTTCTCCTTGGCTATTTAAATCGTTATAAAGTTTTTCTAAACCGGCAATTCTTGCTTGAAGCTCTTTTTTCTCTTCGGTTGTTCTTGTTTTAGTTTCAACAGCTTTATTACGTTGTCTATTCATTTCAACTAAAACAACACTATCGTCTCCTCTTAAATTATACAATTTGTCTAGTAAAGCACTAACTTCAGGTGATAATGCCTTCATACTAATCACTCCCATATTCTACAAAAGATTATATCAAAAGAAATTTGAGTTGTAAACAAGTATTTTTCACACCTAAAATAAAGTTGAAAGTTCCCGCTTTTTAGAAAATGGGAAGTAAGTCTAAAA
>CAJUKB010000029.1 GCA_910587325.1 uncultured Bacilli bacterium | reverse complement strand
TTGAACGTTGCTTATGTTGAATATATCAATCAGTCTTAATGTTTAACACAACTTATTAAAAAAAAATCTTAATTTTTTACATTAAGACTTTTTCTTGTTAACAAATAAGAGAATCTAATTCCTACATATGCGCCACATGTATCAATAAAAACATCTAAAATTTGGGCGGTTCGCATTTCGATAAACAATTGATGAATTTCATCGGTACAAGCATAGAAGAAACAAAGTAAAATAGAAAAAAGAATAGTATGTTTTATATTGTAAGTTTTGAAAGTAAGATATACTAAAATCCCAAGAAGAAAGAAAATAGTAAAGTGTGCTCCTTTTCGAATGAAAGTTCTTGAATTTTTTATAAAATTATCTTTTTCCGTTTTGGTTATTTCTTTTTTCGTAACTTCTGTTTTTATTTCTAAAGTTTTAATTGCTACTTTATCACTTAGATTTTGGCTTTTTTTAGCATTCTGATTGGAAAAACAAAAAATAGTAAGCATACAAAGAAGAACTAAAATAGGAAGAATTATTTTTCTACTTTTCATTTAAAACCTCATTTATTTTTGCTTTCGCTGTATTTACAGTATTCATATTCGGTTCCATCACATATAGTTTGTATTTAGAACCCATACTATAAGTATAATCCATACTTCCACTCCCTGTTACAGCAAAAGTATCAATTTTCCAAGAAGGCATTTTATCAAGTTGGTATTTAATAAAAGAAGTAATTTCACTAGTGGACATATCCGTATTAAAACTGCCATTTAAAGTACTTAAAATGCTATTATATTTGCTTATTAAAACACTTGATTTCGTTACTTTTTCAAGTATAGCTGTAATGACTTGTTGTTGATTTGCTCCACGATGATGATCTCCTGTTTTATAAGCATAACGTTCTCTAGCATAAGCAAGCGCCATCGCCCCATCAAAATGGTTCCAGCCCTTTACGACATACTCTTTTCCATGACGTGGTTTAAACGCTTGATCAGAATTTATATCAATTCCTCCAATTACATCTACCACTTGTACAACTGTATTAAAGTTTACTCGTAAATAATGACTAATGTCTATATCATATAGATTTTCTAATGTTTTAATACTTTTTTCTACTCCATAAATACCTGCATGAGTTAGTTTATCACGAAGACCTGTTGTTCCAGCTAACTGGACATAATAATCTCTTGGCGTATTCACAAGTAAAATATGATTTGTTTTGGGATTTACAACAGCAAGTTGATTGACATCACTTCTACCTCTTGTACTTACCCTATTTCCCCATTGGTCAATTCCACTAATATAAAGAATAAATGGTTCCATAGTAATTGTTATGTTTTCTTTTTGCTCTTCGTTTTCAATATGGGATTTTTCTCTTACATCAAACGTATAAATTACTTTAGTTCTAGATTCAAAGTCATCCATTTCATCTTTGACAATTGTAATATAACTCTCTTCTAAAACAATAGCATCATTTTCTCCATTTAAAAGCCCGTCAATAACACTTCCGAATTCCTCTTTTAAATTTTCTTTATAGGTGATTTTTTTATTTAATTCGGTTTTAATTTCTTCTTTGTAGTCATTATTTAAATATAAAATATTTTTGTCTTTTAAATCATCTATAGAATTGTATCCACTATCACTTAGAACCAATATAGAATAAGACAATGTATCATATTCTGCTTTTGTATTTTCAATAAAGTTATAAGTATTAACAATATATTTTGTTCCGTAAAGAAAGCCAGTGGAACATAACAAAAGAAGAACAATACTAATTATTTTTATCACTATGCTTTTTTTACTATAAAGCAAGTATAGAAATAATAAAAAGAATAAGCCAATTCCTATACATCCACCAACCAGATATTTTGTAGGTACTACATTTAATTTTAAAACTTGATAAATAAAAACACCAAAACTACATAATAAAAAAATCGTAACTAAAATTTTAAAAATTAAAAATAGTCTTTGTTTTTTCTCTTTTTTCATAATATCCCTCCAAGTCTTGAATATTGTATCATATTTTCTTTATATTTTGTTTTTCTCTATCAAATAATTTTCGAATATAAGAAAAATTGAATAATAGATAAAGTATTCCTCCTAATGTGGTTTGCAGAAGTAATCGTAAAAATGAAGACATATCTAAATAATTTAATGGATAAACAATAACAAACATTACTAAAGCTTTTATAAAAAATGGAAATATATCTTTTAAATATGATTTTATAGCTAATTTTCTTCGTACAGCCATTGTTTGATAAAACATAACCATAAACTCTGCCGCAATGGTACCAAAACAAGCGCCAATACTTGCATATTTTGGAATAAAAATAAGATTTAAGATTAGATTAACTAATGCTCCCAAAGAAACCGAAATAATATAAATTTTGTCCATTTCAGTAGGAATTAAATATTGTGTTCTTAAAACATTCGCAAAGGATAAAAATAATAAAGTTGGAGCAAGTAATATTATTAATATTCCTGTCTTTTGAAATTCATTTCCAAAAAATAAAGGAGCAAAATTATACCCTATTGCCATAAGTCCAAAACACATAGCACAAGATAAAAACATAATAAATTTTATCGACTTATGAATATACTGATTAATTTTTTCGTTTTCATTTTTTGAAACTAAATTCGATATTCTAGGAAGCATGACTGTTCCTAGTGCGGCAATTAAAGTAACAGGAATATTGATTATTTTTTCTGCATTTTCATAAAATCCAACTTCAGAAATATTAGACAAAATCCCTAACATTATTTTATCCATTATTTTATATAAACTAACTGCAATTACCGGAATAAACAAAATCAAATTAGGTTTTATATGTAAAATAATATCTTTAAAACCTACTTTAAAAAAACCTACTTTTTTCTTAACAAAACTCCATATTAAAATTTGACTTAATACTATCATTCCAGACATTATTAAAGTATAAATCCAAACATCCTTTTCTGATTTTACTAATAAAAATATTAAAAATAAACTTCCTAATTTTACAAAAGTATTTCTAGTAATGGTTAATTTTATTTCTTCTAAACCAAAATAAAGCCAATTAATATCTAAAATAGATGAAATTATAAATAAGCTTTGAATAAAAGCAATAGTCTTAAAAGAAATATCAAATAAGCAAAGATAAATTAGATATACAATCAACATAAAAAAACCTGTAATAAATTGAAAAAAATAAATACTCCAAAATGTTTTTGCTAGGGTTTCTTTATTATCTCGCACTTTTGCAATAGAACGATTTCCGTAATTATTAACTCCAAGTAAAGTAAATAACATAAAATAGTATACAATAGAATGAGTATAAGAATAAATTCCTACTCCTTCTGCGCCTATTACTCTTGATAAATAAGGTGCAACAATTAAAGGAATTAATATTATCAATATTTGATAAATAAAATTATATATAAAATTTTTTTTAATACCGCTGTTCATATATCTTATTCCTCTCTAAATTTTTTTTATTTTATAATATAACTTATGAATTATCAATGGAACACTAATTCCAATAATCATATAAAATATACTCCAAATAAAACTAGCATATAAAATTGGGTGAGAACTTAATAGTGAAATATTTTCATGATAAATTAATATTTGTATTAAAGTGACTATTTTCATTGCTATAAAATGTCCCATTACAATTGGTAAAGTATTTTTGCCAATATATTCAAGCCACATACTAAATCTAATTTTTTTTAATAAATTAGCTAAACCTACACAAAATAATGTCCCACTACAAGAACAAAAAATAAAATAAAATGGATTAATAATACGATTAGAAGCAAGTGATATTGTATTATTTGTAAATAATAGTGGAATACTTATATATAGGAAACCTATTATTAAATAAATATTTGCTTTTTTTGTATTTAAACTTAAATTAAAATTTTTACCTATACAATTTCCAATTTGAAATAAAATTAAAACAGTTAATATATTAAAATATTTGCCAAAAGAAAAACAAACCCCTTTCCATCCAATAAATAATAAAACACTATAAATAATCCATCTTATAAGATTATTTTTTTTATATCTATTACATAAAAAGTTGATAACTGCAAAAAGTATTGTTGAAAAAAACATCGTTCTTAAAAACCACATAGCGCCACTTAAATTCTCACCTCCTGAAAATAATAGACATTTGAATAATCGGAAGATTATCTCTTTTCCATTATAGATAACTCCATCAATAAAATGTATTTTCAAGAAAAAATTATGAAATAGAACTATCATTGAATTAAATAAAAGGCATGGGAAATATAATGATTTTATTCTATTTCTTAATAATTTTAATAACCCTATTTTATTTTTCATATATTCATCTTTAAAACAATAGCCAGCAATAATAAAAAACATAGCCATATGAAATTGATAAATCCAATTAGTAAAAATAGATCCACTATGCCCTAATACCATTAAAATGATACCTAAAGCTTTCATAATATCGATTACAGCATTCCTTCGCATACCCTTGTCACCTATTCTTTTTGCTTTTTTCTTAAATCTATAAGGTAAAATAATGATACAAAAGAGAAATTTAATAGAACATTACAAATATTAGCTTCAGCAAATCCAACAATTATAAAATATGTACTAATTAAAAGTATTTTATAATTGTTTGTTTTTATTGCATTTTTTTGCAAAAATACTAATACACCTATAATTACTAAACTGATTAATAAACCATTATTTATAGCTATTTTTAAATATCCCATATCTATAGTATCTATAGATACCCCAGACAGTAACGCCGCCCTAGTACTTATAGTTTTAATTGGAGAGCCAAATAATGTTATACCATAATTACTAAAAAATCTATAGCCACTACTAATTCTAGTTGTTAACAGATTATTTAATATTATTATAAATTCATTTTTTATTCCATATAAATAAATGCAAAAAATACTTAGCAGAAACAATATAATAGGAAGTCCACAAAATAGTCTTGATATTTTTTTATGATTAAAAAACTTTTCTTTATTTTTGATACCAATATACATTATGAAAACTATAATGTAAGCATAAATACTTGTTCTAGAATTACAAAAATAATACAAAACACTTAAAATAAAGATATTAAAAATAATATAAATTAGATTTATTTTTTTATTTAAATATAAAATTTCTAATAAAATAGTAACTACATAAGTACATAAAACATTTGGATGTGCAAAACCAAATGATTGTTTATAAATTCCATTTATTATTCTCGAAAAATTAGGTAGAAAACCAATTAAACAAAGAAAAATTATTATAAATAATAATAAAATTCTAATTTTAATATCATTTTGAACAAATTTTTTAAAATCTATATTTTTAGAAGCCAGTACAATTAATAAAATAAAAAGTAAAAACTCAGTATCTGCAAAATAAGCATTTATGAGAAAAAGAACAATAATTGCAAAATATATTAACAAATCTTTTAAACGATGCTTATCAACAAAAATAATTTTTATAAGAAAAATCGTACCTACCAATATTTGAATATATTTATAAACTTTTGATAAATCAAACATAACTGATAATTCGCTTAGTTTAAAAAAAGTATAAGAAATTAAATAAATAGTCCAAGCAAAAAAGAAAAGTAAATCAGCAATTTTAATTTTTTTATTGTATAAATTCACACGAATTCCCCTTTCTTTAATTAATGTCTTTTTTCATACATTTTCATAATTTTTTTCTTTAAACCAAAACGAATAAAAATGTAAATAAGTAATCTTTTAAAAATGTTTTTATCTAAGATTAAGCCCTTTTTTAAATAATCCATTTTAGTATTTTCTAAATATAAGCTATACATCCCCATTGACCAATAAATATGTGCTAAAGCTCGTTTATTTTTATAAAATTGCTTTTCATTTTTTAAAAATATTCTTTCTAAAGCATTATATTTTTTCAATTTACTTGTTACATTTGTAATACTGTTATCTTGAAAATATTGAAACAATAAAGGAACATTTAAAAAATAAATAACATTTTTTTGCGATATTCTTAAAACTATATCCCAATCTTGATATCTAGGCATTTTTAAATCAAAATTATTTTTTTCAAAAACGCTTTTTGTGGCTAAAATAGCACCTGTTGTTATACAATTTTCATATAATAATTCATTATAAGTTATTATATCATTATGCTTAGGTGAAATTTTTAAAATTTTGTTATTATTTTTTATGTAATAGTAATTACAAACTACAACACTTGCATTTTTTTGTTTCAGAAAATTTAATTGGTATTCTAATTTATAAGGATCCCATTCATCATCACTATCCAAAAAGGAAATAAATTCTCCAGAAGCATTTTCTATACCAATATTTCTTGCTTTACAAGCCCCACAATTTTTTTCAAGTTTTATATATTTTAGGTTATTACATGAAAAGTTATTAATTATTTGCTCCGTATTATCTGTAGAGCCATCATCAACTACAATAATTTCAACTTCTTTATAAGTCTGATTTAATACGCTCTGTATAGCTCTTTTTATTAATTTTGCCCTATTATATGTTGGTATAATTACTGAAACCATTAAAACACCTCTTCTCTACTATAACTTTTTCATTCCAACTTTTAATTTAATCGTAAAATTCAACCCTTTGCTATTAAAATTAATTTGTCTATTTTTTATGAGATTAAGTCGTTTAAAAAAGGATTTTTTATTATTATTCATTATTTCTAAACAAAATTCTTTATAAGATTTTATCATTTCTTTTCCATAAAAATAATACAATTCTTGCACTTGCTTTTGAATTTTAAAGTTGTTGATATACCTTCTCATTTGGCGTATTTTAGATTTTAATCCCTTATTCAATCCTACAGCATTATTTCCATGTTGTCTATAAAATAAATGTGGTTTGGGATCTACATAATAATTTCCACCTAATGCTAAACAAATTTTAAAAATCCAACTATCATGCATTAAAATAAAATTAGGTGTTTTCATATTTACTTTATCACGTAAACTTTTGTTGATAACTAAAGTACATCCTGCAACATTGCTAATTAAAAAATTAGTATAATCAGACCTTTTATTGTCAACATAATGATTAGAAATAAAATTTAAATCTTTATCTACTAGGCGTTGCCCACAATAATACAAATTAGGAGTATCTTCAGGAAATTTTGTTAAATAAGAAATTGCTTGGAGTAATTTATCCTTATCCCAAACATCATCTTGATCACAAAATGCATAAAATTCAGTTTCAGGAGAATTCTTTAACAAATCTAAAAAACTTTTTGAAGCGCCTAAATGATTATTTGCATACCATTTTATTTGCTTATTATTTTTTTGATATTTTTCTAATATTTTTATAGTATTATCTGTAGAACCATCATCTCGAATAAGTATGTTTAAATCCACACCAACTTGATTTAATAGACTTTCTAATTGTTCTTCAATATATTTTTCTCCATTATAAGTTGACATCAATACTGTAATTTTATGTTTTTCTGCCACATTCTCTAAAAAATTTTTTTTTAGAATTATATCAAGTACATACAATTCTTTTTTTCCTTCATGTACTGAATCAATACATATTTTATCTCCTTTATGATTCCATCTTGGATGTAAATCACATCTAACATCATTATCATATTTAAATGGCGAAAATACAGTGGCTATTTTGACAGCATTTTTATTTTCTTCACATAAATAAACTGTAGCTTTTCTTTTTCTATTTGGATAAGTATCTGTTATTACATACTTTTTATCATGAGAATAAGTACAATGTCCATCCGTATTTAACTCATCCCAAAACATCCTATATTCTTGAGTTTTATCTTTTAACAAATAGTAATGCTCTCCTTCCTTTTTTCTTAAAAAAGAAAGTATTTCATGATCATTTTTCCAACAACAATGTGAAACGAAATCATTATCACTTAAATTATAAATATCAGTACCATCTATATTCATAGTTAATAATCGAGTGAATTTTTCTTTATTTTTAAACCATCGATGTAATACCATAAATCTTTTTCCATTGGGACTAATCATAATATGATTTACTTTATGTTTGGCCTTTACCATTTCATTTCTTGTTTCAAATTTTTTTAAATCAGTATAACGTAATATTTCTTCAATATCTCCAGTATTCAATTCTATTTTCCAAACACATGGACTATCAGGGCATAATTCTTTTTTATTCTCTTCTTTTAAATTTGCATAACCATACCCTTTTCTTAAATTATGTAATCTTGAAAAATCTAGTGTTAATGCAAAAGTTCCATCTTTAGCTACATCATAGATTGGTTTATCTAAAACCTTTTCTTCTATCTTTTTTTCAAAATTATAAATTACAGCACAAAAATTTCCATTACGAAAATCGTTATAAATAATTCGACTTTTAAAGTCAGGTCCTAACCACTGAGCCATACATCCTTGTTGGGTATTCCAACAATGTGTCTTACCAATTTCTATTATAGAATTGTTATTTAATGTATCAAATACAACAATAGTTGCTTCCTCTACTGAATCTGGTGTTTTTCTAGCATTGTTTACTTGTAGAGCAAGTACATATTTATCTGTAATATCCCAAGGAGATTTATCATAATATCCATAAAAATATTCATATTGATTATCAGGAGATATTCTACAAATATTTCCTTCCGATTTTATATCATCCTTTGAAATCAAATACATTGTTCTCTGATAAATTTTTTTTAAAAATCGCCTAGTTTTAGGAAATTTAGCAAATAATTTTTTACCTTTATTCTCTAACGAAACAAAATTCATAAATCCTCACTTCCAATTCTCTTGTATAAAATCATCTATTCTATTTAAAATAGCCATGGGGTCTTTGTTCTCCCATTTTTTTAAATTATCTTTTTCGGTTTGAATTTTTATAATCGCCTCTTTTAATTCATGCATTTCAAATACGGGTAAAACATAGCCATTCGTTCCAAAGGCTTCATTATTTTGAATTTGATGATCATTAATATGTTCTTTATATTTTTCTAATCTAGTAACAGCAATTACTTTTTTTCCTGCATTCAAAGCTTTCATGATAGAACCTGAGGCACCATGAGAAATCACAAAATTAGATTGATTTACTTTTTCTTCAAATTCTTCTGGAGATATAAAATCTTTATATTCAAAATGTTTTGGATGATAAGTGGAAGTCCCAATTTGTGCGAAAATCTTATCTTTTATCACCCCTTCTTCACATAGTTTATCTAATTCTATAAATAAGCGATTAAAGGGATAATTTCTTGAACCCACTGTAACAAAAATCAATACAAACACCCCCCATAAATAGCTTTTTTATAAAACTTCTTTTGGCTTTCCCATTGCACGATAAATAAATCACTATGTGCTTCCATTTTCTTTCCGGCAACTGTAGGCATATTCGCTCTACCAAATGTTTCGATAAATACAAATTTTTTACGAAAAATAATTTTTAATATATAAAAAGGATACGCAATCATAGTTCCCGTTGTAATAATAAAATCAGGGCGTTCTTTCATCCAAACAAACAAAGTATATAAACTATTCCATAACATTTTGAAAGGCATCCATTTATCTTTTAAATCTGTTTGGAGCATAAAATATTTAGCGTTTTCTTTAAATTTGGTTTTTTCCGTTACTACAAAGCCATCATATTTTTCTAAAAGAGGCTGTAACTTTTGTAATTGTTCAAAATGACCACCACTACTAGAAACTAAGCATATTCTAGGTTTTCTGTTCTTTTTTTTCATACAACACACTTTCTTTCTTCCTCTTAAAATTTAATATTGTACTTTGCTATATACCATTATAACAAATTCTCCTCTATTTTCCCATAAAAAAAATGAGAAATCCTCATTCTGCTCCATCTTTCTTAAATACTTGTACAATTGTTTTCCAAATAATTTCTAGATCTGTTTTAAAATTACGATGCATACTATAATTCTTTTCTAAAATCAAACGTCTTTGGAAAGTTGTATTACTTCTTCCACTGACTTGCCATATTCCCGTTAATCCGGGTTTTGTTGAAGTAATAATTTTAAAGTAACCTCCCATATCTTCTTTTTCAATTGGAAGATAGGGACGATTTCCAACTAAACTCATTTCTCCTAAGAAAACATTTATAAATTGAGGAATTTCATCTAAAGAAGTTTTTCTTAACAATTTCCCTATCTTGGTAATTCTAGGGTCATTCTTTACTTTTTTATGCATATAATACTCATTTCTAAACTCTGGATTTTTACGCATTAATTCAACCAAAACTTCATCCGCATTTGGCACCATCGTTCTAAACTTATACATAGAAAATAATTTACCATTTTTTCCAATTCTTTGTTGTTTATAAAAAATACTTGTATAGTCTCTATTTATAATAGAGACTGCTTTTATAATAAAAGCAAGCGGTAGCATCATAAGAATCCCAAAAAAACCAACTAAAATATCAAAAGCACGTTTTGTTTTAAAGTAAACGGCTTTATTTACATTGGTATTTACTTTAATATCTGTTAACATCACACTATTGGTATTCATAAACCTTCTCCTCCAAATATTTCTTAATCCCCTACTACAAAAATTATAAAGTATTTTTGTAAAATTGACTATAGTATACCATAAACTTTACAAAAGTCTACAAAAATGCAATACTTTTTTTCAAAAAATTCCCACCAATTTTTGTCAAAAATCTACCTTACTACTTGAAAATCCATTTTTTCTATTTTCTTTATTACTTCTTCTAAAACTTCTTCTTTTTTATAAGTAAGCGTTAATTTCTTTTCTTCTAAAGAAATCGCATAAGAAGAAATTCCTTTTGTATTTTCCACTACATTTTTGATGCGATTTACACATCCTTCACATTTCATTCCTTCCACTATCAAATTAGTTGTTTTCATATTCTCACTCTCCCAAATCTTAACGAATTCATAACAACAGTTAGACTACTACAAATCATTGCAATACTTCCAAGCATTGGCGTTATCGTAATTCCAAATCTTTCAAACCATCCCATAGCTATTGGTAACATACAAAAATTGTACAAAAAAGCCCAAAATAAGTTTTCTACCATCACTTTATAAGAACGTCTGCTTATCTTTATAAAATCAAGTAAATGATTCATATCGTTGTTCATAAGGATTACACTTGATGCATCTGCTGCAATATCGGTGCCATCGCTAATACTTACTCCTATGGTGGAAGCAACTAACGCTGGAGCATCATTAATTCCATCTCCCACCATCATTACCTTTTTGCCACTTTGGATAAGTTTATCAATCTCTTCGGCTTTTTTATTTGGTAGTACACTTGCAATCACCTGTTGTATTCCCACCTCTTTTGCTACCATTTTAGCAGTTGCTTCATTATCGCCGGTTAGCATAATGGCTTCTATATTTTCTTTCTTTAATTTTTGAATAGCTTCCTTCATTTCTTTTCGTACTACATCCCGAACTCCAATTAAGCTAATCACTTCTTTTTCCTCTACGACATAAAGAATACTACAACCATTTTTGACTAAGGTTTCATAGTCTTTTTGATGGGTACTTGGAATATGGTATTTTTCTAATATCTTTTCATTTCCTAAATAATAAACTTTGTTTCCAACTTTCCCTCTAATTCCTATACCATTTAACGTTTTAAAGTCTTGCACTTCGATTTTTTTACTGATAGAAAATGCCGTACGAATCGGATGAAGGGAAAAACTTTCAATATTGGCAACTAAATTCAAAAGTTCTTGTTCTTTTAAAGAAGAATAATTGTACACTTGAAATACATTTAGTTTTCCAATAGTTAAAGTTCCCGTTTTATCAAATACAATCGTATCAATCTTCCTTGCTTTTTCTAAAGCTTCACTCTCTTTTAAGAAAAGACCTTTTTTAGCACAAAGTCCATTTGCGACTACAACGACTAAAGGAACAGCAAGACCAAGAGCACAAGGACAAGCGACAACTAAAATGGTAATAGCATGTAGGAGTGCTTTGTCTATTGGGACTTTTAAAATACAGCTCCCGAGAAATGTGATAAAAGAAAGAACAAGTATAAAAGGAACAAAATAACTACTTAATTTATCGGCAAGTTTTTGCATTTTGTTCTTTGTATTGGTTGCTTCTATTACTAATTTTACAATCTCAGAAATTGTGGATTCTTTGCCTATTTTTTTTGCTTGATATTCAATATAACCATCATAACTTATAGATCCCGCTATTACCTTGCTTCCCTCTTCTTTTAAAACAGGATTGCTTTCTCCTGTAATAAAACTCTCATCTACATAAGTACTTCCTTTGACTATAACACCATCCACTGCTATTTTTTCTCCGGTTTTACATACTAAAATATCATTTTGTTTTATTTCGTCAATCGAAACTTGTTTTTCCTTATCTTTTATTTTAAGTATTGCTGTAGAAGGGGTAATTTGAACTAATTTTTTAAGAGCATCCTTTGTTTTATCTTTGCTTTTTTCTTCTAAGAGGCGACCTAATTTGATAAAATAAATCACCATACAAATTGATTCAAAATACAAGGAATGGAAATACCCAAATTTTCCATTTATGATTTGAATGTAACCATACAAACTATAGAAAAAACTTACCCCCACGCTTAACATTATTAAGGTGTCCATATTAGGCATTTTATGAATCCCATTTTTTATGCCACTTTTTATAATAGGAAATCCGTAAAGTAAAAAAAGGCAAGCGCTTAGAAGTTGAAATGTGGATAAAAGGACGGGATGTTCTTTATTTAAAAGAAAAAAGGTTGGTAAATGAATAATATGCCCCATCGAAATGTACATCAAAAATATAAGGAAAATTCCTAATCCAATGCATTTTATTTTGGCAAGTTTTTGGATTTTATTTTCTTCTAGTCCCTTAAATTCTCCTCTACTTTTAAAACCGGCTTCTTCTATATATCTGTCTAATTGTTTTTTGCTAACCTCTTCATATTCAATCGTTGCAATAGATAAAACTAAATTAACGTTTGCTGATACAATTCCTTTTTGTTTAGTCAAATATTTCTCTAAACCACTTGAACAAGCACTACAAGTCATACCCTCTATTTTTAAAACTATTTTTTTCATTTTATTTATTTCCCTTCCTCTTTATTATTTATACACCATTTGGAATTATGCTTATCTATTATTAAATCTTTTAAAAAGACTGATGACTTCTTCTAATGTTTCCAATTCTCCATTTTCTAAGTCTCTAGATACGCAATTATAAAGATGATTTTCTAAAAGGAAATTGGATAAACTTTTTATGGAATTTTGGGCAGCAGAAAGTTGAATTAATATGTCATTACAATAAGCATCTTCTTCAACCATTCTTTTAATCCCTTTTAGTTGCCCTTCTATTCTATTGATTCGATTTTGAATTGTTTTCTTCTCCCCTTCTTTTCTATACGTTTTCTTATTAGGATCATTTTGTTTCAAATTTATCACCACTAAATAAAGTATATACCCATAGGGGTATTTTGTAAATGAGGGGGTATTTTTGAAATTAATAACATTTAAAATGCAAAACCAAATCTGTTATCCTCTTCAGTTTTATATTCTTTCTTACTTTATTGTAAGTTTTCTTTTAAGAAATGACTTAAAGCGATATTTCCCTCTTCTGTTAAATGAATGCCATCTTTCCTAACGTATTCACTGTGTTCTTGTAACTCTTTATAAAAATTTAAAAAGGTTACATTTTCTATTTTGGATATGTCAAAATTCGTTTGCTCATTTGGCAAAAGAATGTAGATTTCATGCTCTTTGCATAAGTCTATTATTTTTTTGTATTCTGAAGTACTTAAGTGTAGATTTTGATCAAACATGAAGACTACTTTATGATGTAATGTATTTTCTTTACTTGATATTTCTAATTCATTTTTTAAGGTTTCATAATTCCAGTTGGTATTGGTGTTAAATTTAGCATTGGTAAAATTCTCATGAATTTCAGAAAAACCATTTAATAATAAATTATTTCCATAAAAACTAATTTTATTTTTTTCTTTATCCTCATGCTCTTTGATAGCCTGTTCTTTTTGATTCTGAAATTTTTCCAAATATACTTCTAAAAGTGACTCATAAATTGCATTAGTGTACGCTATTCTTCCTGTTGGAGTTAAATGAATCCCATCAGCATAAAAATATTCTGTATGATTTTTAGAAATAGCGTTCCAATCAATAATATAAACATTTTCATATTCTGCTGCAAACCTAGTTAACTTGTCATTAATATGGACATCTTCATCATTAGTGACATTTAACCAAAATACTTCGTTATCTCTACATTTTTCTATGATTTCTTTTTTACAAGTTTCTGAACAATCCCCATTTGCTCCTAGGTTAAGGATAACAGCACCATTGATTAAATTTCTACTATTTAAATCGTTTAAAATTTCACTTGCTTTCCACATACTGCGAGATACTTTAGCGTCAAAATAACCATTGGGAAATGCTTTATATAAATTCTCTACTGCTCCAAGCATAACTGAATCTCCAACTCCTACAACTGGTAAATTCGCAACAATACTTTCTATTTGTTCTTCTCCTGCTTCTAAATCATTTAATAATTTTGTCCAAGCCTCTTCTTCTTGTTTTAAATGGTTTTCATATTCTTCTTGTTTTTCTTGCAACTTCTTTTCATTTTCCGCGAGTTGCATTTCCAATTCCTGCATTTCTTGGGTATAATTTTCGCTTTTTATGTATTTATAAACTCCATAAAGTGAAAATGAAAATAATACTATACATAGGAAGCATTTTAAAAAGGAAATCTTTTTCTTTTGTTCTTTTTTTAAGGATAATCCCATTTGTAAAAGATAGGCACCTAAGAAAATGAATGGAATTATCATAAAAATTTTTAAAATCGCATTTAAATTTACATATTGAAAGAAAAAGATAACAGGATATTGTATTAAATAAATTCCATAACTCAAATTAGATACAAAAGCAAGCGTTTTGGATTTGGCTATTTCTTTTTTGGTAGTTGGCTTTATGGTTGCATATTCGATTAATCTACAAGTAATAAGGGTAACTACAAGCATACTTAAAGCATAGTAAATAGAACTGGCTGGCACAAAAAACATAGTTAGAAAAAGGATTGTAAAATAAACTATACTTATTTTTTTACTATTCTTTTTCAATTCTTTTTTTATTGTGTTACCGTAATAAGAATGAATAAATCCTAAAGATAACCCAAGTAATAAAGAATAACTTCTAGCGAATGTATTATAATAAGAAAAGATTAGATTTTCATGAAAACTCATTTGATAAAAATAAAGAAAACTTACAATTGCTAAAGAAAAAGGGATTGCACAAGCCGTTATTTTGTTGATTTTTTTTGCTACTTTGTTTAAGAAAAGAAAAAGAAATGGAAAAACGAATTCAAATTGCAAAAGAATCCCCAAATACCAAAAATGTAAAAAGGGAGAATGAATGGCACGTGCAAAATAATCCAAATTTGCATGGATTTGCCAAAAGTTATTTACTCCTAACAAAACAGAAGTCGTTTCTGGTTTTAAATTAAACCAAACGATTTTTGGAAAAAAGGAAAAAATAGCAATTGTTAAAAATACAACAAGAAATAAAGGAAGATACACTTTCAAAAGACGATTTTTATAATACGAAACTATTGAAAATTTTTCACTTTTAAAAACCGCTGTACAAGATAAATAGCCACTTAATACAAAGAATATACAAACGGCTAGATAGCCCCCTTTTAAAATGTTCAAATGGTAAAAAAGAATGGATAAGCATGCTAATACCCGTAATAAGTCCAATCCTTTATAATATTTCTTTTGTTTTCTACTTCTCATTTTACACCACACTACACTACTTTATATTTCTCTTTTGATTTGTAAACCCAATAAAAATTGAATCTAGGAAATTTCGTTCTTTATCATTGTGCCATATTTTGATATGTTTTAAAAATTATTTCCTTACTCACCAGTATATAATTTAGATATCTTCTTTACATCTAAATAGACAATTTTACTATTAGAGTTGTTCGGAAACTAGTTAAGCTTTATCAAAATTATAAAATCCACATA
>CAJUKB010000028.1 GCA_910587325.1 uncultured Bacilli bacterium | reverse complement strand
CATTTTTTGAATGATTTTTCTATTTTTATAATTTAACTAGCACAACCCGTTAATTTACTTAATTTTAATAATATTAAAGCAAAGTTAGAAAATGGGAATATTATTAGTTTAAGCAATACTAATATTGCATATATAGAGCCTCACACTCTTGAAATAAAAGGAACAACATATCTTTTCTTTAATGAGTGTGAAGATGTCTATATTAATGATTTAAGTAAGTCTATTCCTTTGAAAGAATTAGAACATTTTATCAAGTGTACTTTTTAAATACAAATTGAATACGAAAAAAAACGAAATTCAACCGATTTAGTTTATTGTTATTTAAAATGTAAGTAGTAAAATATGGTAAAATGCTTAAATTCTTGAAAAGGAGGAGTAAATATTGAATAAAAAGAATGCAGCAATCTATTGTCGTGTGCCGTTGTAATACATAGGCAGACACATTATCTTCTTTTTCTTCAAGTTCTTGCTTTGTAATTGTAAAGCCATATTTACCAAAGTTAGTGCCAATATCTAGTTTTCCATTAGGTAGATTTTCGTTGATTAACTCTCCAGTTTTTAAAATGAATTTAATCTTGTAAAAATCTTCATCTCCATTTTCTGACTTTTCGCCAATAATGATTTTATCAACCATACTATTAAAAACTTCTTCATTAAATTTTGTAAGACCTTTATATTGTTTTAAAGTATTAGAAATTTTATTAATTTGCTCTAACTTCTGCTTTCTAGTAATTTCTACATTTTCAGTATCTTTTAGTTGTTGTTCATATTCTTTAATCTTATTGGAAATTTCTTGATTTTTTTGATTCAGTATCTCTTTTGAAATAGAGCCATCAAGTTGTAAATCAATCAAATTAGATAACTTATTTTCTAGTTTAATGATTTCATCTTGTATCTTCTTTTGGTTATTGTAATCTTGATTTCCATTGATGACTTCATTTACTTTTTTCATAAATGAATTGATATATTTATCACTATCTTGAAATAGTTTGTTATAAGCAATTACAAATATATCTTCTAGTTCTTCTTGTTTGTAATGGATTAAATTTGAACACTCAATTTTATTTCTATGACTTCTACATATCCAATAGGCAACTTCTTTACCATTACTTCTGATTTTGTAAGAACGTCTAATAAATCGTTCTCCACATATTCCACAAAAGATTTTACTACTAAATGGATATTTCCTACTAAACTTATCTCTATTCCCATCTAGTTTAATTATCTTACTTCTAATAGCTAGTATTTCTTGACATTTATCCCATAGTTCACGAGAGATATCAGTTTTGTAAAGGCCGATGCTTTTTTAGATTATAATAAACTAAGATATTTATTTGATTCTATTTTAAAATCTAAAAGCGATTCAGAATTAGAAAATCCTGAAATACATAGATAAAAGTATAAACTTTGATAGAAATATCAAATTTTTTTTCTGAAGAATATTCCAAATATTGACAAAATCTTACAAGAAAATTAAAATAGCAATCAGAAGGAGGAAATACTTTTTAAAAGTATTATGTGAGTTTATATGAAAAAAGAGAGTGTTAAAAAAGAAAAAGCAGAAAAGAAAGGACAAGTAAAAACTGAAGAAAAGAACCAAAAGTCAATTGTTACTTCAAGAGTGCTATTTATTTCAGTTCTAGACAAAATTTATTTAGTTATTTTAGGTTTATGTTTTCTAATTGGTACATTTAGTATTTTTAATGGTTCTATTGGAAGCCTAAACTATGGATTTTGGGCTAGAGTAGGACGTGAGATTCTATTTTTAATCGTTTTATTTGTTTTGTATTTGTTTTTAAATTGGTTCTACAAATGTGCAGCGAAAACAATGCTTTGTTTAACAAAGAATGAAGTGTATAAAGAGCATTACATTCCATTTAAAAGAAGTGAAACAAGTATTCCATTAAATAAAATTACAGGAGTTTCTACAATCAATGTATTTTGGATTTTCAGAACAATCATTATTCATCAATACCATAAATTTCCAATGTTTTTTGCAACATGGAATAATCAAGAATTTAAAGATGCTTTAAATGAATTAATGACAACAGATAAAGAGCATGTTGAAAATGAATACGAAAATAGAAATATTGTGACGCAAAATATGTACAAATATGTAGCATACGTTGGAATGGCACTTGCTATTATTATTGTTTTACTAGGTATTGTAAGATTCTTTACTTATACTTTTAATGGCGAAAGAAAACTTGCTGGAACTTATACTTATGAAAATAACAAAATCGTTTTAAACAAAAACGGAAGTTGCTCTATTGAAGGTTTAGTAGACAATGTTACAGATTGTAATTGGAATTACGATAGCAATGATAAAGAGTTAAAACTAAATTATGAATATGAATATAGTTACTATTATTCTCGTTATACTTCAACAAGTTCTAGTAGTATTACCTTAAAATATAACGACAAAGCTTTAGAATACAGAGATATGAAATTTACAAAATAGGTAAGTGTAAGACTTGGAAAATTCCAAGTTTTCTTTTGCGAAAATTGTAGAAGATATGCTCTCGTACTTTACTATTTTTTTTGTTATAATGAAGTTGGTGAAACACAATGGATAAAAAAGAACTTAGTAATACTTTACAAAACTTACTTAAAAAAATAAATGACTTAGGGAGGTCACTTTGACTTAGAAAAAAAAGAAACGAGAATAAAAGAGTTAGAAGCTATTACAAAACAAGAAGATTTTTGGCAAGATATTGATACTGCAGCAAAAGTAAATCAAGAATACGTTTCGTTAAAAAAAGAAGTCGAAAACTTTTTAAATATTCAAAAAAATATTGTGGATAACTTAGAACTTATCGACATTGTAGAAGAGCAAGAGTTAGCAAATATGGAAGAAGAAATAAAAACGTTAGAAGAAAAAATCAGTGAGCTTGAAATCAGTTGCCTTTTAAATGGAGAAAACGATAAACTAAATTGCTACTTAGAAATTCATCCAGGAGCTGGAGGAACGGAATCTTGTGATTGGGCAAGTATGCTATCTCGTATGTACATTCGCTTTTGTGAGAATAATGGATACCAATACGATATTATTGAAAGCCAAAAAGGCGAGGAAGCAGGCTTAAAAAGTTTTACGATGTATATAAAGGGAATTTATACCTATGGGTATTTAAAAAATGAAAGTGGTGTTCATCGTTTAGTTCGTATTTCTCCTTTTGATTCTAATGCTCGCCGTCATACTTCTTTTGCATCGGTTTTAGTTACTCCGGAATACAATCAAGAAATTAATATTGAAATTAAAGAAAGTGATTTAAAAATCGATGTTTACCATTCAAGTGGAGCAGGAGGACAATCTGTAAACACTTCAAACTCTGCCGTACGAATTACCCATTTGCCTACTAAAATTGTTGTGACTTGCCAAAATGAAAGAAGCCAAATGCAAAATAAAGAACAAGCCATGAAAATGTTGAAAAATAAATTATATGAATTAGAGCTAAAAAAATTAGAAAACAAAATGAACGACCTAAAAGGAACAATAGAGAATATTGATTTTGGAAGCCAAATAAGAAGTTATGTTTTAGAACCTTATAAAATGATAAAGGACAATCGAAGTGGGTATGAAACAAGTAACGTCCTAAAAGTTTTGGATGGAGATTTACTATCTATTATAGAATCTGTCTTAAAAACAAGGGGAAAACAATGAAAAAGATAATCAATTATAGTATTTTAACTTTTGGACTATTCCTTGCAGCATTTTCCTTTAATTTATTTCTAGCCCCTAATAATTTAGTTGCTGGAGGAGTGAGCGGACTTGCTTTAATTATCAATAAAATATTTTCTATAAATGAAAGCTTATTCATTATGATTTCCAATCTCCTTTTATTAGGAGTGAGTTTTCTATTCCTAGGAAAAGAGAAAACCCAAAATACGATAGTTGGGTCTCTTTTATTTCCCGTTTTTGTAAGTATAACCAATGTGCTGGTTCCTTATATCAACATTCAAAAAACGGAACTCATTGTCATTGCTGCTTTAGGAGGTTTCCTAAGTGGGATTGGTTATGGAATTATCTTTAAAAGTGGCTATACATCAGGTGGAACAGATATTCTAAATCAAATGATGGAAAAATATCTGCATATACCAATCTCTTCTTCTATCATAATTGTAGATGGCGCTATTACCTTATGTGGAGGCTTTCTATTTGGTTTTCCCACTATGATATATTCTTTCATTAGTTTAATTTTAATAAGTGTTTTCAGTAACAAAACAATTATTGGAGAAGGGAAAAGTAAAACGCTTTATATTACTTCAAGTAAAGTAGAAGAAATAAAATATTATCTTCATCATGAACTGAAAATAGATAGTACTGATTTTGATATTGTGGGTGGCTATTCAAATGAAGTTCAAAAAATGATTATGACCGTTATTAAAACTAAAGATTACTATCGAATTAAAGAAGCCATTCAAGTAATAGATAGGAATGCTTTTATAACAGCAACAGATGCTTATCAACTTGTAAATGAAAATATAACAATACGCAATCAATTCTAAAATATAGTTGTATTAAAACACAATATTGTGTATGATAGTAATGTAAGTGTTACCAAGTAGATAATGCCTTACATTGCTTTGTAGACGCTATACCATTCATCGTGTAAAATTATGTGAGTTTGGTTAGCGTCTTGTTTTTATATCAATCGAAGTATTACAACGATTAATAGCCTTTAGTTTTTGTTAAAATATTTAAGAGTATAACAAACTAAGGAATAAATGAACGAAATTTGCTTTTTCTTTTACTTGTGCTATAATAACAACCAATAAAAAAAGGGGAGGATTATAAGTATGAGTAAAATTGCTATTCGTAGTCAGGATTATATTAATTTATTAGACACAAAATATTCATGTTATTTAATGGAGGAAGAAAATGAAATAAATACTCTTATTAACCTTTTCTATAACTCTGAATCTGAACTTGGTAGAGCTATCATAGATAAACAAGTTCAATATGCGTCTGCAGTTAAAGCTAACGAATTATTGTATGGCAAGAATATTATCGCTTTAAAACATTTATTCAATTAGCTACTAAAGTTATTAAAGAAATAGGGCTACCAAATAATGAGATAAGTTATTCGTTAGTAATTTCAAGACTAATACATGATGGATTTCTTTCTGAAAACCTTTTCTTTTTTCTAACTGAAAATAAAAATAAAGTGTTTGATATAAGTGGATATTTAGGAATTGACATTGTAAATGGATATGGTTGTTGTAGACATGTTTCTGGTATACACAGAGATTTATTTAATGATATGGAACTTTTTAATGATGATTTACCTTGTACATCTGTTCCAACTTATGTTTCTTTAAAACAAGCAATTGAAATGCCGGCAAACCATTCAGTTAATTTATTAAAATACAATGGATTATATTATATTCATGATGCACTAAATAAAAAGTTCTATACATTTAATAATGGTATTACAATGAAGCAATATCCTAATAATGTTGAAATTATGCCAAAGAAATTATTTTACAAACCTGAATATGATATAATAATAAATAATACAACATTTTCTGAAGTAAAAGAAAAAATTAAAGATTACTCCTATGATAGTATGAAATCACATATTAGCGTTAGTGAATTGAGAGATATAATGGATGAAACAAATCTTCAATATGGTAGGAATAAAGACGTATTAGGTGATTTTGTACAGGAAGCTAGACTTTATATAAGAAGGATTGTACCTAAAAACTATATTTATCATTTAGATTAAGTAATTATAAATTTATTATACTTTAGGAACTTAACTTAGAAGAAAACTCTATTGCAATTTATAATCATAAGAATTAAAATAGAACCAAATTTAGGTGGTAACGATGAAAAATACACTTGCATTTTTAGAAGACAAAATAAAAGAAAATACAAGCATAGTTTTAGGACTTTCCGGAGGTCCTGATTCCATGTGCCTTTTTCATATGTTATTGCAGTTTAAAAATAAGAAAAATATTACGATTATTTGTGCACATGTGAACCATAATGTAAGAAGTGAAAGCGATAGTGAAGAACAATTTGTAAGAAGATTAGCCAAAGAAAACAATTGTATTTTTGAAACTACCAAATTAGACTTTAAAACGAAAAAAAATTTTGAAAAGATAGCACGTCAAGAAAGATATGCTTTCTTTAATAAAATAGTGGATAAGTACCAAGTACACTATCTTTTGACGGCTCATCATGGCGACGATTTAATAGAAACTATTTTAATGCATTTAACCAGAGGAAGCAATTTAAAAGGATATGCTGGATTCAAAAAAACAACCGTTTATCCACATTACGAGCTTGTTAGGCCTCTTATATACATGACAAAAGGTGAAATTTTAAATTATTGTCAGACAAACAATATCGAATATTGTGTAGATAAGTCCAATGAAAGTGATGCACATACAAGAAATCGCTTTCGTAAAAACATACTTCCTTTTTTAAAAGAAGAAAATCAAAATGTCCATCAAAAATTTTTAAAATTTAGTGAAGAACTAGAACAAGTAGAAGATTATTTAGAAAAAACAACCAAAATTGCATTGACTAACGTAAATGATTTTGATAAAGTAAATTTGCACGAATTTAATAAGTTAGATTTGTTAATGAAAAAGCGTGTAGTTGAGTATATATTAAAAGAGGAATACCAAGAGGATATTTATTTATTAAATGACAAACATATCAATGCTATTTTGAAGATGTGTTCGTCTTTAAAACCAAATAGTAGAATAGAGCTTCCTCTTAAAAAAACAATAGTTAGAGAATATAACAATCTTTATTTTTATAATAAAGGACTTAAAAGTTGTCAAGAATATATAGTAGAAGACTATTTAAAGTATAGCGATAACGAAGAATTTATAAAACTTGCAGATAGTGATATCGAAAAGAGCAACTATATAATAAGGTTAGATTCTAAAGAAATTGTACTTCCTCTAAGAGTGAGAACAAGAAAAGAAAAAGATACAATGCAAGTGAAAAACTTAAAAGGAACAAAAAAAATCAAAGATATATTCATTGATGAAAAAGTCCCAAAAGTGAGAAGAGATACTTATCCTATTATAGTAGATAAAAATGACACCATTCTTTGGCTACCGGGATTAAAAAAATCAAAATTTGATAAAAATAAAGATGAATTTTATGATATAATATATAAATATGTAATTAGTGAGGAGAAGAAAAATGAAAAGAAATAATACAGTTAAAAATTTATTTCCTTATTTAGTTCTAATTGTGGTAATCTTTTTTGTGCTTACCGTACTAAACTTTGGTGGGTCCATCAAACATAGCATTACAACGGGAGAACTATTAAGCGAATTAGAAAAAAGCAATGTAACAGAAATTACTATTACACCAAAAAGTAATGATTCTGTCTATTATATTGAAGGAAAGCTTGCAAATTATAAAGAAAAAGAATCTTTCTCAGCTAAAGTAGTAGCAGAAGATTTAACAGAAATTACAAATTATGCTAAGGAACATGATTTAAAAGTCTATGAAACTAATAAAGATCCAGGCTCTATTTCCTTATTATATATAATAGTAAATTTCTTACCATTAGTGATTATTATTGCAGCATCTTATATTTTATTTACAAAGATGGCAGGAAGTAATAAAAATTCAATGGATTTTGGAAGAAGTCGTGCGCGTCTTTCAGAGGATGGCGGAACTACTAAATTTAGTGATGTTGCAGGACTTAAAGAAGAAAAAGAAGAAGTATCTGAACTTATTGATTTCTTAAAAAATCCTAAGAAATTTCAAAAATTAGGAGCACGTATTCCAAAAGGTGTTTTATTAGTAGGTCCTCCAGGAACCGGTAAAACACTACTTGCAAAAGCAGTAGCAGGAGAAGCAAACGTACCATTTTATTATATAAGTGGTTCAGATTTCGTTGAATTATTCGTAGGTGTTGGAGCAAGTCGTGTTCGTGATATGTTTAAAGAAGCAAAGAAAAATGCCCCTTGCCTAATATTTATTGATGAAATTGATGCGGTTGGACGTCAACGTGGTGCAGGACTTGGTGGAGGACATGATGAACGTGAACAAACATTAAACCAATTATTAACGGAAATGGATGGATTTGGAGCAAATGAAGGTATTATTATTATTGCTGCAACCAATAGACCTGACGTTTTAGACCCTGCTCTTTTAAGACCAGGAAGATTTGATAGACAAGTGACAGTTAATTTACCGGATACAAAAGAAAGAGAAGAAATTTTAAAAGTACATGCTAAAAATAAAATATTAGCAAGTGGAGTTAAATTGGAAAATATTAGTGCACGTACTCCTGGATTTAGCGGAGCAGATTTGGAAAACCTACTAAATGAAGCCGCATTGCTTGCTGTACGTAAAAATGAAAATGCAATCACTTTGGATGATATTGATGAAGCAACAGACCGCGTTTTAATGGGACCTGCAAAAACAAGTCGCAAAATCACTGAAAAAGAAAAAAGACTTGTTAGTATTCATGAATCAGGACATGCAGTAATTGGAATAAAATTAGAAGATGCGAATGAAGTACATAAAATTACCATTATTCCTCGTGGTATGGCAGGTGGATATACCATGATGCTTCCAAAAGAAGAAAAAATTTCTGTTATGACAGAAAAAGAGTTACTTGCAACGATTACAGGTTTACTTGGAGGTCGTGCTGCAGAGGAATTATTTTTAGGAGAAATTACCACAGGAGCAAGTGATGATTTTAAAAGAGCAACTAATATTGCACGTAGTATGGTATCTGAATATGGAATGAGTGAACTAGGCCCAATGCAATATGAACAAAAAAGTGAAGGCGTTTTCTTAGGAAGAGACTATAACAAATCTAGAAATTACTCTGACCAAGTAGCATTAGAAATCGATAGAGAAGTACGTAAGATTATTGAGAGCTGCTATAAAGATGCCAAAAAAATCCTTACTGAAAACAAAGACTTAGTTATGACTTTAAGCGATGCTTTAGTAGAAAGAGAAACATTAACAAAAGAAGAAATTGAATCTTTAGTGACAACTGGAAAAATTGGTGAAGATTTAGAACCTTTAAAAGAAGGAGAACCCTCTTTACTTAAACTAAGAGAGGTTGCCAAAGCCAATAAAATAAAAGGTTATACAAAAATGACTAAAGAAGAACTTGAAGAAGCTATTGATAAATTAGACGAATAAAAAGTAGTCTAATTTTTTTAGATAAGTTATAGTAAAAAAATAATAAAAAAATAAAAAAGTACCAATTTTGTCTAAATCTACTCAGATTTGGCAAATTGGTCTTTTCTTTTGGAAAATTGGAGGCATAAAAAGGTAAATTGGAGCTCCAATTTGAAAAATTAGCAATTTGTAATTCTTTTCTTCTTGTTATATAGTGTTCTTGCGAGATGTGAATATTAGTGTTTGCTACTAACAAAAAAATTTTTATGGAGGTAGCTGCATGATTAATAAAAAAGACATTCTTATTTTATTATTGATTGTTATAATCATTCTCTTGATACTATTTAACTAGATGATGAACTCAGATGGGTTTTGGTTGAAGAAAGATTAAAAAACACTATCCGTTTAAAATGGAAAGTGTTTGTCCCTTGGCAAGCACTTATAGAAGTATCTCGCTTAAAATAAGAATAATATAATTTTCCATAAAAGTAAAGGGATTTTTGGCAAAAAAGAAAGGATAAAACAAAATGAAAAAAATTATTAAAAAAGAAACTTTTATTAATATATTTAAAAATGAGGGGTATCGTTATAAATTAGACAAAATCATATTAAATTTTTTTGGACTTGATGCCGAAACAAAAGTAGAAGAAAGTCAAATTAAGAAAGAAGATACTATTCTAAAATTTATATTTATGGTAAATACGGAAGTTGTACTAAATATCAATGTGAAAGATACCAAAAAATTGTTTACTTCTTCTAAAATATTTTATATTAATTTAAGTTATCGAGAAGTAGAAAAATATCATGAACTTTTAATTCCGTGTTATTGGGAAATTTATATTCCCTTTTGTTATCGTTTTCTAAAACCAACTCCAAAACTTCTTTTAATCGCCGCTCTATTTTATTGCGAAACACAAGAAGAAGCACAAAAAATATTAGAAAAATTAAAAGTATTTAATCAAAAAGAAATTCAAAATATTTTAAATTATATTCCTAAAAATATCTAGTTTTTTTCTAAAGACAAATACTTATTAATGTGTTAAAATATTTCTAGTAACTAAAATTTGAGAAGGATGGTAGTATGGCAAAAGTTATTTCAATCGTAAATCAAAAAGGAGGCGTTGGTAAAACAACCACAAGTATCAATTTGGCTGCTGCTTTGGGAAACGAAGGAGAAAAAACTTTATTAATCGACCTAGATTCCCAAGGAAATGCATCAAGTGGACTTGGACTTAATACCAATGACTTTGAAAATGATATTTATGATGTTATAACAGGTGCTTGTACGATTAAAGAAGCAATTATCAAAACAAAGTTTAAAAATTTATCGATTATTCCTTCTACTATTAACCTAGCAGGTGTAGAAGTAGAATTCGTTAAAAAAATGCTAGAAGATAAAGAATTTAAACAAAATCAACAATTAGAATTAAAACTAGAAGATATAATAGATGACTATGACTATATTCTAATTGATTGCCAACCTTCTTTAGGTTTAACAACCATGAATGCTTTAGTTGCAAGCAACTCCGTGATTATTCCGGTACAATGTGAATATTATGCATTAGAAGGAATTAATCAACTTTTAAATTCTATTATTTTAGTACAATCTAAAATGAATCCAGATTTAAGAATTGAAGGAGTACTTTTAACCATGTTAGATGGAAGAACTAACATTGGATTAGAAGTCATGGAAGAAGTAAGAAAATATTTTAAAAATAAAGTTTTTAATACCATTATTCCACGTTTGGTACGTTTAGTAGAAGCACCAAGTCATGGGAAACCTGTAAATGCTTATGACCCAACTTGTCGTGCAACCTTAGCGTATTCCAATTTAGCAAAGGAAGTGATTAGTAGAAATGGAAACTAAAAGAAAAGCCCTAGGAAAGGGATTAGAACAATTATTTTCTAATGAAGTAATTGACTTTGATAACTTTGAACAAGAAATTGTAGCTTCTGCAAATAGAAATGATATTGTAGAAATACCGTTAGAAGAAATTAGAAGTAATCCATATCAACCGCGTAAAACTTTTAACGAAGAATCTATAGAGGAACTTGCAAATAGTATTAAAGAATATGGAATTGTACAACCCATTATAGTAAAAAAAGCTGTAAAAGGGTATGAACTAATTGCAGGAGAACGACGAACGAAAGCAGCACGTGTGGCAGGGTTTATTAGCATTCCAGCCATCATTAAAGAATTTGATGACCAAGAAATGATGGAAATTGCTCTTGTTGAAAACATTCAAAGAGAAGATTTAAACCCTATAGATGAAGCAAAAGCCTATGAAAATATTATCAATATGAGTAATATGACCCAAGACGAATTTGCTCGTCGCTTTGGAAAAAGTAGAAGTCATGTAACCAATATGTTAGGACTATTAAAACTTCCTAATGCAACGAAAAAACTAGTAGAAGAAAACAAAATCAGTATGGGTCATGCTCGTTCTTTAAGTAAATTAAGTGATGAAGTATTGGTAAATGAACTTGCAGATAAAATTATTACAGAAAATTTAAGTGTTCGCAATTTAGAACATATGATTGCTGAAAATGATTTGCCCAAAAATAATAAAATTACAAGAAAAAATGAAGAGAAAAACTCACATTATTCCATTTATGAAAAAATAATGTGTGAAAAAATTGGCTGTAAAGTCAAAATAAAAGAAAATAAAATTGAAATTCCGTTTGATAGAGAAAAAGACTTAGAAAGAATACTTGAAATTTTAGGAATAGAAATTACAGGTGATTAGATGGAAAATGCACAAGGGGTTCTAACATTTTTATCAAGAAAAGAAGTCTATGGTCTTGCTATTATTATGCTTATTGGTATAATCGTTTACCATTTTGGAAAAATCATTATTCAAAAAGTAATCAATTCAGGACGTGACGCTTATGAACGAAAAAAGCGCAAGACTATCGTTAATTTAATTTCTAATATATTTAAATATGTAGTCTTTATTTTAATCGGTCTTTCTGTTCTTAGTTTGTATGGCGTTGATACCAAAGCTTTAATAGCAAGTTTAGGAGTTGTTGGAGCAGTCCTTGGTTTAGCCCTACAGGATACCATTAAAGATTTTATTAGTGGAATTACCATTATTATGGACAATTTCTTTGTTGTAGGAGATATTGTCACATTTAATGATTTCACAGGAGAAGTTATAGACATGGGCTTTAAAACAACCAAAATCAAAAAAGTGAATGGAGAAGTTCTAGTTATTGCCAATCGTAATATAGATACAATTGTAAATATTAGCCAAAAACCCGCTAATGTCGTTATTGACATTCCAACATCATACGAAGAGAAAACGACAAAAGTAGAAAAGACAATTGGAAAAATACTAGAAGAAATAAAAAAAATAGAGGGAGTAAAAAAAGAACCACAATATTTAGGAATTTCCGCATTAGATGATAGTTGTGTGAAATATGAAATCAGTTTTCTTTGTTCCCAAGAAAAACAATGGCAAATCAAAAGAGATGTGTTAAAAATAATAAAAACGTTATATGATAAAGATAAAATTAAAATACCATATACACAAATTGAGGTGCATCATGAACAAAATATATAAATTAAACGATAAAGTCATTATGAAAAAGCCTCATGCTTGTAAAACAAATGAATGGATGATTACAAGAATGGGTGTTGATATCAAAATCAAATGTATTTATTGTGGACGTGAAATTATGATGGATCGTCTAGAATTTGAACGTAAATTAAAAAAAGTGTTAGGTGATACCAATGAATGTAAATAAATTAAAAGAAAAAATAACGCTTCATCCTATTATGACTCTTTTACTTATGATTGCAGTAACCATTATAATGAGTGGAATCTTATCGGCATTAGGGATACAAGCCACATCAAGAAAAATTAGTACTTCTTCCTTAGAATACAATACTTTTATTGCAGAAGTGAATTCTTTGTTTAGCTTTAGTGGCTTAAAGTATATTTTTACAAGTACGATTTCGAACTTTATGTCCTTTGCTCCTTTAAGTAGTTTTATCATTATCTTAATTGGAATAGGCGTTATGGAAAAAAGTGGATTTTTGAAAGTTGCATTTACGCTTTTAACGAAAAATGCTAAAAAAGTGAAAGTTACTTTTGTCTTAGTATTCATTAGTATATTACTTGGCGTAATTGGAGATTTATCTTTTGTTATATTACTACCAATTAGCGCTATTCTTTTTGAAGTTGGAAAAAGGAATCCGGCAATTGGAATTATAGCATCATTTGCAGGACTAACCTGTGGATACGGAATGAATATAATCCTAACAAGTATTGATACTTCATTACTATCTTTAACCACTCTTGCAGCTCATATGTTAGATGCGAATTATGTCATTAAAACAACAAGTTTTCTTTTCATTATGACAATTGCTGTATTCTTCCTAGCTTTCTTAATTACAAGAATTACCGAAAAGTTTATAGTTTATAAACTAGATAAATACGAAGCCAAAGAAACAGAAGTAGAAGACGAAGTGGTATTAGATAAAAAACAAAAAAAAGGACTTGCTCTTGCATTCCTAGCTTTTTTAGTATATTTCTTAGTTTTCTTATATAACATTATTCCAGGACTTCCATTTTCAGGAAAGTTCTTAGACAATAGTCAAATATTTTATATAGACAAATTATTTAGTTATAACTCTTTTTTCAGTAGCGGTTTTGTATTTATCGTTACAATGGGTATGATTATTATTGGTTTTTTCTACGGAATTGGCGCCAAAACGATTAAAAATCATCATGAGTTATGTGACGATTTAGGACATTCTTTAGATGGAATTGGTAGAATTTTAGTTTTAATTTTCTTTGCTTCCATTTTAGTAAACGTTGTGAAATATACTAATATTGGAACTGTTGTGGTAACAGGATTATCCACACTTTTAAGCAATACTAGCTTTACGGCAATTCCTCTTATTGTTTTATTATTTTTCATTAGTGCCATTGCAACCCTTTTTGTTCCTTCTTCTATAACAAGATGGTCCCTACTTTCTGGAGTAACTGTTCCTGTATTTATGAATGCCGGAATTTCTCCTGAATTTACACAAGTAATTTTTCGTTTTGGAGAATGCACTACTCTTGGCTTAACTCCTTTGTTTGCTTACTTTGTTATCTACCTAGCATTGTTAGAAAAATACAACCAAAACGAACAACCAGTTAACTTCTTAAAAGCAATTAAATACCAACTACCCTATGTAGTTACATCCTTTGTTCTATTATTGACAATTTTAATTTTGTGGTATATAGTAGGACTTCCAATCGGTGTAGGAGTAACTCCTACTCTATAGCAAGAGGTGAATTTTATGTCTTTAAAAGCAGGAATTGTGGGACTTCCTAATGTTGGAAAATCTACTTTGTTTAATGCAATTACCAAAAAAAATATTCTAGCAGCAAATTATCCATTTGCTACGATTGACCCTAATATTGGAATAGTAACCGTACCGGATAAACGCTTAGAATTTTTAGAAAATCTATATATACCGAAAAGTTTAGTTCCCACAACCTTTGAATTTACTGATATTGCAGGTCTTGTAAAAGGAGCAAGTAAAGGAGAAGGATTAGGAAATAAATTCTTATCCCATATCAGAGAAGTCGATGCCATTGTAGAAGTCGTAAGATGTTTTAAAGACGAAAACATCATTCATGTGGAAGGTGGAGTAGACCCTATCCGTGATATTGAAATTATCAACTTAGAACTTATTTTGGCAGACTTAGAAATCATTGAAAATCGTATTCTAAAAATAGAAAAGAAAGCGCAAACTACAAAAGATAAAGATGCCCTAAAAGAAGTAGAAATTTTAAGAAAAGCAAAAGAAGCATTATTAAACAATCAAGCATTAAGACTACTTGAATGGGAAGAAGAAGAGCAACTTATTTTAAAACCCTTTAACTTTATTACACTAAAACCAATTATATATGTAGCTAATGTTTTAGAAGATGATATCGCCCTTGGAGAAAATGAATTCACAAAACTCGTAAGTGAATATGCTAGTAAAGAAAGTGCTGGAGTCATTGTGATGTGTGCAAAAATTGAATCCGAACTTGCAGAATTAGAAGAAAGTGAAAAAAAAGCATTTTTAAATGACTTAGGGATTAATTATAGTGGTCTTGATAAATTAATATTTGCAACATATGACTTACTTGGTCTTCAAACATTCTTTACTGTAGGAAGTGATGAGGTACGAGCATGGACCTTCAAAAAAGGAACGGTTGCTAAAAAATGTGCGGGCTTAATCCACAGCGATATTGAAAGAGGCTTTATTAAAGCCGAAATTATGAAATTTGACGATTTAGAAGAATTAAAAGAGGAAAAAAAGGTGCAGGAAGCCGGTAAACTTTACTTAGAGGGAAAAGATTATATTATGCAAGATGGAGATATTGTCTACTTCCGATTTAATGTTTAGGTTTTCTTTCTGTATGAAAAGTAGTATAATGAGCATATAGTAAATAAGGAGGAGTAAAATGAAGGATAAATTAATGAGTAAAACATTCTTATGGATGTGTGTTGGATTGCTAGTCACATTTCTAACGGGATTTTTTGTCGCCAATAATGAAGTGATGATCGTAAATATTTTTAAGAATTCGACCTATTTAATTTTATGTATAGTAGAACTAATCTTAGTAATTGCCCTTTCTGCAAAAGTAAGAACGATGGGCAAAAATGTTGCAAGAATATTTTTTATTCTCTATAGTTTTGTTACAGGCTTAACATTCTCATCTATTTTTATTATCTATGAATTAACATCCATACTTTATGTTTTCTTACTTGCATCTGTTGTATTCTTAGTCTTTGGACTTATTGGGTATTTTACAAAATTAGATTTAACAAAAATAGGAACATATTTAATGATGGCACTTTTTGCAGTAATTATTTGTTTCTTAATCAATTTATTTGTAGATAGTAACTCATTTGATTTAATACTTTCTATTATAAGTATTCTAATATTTATTGGATTTACTGCATACGATGTCCAAAAAATAAAACGTTTAAGTGAAGAAGACTTAATTCCAGAAGATAACTTAAGCATTATAGGAGCTTTAAACTTATATTTAGACTACATTAATATTTTCTTAGACTTATTAAGAATATTTGGAAATTCTAGAGATTAAAAAAGAAATGTACAAGCAATAAAAAGTTTGTGCATTTTTTTATATTAGACTTGTCCCGAAACTATCTACTCGCAATTTCAAAATTATAAATACCACAA
>CAJUKB010000027.1 GCA_910587325.1 uncultured Bacilli bacterium | reverse complement strand
GTTCTACTAAACTATCTAATATTTTGAATTTTAACTAGCACAACGCGTTAATTATATTGTTCTATAAAATCATATAATTCCATTTTTGTTGTTTTTTCTCTATTATTAATGGAATAGTATATTAAATCTTTTGGTGTAAGTTTTCTATTTCTAGTAAAATCTTTTTCATTTTTTCTACATCTTTCACTAATACTATCATCATTAATCTCTTTCTTTAATTTATTTATATTATATATCTTATACTTCATTTTCACCTCTTTTTATCTTAATTTTAGTATATCAAAAAATACAACCTTTTTCAGATTGTATTTCTTAAGTTAATGACATTGTCTTTTAGGCGTGGTTAGTTATTTATTCTTTTGTAATTTTTTCAATTATTAAAACGGATGGAATATCTCCTGTGGCATTTAAGCAAGTTGCTGGAGCATCAATAAGCCAAGCAAGTGTGGTTAAAAGTACATAAGCACTGGTTGGAAATCCAAAAATAGTTAATATTAGGATTTCGCTAATAAGTCCGCCTGATGGAATACCACTCATGGCTGTACAAATGAATGTTGCAAGTAATAAAGTTATTAAAATAATGGGTAGAGTATAAAAATTTTTTCCAAACATAGAGAATAAAAACATGATTTTTAAAACAGTCCCCATACTAGAGCCTTCCATATGGATGGCAGCACCTAGAGATAAACTCATGCTACTAACTTCTTTTTTAACCTTTAACTTTTTAGAGGCTTCAATATTAACAGGAAGGCTTGCAACAGATGAACAAGTAGCAAGGGAAGTAAAAGTTGTTCCCCAAATACTTTTCCACATCTCTTTTATTCCTTTTTTTCCTCTTCCTAAAAAAGCATATAAACTATAAAAAAGTACAAAGTAAAGGATGCAAGCTATTATATACAAAAGTAAGTAAGAAGCATATGTTCCAATAAGCTTAGGGCCCATTTCACAAATTAAATTTGCAAAATAAGCACATATTCCAATCGGCGCATAATACATTATTATATCAATGACTTTTAATAAAGCATCAGTAGTCCCCTCTAAAAATCTTTTTACTGGTTCGCCTTTTTCTTTACTGAAAGCAACACCAAAACCAAAAAGAATAGCAAATATAATTAGTGGAAGTAAATGTTGCCTTGATAGTAAATCTCCAAAATCAGAAACTGTTAAAGCATCGACAATCTTTTCTGACAAAGAGACACTTTCTATTTCTATCGTTTCCGTTGGAATAATAGTGTTAATATTTGGTTTTACAATACTTAAAATACCCAACATAAAGATAGAACTAACTAAACTTGTTGTTAAAAAGACAATGATGGTAGTCGAAACAATTTTTCCAAATTTCTTGCCACTTCCAAATTTAGCAATGGAACTAGAAATTAAGAAAAATACAAGTGGTACGACAATCGTAAATAACAAGTTGATAAAAATATCCCCAAGCGGTTTTATAACTAGTACATAATCTTTTAAAAATATTCCTAAAAGACTACCAAAAATCATACTGAAGATTAAAATATAAGTTGATTTCCATTTAAATTTTTTCATAACTCCTCCTACTTTAAGTATATAATAAAAAAGAAAAATTTAGAAAGAAAAGGAGAAAAAGTTGACAATAGAAAAGAATGATTTTTTCTATACAAAAAAAAATACTTATGCTATAATTATTGAATAGAATAGGAAGAGGCGTTATGGAAGAACTTGATATTCGTGATTTATTGTCATATTTTTTAAATAAAAGTGTCCGATTTTTTGCTATTGTTGCATTTGTTGTGACGATAGGATGCGTATATTCTGTATTTTTGCAAGAACCTAAATATACTTCAAAAACAAGTATTATTTTAACAGGGTTTAGTAGCAATGAAACCTCTAGTATTACACAAGCAGATTTAAATGTTAACTCAAAACTTGTCAGTACTTACCAAGAAATTGTCAAAAGTAGAAGAGTGTTAAACCAAGTAATTGATAATTTAAGTTTAGAATATGATACAGCAAACTTAGCTAAAATGATTAGTGTAAAAGCTTTGAAGGACACAGAAATTATTGAAATTTCTGTTACAGATTTTGAAGCGAAAAAAGCCTATTTAATTGCCAATGAAGTAGCAGAAGTTTTTGGCAAAGAAGCAAAGGAACTTTATAATTTATCTAATGTTTCTATTTTAGATTCCGCAGAAATTGAAGATTTTCCTTCTAATTTTAATATCACGAAACAAGTCGCTTTGTATGTAGGAATAGGAGTCGTAGTTGCTTTTTTCATTCTCTTTATTTTTTACTATTTTGATACAACGATTAAAAGTGTAACAGATGTAGAAAGAAAATTTGAACTTACTATATTAGGTTCTGTTCCTGATTATACAAAAAAGAAGAAGGGTGGTAAAAGAAAATGAGAGACGAGATTATTGTCGATAAAAATCCAAAATCAAGTGTTGCAGAAGCCATCCGAATTATTAGAACCAATTTAGAATTTTCTGGAGTAGATAAAAAGGTGCGTTCTATTTTAGTCACTTCTTCTATACCAGGAGAAGGAAAGAGTTTTATTAGTACAAATCTAGCTACTGCTTTTGCCCAAAATGGAAGTAAAGTTTTATTAATGGATTGTGATATGCGGAAAGGTAGACTTCATAAAATATTTGAAATTGAAAACGATAAAGGATTATCCAATTTGCTTTTAGAAAATGTAGAGGTGCGTTTTAATAGTTATATAAGAAGAACACGTATTGAAAATTTATACCTTTTGCCAAAGGGTGTAGTACCTCCTAATCCAAGTGAATTATTGAATTCTCCTAAAACAAAAGTACTTTTGCGTACTTTGGCGGATAAATTTGATTATATCATTTTAGACGGAACTCCCGTAAATGGACTTACCGACTCTCTTATCCTAACCAAATATGTCGACAAAACGGTCATTGTAACTTCACTTAATCAAACCAAAACCAATGAACTTGAATTTACAAAAAAAAGTTTAATGAGTGTTGGAGCAGATATAGCAGGGGTTATTGTAAATCGTACAAGTGACATTCATGGCAGCTATTATGGAAATTATTACGAGTAGGGAGTTTTATGATTGATATACATTCACACATATTAAATGAAATTGACGATGGAGCAAGAAGTTTGGAAGAAAGCATTACCATTATAAAAAAATTGGAAGCTATTGGTTTTACGCATGTAGTAGCAACTCCTCATTATATTACAGGAAGTCGTTATCTATGCAATAACTACGAAAAACAAGAAAAGCTAGAAAAGTTAGAAGAACTTTTAAAAAAAGAAAATGTTTCGATGCAATTGTATCTAGGTCAGGAAATCTTTATGGATGCAAACATCATTTCTTTAATTAAAAAGCAAGAGATAACTTCAATAAATGGAAGTCATTATTTATTAATTGAACTTCCTGTATCAAGACCTATGCATGAGATGATGGAGTTACTTTTTTTCTTTAGAAGTAAAAACTATATTCCGATTATTGCCCATCCTGAACGTTATTTGTATTTGCAAGAAAATCATGAAATGATTTTAGAGTTTTTAAAAATGGGCTGTTTGTTTCAAGGGAATTTTTCAAATATCATTGGCAAGTATGGAACGCATGCTAAAAAGTTATTTTTGTATATGTTAAAGAATAATCAATATCATTTTTTAGCTAGTGATGTTCATCGTGAAGATGATGTCCTATTTAAAAATATGAAGAAAATTAAAAAAGAAATTATAAAAATCACATCTTTAGAAAAATGGCAAGAATTAACATATGAAAATCCGCTCAAAGTATTAAAAGATGAGCATATAAAGATAGATTTAGGGGAAGACTAAAGATTGAATTTAGTAGTAAGGTTGGGAATACACATGAAGTATCTAGTAGTTTTTATGTTTTTGTTTTTCTTTCTTTTAATTTATTCTTCTTGTTTGGTAGCAGGAAGAGCATCTTTACGAGAAGAAAGTGAAGAATATAATAAATAGCATTCTGAATAAATTAGCAATAAGATGTAAAAAAATCACAAAAAATGAAGAAATATGCATTTCATTGCAAATTTTTATTTAAAGTGTAAAATATTAAAATAATGTTTAAAAGATATAAAAAGAGAATAAAACGTTCTCTTTTTTCATACCTTTTTAAAAAAGGAGAACCTTTATGTTTTTTAATCAAATCCATACTCGAATTCGAGTCGTTTTAGTAGTGGTATGTATAGTACTGCTTGCTATTGTGTTACGTGTGTTTTATATTCAAGTGTTTCAGTACAATAAATTATCCAATTTGGCAGAATCCTTATGGAGCAGGGAACTTCCGATTACAGCAGATAGGGGGAGTATTAGAGATCGTAATGGAAAAGTGCTAGCTACCAATATTACTACAACTTCATTAGTGGTTATTCCAAATCAAATCCAAAACAAAGAAGAGGTGGCATCAAAACTAGCCGAGATATTGCAGGTAAGTTACGAAGAAGTGTATCGCCATATTTCTAAAAAAACTTCCATTGAAAGAGTGCATCCAGAAGGAAGACAACTATCTTATGAAACTGCGGAACTTATTAATAATTTAGGTTATGATGGGGTATACTTAGTAAAAGAAAGCAAAAGATATTATCCCTATGGAAATGTCCTTTCTCATGTCTTAGGGTATGTTGGAATTGATAACCAAGGGTTATCTGGAATCGAGTTAAATTATGATGAATATTTAACGGGAGAAAATGGAGCCATTAAGTATTTTTCGGATGGAAAAGGAAACCGACTTGAACTTACAGAAATTTATGAAGAACCCCAAAATGGCATTAATATCGATTTAACTATTGATATAGATTTACAGCTTGCCATTGAAAATGAACTTGATAACGTAGTATCCAAATATAATCCAGAGCAAGCATTAATTATGGCCATGAATCCCAAAACCGGAGAAATACTTGCTATGTCTTCACGTCCTAATTTTAACCCAAATGAATATCAAACTTCTTCGGTAGAGGTAATCAATCGAAATCTTCCAATATGGATGACCTATGAGCCAGGTTCTACTTTCAAAATCATAACGCTTTCTGCCTCTTTAGAAGAGCAAACCATTAACTTGTTTAATGATAACTATTATGATGGTGGTTCAATTACCGTAGAAGGTGCTCGAATCAAATGTTGGAAAGCCGGAGGACACGGAGCAGAAACAATGTTGCAAGTTGTTGAGAATTCTTGTAACCCCGGATTCGTTGTGATGGGACAAAAACTAGGAGCAGAAACGCTTCTTCGTTATATTAAAAATTTTGGTTTTGGAAAGAAAACAGGAGTGGATTTAAATGGCGAAGCAAGTGGAATTTTATTTTCTTTAGAACAAATGGGACCTGTAGAACTTGCAACCACTAGTTTTGGACAAGGAATAAGTGTCACTCCAATTCAACAAGTTCGTGCTGTATCAGCTGCTGTTAATGGAGGAATACTGCATACCCCGTACATTGTTTCTAAAATGACTGAACCGGAAACGGATAGTGTGATTAAATTGTTTGCTCCGGATGAGGGTGTACGAGTGATAAGCGAGGAAACAAGTAAGATGGTAAGATATGCTTTAGAAAGTGTGGTTGCGAATGGTTCCGGAAAGAATGCTTACATTGAAAATTATCGTATTGGAGGAAAAACCGGAACAGCGCAAAAAGTCCAAAATGGGGCATATATGGTAGGAAATTATATTGTTTCCTTTATGGGATTTATGCCAACTGATGACCCGGAAATTGTCGTGTATGTTGCCATTGATAATCCAAAAGGTGTTACCCAATATGGTGGAGTGGTTTCAGCTCCCATTGCTAAAAATGTATTTAAAACGGCTATTGAACTTTATGATTTTGAAAAAAGTCAGGATGGAATGCCAAGAGAATATACTTGGTTAGATACAAAATATACTTTATTACCAGATGTAGTAGGAATGAGCTTAGAAGAGGCTAAAAAAACACTAAAGGGATTTCAAGTCATTACTTCCGGTAGTGGAGACAAAGTAATTTACCAAAGTCCAGAGGGAAATTACTATGCAGAAGAAGGAAGTCAAATCTCTTTAATGCTGTCTAACTAGTGTCAATTTTTCTTGCAAGCGACAAAGTTTTTTTAAAAATATTGTATAATTTGATTACGAGGTGATGATATGTTAATACTTGCTAAAGCTGCTATGTCCATTATGCTTGGATTTGTGATTTCCATGATTTTTGGTTTCTTTTTTGTGAAATTTGCTCGTAAAAAGAAAATGGGGCAAAACGTAAGTGAGACAATTGGAGAGAGACATATGAAGAAGAATGGAACTCCTACCATGGGGGGATTTATCTTTATCATTCCCGTATTGCTTTCGTTATTTTTACTTTATGTAAGAGGAAGTATAGAGTTGAGTCATAATTTACTAATTCTTATTTTTGTTTTTATCGCCTATGCGGCATTAGGATTTTTTGATGACTTTTTGAAAATGAAATACAAAAACAACAAAGGAATTAGTATTACAACCAAATTTTTAATTCAAATGGGAATAGCTTTAGTATTTTTCTACATATTTATGAAAAATGGCGGAGAACCTGTTTTATGGATTACTTCTATTGGTATTAGTATAGATATGGGATGGTTATTTGGTATTTTTATTCTATTTGTATTAGTCGGAACAAGTAATGCAGTCAATATCACAGATGGACTTGATGGTTTAGCAGGAGGATTATCTGCCATTGCCTTTTTGGCTTTTGGAATTATTACTTGGAATACAGGTTGGATGCAAGGATATGAAGAGGTTGCTATTTTCTGTTTCCTATTAGTAGGAAGTTTACTAGGATTTTTGCTATACAATACCCATCCTGCCAAAATATTTATGGGGGACTTGGGTAGTCTTGCTCTTGGAGGAGCTTTAGCAACGGTTGCCATTGTAACTCGTCATGAACTTTCTCTAGTTTTAGTGGGCGGAGTTTTTGTAGTCGAGACAATTTCTAGTTTTGTGCAAATTATTGCAATTACTAAATTTCATAAAAAAATTTTTAAAATGGCTCCACTTCATCATCACTTTGAACAGATTGGTTGGGGAGAAACCGATATTGTAAAATTATTTTGGGTGATTGGTTTTTTGTTAGCTATGGCAGCGATTACCTATGGAGTTTGGATATAGAAATATATCTTTTTTAGATGAAAGTGTATAAGAAAAAGGAATTAAACGAAATATATTCATTTAGTTCCTTTTTATTTGATTTGAATAGCATCTATTTCTTTTCCGTATATCCCGGCATACCCATGAGCTGTTTCATCAACTTTATTAATCCAATTCAGCCAATTTCCATTTTTGATGTGTACTCTATATATGGCATTATAAATTTGTATGCCATCAATAGAATTCCCTAAATTACCAGCGTAACTTAAAATACCATTATTTGTTTTTCCGTTAATCCAATGTAGCCACTTGTTTTTCTTTTTATCATGTACACGATATTTTAGAGTATCTATTCTTATACCGCCTATTGGATTGCCAAAATTTCCTGCATAAGACATTCTGCCAATTCCTTGTCCAATTATTATCTCATTTAACCATTTCTTTTTTGTATTATCATATACTTGGTATTTGATTGAATTTTTCTTTTCTTTATGAAAATATTCATAAAAGGAGTTGCAACACGATTTTGTCATCGATATCGATTCATCTCCATACCATTTTCTTTGTTTGGTGTCGATATGAGTATTTCCTGACTCATTAGTACTACCTCCGCATCGATAACCGATTCCAAAATGGTGCCCTAAATCTTCTAAAGCTAAACAAACATTTTGAGAGGGAATTCTTTTTCTTTCTTGATCTAAAAAGTAACAATCTACGGCATAACCTTGGGTGTGAGGACCATTTCCGCTAGCTCCAATATTTTTATCGTGAGAAACACATCTAAATCCACTATAAATATTACAAGCCTTTGCATTTAATTTTTCTCTTGTTTTTTCTAAAATTGCAACTAAGTTACTATCGATATATATGTTATGAGAAGTACCACATTTACATTTAAATTCACTTACATTAAAATGTTTAGAAATTTGGGTTTTGTCATTATCATTATATTTTACAATTGTCATTTATCTTGTCTCACTTTCCTTTTTATTTTCGATTTTTAGGGCAGTTTTTAAAATCATATTGAGATTATGTAGAACATCATAAATACCACCTGCTGCAATTCCCGAAACTGCAATAGCCGTTTGAAAATCCCCTGTAAAACACCATTCTGTTACAGCAATACAAACTCCGATTAACATATTTTGTACCGGAATTAAATAATTTTCAAACCAAGAAAGTTTCTTAGCTATTCTTCCTGTAATCCAAGAAATGATTAAAACAATTGTGCAAAAAAATTCTGTTGTATTTTCTTCCATCCTTTTTTCTTTTTAAAAACGTTTGATAAATTAAAAAGCCATTTTTTATCTTGTTTTTAATTTTTACCTCCTTTCTATTATTTAGCATAAAACGACATTTTTTTTGTGAAAAGAAACCAAAAGTTTCTTTTTTCTTTTTATAAAAGCAACTTTTGGTTTCTTGTTTAGAAAAGTTTTAGCCATTATTCTTGAAGACAGAAAGGAGAAAAAGTATGTAGATAAAATGATGTTAAAGGTTTTTGGAAAGAAAGGAAATTTTTAGAAAAGAGAGGAAAGAAAAAATGAATAATAACGAAAACTATTTTAAAGATAATTTTACAAAAGAAGGGGAGAAAGTCAATTTAGAAGTCAATAAATTAACTTTAGAGTGTTTAACTTCTAAAAATAATACTTTTGGTTTAGATAGTGAAGGAAATTTAAATGTAAAATCAATTACCACTATCGAACCTATTATCCAATCAACTATAAATATGTTGTATCCAATCGGCTCGATTTATATGAATGTAAATGATTATAATCCAAGTGAAATCTTAGGTGGTACTTGGGAGCAAATTCAAGATAAATTTTTGCTAGCATGTGGGAGTACCTATGCAAACGGAAGTATAGGTGGAAATGCAACCCATAACCATACAACAGGAAGTCATACTTTAACCATTGATGAAATACCAAGTCATGGTCATTTGCTTTGGTATCATAGCCACAATGGAAGTGGGGATTCTGGATCAGGAATACCTTTTACAGGAGATGGTACATATGTTGGAAGAGACGACCGAGGAGTTATACCAACAGGTGGTTCTCAACCACATAATCATGGCAATACAAGTACGGCAAGCACTATGCCACCTTATTTAGCAGTCTATGTTTGGAAAAGAGTAGCGTAGTATGAAAGAAATAATTGATTTAAGAAAACCAAGAGAAAAACATTTTTTAAATGAAGATGGAACATATACTTTGTATGCATATGACCATGATGTACATTGTTTAAAAAATGGAAAATATGTGGATATTGATAATACTATTATTGAGCAAGGAGATTGTTTTAAAAATAAAGAAAATGGTTTTTCCATTTCTTTTGCTAAGACAAGTGAAAATCCCTTTTTATTAAAAATTGAAAAAGAGAATCATTTTTTAAATTTAGACTTAATAGAAAAAAACGTAGAAGCTCAAGTGTTAAACAATTCCATTACTTACCAAAATATATTGAAAAATATAGATATAAGGTATGATTTAATGGATAACAAAGTAAAAGACACTATTGTTTTAAAAAATATAGATAATTCTTTAGTTAATTTAATTTATAGAATCAATACAAATTTTGTTTTAGAATTAGATGAAAATGGACTGATTGATGTCTTAAAAGATAATATATGTTTATTTAAGATTGACAAACCAACTTTAATGGATAAGGATGGTCAAAATTACCCTATCCAATATATTTTAGAACAAAGTAATGGGGATTATCTATTAAGCTTTTCTATAGAAGATGCTATCTTTACTAATCAAGAGTTATATCCGCTAACAATAGATCCTACTATAGAAATGAAAGAAGACAATAGTATATTTGATACTTATATCTATCCCGGAGATACGAATGTAAATAGAAATAGTCAGGATATGTTAAAAGTTGGAGTAGATTCCAATAATGTTGTTTATCGTACCCTTATGAAATTTAATCTTCCAACGATTGGAACCGCTTGTGATATTGTTGATGCAAGAGTATGTTTAGTAACTCATGAAATGGATCCTTATTTTATTAATAATGATTTTGGTAATCCTACAATTGAAGTACATGCTATAAATACTTCATGGGAAGAGGCAAAAGCAAATTGGAATAGCATGCATAATCAATATAACGAAAAAATTGAAGATTTCTTTTATGGAAGATATTCAATAAAAATGCCTGATTTAAATGAAAATGGTGGCTTAATTAGCTATCATATAGAACATGATATAGATGAATTTAATTTGACTAATTTAGTAAAACGTTGGTATGCCGGAGAAAAAAATAATGGAATTTTATTAAAATGGAAAACGGAAGAATTTAAAGAAGAAATCGGTAAGGTGTGTCGCTATTACTCCAAAAATAATAATACATTCATTGAAAATTATGGAAATCCAAAACCTTTTTTAATGATTACGTATCGTAATCAAAATGGGTTGGAAAATTACATGACCTATCAAAGTATTGGCTTTTCTGGAGGAGAATCCCATATCAACAACTTAACAGGAAATGTAACCAATGTATTTGAAATTAATAAAACTTTAGGAACTAAATTTCCAATTAATTTAAACCTTATCTATAATACAAACGATGTGATCTTAAACAAAAAATATGGTATGCCTAAAGGATTTAAATTCAATTATCATGAAACTTTAAAAGAAGTAAATTTTGATAATGTATGTTTAGAATATATTGATGGAGATGGAACAATTCATTATTTTAGGGAATACAAAGAGTTTAATGATAAAGGAGAACAAATTGGAGAAACAAAAATTATTGATGAAGATGGTTTAGGTTTAACTGCTATTAAACAAAATGGAAATAATACTTATATTATAAAAGATAAAGAAGGAAATGAAAAAGAATTTATTTGTATTCAATTTCCAAAAAACGATGAATATGTTTTGGGTAAAATAACCAATACCAATAAAGATTATATAGAAATTGGTTATATCGATACGAGTTTTAGTGAAGATGAAATGCTTCAAAATAATTTGAATTTTGGTGATGGAATATCATCTATTTGTGATAATGAGGGCAATAAAATTAATATACAATACAATTATGTTGATGATGCTTTTAGCTATATTACTATTTCAAGTTCATACACTACAACTATGATTACATTATTTGGTGAAAATAATGATAAAATTCAAAGAATTAATAATAAATTTGGAACAATAGCTCTTGATTATAATAATCAAGGTATTCTTACTAAAATAACAGATACGAATGGTCTTGCAAAGCAATATGAGTATTATGAAAATATTCCATATCGTTTAAAAAAGATTAGCGAATTAGGAACCAATGAAGGAATAGGAAATTATCTTGAATTTTTTTACGACTTTAATGTTACTCGTGTTAAAGATAATAAAGGAAGAATAAATTCTTATGCCTTTAATGACCAAGGAAATACCATTGGAATTACGAATTTAGATGCAGATGGTGATTTTAAAAAAAGTTATGGTATTTTACAGGAATATGCAAGTGATTTTGATGGAACAATGCCAAATTTAAAAAACAAATTACAATTAGAAACAACCGCTATGAAATATACTAATAATTACTTATACAACTCTTCTTTTGAAAAAGAAGATAGTAATTTAAATATTACAACAGAATGTGCTCATAGTGGAACACATAGCTTAAAAGTAAATGAGACTTACTCTATGAAATTGCCTAAAGTAAAAGAAGAAGGAATGTATATTTTTAGTGCTTATTTTAAAAATGAAAAATCGGCTACTTTATGTGTTTGTTCTTCTAATGAAGAAGTACTTAAAGAAGTGAAAATAAATCCAAATTCAGATTTTGTTCGTTATGCTATTTCTACTACTTTAAATAACAATTTAGATTATTATGTTAAATTTGTTTCAAATGAACCAAATGGCATTATTTATATAGATGATATGCAATTGGAAAAAGGAGAGATAGCCAATTATCATAACTTAGTAGAAAATTCTAATTTCCAAGATGGACTTATTAGTTGGGATTATAGGGCAGTAGATAATGAAGGGAATACTTTAAATGATGGAAGTGGTGTAATTACGCTTCCAAATGGAGAAAAGGCTTTCCTTATGCATTGTGCTCCTGATACTTCTAAAGCACTTGACCAACTTATTCCTGTTAGTGGAAAAGCAAATGATACGTATCGTTTATCTTTTTGGTACAAAAACGAAGGGATAAGGGAATCAGGAATGGAAAGTTCTAATATGGCACTTCTTAGTTTTTCTTATCCGGATACTGAAGAAGGAGAATGTATTATTCCATGTATTTTAAATATACATGCGACAGAGTGGCAATTTTTTCAAACTGTATTTGTAGCTGAACAAGATTATAAAGATGCTTATTTAAGTTTTATTTCTCAAAATAATGCCAATGATTTTTATATCACAAACATTACTTTAACAAAAGACTTAGAAAACAACTCTTATGGTTATGATGAAGAAGGGAACTTAATAGTAGCTCTTGGAAAAAATAAAGGTGTAAGTAAATTTCATTATGACAAAAATAATCAATTAATTTCTACGTTTGAGCCAAAAGGAAATAGTTTTAAATTTGAATATGATAATAAGGATACATCAAAACTCTTGCAAGGAATCTCTAAAAAAGGAATTTCTAATAAACTTGTATATGATGAATCTAATAATCCAATTAAAACCATTATTCAAAATAATGAAACAACTGAATTAAACGGGAAATCATTTTATATTCGTTTAAAAGCAACAAATGAATATCTATTCCCTGATTATCAAAGGCTTATGCCAACTTTAAAAGTACCAACATGTAGTAATGAAAGTTGGGATATCATAAAAGAAGAAAATTACTATATAATAAAAAGTAGTGTCATTCCACTTTATTTAAATATAGATTCTAAAACAAATAAATTTATTCTTTCTAAAGAATTAAATAATAAATTTGAACTTATAGAAAATAAAAATGGAAGTTATACTATTAAACAAGCAGATAGCAATCTTTGTCTAGCAGTAGAAGAAAAAAGTTTTATTGGTAGTGAATATATTGAAGAAGATGTAAACCAACAATTTTATTTAGAACCATTTGACAGTAAGAAATATATTGAAACTTCTGCAGAATATACAAGTGATGGAAGATTTATTAAAAGTACAACGGATGCTTTGGGTCGTGTTACAAATTATGATATTGATACAAAAAATGGACTTGTAAATAGCATAACAGACCCGATGGAACAAACAACAAATTATACCTATAATTTTAATGAACAAATCACAAAAGTAGAAAAAAATAAGCAAGAAACAATTTATGAATATAATGATAACAATACATTATCTAAAATTATATGTCCTAATAAAGAATATAACTTTATTTATGATGAATTCTTAAATACCAAAGAAGTAAAAGCAAATAATCAAGTGCTTGTTACAAATGAATATGAAGAAAATAATGGAAATCTATTGTCTTCTCAGTATGGAAACAATACAAGCATTGCTTACACTTATGATGAACTAGATAGAATAAAAACACTTATCAAAAATAATAAAACCTATAACTATCATTATAATAATCTAAATCACTTATCGAAAATCACTTCTATTGATGAAACGTATAACTATTATTATGATTTAGCAGAAAGATTATCAAGATATGAATGTAATAATGGTAGTATAGAATACGATTATGACCTAAATAATAATGTGACAAAGAAAAAATACCAACAAGAAAATTTAGTAAAAGAAATCACTTATACCTATGATGAAGATGATTCTATCATAAAAGTAACATTAGATAATCAGGAAGTAAACTTTATTTATGACGAATTAGGAAGATTAAGCAATAAAACTATTAATCATCATCTACCTATAGAATACGAATACTATTCCAATGGAAATAAAACTTCTATGATTTTAAAAAGTATGAAGATTGATAATGATCTATATGAATATGTCTATGATGAACTATATAACATCACCGATATTTATAAAAACGGAGAAATAAAAAATCATTATGAATATGATAACTTTAATGAACTCATAGAAGACGATAACTATGAACTAAACAAAACTTATAAGTTTATTTATGATACAAATGGAAATATTCTAACAAAAGAAGAATTTGTATCAAATACAAGTTTGTTAATAAAAACAGATACCTATGAATATTCCAATTTAAATTGGCAAGACCAATTGACGAAGTTTAACGATATAAGTATTACTTATGATGAAATAGGAAATCCAACCAAAATAGGAGATACCAATTTAACATGGAATATAAGAGAACTCCAAAGATATCAAAATACTATGCTTGATAGTCAGTATTTTTATAACAAAGAGGGAATAAGAACAAAAAAAATAGTCAATGGAGTAGAAACAAACTACTTTTTAGAGAATTCCAACATCCTATTTGAAGAAACAAAAGGAAATGTGTTATACTATATGAGAACTGACGAAAATGACCTAATAGGATTTCAGTATAATAATGAAACCTATTATTATAAGAAGAACTATCAAGGAGATATTCTAGGAATCTATAATAGTAATTATGAACTAGAATGTACCTATGAATATGACTCTTATGGAAGTATAGTCAGTATCAAAGATGTTCTTGGAACTGAAATAGAAGATGAAAACCATATAGGAAATATCAATCCATATAGATATAGAAGTTACTATTATGATAAAGAAACAAAGTTATATTATTTAAATAGTAGATACTATAACCCATTATGGGGAAGATTTATTAATGCGGATGGAATAATTGGAACAAGTGAAACTTATTTAGGCTATAACTTATATGCTTATTGTGAGAATAATCCAATTACTAATATTGATGGTGAAGGAAACTTTAGTTTCAAAAATATGCTTGCTAATATTGGAAATGGACTTAATAAAGCTGTAAATGCTGTTTCTAATACTTATAATAAAGCAAAAAGCGGAGTTAATAATATGATTAATTCTATTGGTCAATTTGCACAAAAAGTGAAAAATAGTTTTACGGTAGAAGCAGGAATTGGCTTTGGAGTTGGAGCCAAAGCAAAAGTAGGTTCAGTAGGAGGAGAATTTGGTGCTTATAAAACATTTAATACAGGAATAAGTAATAATAAAAAATATAATTCTACAACAAGCAAAATAGGCGCTACTGCGTCTATAAATTCAAAAAAAGCTGGACTTCAATATGAAATAACACATTATGATGATGGAAATAGAATTCATGATAATGTAATGTCAATGCCATGGGAAGTACTTGGGTGCTCTAATACCATTGTTAATGCAACATTCGGATTGAGTAATTCTTATAGTGGCTCTATTGAAAATTCAAATGATGGAACAACATTTATAGGAATAGATTTAGAAGGATATGCATTGTTAGGTGGACATTTTAAAATAGGGTTTAATTGGTAATGAAAGGATGATAAAAATGCCTAATAAGAGAAAGGCTATTAGTAATATTATAGATTTAATACTCATTATTGTAATTAATGGGCTTGTTGCTGAAGCATTTTTACGACTATTATCATTGTTTATTTCAAGAATAGACATAGTATTTTATGTAATACTCATTATCAATACAATATTACTTATGTATAATCTTTCCAATCTCTTAAATTTACCAAAAACAATTGGCAAAAAAATTGCTTCAATTTTAGTTAAAGATGAAAACAAAAAAATAACATGGAAAGATATAATCATTTTCATGTTAATATGTATGATAATTGGCTTTATTTGAAATTATTGTTTAAAAGAAATTGCCGAAAAATTAGTAAAGTATCTAATTTATGACAACTTCTTTTTTGTAATTTATATATAAGTTATAATTAATGTATTCTAACAATTCTATTTAGAACTATTTGAAAGCAAAAAATACATAGAAACTTCTGCAGAGTATACAAGTGATGGAAGATTTATTAAAAGTACAACGGATGCTTTAGGTCGTGTTACCCAATATGATATTGATACAAAAAATGGACTTGTAAATAGCATAACAGACCCGATGGAACAAACAACAAATTATACCTATAATTTTAATGAACAAATCACAAAAGTAGAAAAAAATAAGCAAGAAACAATTTATGAATATAATGATAACAATACATTATCTAAAATTATATGTCCTAATAAAGAATATAACTTTATTTATGATGAATTCTTAAATACCAAAGAAGTAAAAGCAAATAATCAAGTGCTTGTTACAAATGAATATGAAGAAAATAATGGAAATCTATTGTCTTCTCAGTATGGAAACAATACAAGCATTGCTTACACTTATGATGAACTAGATAAGACATCTTGCGAAATTAAATTAAAGAAGAAAAAATGCTAAAATTATCTAAAAAG
>CAJUKB010000026.1:8265-18482 GCA_910587325.1 uncultured Bacilli bacterium | reverse complement strand
ATTTCATTTACTAATTTTTGCGGGAACTTTCAATTGAATTCAAGCACGAATTTTTATTGTTCCAAATACTAATCTTTTTCAATTTCTTCTTTTAACTTATCTACATCCTCTATTGTTAAATTTGAACATTTTGCAACAATGGATGGTTCTATTCCTTCTAATAAAAACTTTTTAGCCGTTTCAATCGAATTCTGTTTTACTCCTTGTTTTACTCCCTGTTCTATTCCCTTTTTTATCCCTTTTTCTATTCCTTGCTTAATACCTTGCTTAATACCATGTTCAATTCCTTCTTCCTTACCTTCTTTATAAGCGTCTTGCCTTAATTCTTCTAATTCGGCTTCACGAAATTCATCATGATTATAATAAAGTAAACTGTCAAATTCTTTCATAAAATCTTCCATTTTCTTTTCCACTTTCCTCATCATCCTATTCCCACCATAAAGATTATTCTTTAATGCTTCATCCTGACATACAAAAATGTAGAGTAGCCATTTTAAATCTTTTTCGCTTAAATTTCTAATTTGATTATAATCCAAATTGGAAAGAAAATCTAGATTTATATCGTAAATATCAATATTGCTGTCACTTCTTTTTACATGATATTTTTCTTCCATTAAAACACTATGATAAATAAATTCATTTTTTAAATAAGCATCAAAACAATCTACATTAATTTGTACAATGGGTTTTATTTTATAAAGTTCTCCAGGATAGGTTTGCCTAATGATTAACTGCGCTATATAGGCATTATTTTTAATTCTACTTTGTTTGGTATTTAAAGTATTTATTTCAATATTGACAACCATTTCGTTATTCTCCACAATAACATCAACTTCTTGGTCTTTATTGTGAATGTTTTGGCTTACTTCTGTATCTATTAATTTTAAATTATGAATAACATAATCTTTGTCTATATCTAAAACTGCTGCTATGATACTCGCTAAATATTCACGACACTCCTCTGCTTTTAATATTTTGGTGGCAAATACATCTCTTAAAAATATTTTTTCTTTTGTCATACACTTTTTCCTTTCTTTCGTACAAGATAACAGAAAGAAAAAGAGTATGCAAATCGCTAATTTCCTAAATTGTAGTGTAAAAAAGGAAATTTGATGCTTCCATTTGGCAAAAGAAAAGCTCAATTTAATCAATTGAACTTAATTTAAACAAAATTAGTGAAATTTGTTTTTTTTAATAAAAAATTGTGATTTACACAAAAAAGTAGGGAGCTACCCTACTTAAAATTCGAATTTTAACATATGTTATTTTTTTGAAGGAAATAAATTTATTATCCTGCTTCTACTAACGAAATTCCATTAGTTGGACTACTATTTACTTCCACTACTTCATCTGTGATGCTACTTGTTAAATTCGTTCCCCCATCAGAAGAAGGTACTGTGTCTACATTGGATGCATCACTAGAAGGAACATATGAACCATCATTCGATGTCTCTTCTGTTTCTTCTGTCGTATTATTTGTTTCAGTATCTTGAGTATTCGAATATTTTTTATTCTCTTCCTCTTTTTTAACTACTACGCTATTTGATTCTTCATCTATTATAGTATTTTCATCTGAAACAACTTCTAAATATTCTAATTCTTCTTTTGTTAATTTCAAAGAAGAATTCACTTCTTTTATCTGTTTAATTTCATTGAAATCTTGAATACTTGCTGTACTGGTAATTGGATACGATACTATAATCGTACTATCTGAAAGTTCATCATGTAAATACTTGCCGGTAAAATAATAATCTAAAGCACGAACAACTTGTCTTAAAACTGAAATGTTATCATTTTGAAGTTCAAAAACTATCGTGCCATTCTCTCCCTTAGGAGCTAGCTCGGTAATTGTTGTGTAAACATTATCATAACCATTTGTATATACATTAAATAGCCAATACTTATCTTTATCCATTTCTCCTTGACCAGCAACTACAAAATAGTAATTATATGGTGTTAAGTTTTTCATAACAAAACTTCCATCCTCCAATCTAGAAACTGGACGGAGCATATACAATCCCGGATTTATACGAGCATTTAATTTATTAATCGTTTCAAAGCTTAATACATATTCGATTGTCTCTTTTGCTACTATACCATCATATACTTCTGTTAAATTTTTAATAAAAGCATCTGCCATTTCTTTTTCAGTCGTTGTTTGTCTATCAAAAGAAACCGAACCTCTTTTATTTGGAATAGTGTATACAACATTTGTAACATCATCACTTGTTGTTATTATGAGATAAGAATCATAATTGTTTGGTAAACTACTATGTATCTTTTTACCAATAAAATGTTCATCTAAAGCATTTACAATGCTTAATAACTCGTTTTGATCCTTACTACTAAATTCAAAACTTAATGCATCATTTTTTATCTTAGCATCTAAGATAGATGCGGTAACACAAGTGTATTCTATTCCATTTGAATATACATTAACTAGTATATAATTATTACCATCTTGTACAATAAAGTAATCACTATATGATTCTTTATTACTATTTTGAGTAGAATTTTTTACTAAAGAATTCATAATGTCAATTGAATTAATTATAGCATTTATCGATATATTCTCATAGATTTTTGCAAATTCACTTTCTAAAGTTGCTTTCATAGTAGCTTCATCGCTAAATGGTACACGAACAATATTATCTGGTTCATTTGTTTCCTTTATAAGTTCAAGTCGATTATCGCTTGCCTCATAATGGAATACAAGTTTTCCATCTATGTAAATATCACCATTTGTATCTATAAGTTTCAAAATATCTGAAACTCCATTATCGTATTGGTTAACTAAATTCTTTATTTGTTCTATATCTACTCCTTGATAAGGATACGTATCTAAATACATTTTAAATGCATCATTTAAAGTATTTGTGTCTTCTGTAGAAAAATACATATAATTATTTTTTGTAAAATCTACAGCTGCTGTTCTTGCATAACCTACGAAATTTTCTGCAATTTCGTATTTCCACATTTCTCCATCCGCAGTTGGATATTTGGTTGTTTTGAAACCTGGTAATTCTATATTCGCATTTGTAATACTTGCTTCATCTGGATAAGATTTGCTAACATACGAAATAATTTCATCTGCATAAGCATTATTACTAGCCACAATATTTTGTAACCAAACAATATTGAAAACATCATAAGAACTTCTAATTCTTGTTTCACTACCATCACTTTTTCTAAACCATGCATAACTTCCTGAAATTAAGAAATTCCAATCTGTTAATGGAGTTTTATTTACTGGTAAATAAGTAGACCAGTCAGTAATAGTATTCTTAATTGGTAACATTAAATATTGTTCATCTGCAGTTTGTTTCCATTCCACTCTTTGAATTGGTAGTGGATGTTTCTCATAGTAATCTTGTAAAGATTGTTCAAATGTACCATCCATGTAAGTAAATGTCTTGTCACCGATTGTTTCTTCTACTTCTACAGAAGCAATAATTTTATTTTCGTTATTTACAAGTTGATTAACAGAACATCGCATTACAATAGTATTGGTATTATCTTCTTCACTAGAATATGGAGTATTATATGTAATTGCATTTCCAATTCTTGTTCCTCCATTTGAAATCGTAGTATATTCGCGAATAATTCTGCACCCGTTCGGTACTTGAATTGTATAAACATCTTTACTTCCATCTGCTATAACACTATTCCTATCAAAGCTAAAAGATAAGTAAGCATTTTCCCAATCAGATGGTTTTTTATTTTCTTCATCATATAAGGTAATTTCAAATTCGCCTTTATACTTCGAATGAATTGTGGATTCATACACTAACGCACTCGTATCATTATCATAATATTTAGAATACGACTTTGGATAAACAGAAAGAGCTACTAAACTTACTATAAGTATTAAATAGACAACTACTCTATTTATCCTATTCTTTCCAATAATACATCACCTCCTTCACAATGTATTTTTTATTGGTTTTGAAATAGTTTATTTTACAATTTTTATCGTAATATTTTAATTTACTTCAGATTGAATAGCAGAATATCCAATGTTTACAATTTTGTCATAATCAAAGACATATTGATTGCTTTCCTTTAACTCTTCTTCTGTTTTTTTGTACTTCACTATAATTTGATAAGTAAGAAGAGTTTGACTATTTACCTTAGAGGAAATTTCTTCTGAAGATATTTCTTCATTTTCTGCTTTTCCATCTACAAAGGAAGAAACTATATTACTATTACATGGATTTTGTCCCTCTGTGTCATTTTGACAAATCGTTTTGATTTTATTTTGGGTAATCTTAGTAATTTCAAAATCTTTATCTGCTGTAATGGTAACAACTAAGTCTGCATTGGCTTCAAGTTCACTTGTATCTACTTGAAACTCGTAATGAATTTCATCATCGAATAAGTAAGCCCCTGTATCACATTTTTTATCAATTGCATTGCAATCTATTGGTTCTACTTTTACATTAAACCTAGCAGACCTTGCATCATTATTAGACCCTAGCAAACTTGCTATATATCTTGAGTAGGTTATTACAGTAGCAAGTAGTAATAAAACTCCTACATACATAAATAACCATTTATACAAATTTTGTTTAAATCTCTTACTCTGTAATAATCCTCTCATACCTTTATTCACCTGACTTCTTTTTTCTATTATTCTTTTGATTATCGAAAGCATTTCTTTTTGGAGTATTGTTGTAATAATTTTTACGATAATTATTTTTATGATAATTATTATTTGTTTTTTTCAAGATTTCCTTCTTTTCCAATAGAACTCTTATTTGTTTATTAATTTCTCTCTTTTCTTTAAATAAGGTTTCTAATTCTTGTTCAATACTTTCTCTTTCCTTTTGTATCTTTTCTTGCTTACTAGCCTCTTTCTTTTTCTTCTTTTTCTTATTTGCTTTCGGTTTATTCTTTTCTTTTTGATATTCAAAGAATTCTTTTTCTTCCTCAGTAAAGATTGGATTTCCGTTTTTATCTGTACTGATTAAGTAGCAAAATAGTAAACCAATGATTAAAATCATAACTAAAGTAAATGGATTTTTAAAAGAAGATAATAACTTTCCAGCTCCTGGTATTCTCGATACATATTTTCCAACAATTTTGTCTATCTTCGTCGGTTCATCTTCTGTATTGTTAAAATCTCCTTTTGTAATCATTTCTTCATTATTAATGGAAACAATTCTATGCGTTACAAAAGAACCATTTACATCTAGGAATGTTACAATATCATTTTCTTGATAGTTGCTTGCTTTTGTGTTGATGATAATCATATCTCCCACATGTATCGTCGGCTCCATGGAACCAGATACAACTTCTAATAGGGAATAACCTCCCACCGTCGTTAGTTTATGTTTTAAAACTTTAAGGGAAAAGAAGTTATAGGCATTAAAGGCAACTAACAAGATTAATAAGATTGTAATTATGATTAGTAAAACTTTCTTTACTATCTTCATTTTTAACCCCTCTATTCTGATTTATGACACCATAGGTAATCCTCTGCAAAATCTATACTAATGGTTAAATTATACAAATCATTTATGGAAGTATCATTTTCCTTTTCTGCTGCATAATTTCCAATGGCTGTATCAATTTCGTCATATTCTTTTATTTTATCTTTATCATTAGGATAAATATCTTCTCCTTCTACCCATTTCCACAATAGAGATATTTCAATTCCTTTTCCTTTTGGAATTTGAATACCTGTACCAAATGGAATTTGTTTAGAAGTAAGATAACGATTAGCACCATTTGGTGTTTTATTCGTTTCTTGATTCAAAATAGCATATCTTTCATTTGAGTTTCCATAATAATAGTTGGCATCATTTGCATCTAACGGAGAATACTTCACGATATATCCCATATTTAAGCATCCTTTATTTTCAATACAAATGTTATCTTCTTCCAAGTTCATACCTTTAATCACAATGTCTTTAGAACTATTATTATATAGATTAATAACGTAAGAGCCTTGTGCTCCAGGATAAATTTTGGCATATTCTCCATATTTATCAAAATACGCTTGATTATTAAATAAATAGATATCATTTAAATATATTTTTTTCGATGTAATACTTACTCCCATATCTTCAGGAGTAGTATCATAGATGGCATATAAAGTTAGATTTTGTGTAATTTGGTTGTCCGTTAATTTATATGTTTCTCCACTTCCATCCGGCTGGGTATTATAACTTACAATTGGATAATACTTGCAATCGTCATTTTCAACAATTCCATAGGCAAGGTATTCAGACAAGTCAACTATTTCTCCAGCTATTATTTCATAAGTATCTTTTTCGTTACTAAAGTAACCTTTTATAGTTGCATTATTAGCATTTAAAATTATCTTATATCCTTTATGTAAGTTAATCAGTACTTCTTCACTATCTTTATTATTTACTTTAAGGACTTCCCCATAAGAACTTGCTGTAACTTGAAGTTTTGGTAGGATAGTAGACAAATCCATTCCTAAAGCACTTTCTTTTAACACTACTCTGATTGGAAGCGAATCTGTTACTTTAGCAGTCCCATTACTAGCAAAGTCGTCTCCATCCTCTTCTCCATAGAAGATTTCAATATATGGTTTATATTCATCTGGAACACTTACATATACACAATTATTTGCTTCTTCACATATGCTTAGAGAACTATTATCGGCTGAAGGAGTAACTATCATATTTTTCGTAAATAATCCACTTGTTTTGATATTGAATATTTTACTTCCTTTAGTATCTGTATAATATAAATCATAAGATGTTGGTTCAATCGTTAGATAATGTGTAAACATGGCAAATTCAATGGTTGTACTTATCGTTTTTCCATGAGCACTAATTGTAATCGTTGCTTTGTCTCCTGGTTTTACTTCACTATTCGGAGTAACTTTAATCGCTTTTCCGCCAGTTGGAGTAGTTACAATTTCAAATGTTACATTCGGATTATCAGAAGTAATTGTTACTGCTTCATTTAATGGAACATTATCTTTTGTTAGCTCATAAATAATTTGATAAGGATTTGTACTATTATGAATATTTAAGTAATAAATATCCGGATTAGGTTTCGTAATCGTTAAATTGTATACTGGCTCTTTAGGAGTGTCTGGTTCTGATGGATTATTAGGATTTTCTGGTGTTGTTGTTCCAGGGTCTGTATTTCCCGGATTAGTATTTGGACTACTAGGTTTTCCTGTCCCAGTAGAACTACTAGAACCACTTATATTATTTACTACAGATAAGGTATATTTTGCTGAATATTCCATACCATTATATTGAAGGGTCAGAGTAATAGTTACATTTCCAGTTTTTAACCCTGTAATAGAAAGAATTCCATCTTTAACTATCGCTGTAGCAACCTTTTCATCACTAGAAGATACTGTAACTTCTCCGCTTAGTCCAATTAAGGTATAAGGTACATCTTTATATTTACTATAAGCTAAGTTAATGGTTCCGCTTTCGCTTGATAAACTAATACTTCTGTTTACATCTTTTATAACCGCTTTCGTAGAAGCTTCATATGTTTTACCATTTGCAGTTGTTCTTAAGTAGATAGTAACCTCTCCCACCTTTTTAGGAATTACAATCACGTAATTGTTACTAACATAACAAGTGGCTATATCAGCATCTGATGTAGAACAAGTAAAACCATTGGGATTAATATGTTTATAAGTAAAACTAATCTTTGTTCTTACATCACTTAAAGCCATTTCTACATAATCTGTATCAAAAGTAAGTTCTTGATTTTTAATCACTTCTGAATCGTTTGTCCCATCCTCGATGTTAAAACTTCCTTCATTTCGAAACAAATCACCAATTTTACCAAAGAATTTTGATGTGCAACTACAGCTTGTGAATAACAAAAGAATAATTAAAATGATAATGATAATGATTATAATTCGTCTTTTTCTTTTTTCATCATCATTTTGAATCTCTTTGCGAAAATCATCATTTTCGTAATCGTCATCGTTTAGATATGCTTTCATAGCGTACCTCCTCCCCTGTATTTTTAATTACATCTATTTAACTTTCCAAATAAACCTACGAAATTCGTTAGGCTTATTTGGAAGTTAAATAACTTCCAATTACTACTTAAATTAAGCAGTAGGTGCAACTTGAGTAGCTGTAATATCAAGTTCGATAGTGATAGTTGGATCACTAGCAGTACTATGAGCTGTTTTATAAGCATCTATCTCATCTTGAACTTGTTGTTTTAAAGCATCAGGCACATCATCAATAGAAGTCCAGCCTAAAGCGTTCCAAGTATCATTTCCAGCTACAACAGCAGCAAATGCATCTGCATCAGTTACAACAGTACCTTGGTATTTTGTACCTAGTGCAGTATCAGCTTTATCATAGTCGAAACCATCAACAGGAGTAATACCCATATCTTTTAAAGCATCAACATCATATGCCCATGCCCAGTAAAGAGTAACTTTTTTACCATCTAATGATTCATTGGCATTATAAGTTTTTGCTCCTAATTCAGTGCTAAGTTTAGTAGATAAGTCAGTATATTCAAACCAATTAGTTCCATCTAAACTAAATTTGATAGGAGATACACCACCAGCGTTATCATAAATAACGTTATTTGTTACTTTAGCAGTTACGGCTAATTTATAAGCAACTTCAGCAGTACCACTTAAGGCAATGTCAACTTGTCCAGAAGCTCCTGGAGCAACAACTAAATCTGTACCATTAGCACTTGCAATTTCATTACCAGCACCATAAGTAGCTTTGAAAAGGTTTAATGTTTTAGCTTCTCCAACGTTGATTGACCAATGAGCTACTCTTGCAGAATCAGTAGTTTGCATACTAGATGTATATTTAGCATAAGTTCCACTTACAGAATAAGCAGTAATAACTACAGCCATTAATAATCCACATAATACAGTCATTTTCTTTTTCATCGTTTCACCTCCCCCCCTTAGTTAATCTTTTATTCATAGCACTAGGCTATGTTTGAAAGGTGTTTTCGATACCTTTCCCATCTATGTAAACACCAAAATTGGTAGTTTACGCTAATTTATATATCATCGGGGGTTTATTCATCATTGTTTCTATTATTGTAATAGTTCTTTGAGCTATTATTTTTATTATAATTATTATTATTAAAATTACGATTGTTATTGTTAGAATTTCTATTATTATAATTTCTAGAATTATTCTTGGAATTATTATTAGAATATTGTTTAGAATTCGAGTTATTATAGCGATTTTCTCTTGAATAATAATTATTATTGTTATTACTACGATTATTGTAATGATTATTGCTATTGTAGTTATTGTGATTATTATGATTGTAATAATCATTATTTTTTTGTTGTTCTTTCATTCTTTTGTATTCTAAAAATTCCAATTGTTCTTCTTCTCTTTGCTTTTTATTCGAAATAGTAAAAGCTATTCCAAATATAACGGTGATACCTAGTATCAATATAATGATAGTTGTTGGTTCTGCTAAACTATTCATCATAGAACCAATTCCCGGAATACGTCCTACGTAGATACCTTCTACATCGTTTAAAGATACTAAGTTTTGGTCTTGAGAACTATTGTTATCTCCTTTTGTAATGAAATAAGTTTCTCCATTTCTCTCTACCATATCGATAATTCTATGGGTTGTAACTGTATTTTCGGCATCCCTAAAGGCGATAACATCATCAATTTTTAATTTTTTTGGATCAATTATTTTGGTAATAATCAAATCTCCTTTACGGATTTCCGTTTCCATAGAGCCTGATAATACCATAAATGGTTTATATCCAAATACACTTGGTACCACATTTTCATCTTTTTTTGCTTGAAACATGATGCTTAAGTTCATAATTAACATAGGAATTAAAATAACACAAGCAACAATAACAATCCAATTGCTATAAGATTGGTACCATTTGTTTCCCTTTTTCATTTCTTTCACCGCTTTTCATTTTATAATTGTTAATTTTTAATTCTATTTATGCAAGATGGTCATCATCTTTTTTAGTTAAGGATAAAATATACTCTTCTGGTAATAAATAACATTTTTCATTTTCTAACATATATTTGAAGTTTTGATAATAAATATATTTCCAATTATTATTAAAAAATGAGAATGTTCCTATAGAAGCCAAATCATCAGCAGCATCTTCACCTTCATTTTTTTTATCATCATCAATTTTGTCATCTGGTTGATCTGGTTTTGGTTCTTCTGGTTTTGGTTGATCTGGTTTTGGTTCTTCTGGTTTTGGTTGATCTGGTTTTGGTTCTTCT
>CAJUKB010000026.1:0-8028 GCA_910587325.1 uncultured Bacilli bacterium | reverse complement strand
TTGGTTCTTCTGGTTTTGGTTCTTCTGGTTTTGGTTCTTCCGGTTTTGGTTCTTCTGGTTTTGGTTCTTCTGGTTTTGGTTCTTCTGGTTTTGGTTCTTCTGGTTTTGGTTCTTCCGGTTTTGGTTCTTCAGCATCTCCACCTGTGTTTCCGCCTTCGCCACCTGTGTTTCCACCAGTTCCGTCGCCTTTACTTGGATTATTTCCACCTTGGTCTTTATTATTGTCCTTGTCTTCTTGTTTATCTTCTTCACTTGGTTTATTAGACTTAGAATTCTCATTAGATGGTTGTGATTGGTTATCAGTAGAGTTTGGATTATGTTCAACTAATTGATTTAATTCTTTTTCTTTTTCTGCAATTCGTTTATCTAAATCAGCTATTTGTTGGTGTAAATCTTTAATTTTGTTATTTCTTTCTTCTTGTTCAGATTGCATAGTAGTAACCTGTTTTTCTAATTTTTCTTTTTCTTCCGCAATTTTCTCATTTTCTGCTTTAAGGTTATCTATAATTTGTTTTAATTCTTCAATTTGTTTATTTTGTTCATTATATTCATCTATAAGTTCTCTTAAAAGAGAAAACAACGTTTCCCTTTCTTCTTTTAATTCTGCAATTTCTTTTTCTAATTCAGCTATTTGTAAATTAGTATTATCAGTTGCTGCGTCATTCGTAAATTCAGTAGATTGTGGTTCAAATTCTTGTTCTTTCTTTCCACACCCTGTTAATAGTAAACTTCCACTCATTCCAACGAGTGCAAGTACTTTATTAAATTTTTTACATTTTTAAATCTATCTAATAAGTTTAATCTATTCATAAACAATTCCCTTCTTCACAATTTATTTCCTTTTTGTTTGTTTATTATACGTTTTTTTTTATAAATGTCAATATTTTTTGAAACACTTCTTTTTTTTAATCACCTCTACTTCCATCCTTATGTTTATTATGTATGTATATATAGTATAACATATACTTTATTTCTAAGGTTGATTATTCTAAAAAATCGCAAAACTTGACATGAATTTTATAACAAAAAAAGAAGAACTTTATCTTCCTTACTTAATAAAACCATTTTGAACCGTTTTTGTGTCATTTACAACAATAAAAGCATTTCTATCGTATTTCTTAATTAAAGCAATTAATTTTTTTAAATTACGATGATTGATTTGAAAATAAAGCATATCCCTTTTATTTCCTTCAAAATCATCTTTTAAGTCAATCACCGATACCGCATAGCCGTGTTTTCGTATACTATTTAATAGATTTTTATTTTCTTTTTCCACAACCACTTGTACTCCTACAATTCCTTTAATAAAAGTACTAGCTACATAAGAACCAATAAATGTCCCTGTTGCATACCCTAATGAATACGAAATAGGTATCATAATACTTTCCACATTAGTAATCAAAGCTTCTCTTGCTACTAAAAACCAAATAAAGACTTCAAAAAAAGCGAGAATAACCATAAATAGTGTTTTTCCTTTTACCATAAGCATAGTTCTTGTTGTTCCAATTGAAACATCAATAATACGAGCAAAAAATATTTTTACACATAAAAAGAATAGTTCCATATAACTTCACCTAGAACTATTCTTCCCCAAAGATTTAGAAATAAACCAAAAGCCCTATTAAAATAATAAGAAGTAAAAGAGCTAATAAAAGAAAAATGCCTTTCCATTTTAAAGTACTATCATCCCTTTTTTCATATATAATATTTTTATGCCCATACTTTTCGCTTACCATTTCAACCGATTTTTGGATATCCATCTGCTCTTTTTGTTTTTTGATTTGCTCAGCACTCATCATCATACCACAATTGGTACAAGTAAAACCTGTTTTCGAAAGAACATGTCCACATCGTTTGCATTCCATTTTACCACCTATTATTATTTTATCGTTTTCGTTTGCAAATAGCAACCTATTTGCTCTATAATTGAATAGCGTAGTAGAAAAATAAAACACATAAATTAAAACCAAAAACTAGATTTTAGAAACTAGTTAAGACACAATAAAAAAGTTATGTGTTACATTTTTTAAGTGCGCTAAATAAAAAGGGTGAGTTTCTCATGATTAATTTTATTATTTACGAAGATAATAAAGAGTGGCAAGAACACTACAGAAAAGCAATTTTAAATGTTATTGGTCAAAAAGAAGACAAATACAAAATTTTAATATTTGATAAATATACGAAAGAGGCGAAAAGAAAGATTGAAAGTCTAATTGGCAAAAATATTTTTCTTTTGGATATGGAAGTACCAGGAAAATCCGGACTTGATTTAGCAAGAGAAATAAGAAATACAGGAGATTGGACAAGCCAAATGATTATGATAACTTCTCATAATTGTTTTAAAGAAGAAGGATTTACAAGCAAGGTTCTCATGCTTGACTTTATTGATAAAAGTGAAGAATTAGAAGAAAATATTCGCTCTGCCATTGTTGTTGCTTTACGAATCCATTCCCATTACAAATCGTTTAATTTTATGTACGATAATGAACTTTACCAAATTCCCTATCAAGATATTTTATACTTTGAAAAAGAGTTAAACAATAATTATACTTCGATTTTCACAAAAACAGATAAATACAAAATTAAACAAAGTATTAAGAATCTTGAATGCGAGTTAACAACAGCATATTGCTTTTTTAAAACACATCAAAGTTGTATTGTGAATTTACAAAATATAACACACGTGGATTTTTCGAGTAATACAATTACATTTCCTAACCATGAAATCCATTTGCTTGCTAGAAACAAGAAAAAGAAATTAAAAGAAAAAATGGAAAAGGGGTATCTAAATGACATTGTATAATTTGCTTTTGGGAACAGGAATAACTTTTTCTATTTATTTAATCGCCTCGTTTTGTTTTCAAAAGAAAGGGAAAAGACGAAATAGAATTTTATTATTTTTTCTTTTTAGTTTTTTACAAGGAATCAATTTTCATTACAACATTCCTTTGTTGTTCTTCTTCATATACATCACTTTATTGTTTTGCTTTTTAAGGCTTTCTTTTCATACATATTTTCATAATTTACTCTTTTTAGGAATGATTCTATTTTTAATTTGCTTTTCTTTTGAAGCATTATTTTACATCACTTTAAGTTTATTTCATATACGAATTCCTTCTTTAATTATTATCTACCTATTTTCTATGTTCTTAACTTTCCTTACTGCTTTTTTCTTTAAAGAACCATTAAAAGAACATTTAACAAAAGCTTTCTTTTTCACAAACAAAAAAGTTATACCCAAATATCTTCTAACCAATTTAACTTTGTTCTATATTTTAGCAATTCGACTTGCAAGATATAATCTTTCTTTAGAATTTTATTATCTATTCTCATTCCTTTTTATTATACTATTTAATATGACATTGCTTTTATTAAGAGAAAAGGAAAAAACGAGATTATTACAATTAAATTTAAATAAAACAATAGAATACACCGAATTCACTGAAAATTTACTAATGGAATACAAAAGTTTTTCACATGAATATAAAAACCAATTGATTATCATAAAGAGTATGACAAATCAAAAAAACAAAGAAATTCATTCTTATATAGATAATATTTTACAAGAAAAAGCGATAAACAATTATCGTTGGCTCATAGAAATTAAATCAATTCCAATTACAGGAATTAAAGGATTAATCAATTTTAAACTTTTAAAAATGAAAGAACTTCATATAGATGTAGAAGTCTATATTGCCGAAGACATAGCAAATTTAAAAAAAGAATTTCTAACTCCAAGCGAAAGGAATTCCTTAAATACAATTATGGGTATTTTATTTGATAACGCTATAGAAGCTTCTTTAGAAAGCAAAAATAAAATGGCAAGTTTTCAAATGTATAAAGAAAAGAATAGTATTGTCATTCTTCTTGCTAATACATTTAAATCGATTAACATTGAGCAAATGGAAGAAAAAGGTTATAGTACAAAAGGAAAAAACAGAGGGTATGGACTTTTCATTTTAAATGACGAAATCAAACATCATGATAAGTTTACAAAAGAAACAAGTATTTTTGAGAACTTTTTTATCCAAAAAATTTCAATTCAGTTACTAAAGTAACCAATTTCCACCGCAAATGAACCAAATCTCCTTTTTCGACAAAAAATTCATTTTTTCTATGCTATTATGGGTAAGATGAAAGTGAGGTGCAAGAGAGTTTGCGTAGTAGAGTCAAATGGTTTAAAGATGAAAAAGGCTATGGTTTCATCAAATATACCGATAAAGAAGATATTTTCGTACACTATTCTTCTATTAAGCTAGATGGATATAAAACACTAAAAAAAGATGAAGAAGTGGAATTTGATTTAATTGAAACAGCAAAAGGATTTCAAGCTGTCAATACAAGAAAAGTAGAACAATAATACATTAATCATTGTTCTATTTTTTTGATTTCTGCTATTTCTTCTAAATATTCAGAATCTTCTCTTGCAAATCTTCTTTACTTTTATAAAAACATATAGTAAGCTTAGTTTAAGCGAGCAACAAGTGCTTGCCTATTGTGGTAAACACCTTTTCCTTTTTAGGAAATGGTGTTTTTTTAACCCTTCGTAACCAAACCCCCGAAGATATTTCTATCTAAAGATGATTAAAAGAATTATTATCGCAAGTAGTACTACAACAAGTAGTTTTAATTCTAAATGGCACTGTAGTTCTGCTTTTTTCATACGACCACTCCTTCTTTTTAGAATTTGTGGCAAACACCAATGTTGCTCGCAAAGTCAATATATAACAAAATAAAAACAATTACAAATCATCAATTTTCCAAATTGATACTCCAATTTGTCCTTTTGTGGCTTCCATTTGGCAAAAGAAAAGCCCAATTCACCAAATTGGACTCACCTTTAACAAAATTAGTAAGATATCAAATTTTTTTCATACTATTTTCCCAAGACCATTCTTGAATCTCAGGCATATCTACACCATATTCTTTAATGTACTCTGCGTGTTTCACAAGCATATCTTTACAATACTCAGCTAGATAAGCACCCTTACTTGCAAATTCAGGCAAATGTTTTAAAGCAAGCAATACTAAATTAAATCTATCTACTTGATTTAATACACGCATATCAAAGGATGTAGTAATACTTCCTTCCTCGTTATATCCTCGAACATGTAAGTTTTTATTATTACGTCGATACGTAAGCTCATGGATTAAGTTTGCATAACCATGAAAAGCAAAAATAATTGGTTTGTCTTTTGTAAAAATCATATCGTAATCCTTATCGGATAATCCATGAGGATGTAAAGATTCTGACTGGATTTTCATTAAATCTACAACATTAACAAAACGCACCTTTAATTCAGGGATATATTTCCTTAAAATACTTACAGCAGCAAGTCCTTCTAATGTTGGCATGTTTCCACAAGTAGCCATAACGATATCTGGTTCAACGCCTTTATCGTTACTAGCAAATCCCCATATTCCAATTCCTTTTGCACAATGCATTTCGGCTTCTTTCATTGTAAGCCATTGTGGAGTTGGATGCTTACTAGCAATAATCACATTGACATAGTTTTTGGTTTGCATCACATGGTCAAAACAAGAAATCAAAGTATTCGCATCTGGTGGCAAATAAGCACGAACAATGCTTGCTTTCTTCGTCATAATATGATTTAAGAAACCCGGGTCTTGATGGGTATATCCATTATGATCTTGTTGCCATACATGACTTGTTAAAAGAATATTTAAAGAAGGAATTTCCTTTCGCCATGAAACATCCGAAGCCATCTTAAGCCATTTTGCATGCTGACTAACCATAGAGTCTACAACGCGAACGAATGCTTCATAACTATGAAAGAATCCATGTCTACCGGTTAATAAGTACCCTTCTAACCATCCTTCACAAGCATGCTCGGACAAAAAGGAATCCATGACTACTCCATCATTTTCTAAAAATTCATCGTTTTTTAAAATTTTTGTATTCCATTTTCTATCTGTTACTTCAAAGACATGGTTTAAACGATTAGATAAGGCTTCATCCGGTCCAAAAATACGAAAGTTTCTTTTTTCTGCATTCAAAGAAATTAAATCTTTGATGTAGCATCCAAGTTCTGTCATATCTTGGGCAATCTCACTCCCAGGTTTTGTAACTTTAACTCCATATTCTCTGAAATTCGGAAGTTTTAATGGAATAGTTAACAACCCACCATTGGCATGAGGATTAGACCCCATTCTTTGGTAACTTACCGGAGCCAAGTCTTTATAGGTTTTCTTTAAACTGCCATCTTTATTAAACAATTCTTCAGGATGATAACTTCTAAGCCATTCTTCTAAACGTTTTAAACTCTCAGGATGTTTTTCCGTTACTTCAATTGGGATTTGGTGTGCCCGAAAGCTTCCTTCTATTTTTTTACCATCGATTTCTTTTGGTCCCGTCCATCCTTTTGGAGTGCGCATGACAATCATCGGCCATATAGCACGTTCTGAAATATTTTTTTTACGTGCATGGTTTTGGATTTCTTTGATTTTTTCAATGACTGTATCCATAACCGTTGCCATATCTTCATGCATTTTAAATGGTTCATCTCCACTTACATAGAATGGCTCCCATCCACAACCGCGTAAGAATGCGTCTAACTCCATATCACTTATACGAGAAAAAACTGTGGGATTGGAAATTTTATATCCATTTAAATGCAAAATTGGTAAAACAGCTCCATCCGTAATGGGATTTAAAAATTTATTGGAATGCCAACTAGTAGCAAGAGGTCCTGTTTCAGCTTCTCCATCCCCTATCACACATGCTGCAATTAAACTAGGATTGTCAAAAACAGCTCCAAAGGCATGAAATAAACTATATCCAAGTTCTCCACCTTCATTAATTGAACCTGGAGTTTCTGGTGTAGCGTGAGATCCAATCCCCTTCGGAAAGCTAAATTGTTTACATAGCTTTTTTAATCCTTCTACATCTTCTGTAATTTCAGGATAAAATTCTGTATAACTTCCTTCCAAGTAAGTGTTGGATACAACAGCTTGTCCACCATGTCCTGGACCACATACATAAATCATATTCAAATTATATTTCTTAATCACACGATTCAAGTGTACGTATGCAAAGTTTTGTCCAGGTACAGTACCCCAATGCCCTACTAATTTTGTTTTAATATCATCATATGTTAGTTCTCTTTGTAATAAAGGATTATCTTTTAAATACAACTGAGCAACGCTTAAATAATTTGCTGCCCTAAAATATCCATCTATTTTTTGTAACATCTCTTTAGACAATGTTTTATCTCGCATTTTATCAACCCTATTCTGTTATTAGTATACTATAACTAAGGATAAATAGCAAAAAAAGATAGGGAATTTGACTATGAAAATTATTCCAAAAATAAAAAAAATTATCTTCCTCTTCTAGAAAAAGATTCATGATTTTGAAATTCGTATTGACTATCATAATAAGACACTATACGATTTATCCTTTTTTTTATAAAATCTTCATCATATCCTAAGTCTTCTGCTACTTTAACTATACTTGCTTGTTCATTATACATATAAAAAATAATGGCTCTGTCGGTTCCATCACGCCAATAGGACATCATTTCATTAAATACTCCCTTATGAATCGCATTTACAACTTGTTCAAAATACAGAAAAATATTTGTCATAACTTTGTCCTTCCTTTCCTCTATTATGAGATTGAAAATTTTAATATTATTTTCTTTTTGGGCCATTTACTTATACCATAATTTCAATATGAAAACAAGATATATTTGTTTTAACGAAAAAAGTATAAATATTATGATATTCAATTTTTAATATTATTAGAACAAGGAAAAATTTAAAATAGGTATTTTTAGAAAAAATCAAACAGGTGAAATTCACGATAAAGGCTCTAGTTTTAAAATAATAGGAAGAAATTATTTAATCCTATAAAAATCTAATTCCATTATGCATATTCTTTTATACTAAGGATTTGCAATAAAAAAAGACATCTTAATATAGATATCTTTCAATATTCATAAATGGTCGGGAAGACAGGATTTGAACCTGCAACCCCTTGGTCCCAAACCAAGTGCTCTACCAAGT
>CAJUKB010000025.1 GCA_910587325.1 uncultured Bacilli bacterium | reverse complement strand
AACTTTCAACCTGTTGGATTTGGTTTACTTATTACACTTTTATAGTACCAAAGAACAAGTGTAAAAAAATCTATACGACAAAAAGACGGAAACAATTAGTGATATACTATTTATGTTTGTTGCAGGTATATTGGTTGTTGTATTTCTTCCTAGTTCCTTAGAATGTTTACTTCTTCTTCAGCTTATGGGTGTACTTTTTATAAAACAAAAAATACAGGAAATCAGAAAAATAAGTAAAGGAACCAAAGAAACATTTTTTTACTTAGAAGAAGTGATTGTAGAAGAAAAACAGAAATTAGAAACTATAAAACAACAAGAATTAGAAGATATACAAAACAAAGAAGAAAAACTTGATGAAGACCCCTTAAAGCCGATTATAAAGAAAGCCCAAATTATTTTGATTATGGATTTAATTATAAAAAGTGGATGCTTTACTATAAAATGGAAGTTTTAAAAAGCCGATTAGAAAAAAAGTATAACGAAGAAGAGTGCGATAAAATCGAAAACTTGGTTCTTCATGCTACTTTTAAAGAAGAAGAAAACTCCCTATTAAGAAAACTAGAAAGATAAAGAGAATTAGCTAGCATAACAGCTAGTTTTTAGGGTTAAGATATTTTTCTTGCATTTGGTGAATATTCAGTTTAAAATAAAGAACTAATAAAAGGAGATTTTTTATGGAAAAACTAGAATTAGAAAATTTAAGAGAACAAACAGTAAGCTTATTAAATCAAATTAAAAGTAAAGATCAATATATTGCTCAATTAGAAACAATTCCTTTAATTGCAAAATATAATGCTTATTTATATGATAAAGAAAAACTGCAAGAAGAATATGAAGAAAAGAAGGAAGAATATGAAGATAAATTCCAACAAGATTGTCCTCATCCTTTTCATTATTTAATGTATTCAAATTATAGGTTTTTAACTAAGACTACTACGTATGTTTGTAAATGTCTGCGTTGTAATAAATCTTTAGAATATAGTGATTTTAGAATTTCTAATTATAGAAAAAATGAACAACTTATTTTTTCAGAAGGGGAAGATGGGAACTTAGAAAGTGTAGAGACATCTTATGAAATTCTTCATAGAGAATTTTTAGAACTGGAAAGGGAAGGCTACTCTTTTGAAGAAATAAGAGAGATTTTATATAGCAAATATACAGAAAAGAATGAAGATTTAGCAAGAAATTTAAAAATGAAATATATGCCAAGACAAGGAAAGTAGCAACACGCTATTTTTTCTTTTTCACAAAAAACGTGGTATAATTTGATGTAAGGTGAGGCTATGAACAATATTTACGGATTTACAAGAGAGAAATTAGAAGAGTACTTTTTAAGTATTGGGGAGAAAAAGTTTAAAGCTTTACAAGTATTTGAATGGCTTTATGAAAAAAAGAACCATAATGTAGAAGAGTGGAGTAATCTTAAAAAAGAAATACGTGAGAAAATAATGAACGATTTTTCGTTTGAAAGACCTAAAATTATACGTATGGAACGAGATACGTTAACCCGTAAATATTTATTTGAACTAAAAGATAACAACCATATAGAAGCGGTTGTGATGTACCATGATTACGGCATAAGTTTATGTGTTTCTAGTCAAGTAGGATGCAATATGGGATGTCGTTTTTGTGAAAGTGGAAGACTTAAAAAGGTGCGTAACTTAGAAACTTTTGAAATGGTGAGTCAAATTTTGGAAATAGAAGAAGACATTGGGGATAGAATTTCAAGCGTTGTCATTATGGGAATTGGAGAACCTTTAGATAATTACGAAAATGTTCTTGCTTTTATCCATATTATTAATGATGCCAAAGGGCTTGCCTTAGGTATCCGTCATATTACGTTATCTACAAGTGGTTTGGTGCCTAAAATTTATGACTTGATGAAAGAAAACATCCAAATTAATCTAGCAGTATCTTTACATGCACCGAATGATACTATACGAAACCAAATTATGAAAGTAAACCAAGTGTATAATATTAGTCAACTAATACAAGCAATAAAGGATTATATTGCACATACTAATAGACGAGTTACCATAGAATATGTTATGCTTAAAGGGATTAATGATAGTGAAGTGTGTGCGATTGAACTTGCGCATGTTTTAAAAGGTATGAATATATATGTGAATTTAATTCCTTATAATGAAACCAATCACATTAATTTATACAAGAGTGATGCAGAGATGATTAGTGCTTTTTGTAAAAAGCTAAAAGAATTAGGTATCAATGTAACGATTCGAAAAGAATTTGGCAGTAAAATCTCCGCTGCTTGCGGGCAGTTAAGGAGCAAAGAGGTGGAAAAATGAAAAGTTTTTATTTAACCGATGCGGGACGCGTAAGGAGTCATAACGAAGATAGTGTAACCATATTAAAAAACCAAAGTGGAGAATATCTTTTAATGGTTGCAGATGGAATGGGAGGACACCGAGCAGGAGAAGTAGCATCAAGTCTTGCGGTTACCCATTACGGAAAAAGATTTAACGAGATGGCATCTGTTGGAACAAAGTTAGATGCGGTAAATTGGATGAATGATAATGCAAGTGAAGTCAATAATGAAATTATCTCTTATGCAAAAGAAAATCCAAATGCAACAGGTCTTGGCACAACGCTTGTTTTGGCTCTTTTAACGAAAGAATATTTGATTTTTGGCAATATTGGAGATTCTACAGGTTATGTTCTTAAAAATGGTCATTTACACCAAGTAACAAAACCACATTCTTTGGTTAATCTTTTAGTAGAAACAGGACAATTAACCGAAGAAGAAGCCAAATACCATCCTAAGAAAAACGTACTTATGAAAGCGCTTGGGGCTATGGAAAAAGTGGAACTAGACATTTTTGATGTGGACTTATCAAGTGAAGCAATCCTTCTTTGTAGTGATGGTTTAACCAATATGCTAACCGATGAACAAATCGAGAAAGTTTTAAATGATGAGTCTTTAACTGTAGAAGAAAAAGTAATTAAATTAATTCGTAAATGTAATGCTCGTGGAGGGCAAGACAATGTATCCATTGCTTATTTAGTAATTAAAGAAAGTGGTGAAGAAGAATGATAATGAAGGGGCAAAAGATTAGTGATCGTTACCAAATCATCAAATCCATTGGAGAAGGTGGTATGGCGAATGTTTATCTTGCATATGATACTATACTAGATCGAAACGTTGCCATTAAACTTTTACGAGGGGATCTCGCTAGTGACGAAAAATTTGTCCATCGTTTTCAAAGAGAAGCCTTATCTGCTAGTAGTTTGAATCATCCCAATATTGTAGAAGTTTACGATGTAGGAGAAGACAGTGGAGATTATTACATCGTTATGGAATATATTGAAGGCAAGCACTTAAAAGATTTAATTAAAAAACGTGGAAAATTAACAACGAGTGAAGTTGTGGATATCATGATGCAAATTACAGATGGAATGAGTGTTGCCCATGACTCCTACATTATTCATCGTGATATCAAACCACAAAATATAATGATTTTAGAAAACGGACTTGTTAAAATAACAGATTTTGGGATTGCAATGGCAATGAATGCAACCCAACTAACACAGACCAATTCTGTAATGGGAAGTGTTCATTATCTGCCTCCTGAACAAGCAAATGGAAAAGGCTCTAGTTTACAAAGTGATATTTATTCTATGGGAATTGTGATGTATGAACTCTTAACCGGAAAACTTCCCTTTAGAGGAGACAATGCCGTAGAAATTGCTTTAAAACATTTAAGAGAACCAATGCCTGCTATTAAAGAAGAACTGCCTACTATTCCAAATAGTATTGCGAATATTATTTTAAAAGCAACAGCCAAAAATCCAAAAAATCGTTATACCGATGCAAGAGAAATGCATGAAGACTTAAAAACTTGTATGGAAGATGCAAGAGCAAAAGAAGCAAAAATCGTCTTTAAATATCCGGAAAATAATTTTGATGATACCAAAGTATCCAAAATGTTAAAAGAAAATAAAAAAGAAAGTACAGGTGAGGAACCTATAGCAAAGCAAATAACCAAAGGGGATTTAAAAAAGCAAAATAAAGTATTACTTGTTTTAGCCTCTATTTTTACGGCACTTGTAGTAGCCATTACTTCTGTTGTAGTCTTAATTCCGGTGATCACGAACCAAAAAGAAATTACAGTTCCGGATGTCACCAATATGACAGTCCAAGAGGCAATTAGCAAGTTACAAGATGCCGGGTTTATAGTAAGTGATGAACAACAAGAACAAGCAAGTAGTGAAATAGAAGTAGGACATATTATAAAGACAAATCCTGCTGCGAATAGCAAACGGACTAAAAATACAGTAATTACTTTATATGTTTCTATGGGAGATACAAAAATTTCTATAGAAAGTTACGTAAATAAAAACTATTTAGAAGTGAAAGGAGCCCTAGAGGCTTTAGGACTTCAAGTATTAATTGAAAAGAAGGATGTAGATAATCCAGATACAGCGAAAGATGGAGAGATTATTGACCAATCTATTAAAGCTGGAGAAAAGATGAGTGTTGGAGATACGATTACTTTATATATTCCCAATATTGTTAGCAAATATCCTGATTTTACAGATGGAAGTTATAGCGTGGAAGAAGTACAAAAATTCTGCGAGGAATATGGTGTAAAATTAGTAGTGAATGAAGTAGTTAATACAGAAGAACCAGACGGAAAAATTATTAGTCAAGATAAGCCAAAAGATTTTCCAATTCGTGCAGGAGTAACTTTAACTATTGAAGTTGCTAGAAATGATGGTAATGGTAGTGTAGATTGTGATGATACTCTAAGAGAATTAGGACAATGTTAGATGCAAGGAAAGATTGTTAAAATCATTAGTAATTTGTATACGATAGAAACAGATATAGGGCTATTGGATTGTCGTGCTAGAGGAAAATTTCGCAAATGTGCGATTACGCCACTTGTTGGAGATATGTGTGTAATTGATAAGGAAAACAATTATATTTTAGAAGTTTTGCCAAGAAAAAATGAACTTGCAAGGCCACAGATTGCCAATGTCGACGTTGCACTTATTGTAACAAGCTTGAAAAAGCCAAATCTATCTTTTCATCTGCTAGATAAAATGATTAGTATCATTTCTATAAATCATATAGAGCCCATTTTGGTGTTTACGAAACTTGATTTATTGAATAAGAACGAAAAAAAGGAATTTAAAAAAATCAAAAAATATTACCAAAAAATAGGCTATCAAGTACTTACAAATCAAGAATATAAAAAATTAAATAAAATGCTAAAAGAAAAAGTTGTTGTTGTAACGGGTCAGACTGGTGCAGGAAAAAGTACACTTCTTAATAAAATAAATAAGAACTTAAATTTAAAAACAGATGAAATTTCAGAAAGTCTAGGGAGAGGAAAACATACAACTCGACATGTGGAATTATTTAAACTCAAATACTTTTATATAGCAGATACTCCCGGTTTTTCTAGTTTGGATTTTGGTGATATTTCTCTAGTTGAAATTAGAAATAGTTTTATAGAATTTCAAAATTACTCTTGTCCTTTTAAAAATTGTATGCATGTTAAAGAAAGAAATTGTAGAGTGAAAGAAGCTGTAGAAAAAGAAGAAATTCTAGACTCACGTTATCAAAGTTATTTGAATTTTGTAAAGAATAAATAAGGAGGAAATAGCATGGAAACTTCTGTATCTTTTTTAAGTAGTCAATATAGTTTTGAAAAAACCATCCGTTTAATTAATGAATCAAAAGCATCCTATATTCATGTGGATGTTATGGATGGATTATTTGTAAATAATGTGACCCCTTTTAATAGAAATATGTTGGATATTTTAAAGAGAAGTAAAAAGCCCAAAGAAGTGCATCTTATGACTTTGCATCTAAAAGAATTTATTGATGTATTTTTATGTATTGAGCCAGAATATATGATTTATGAATTTGAAGCAACAACTAATCATGAAAATTTGATTAAATATATTAAGAATAAAAATTGTAAAGTAGGAATGGCAATAGGTCCTATAACAGATATTGCTTTAATAGAACCTTACTTGAAAAAAATTGATATGGTTCTTGTTATGGCTGTTATTCCAGGGTATGGGGGACAAAAATTTTTAATAGAAACATTGGATAGGATTGCTTATTTACAGAAAATTAGAGAAGAGAAAAGATTAGATTTTTTAATTCAAGTAGATGGTGGAATCAATGATAAAACGTATGCTTATTTAAAAGATTTATCACTTGATAGAGTTGTAGTAGGTTCTTATGTATGCAAAAGTGCTAATTTTGATAAACAAATCGAAAAGTTAAAAGTTTGATTTAAAAAAAAGATTTCATTTTTTGAAATCTTTTTTAAGCCATTTTTTTAGCTTCTCTTGCGCTGATTAATACAGTTTTACCATTTACTTTTTTCTTTTGTAAATTTGGTTTTTGACGAGATTTAACAGCATTACATGCTTTACTTCTTAAATTTACAGTTAAAGGTTTCTTTTTTGATATATTTTTAGCCATTTTGCACCTCCAAAATTTCTTTCTATAAAATCTTATCATTAGATATGCGAAAAGTCAAACATTTATGCATAAATATAGAGCTCTCGTATAATAAAATTTTTATGAAATTTGTTCTTACCTATACCCAGAGAATACCTTCTTTGGTATAATAGAGGTAACAACAGGAGGGTGAAGTAAATGCAGATACCACTTAAAATCACAACCGACTATAGTTTATTAAAAAGTACCATTCGTATCGATGATTTAATCGTCTTCCTAAAGAAAAAAGACGTACCCACTTGTGCTCTTGTAGATGAAAACTTATATGGTGTTATGGAATTCTATAACAAATGTTTAAAAAATAATATAAAACCAATTATTGGTCTTGAGATTAACCTAAATGAAAATCATTTTTATTTATATGCCAAAAACTATAAGGGATACCAAAACCTATTAAAATTACATACGATTATGACAGAGCGAGAAATTAATTTTGTGGATTTAGAAATCTATCCAAAAAATATCATAGTTGTTGTTCCTTTTGCCTCTTTATCTTTGTATCAAGAAATAAAGAGAATTTTTGAAATTGTTTATATAGGATACCAAAGTGAATATGAAAAAACACATGCAATACTGAAAAGTGAAAACATTGTTTATGTCCAAAATATTCGTTCTTTAACAAGTGCAGATACCATATGTTTAGATTATTTAGAAATGATAAATCAAGATTGTAAAGTCAGCGATTATACAATGCAAAATTACGAAAACAACTATTTCCATGAAAATGTTTCGCTAGAAGATGTAGAAACGACAAAGTCTTTTGCTGAACAAATAGAACTTGTCATCCCTAAAAATGAAAACTATATTCCAGAATACAATACAGAAATAAAAGATTCTTATGCGTATTTAGAAAATTTAACAAAAAAAGGGCTAGAAAAACGCTTAAAAGGGAAAGTAGAGGAAAAGTATAGGGAAAGATTAAAATACGAACTTGATGTTATAAAGAATATGGGTTTTGTTGATTATATCTTAATTGTGTATGATTATGTTTTATATGCTAAAAAAAATCATGTTTTTGTAGGACCTGGTAGAGGAAGTGCCGCAGGCTCTCTTGTTTGTTACACTTTAGGCATTACTGATATTGACCCTTTACAATACAATTTATTGTTTGAAAGATTTTTAAATCCCGAACGAGTAACCATGCCCGATATTGATATTGACTTTGAAAATACTAAACGTAGTGAAGTGATTGCTTATATACGAAATCGTTATGGGGAAAATAAAGTGGCTTCCATCATGACGTTTGCAACGCTGAAAAGTAAACTTGTTTTAAGAGAAATAGCAAGAATATTTTCGTATACAGAAAAAGATTTTGATGCTTTAATAAAAGAAATTTCTAGTACAAAAGATTTACGTGAAAATTTAGAAAACCCTAAAATTAAACAAATAGTAGAAAAAAATAAAACATTACAAAAAATGTATAAGCTTTCTTTAAAGTTAGAAGGGCTTAAGAAAAATATTTCGACTCATGCCGCGGGAGTGGTTATATCAAAAGTAGCTTTAGATGAAATTATTCCGATTATTAAAATAGGAAATACGACACTCACCGGAATTACAATGGAGTACTTAGAAGAATTAGGACTTTTAAAAATGGATTTACTTGCCATAAAAAACTTGACGATTATTTCAAGTATTTTAGAACTAATCGAAAAAGATACGGGTAAGAGAGTGGATTTAAATAAAATTGATTTGAATGATAAAAGTGTTTTAGATTTGTTTACCAAAGCAGATACTACAGGGATTTTTCAATTTGAAAGTAGTGGAATGCGTAGTTTTTTAAGTAAGTTACGTCCAAGAAATTTTAACGATATTGTAGCATCAATTGCTTTATACCGACCAGGACCTATGGATAATATCAATACTTTTATTAAAAGAAAAGACGGGTATGAAAATGTAACTTATCTTTTACCGGAGTTAAAGCCGATTTTAGAAGAAACAGAAGGTATTATTGTGTATCAAGAACAAGTCATGCAAATTTTGGTTACGATTGGAAGTTATTCTTATGCTGAGGCAGATATCATAAGACGTGCGATGAGTAAGAAAAAACGAGAAGTGATTGAAAAGGAAAGAGAGAAATTTGTATCAAGAGCGATAGAAAATGGTTATGAGAAAAAGATAAGTGAAGAGTTATACGAGTTGATTTTGAAGTTCGCTGGTTATGGATTTAACAAATCGCATTCTGTATCGTATGCTTTAATTGGGTACCAAATGGCATATCTTAAAGTGAAATTTCCAACGTATTTTATTACCAATTTATTAAATATGAGTATTGGTGCTGAAGTGAAAACCAAGGAATATTTAAGCGAAGCAAAAGCCCACAACTTAGAAATCATACACCCTAGTATCAATGAAAGTGAAGATACCTATAAAATTGAAAACAACAAACTTATTTTACCATTTTCGATTATTAAAGGATTAAGCACTATTTCTATTGAAAGTATTTTAGAAGAACGAAAGAAGGGAGAATTTCTAGATTTTGTTGATTTTGTAAAAAGAACCATTCACAAAAATGTCAATGAACGAATTATAGAAATCTTAATTCATGCGGGTGTAATGGATGCCTTTGGAAATATGACGACTTTAAAAGAAAACTTGCCTGCTGTTTTAAACTATGCCGAACTTGCAAGCGATGTAGATTCTCCTCTTTTATTAAAACCCGTTTTAAAAGAGTACGAAGATGTAGAACCAAAAAACAAATTAGAACTTGAAAGTTACGGATTTTATATTACCAACCATCCGGCATCTATTTACCAAAGTGATGCGATAATGAAATTAAAAAACATGGAAAACTTCTTTGACAAATATGTAAGATGCGTGGTACTAATAGAAAGTATTAGAAAGACAAAAACGAAAACAGGAGAAGAAATGGCTTTTGTTGAAGCAAGTGACGAAACTAGTATTTCTTCCTTTGTAGTATTTGCTCGTCAAATAAGATTAATAGATGACTTAAAACCAAAACAAATAGCAGAAATACAAGGTAGGGTTACCAAACGATACGATAAGTACCAAATCAATGTGAATAACATTATAAAAAAATGAAAAGATTTGTTATAATGATTAAAGTAATAAAAAGATAAAATGAAAAGGAGGGTTTAGGTGAAAAACGAAAGTTTTAATACAGAAATTGTTGTAAACGAAACAAAAAAGGGATATTGAAAGAAAATGCATAATATTAATAAACAAGTTATTTTAGTTGAAGCACTAGAAGAAGCAAATCGCTTATTTAAAACTTTGAATGAAAAAAATGTATTTGTAGCAAACGATTATAATGATTGTATAAAAATAATAGAAGAATTGAATTTTTAAATTCATCGCATTTGATGGATTTAACATGGATAACGAATAAGGAGTAAACAATATGACAGACGAATTAAAGCGATTTTTAAAAAGTATAGAATTTAATTATAATGAAAGTGATTTTGAAGGGGCAAGTGTTAAAAAAGTCATTTATTTAAAAGGGAAAGATGTTTTTGAAGTGTATTTGCATTTACAAAAAGTTTTACCAATAGAAGTAGCCAAAAGTTTAGTAGCCTCTACTAAAAATAAAATCAATCATGAAAAAGATTGCGTTATTTATTTTGAATACGAAAAAGTAGACGAAAATGATGTTTTATTGTACTTAAAAGATTGTATTCTAGACCTTACGAAAAAAAGACCTTCTTTGGTGAATTTAAAAGATGCTTTGGTATCGATTGAAGATGAAATTATTACATTAGAGGTAAGTTCAAAATTAGAAGAAATGGAAGTCAAAAAAGAAGCTAAGGGTATCACTTCCAAATTGTATGCTTATGGACTAGGAGAATATGAACTTACAAGTATATTAAATGAAGAGTTACACGAAGAAGTCAAAAAAGATATTGAAAAAAGTAGAACTAGTGAAATTCCTGTAGTAGAGATTGTACCTCAAAAAACAAATCAAAAACCTATTGAAGGAGAAGTAACCGCTATTAATAATATTATGGGAGATGTAAAAAGTATTATTGTAGAAGCTTTTGTCTTTGGAATTGATTCTATGGAACATGAAAAAATTAATATTATAACTTTAAAGATTAGTGACAAAACGAATAGCCTTCTTGCCAAGGTTTTTAAAAAAGATAAAGCAGAATTTAAAAATACTTTAAAAGACTTTAAAGAAGGAAAATGGTATCGTTTTCAAGGAAAAGTAGAATTTGATTCTTTCAGTAAAGATTTAGTTTTAAGTATTCGTCATTATGAAGAAATTGATTCTAAAGATGAGATTGTAAAAGAAAAGACAGATACTCCAAGAGTAGAATTACATACTCATACGATGATGAGTGCTATGGATGGAGTAATTGATGCTAAAACACTCGTAAAACACGCTATTAAAATAGGACAAAAAGCAGTTGCAGTTACGGACCACAATTGTGTACAAGCATTTCCTGACCTTTATCATGCTGTTTGTGATTACAACAAAGGAAAAGAAGAAAATGAACATTTTAAAGTTTTGTATGGAGCAGAAATGAATATCGTAAATGATGATGTCGATATCATTTTTAATAATCGAACATTTAATTTACTTGAAGATACTTTTGTCGTATTCGATACTGAAACTACCGGTTTTTATGCAGGGTCTGACCAAATGATTGAAATTGGAGCGGTAAAAATAGCAGATGGAAAAATTATAGACCGCTTTGATGAGTTAATCAATCCGCATCGTCCTATTCCTAAAAAGATTACAGAACTTACATTTATTACAGATGAAATGGTAAGTGGCTGTGATACGGAAGAAAATGTTACAAAACGTTTCCTTGATTGGGCGAGTGATTTACCAATGGTAGCCCATAATGCGAAGTTTGATATCTCTTTTATGAAAGCAGCTTGTAATAAATATCGTTTTAAGGAATTTGATGCTACTGTTTTGGATACAATGAGTATGGCTCGTATGTTGCATCCAGAGTGGACCAACCATAAACTGCAAACTCTAACCAAAAAATTAGATATTCCTTGGGACGAAGAAAAACACCATAGAGCAGATTATGATGCCGAAGGAACTGCTTTAGCATTTCATAAAATGGCAAAATCTTTGTATGACCAAAATATTAGTACCACGGATGATTTACTTAGCAATATCGATATGGAATCTTTAGTTCGTTTTGCTTTTCCATTCCATGCTACTTTAATTGCGGTTAATCGTGATGGTTTAAAGAACTTATTTAAAATAATTTCTATTGCCAATACGAAGTATTTATATAAAAACGAACAACCTAAAATTCCAAGAAAAGAAGTGGAAAGTTTAAGAGAAGGATTATTAATTGGTTCTGGATGTATTAATGGGGAAGTATTTGATAAAGCGGCACGTTTAGAAGATGAAGAATTAGTGAATATGATGAACTTTTATGATTATATTGAGGTTCAACCGATTAGTGCATTCTCGCATCTAATAGGACCTGAAGCTAGATTTCAAACGACCACCCAAGCAGAAGAATATCTAAAACGAATTATTCGTGTTGCTAAAGAAGCAGGTAAGCCGGTTTGTGCAACAGGAGATGTACATAATCTAAAAAAAGAAGATAAGATTTATCGAGAGATTATTGTCAATCAAAAATTCAATGGGAAATTGCATCCTTTAAAAAGAAAAGGAATTGAAGTTCCCAATCAGTATTTAAAAACAACCGAAGAAATGATGGAAGATTTTGCATTTCTCGATGAAGAAACAAGAAAAGAAATTATTGTGGACAATCCAAATGCAATTGCAAGCAGGGTAGAAGAAATTGAAGTTATTATTGATACTCCAAATCCATTTGCTCCCCGAATAGAAAATTCAGTAGAAACCATGACAGAACTTGTATACAATAAGGCTGACGAGCTTTATGGTAATCCTTTGCCATTAAATATAGAAGAACGTCTTGCCAAAGAGTTATATGGAGATGCTTTAATCAATGCTTGTAAACAAGAAGAAAGTGAAGAAACAGCTGCTTTTCAATTAGTTCATAATACCATTTTACAAGGAAAAGAAGCTGTAAAAGATATGGTAAAGAAACATTTAGAAGAGGAAGGAACTGAGGACGAATTAGATAAAATTGCTTATAAAAAATTGGGTGGAATAATAGGGGCTAATTACGACGTTATCTATTTGATTGCGCAAAAGTTAGTAAAACACTCTAATGATGAAGGTTTCTTAGTAGGTTCACGAGGAAGCGTTGGTTCTTCTTTTGTTGCCAATATGATGGGAATTACGGAAGTTAATAGTATGCCTGCTCATTATCGTTGCCCAAAATGCAAAAAAAGTATTTTTGATGATGAAGAAGGGAATGCTTTAGGAGTTAGCTATTCTTGTGGATTTGATTTACCGAATAAGAAATGCCCGGAATGTGGGACTGTTATGGCAAAAGATGGCCATGATATTCCATTTGCTACATTCTTAGGGTTTAACGCCGATAAAGTTCCTGACATTGACCTTAACTTCTCCGATTTAAACCAAGCAAGTGCTCATGAATATACGAAAGTATTGTTTGGTGTTGATAATGTGTATCGTGCGGGAACGATTGGTACTGTTGCAGAAAAAACTGCCTATGGATATGTAAAAGGGTATTGTGAAGAAAAAGGAATTATCATGCGTAATATTGAAACAGAACGTCTTGCGAAAGGTTGTACAGGAGTAAAAAGAACAACAGGGCAACATCCAGGAGGCATTGTTGTTATTCCGGATTATATGGAAGTATCAGATTTTACTCCTTTCCAATATCCTGCGGAAGACCCAAGTAGTGCATGGAGAACAACGCATTTTGATTACCATGCGATTGATGCGGACGTTTTAAAACTGGATATTTTAGGTCATACAGACCCAACGCAGTTACGGATGATACAGGATTTAACAGGAGATGACGTTACGGAAGTACCACTTGATGATAAAGCAACAATGGCACTATTTACCGGAACGAAGTCTTTAGGAGTTACAAAAGAACAAATTATGTGTGATACCGGAACACTTGGTGTTCCCGAGTTTGGAACTCCATTTACAATACAATTAGTTAAGGACGCAAAACCCACAACATTTGCAGAACTTGTTAAAATTTCAGGTCTTGCCCATGGAACGGATGTATGGCTTGGAAATGCACAAGAACTGATTCAAAAAAATATTTGCCCCTTTAAAGATGTTATCGGGTGTCGTGACGATATCATGGTGGAACTTATGAATAAAGGAGTTCCTGCTATTAAAGCATTCAAAATTATGGAATTCGTTCGTAAAGGAAAAGCCGGAAAAGACCCTGAAACGTGGTCAGGATTTGTAGAAACATTAAAAGAATATAACATTCCAGATTGGTATATTACTTCTTGTCAGAAGATTAAATACATGTTCCCAAAAGCTCATGCAGCAGCGTATGTTACGAGTGCTTTTCGTATCGCGTGGTATAAAGTGCATAAACCTTTAGTTTATTATTGTACCTATTTTTCTACTCGATTTGATGATTTCGATCCTGAGGTAATGGTAAAAGGGTATGATGCTATTAAAGCAAAAATGTTAGAGTTACAAAGTAAAGGATATGATGCAACAAATAAAGATGCTTCTCTTTTAGAAACTTTGAAACTTGCCCTTGAAGCAACAGCTCGTGGAGTCAAATTTAAAATGATTGATATTAAAAAAAGCGAAGGAAAAAATTTTGTGATGGAAGAAGACGAAAATGCTCTTATTTTGCCATTTGCAAGTTTAGATGGTCTAGGAGATGCTGTTGCAAATAAAATTATGGAAGAAAGAGGCGAAAAACAATTCTATAGTGTAGAAGATTTTTCAAATCGGGGTAAAGTGAATCAATCCACCATTGAAAAAATGAGAGCTATGGGTATTTTTGAAGGAATGCCTGAAACGAGTCAATTAAGTTTGTTTTAAGAAGAATTATTTTCTTTTTTCTTAGAAAACAACTGTACAATGTGTACGATTTTGTGTTATACTAAATCTATAATAGAGGAGGAAAAAAGATGAAAAAGAAAAAACAAGACCTCCCAACTTCAGGAACTAACCTGGGGGGGGGTATTTAGAAAGTAAGAAGAACCCAGGGAGAAGGAAAATATTATTACTTGTCGTAGGAATACTTCTAACACTAGGGGTTGTTATAGGAGCAAGTTACGCATGGTGGAGTCATACCATAAGCCAAACAGGAATTAACCAAATCCAAAGTACCTGTTTGGAGATAGGACTAGTAGATGAAAACCCAATTACCTTACAAAATACCTATCCAATAACGGATGCAGAAGCGAATTTACTCACTCCCTATACATTTACGATTCAAAATAAATGTAATACGATGGTAGAATACGATGTCAATCTAGATATTATGAAAAGCCAAAATGCCAAAGGAGAGGATAATCGCTTAAGAAGTGAATATATAGCAATCGAGTTTAATGGAGAAGAAAAGAAGTTATTAAATACACTAGAAGAAGTAGAGACAAGTTATCCAAATAATGATTATAAAGCAGTGGAAGGAAGATACTTAACAAGTGGAGAGTTAGGAGCAAATGAAAGTATAAGTTACTCAATAAAATTATGGATGGACGAGCATGTGGAAATAACAGATGATGCTATGAACAAAAACTTTATTAGTAAAGTAGTGATAACAGCAAAACAAATTCATGGTAAAAGATTAGCGGATATAGCAAAATTAGGGGACTATGTAAAAATGACACCAACAAGTACATCATATACAATACCAACAAGTTTCACTGGATATAGTTCAGCTCAAAGTATTAATCCAAGTGAATTAAATCTTTGGAGAGTAATCAAAAAAAATGATGATGGAACAATAGAAATGATATCAGAATATGTATCTAGTAATCCTGTTTATTTAAGAGGAAAAACGGGATACCAAAATATAGTATTAACTTTGCAAACAATAGCTGAACAATATAAAAATGATGATTATACAATTGCAACAAAACATATCGGATATTATGATGGACAAACTTATCAAACTTCAGAACCAAACTATCAAATATGTCAAAATAATGCAAATACTTCCAATCCTGCTTATGAAAGTAAAGGGTGTGGAGAAGTTAGATTTCGTACAGAAGTGAGTTCTATTGACAATACTTTAGGGACATTAATTGCAAAAAGAGTGGGAAGCGATTCTGCTACTGATTATTGGGTAAGTGGTAGGTATTTTCAGGCTACAGAGGCATATAAAATGATGCAAACAGCTATTAATAGTTCGGGTGGATTTTATCCTAATACCGAGTCAACGTGTATTTGGTTTTATAATTCTGGTTCAAGTTTGCCATGTCCTAATATCCAAACTTTTGGACATTCTGTACGCCCAATGGTTACGTTGAATTCATACGTTATGTCGATTGGCTCTGGGACAAGTGAAGATCCTTATTTGCTTATTGGTTAAAAGATATGAATAATATAAATTTAAAGCAAATCCGAAAAAAATGTGGATATACGCAAAAAGAATTAGCAAGGAAGTTAGGAATATCAAATAGTACTTTGGCACACTATGAAAGTGGAATACGAAAAATTACACTAGAAATGTATTTGAAAATATTAAAAGTATGCAACTATAAAATGAAGATAGAGGAAAAATAAATCTATCTTTTTTATAATTTAATTTGAAAATTTTTCTTTTTATAAACTATTTTTTTATCAATGTTAAAATATCTTTGTCTTCTATATTTAAAACTTTAATTAGTTTTTTTATGGTTTCAAATTTTGTTACATTTTCTTTTCCGTTTTCAATTCTCTGAAGATTGCGCCATGAGATATCACATAATTCTGCTAATTTTTCTAAACTGTATCCTCTTTTAATTCGATATTCTTTTAACATGAAAACACCTCTTATGACAATGATGTCATATCCGGGGAAAGTTTTGTATGTCATGCAAGACATATTTCTGTTGACATACATGTCATGAGTATAATATAATTATGACATATAAGACATGGTAGAAGGTGGTAATATGAAAAAAAATAAAAAGAAAATAACAATAATGGTAATAGGAATAATAGCAGCAGTAGGAATAATAATAGGAGCAAGTTACGCATGGTGGAATACCAGAATAACCCAAAAGGGAGTAAACACCATAAAAAGTGATTGTTTAAAATTAAGTCTAGTAGATGAAAATCCAATAAGTTTAGAAAAAGCATATCCCTTAACAGATAAGGAAGCAGAAGAATTAACACCCTATACATTTACAATCGAAAATGTATGCAATACAAGTATAGTATATGATGTAAATATAGAGGTGTTAGAAACAGAGGAAAGATTAAAGAGCGAGTATATAGCGCTCGCATTTAATGGAAACAAAAAAAGACTATTAAATGCATATCCAAGTACGAGTCCAAGTTTAGAAAATGGAGTAGAAAGCTATGGACTTGCAAGTGGGAGTTTAAAAGGAAAAGAAAGTATTTCGTATTCCTTGAAACTATGGATGGATGAGCATGTAACAGCAGAAGATGATGCAATGAATAAAGAATTTTTAAGCAAGATAGTAGTCAATGCAAGTTTAAATCAAGTAGTAGAAGCATATAGTGAAAGTATATTAAATGGAGCAGATCCATTACTAGGAGATGGATTAATACCAGTAGAAATAGGAAGAGATGGAACGGTAACGAAAGCAAACATTCAAAATGAATGGTATCGCTATGAAGAAAAGAAATGGGCAAATGCAGTTATACTTGAAGATGAAAGTATCAGTTATAAAGATTATGAAGTAATACCAGAAGAAAATATTGAAAGTTATTTTGTATGGATACCAAAATATAGTTATCAGTTATGGGACCTAGGAGAATATACAGGACTTACAGAAATCGATGAAACCAAACCACATGTAATTCCAATTAAATTTGGACTTTCTAATACAAGTGATAGTGTAGAAGGTGAATGTACAACGCCCATGACAAGTGGAGAGAGTGGAAACTGTAAAATAGGAGATTATATGACCCCACCAGCATTTATTACCATGGGAACCAATGGATTATGGGTAGGAAAGTTTGAAACGGGATATAAAGGAGCAATTACAACAGCAAATGCTCAAGTAAATGTCAATGACTCTAGTAAGGTACAAATCAAGCCAAATGTGTATTCATGGAGAAATATCACAGTCAGTAATGCCTTTTATAGTAGTTATAATTACAAAAGAGAATTAGACTCCCATATGATGAAGAATACAGAGTGGGGAGCAGTAGCATACTTACAACATAGTAAGTATGGAAGTGCAACAAGTGTAAGACTAAACAATAATAGTGCCTATATAACAGGGTATGCAGCAGTAAAGGAACCAACAGTAGGAATGGGATATTATAAAGATTGTGAAAATACTGCTGTCGAAATGGACGGAACAAATACCATTAATTATAAAAATCCAGCTTCCCAAGTTGCAAGTACAACAGGAAACTATACAGGAATTTATGATATGAGTGGAGGCGCTTGGGAATACATGATGAGTGTAAGAGGGGATATAAAAGTTGGAAATGTGGGCATTGATTCATTAAATAGTATAGAAAAGAAGTATTATGAAGAGTATATTTTTAATACAAATTCAAATTTTGCAAATTCATATAAATATAGAATTTTAGGAGATGCAACAGGAGAACTTGGACCTTTTCAAAATTTTATAGGGATAAGTACAAGCAATGTTCTTTTATCAAGTTGGCATGGGCGAGCTTACTTTGTACATGAATCACAACCATGGAGTGAGCGTGGCGGCTTATATAGTCATGGTATCGAAGCGGGAAATTTCTCTTTTCATAGTAATGATGGTGGTTCTCAAAGTTATGTAACTTTTCGAATAGTGTTGGCCATATGATAAACTTAAAAGTAATTCGAAAAAGTATGGGTTTGACGCAAAAGGAATTAGCTCAAAAATTAGGTATTGCGGATAGCACACTTGCCCATTATGAAACAGGAATACGAAAAGTCACACTAGAAATGTTTTTAAAAATATTAGAAGTATGCAACTATAAAATAAAAATTGAAGAAAAACACTAGCTAAGCTAGTGGAGTTAATTTGCAGGCTTGTTGGTATTTTGGCCTTATAGGCCGTGTGAAAACCACGTCTTTTAGATAAAGTCATTAACTTAAGAGAAGATAGATTAAGTTCGATTTATCTTCTTCTTTTTTTGCTAAATTGACTAATTTCAGTCATAACAAAAATAACACTATCAAAATGTATAATAATTTATATAGATTTTCTTTTATTGATTGGATGTTTATTTTTATGAGTATTATCTCTTTTATAATGTCGATTTTTTCTAATTGGAACTATATTTTTTAAAATATTTTCAAATAGTAAATCTGACAATCTTTGTTTCTCTTCTTCATTATCTTCTAATAATATTTTTAGTAAAAATCTTTTTACAAAACCAATCGCCATATTAATATTGATTTCATTTTCCTAATTAACGGGTTGTGCTAGTTAAATTATAAAAATAGAAAAATCATTCAAAAAA
>CAJUKB010000024.1 GCA_910587325.1 uncultured Bacilli bacterium | reverse complement strand
TTGAACGTTGCTTATGTTGAATATATCAATCAGTCTTAATGTTTAACACAACTTAAATTTAAAGAAGATTGTAAGAGATATATTCTTGAATATTTATCAAAAAGATTGCATAATTATGATTCTTATGTATGCTATTTTGATATTCCAAAAACATTATTAACTAAATATAAAGGTTACGGAAGTTATTGTTTTGGATATTTAAACTTTACGGATAAATTAAACGGAAATATTCCAATAATGGAATATGCAATACCTTTTCTTGAATTAAACAACGATTTTATTGTAGGGAAAGTTGAACAATATAATCCTATATGGTTACAAGAAATGTTTTTTAATTTAAATATAAGTGATGAGTATTTAGCTTACTATAAAAATGAACATCATGAACGAATTTCTAAAGAAGAATACCAAAGAATTTTAATACGTAATATGATTTGATTTTTAAAGTTTCACGTGAAACTATTGAAATATACTTGAAAAACTGATATTATCTATTTGTGCAACGAATATATTGTAACTTGGTCAGAATCGGAAGATAGCAGCCACATCAGTCTCTATTCGTGTGCACTTTTTTATTGATATAAAGGTGAGAAGTATGATTGAAAATAATGATATTATAAATTTATTGATTAAATTAGCAAATAAAGCATATAAAAAAGGAGAGATTCCGGTATCAGCTGTTTTAGTGAAAAGTCAAAAAGTAATATCGAAAAAATATAATTTAAAAGAGAAAACTAAAGATATAACAGCTCATGCAGAAATTCTATGTATACGAGAAGCTGCTAAAAAATTAAAAAGTTGGAATCTTTCCGATTATGATTTATACGTTACTTTAAAACCTTGTAATATGTGTATGGAAATAATAAAACAAAGTCGTATTAAAAATGTTTATTATTTACTAGATAAATTAGATTATAAACATGAATTTACCAAAACGAATTTTCAAAAAATAGAAAGTAAAAATAATATAGATACTTATCAACAATTATTATCTAATTTTTTTCAAAATATGCGATAATAAATTGTTTTTTTATGCTATAATTGATGGTGTGAGGGGATTGTATGGCAAACGATTATAAAGTTTTATATAGAAAATATAGGCCAAAAACATTTGATGAAATTGTAGGACAGAAATATTCTATAGAAATGCTTAAAAATGCGATGAAAAGTAATAAGATATCTCATGCTTATATATTTACAGGTCCTAGAGGAACAGGAAAAACGAGTACAGCAAAGATATTCGCAAAAACAATTAATTGTGAGAATCCTAAAGATGGTGTTCCATGTGGAACATGTAGTAGTTGTCAAAATACAGATACCAATGCAGATATTATTGAAATTGATGCAGCCTCTAACAATGGAGTAGACGAGATAAGAGAACTTATTAACAATGTAAAAATTGCTCCATCATTTAGCAAATATAAAGTATATATTATAGATGAAGTTCATATGTTATCACAAAGTGCATTTAATGCATTATTATTAACATTGGAAGAACCTCCAAGTCATATTGTTTTTATTTTAGCAACTACCAATATTGAAAGTGTACCGATTACTATTCTTTCACGTTGCCAGAGATATGATTTTAAAAAGTTAACAAATGAAGAACTAACTATGCATTTAAAAAATATTGCTAAAATAGAAAATATCACGATTACAGACGAGGCAATCCAAGAGATTTCTTATCTATCTGAAGGTGGATGTAGAGATGCTTTAAGTATTTTAAATCAGTTATGCACAAGCAATGATAGTATAGATTTAGATACAGTTTTAAATAATTATGGTTCCGTTTCTATGATTCAAATTAAAAACATTGTAAAGTATTTTATAGAAAATAGTTATGAACAATTAAAAAACATATTTGATAGTATGGAAAAATCTTCTATGGATTATAAAGTTTTTTTGAAAAAATTAATAGACCAAATTTTTATAGAAGCCATTAACTTAAAAACAGCAAACCAAAATCAGGAATATTTAAAACTAAAAGATACTATATTTGAATTGAATGAATTGATAAATAAAATAAACATCAATGTTGACCCATTTATTTTAATCTTTTTGGTTTTAATTAAGAATGTAACGATTGGTAATGAAGGAGTAAGAGAAACTTTAGTAGAAACTTCTTCTAAAAAACAAGTAGTTCATGAGGAAGAGAAGACAAACATAGAAGCAAAAGATAAAACAACCTTTGTTAAAGAAAGGAAAACAATAAAATTAGAATCACAAGAAGATAAAAAGGTAGAGAATATAATGATAGAAACTTCTTCTAAAGAAGAGGAAGAGTATTTACACTATCTTGTAGACTTAAAGAAAGTAAGAGTCAACAATTGTTTTGCTAAAGCTGATAAATCTCTACTTTTAGAAAGTAAAGAGAAGTGGCTACAATTTAATACTACTTTAGAAAGTACAAATGAAATAAAGTCTATTATTATTGATTCGGAATTAGTACTCGCATCTCCAACAATTCATATTATTACGGACAATCAAGAAAGCATTGTAGAAAGATTTAATAATAATATAGAAAAAATTGAAAATAAGTATGAAGAGATAATTGGAAGTTCTATCCATTTTATTGCTTTAACTACTTTAGATTGGGAACAAAATAAAAAAGAATATATAAAAAAGTTGAAAGAAAAGTATGTTTATGAAATGCTGGAAGAACCTAGTTATCCACATACAGAAAAAAGAGATACATCTAAAAATGATTCTTCACGAGATAGTGAGTCACAATATACAGATTATACGGATATTTTGACTATGTTTAATGAAGAGCATGTAGAAATAAAATAGAAAAATGGAAAGAAGGAAAGAAAAATGAATATGCAAAATTTAATGGCACAAGCACAAAAAATGCAAAGGGATATGCAAAAAAAGAAAGAGGAGATTGATAGTACATTGTTTACAGGAAATTCCGAAATGGTGGAAGTGGTTTATAATGGAAAAAAGGAAATGGTTTCCATTAAAATTAAAGGAAAACTAGAACCTGACGATTTGGAAATTCTTGAAGATATGATTGTTTTAGCAAGTAAAGATGCAACAAGTAAGATAGACAAAGAAATAGAAGATAAAATGGGTTCTCTAGGTGGTTTAGGTGGACTTTTCTAATGATTTATCCTAAGCAGTTAGAGAGTATTATAGAATATTATAAGAAACTTCCGGGAATTGGAGAAAAAAGTGCAGAACGTATGGCGTTATCCACTTTAGATATGACAACAGAACAAATTGAAGATTTTAGTGTGAATTTGGTAGAAGCTAAAAATACGTTACGACCTTGTAAAATATGTGGTCATATTACCGACAAAGAAGTATGTGACATTTGTAGTGATGAGAGAAGAGATAAGAATGTTGTCTGTGTATTAGAAGACTACAAAAGCGTATTTACTTTTGAAAAAGCCGGAAATTTTAAAGGTGTTTATCATGTGTTAGGTGGTTTAATCTCTCCAACAGAGGGAATTGGTTATGAAGATATTAATCTTCCTAGTTTATTAGATAGAATAGATAAATTAAATAAGCCAGAGCTGATTTTGGCTTTAAAATCTAATATTGAAGGTGAAACTACAACTCTTTTTATTAAGAAAATATTAGAAAAAAAAGACGTTGTCATTTCTAGGCTTTCCTATGGTATACCAATTGGAGCAGATATAGATTATATGGATACTGTTACACTAGATAAGGCGTTAGATGATAGAAAACAAATTTCGGAATAATAAATTTTAGGTTTGGCCCATATACTTAAATAAAGGTGATAAACATGCTAAAAAAAGTATTTTCTTTAGTTAAAAAATTTATATTTGCATTTGTATTATTATATGGACTTAATCTTTGTATAAATTCCTTAAATGTTGTTATTCCTATCAATGTTTTTACGTTAGGAACGGTTACTTTTTTAGGGATTCCGGGACTTGTATCATTAGTTGCCATGTTTTTTATGACAAAGTGAAGTAAGTAGGTGGTATTTTGATAAAAAATGCTGAATTAAAATCTTTAGTAAAAAAATTCAATGAGAATAAATTATCTCATGTTTTTTTAATGGAAACGAATGATAGAAATGCAATACTTCTTGATATATTAGAACTTTGTAAGATATTCAATTGTCCAAATGAATTCGATTCTTCTTGTAAAAAATGTAATTTATGTCATTTAATAGAAACAAATAGTCTTCCTTCTTTAAAGATTATTGCCCCCGATGGACAAGCTATTAAAAAAAGTCAAATGGAAGAATTAAAGAATGATTTTGTAGGGATTCCTTATCTTTCAAGATATAACATTTATATTATTAATGGCGCCGAAAAGTTTAATGCTTCTTCTGCTAATACAATGCTAAAGTTTATAGAAGAACCAGAACCAAATATTCTTGGATTTTTAATTACCAATAATAAAGAAAATGTGATTAATACAATTAAAAGCCGTTGTGAAATTATAAAAGCGTATTATGATACGGAACAATCACAACTGATAGAGGAAAAAATTAAAGAATTAGCAGAAGATTATTTATATAGAATAGAAGTAGAAAAAAATAAAAGTATCCTTTATAATAAAGTTATTCTTGATGAGAAGTTAGAAAAAGAAGAAGTACTTGCTTTCTTTCAAATTATTTTAAATATTTATTTGGATTTACTAAATGGCAAACCAATTGTAGAAAAGTTGGAAGTATTAAGAGAATTGTCTTTTCAAGAAATTATAAAGCGAATATCTTTAGTAAATGAAGTAATAGATCGTTTAAATTATAATGTTAATGTGAATTTACTTTTAGATTATTTCGTATTCAGTTTGGAGGATTAAAGTATGAATATATATGGTGTTAAGTTTAATGATAAAGGAAAAGTTTATTATTTTAATGCTCATGATTTGAAAATTAATAACAATGTTTGTGTTATTGTAGAAACGGAAAAAGGATTACAATATGGAAAAGTTGTAGAAAAAATCAAAGAAAGCGATTTAATTAAAAACCAAGAAAACTTTAAGGATATTTTGAGATTGACAACAAAAGAAGATTATAAAAAACATTTAGCAAATTTGAAAGATGCGGACCAAGCCTTAAAAAAAGCCCAAGAGCTTGCAGATGAACTTGATTTAGGTATGCGTTTTTTATCTTCAAGTTTTACTTTTGATAAAAAACAATTACTTCTTAATTTTACTGCGGATGAAAGAGTGGATTTTAGAGAATTAACAAGAAAACTTGCGGCGATTTATCGTACAAGAATTGAATTAAGACAAATAGGAGCAAGAGACAAGGCATGTAGTGTTGGAGGAATTGGACAATGTGGAAGAGAGTTATGTTGTGCAAGTTTTCTAGATTCTTTAGAATCAGTTTCCATGAATATGGCAAAGAATCAAAATTTGGCTTTAAACCCTTCTAAAATCAATGGCTGTTGTGGTAGACTTTTATGTTGTCTTGCTTATGAAGATCAAAATTATTTGGAAGCCCAAAAAGGACTTCCGAGTGTTGGAGATATTGTAACAATAGAAAATAGTAAAGGAAAAGTAGTTTCCGTAGATATATTAAATCGCAAAATCAAATTAGATTGTGGTAATGAAATTAAAGAAGTGAACTTAAACAATGAAAGTAATAAATGATTTGTATGACTATGAAAATTATAAAATTGTTCAAGATAGTGAAGTCTTTAAGTTTTCTTTAGATTCTATCTTACTCGCAGAATTTGTAGGAAAACTAGATTCTTCTAGTAAAATCTTGGATGTATGTACAGGCAATTCGGTAGTACCTCTTATTTTGTCTTATTATTTCCCAAATGAAATTGTTGGATTTGAAATTCAAAAATATATTGCTGAATTAGCTAAGGAAAGTATTACTTTAAATAAAAAAGAAAATCAAATAAAACTCATTCATGATGATGTAAAAAATATTTCCCAATATTTCCCGGGAAATAATTTTGACGTAATAGTAGCTAATCCACCTTACTTTAAATACCAAGAAAGTTCTTTAATTAATGAAAATAAAAATAAAGCTATTGCTCGTCATGAAATTTGTTTAGATTTAAAAGAGCTATTCAAAATTGTAAAATATGCCTTAAAAGAAAATGGAACTTTTTATTTGGTACATATACCTGAGAGATTAGAAGAAATTTTATATTTATGTGAAAAAGAACACATTATTGCTAAGCAAATTCAATTTGTTTATACAAATACGAGTACTAATGCTACGATAGTTTTGATAAAATGTATTAAGAATGCTAATAATGCTTTGAAGGTTAATATTCCTTTGTACATAAATGATTATAAAAGTTATAAAAATATATTTAGAGGGTAGATAAAAATGAAATTAATTGTTGGTTTAGGAAATATTGGAAAAGAATATGAAAATACTCGTCATAACGTAGGTTTTATGGTTGTAGACCATTATTTGAATAATACAAGTTGGCAAAAGAAATTTGATGGTTTATATCAAATAGTGAATGTAATGAATGAAAAAGCTATGTTTTTAAAGCCAATGACTTATATGAATAATTCTGGTATTTCCGTTGTGCAAGCAAGTAAATATTATGATATAGAACCAAGTGATATTTTAATAATTCAAGATGATATGGATATTGAATTTGGTAAACATAAACTCAAGAAAGATAGCTCTTCTGGAGGACATAATGGTATTAAATCCATTATTGCTGCATTAAATACGGATTCCTTTGCTAGATTAAAAATAGGAATTTCGCATGATAAAAAGAAAGATACTATTCAATATGTATTAGGTAAGTTTTCTAAAGAAGAAATGAATACTTTAAATGAAAACTATAAAGTCTATAATGAAATCATAGAAGCTTTTATTCAAGATGGCATTGAAAGAACAATGAATAAATACAATTCTTAGGAGGTAATATGAAATGGTTAGATGAGAAATTTCCCAAAGATGTGAATATAAGGATTACAGGTTTAACCAAGGAATTAAATGTATTTTATTTGCTTTCTTTATTTGAAAGTAAAAAGGAAAATATTGTAGTTGTTACCAATTCTTTGTATGAAAGTAATCAGTTATATTCTTTATTAAGTACATATACCGACGATGTGCTTCTTTTTCCGATGGATGACTTTTTATCTTCTGTAGCTCTTGCTGTATCTCCTGATCTAAAAATAAAACGTTTAGAAACCTTAAAAAAAGTAGAAGAAAAAAAGCATATTGTCATTACAAATTTAACAGGGTATTTAAAATTTTTGCCTCCTTTAAAAAAAGGAAAAGAAAAGGAATTAAAGTTAAAAATAAATGAAGAAATTAAAAGAGAAGAGATTATAGAACGTTTAGAAGAATATGGTTATAAAAAGGATTCTTTAGTTACAGCAACGGGAACCTATGCTGTTAGAGGTTTTATCTTGGATATTTTTTCTACGTTTTTAGAACATCCAATTCGCATTGAATTCTTTGGAGATACAATTGAATCTATTCGTTATTTTGATGAAGATACGCAATTGTCTTTAAATTCTATAGAAGAGGTTGGGATTAGTCCTTATGATGAGATTACCACAGATGGGCATAGTTCAATTTTGGATTATTTAGAACATCCAATTGTAACTTATTATGATTATGAACAAATAGAAGTAGCTTATAAAAAGTTATTAGAAGATATTTTAGAATATAAAAAGAGTAAAGAAATTCCACTAGAAACTGAATATATGTATAAAATGGAAGATTTTAGTATTACAAAGGAAATTTATATTGATACTATTGCTAATATAAATACTAGTAAATTAAAAACATATTCTTTTCAATCTTTAGAAATAGAAAATTTTAGAGCCAATTTTGAGATTTTGAAAGATAAGGTGCATTTGTGGTTAAAAAGTAAAAAAACGATTGTATTTTGTTTATCTAAAGAGAATCAAATTAAACAAATTAAAGAGTTATTTGCTGTAGTACATATTTTGAAAAAAGAAGAGGTAGTAGAAAATCAAATTAATGTTCTCCAAAAGAAAATAAATCATGGATTTATAATAGATAATTATGTTGTTATTTCTGAGTATGATATTGAACAAGTAAATGCAGCAGATATTAAGTATAAAAATACTTTAAAAATTGGAAAAAAAGTAAATTCATTAAATAATTTAGAACTTGGAGATTATGTGGTGCATAGAAGTCATGGGATTGGAATTTATAATGGAGTTGTGACATTAACACAAATGGGCTTGCAAAAAGATTTTATTCAAATTAATTATTTGGGTAATGATAAAGTTTATATACCAGTAGAAAAAATTACAACGATTTTTAAGTATACGGATAAAGATGGAACAAAACCAAAAATTAATAAATTAAATAGTACATCTTGGGAGCTTAAGAAAAGACAGGTACAAAAGAAAATTAAAGATATTTCGGAAGAGTTAATGCGTTTGTATGCCCTTCGTAGTAATACAAAAGGAATTTCTTATGTAGATTATCCTATGGAAGATTTATTTGCAATGGAGTTTCCTTATGAAGAAACAAAGGACCAATTAAAAGCTATAGAAGATGTCCAAAATGATTTAAGAAGTCCTGTACCTATGGATAGACTTTTGTGTGGAGATGTTGGTTTTGGAAAAACAGAGGTTGCTTTTCGTGCTATGTTTAAGACCATTTTAAATAATAAACAAGTGTTGTATTTATGCCCTACAACGATTTTATCTAAACAACAATATGCTTCTGCTTTAAAGCGTTTTTCTAGTTATCCAATTGAAATCGCTTTATTAAATCGTTTTACTTCTAGTAAAGAAACAAAGAGAATTTTAGAAGATTTAGGTAATGGTAAAATTGATATTTTATTTGGAACCCATCGTTTATTAAGTGAAGATGTGAAATGTAAAAATTTGGGATTGCTTGTTGTGGATGAAGAACAGCGTTTTGGTGTTACGCATAAAGAAAAAATTAAAACACTCAAAAATGACATAAATATTTTAACCCTTTCTGCAACACCAATTCCTAGAACGATGAAAATGGCTATGAGTGGTTTAAGAGATTTATCTATAATTGATACAGCACCGGTAAATCGTTATCCTGTTCAAACGTATGTGATAGCAGAAAATGAACTGATTGTAAAAGACGCTATTTATAAAGAATTAACAAGAAAGGGACAAATCTTTATCTTATATAATAAAGTGGCTTCTATAAGTGACTTTTGTGATAAATTAAGAAGATTAATACCGGAAGCTAGGATTCATTTTGCACATGGGCAAATGACTAAAAAAGAGTTAGATGATATTATGGAATCTTTTGTAAATTATGAATTTGATATTTTGGTTTGTACAACGATTATTGAAACGGGTATTGATATTCCGAATGCCAATACTTTAATTATTTATGATGCTGACCATTTTGGTTTAAGCCAATTGTATCAAATCCGCGGACGTGTAGGTCGTAGTGACAAAATTGCTTATGCATATCTATTATATGATAATAAAAAAGTACTAAATGATATTGCTGTCAAGCGTTTACAAGCGATAAAAGATTTTACAGAACTTGGAAGTGGCTATCGTATTGCCATGCGAGATTTATCGCTTCGTGGAGCAGGAGATATTTTAGGTAGTGAACAAGCAGGATTTATTGATTCCGTTGGTATTTCTTTATATACGAAAATGGTGGAAGAAGAAATTAAACGACTAAACGGGGAAGAAGTGGAAGAAGATACCGATACAAAATCATTAATAAATGTAAGTACACATATTAGTGATGCATATGTTCGTGATGAAGATATCAAAATTGAAATTCACCAAATGATTAATGAAGTAGAGGACGAGATCTCTTTAAAACGTGTAAGAAAAATATTGGAAGACCGATTTGGAAAAATCACCGAAGAAATTGAAGTTTATATGTATGAAGAGTGGTTTGAAAAACTTGCTAAAAAATTAAATATTTTACACGTGAAACAAACGGAACGTATGGTAGAAGTGGAAATACCAGAAGAATACTCCTCTAAAGTAAAAGGGGATAAGTTATTTTTTGAGGCTTATAATATAAATCCAAATTTTTCGTTTAAATATTTAAATAAAAAAATCGTAATTAACCTATTGATAAAACGAGGAGAGAAACATTTCTTGTATTCATTAGTTTCTTTGTTAGAATTAATTGTAAGGGATGTAGAAGAGGATTAAAATATATCTTCTTTTTTTATTTCGTAAGCTAAAGGAATAACGTCTTCACTACTTACAAAGTTTGCAATAAGTTTATCTTACTTTTTAGAAATAATAATCCCAATTGTTTTGTTGTGAAATGTTTTTTTGATTTGTTTGTTAACTATTTGCATATAAAATTCTATTTGTGCTTTGTCTTCTTTTCTTTAATTCACGTAGTTTTAATTCAACAATTACATAGCAGTTTAGTTCTATATTAAATAAAAGAATATCAATGTAATAATTCTTGTTGTTGTAATTAGCAAAACCCTCTCCAAGTTGATTAAAGAAATGTTGAAGTTTTGCAAGAATGGTAGTTTCTAAATCATGCTCATTTTTTATATTTTTTACCTTATCAATTTCAATAAGAATAGGATTCTTCATTTGTTCTAAGAATGATACTGATTTTTGTGGAAGTATGATTTCAATTTTGTTGGGTTTATTTATTAATCTTTCATAAGCATTATTTTTAATTTCATCCTTTAGTTCTCTTACAGATAATTTTCTAGTTATGCATAAATTGATATAATAGTTTCTCTTATTTTCTTCTTTAATTGGAAGTAACTCAACTACATGAGACCAAGATAATTGCGACACTGTCGCAAGAATTGGATCTTTTTTCTCCACCTTGCGCTTCTACAAGTAATCTTTCGATATTCCCATAATTTTCTAAAGTACTTTGGTTTTCCTCTAATACTCTTGCTTTTTTACTTACTTCGTTTTTCTTAATGTAAGTTTCTATTTCCGTATAGTAGTTCATAAAAACTCCTCTCTATTCTTATATACACCGCAAATTTGGAATTTCCTTTTTTCTGCATCTTTTTTTCTTTCTTTTGTATAAATTTCTTTCAATAACTCACACTAATATACGTAAGGAGTTGTGATACTTTTGAAGTCAACAGGTGTAATTCGTAGAATTGATGAGTTAGGAAGAATTGTTTTACCAAAGGAAATACGACGTAATTTAGGTATTCGAGAAGGAGAGAATTTAGAAATTTTTGTAGAAGAGGACAAAGTAATTTTAAAGAAATATTCGAAAATTAAGGATTATAAAGAAACAATTCATAACATTGGTAATTTAGTAACGCAAGTGTATGAAATGAATTTAATTATTACAGACCGTGATAAGATTGTGTATTCAAATAAATTTCAGGCGTATGAAGGTACAGATTTAGATATGAAATTTATTGGATTTATTCATAATCGGGAAAGTGTTGTAAAAAATGAATTACAAACATATAAATTAAATGGAGAAGAAAAAAGTGGATACTATTTAATTCAACCTATTATATCTTCTACGGATTGTTTAGGATTACTTATAATATTTAATGAAAAATCTATTAAAGAAGAGAATCTAACTTTACTTAAATTTGTAGCAAATCTTATCGTAAATAAGGTTGATATTTCTTGATGTGGTAAAAATTTTGTGTTAATATACAGATAATTAATGAAGAAGGAAAGAGTAGTGCTTTTTCTTTATGAGAAGAGAGTTTACGTTTGGTGAAAGTAAATATAAAGATGAGTATGAACATGGTTCTGGAGTTAAATCGGATACTTCACGTTATGAAGAAAAGTGCATGATTAAAATCATGAATTAAGGTGGTACCGCGGATATTGTTTCGCCCTTAATTTATGATTTTTTTGTTTTTTAGGAAAGGATAAATAAATATGAATATGGAATTACAAGAAAATAAAGAATTAGTTCTGTTTGAAAATAGTAAAATAAGGAGAAAAGAACATGAAGGAGAATGGTATTATTCTATTATTGATGTAGTTGCAATTTTAACAGAAAGTGAAAATCCTAGAGATTATTGGTATCGTTTAAAAAATAGAATGTCCGAAGAGGAGTATTTTGAAGTGTCGACAAATTGTCGACAATTGAAATTAGTTGCACAAGATGGCAAACTAAGAGAAACAGATTGTGGAAATAGAGAGACAATATTTAGAATTATTCAAAGTGTTCCTAGTCCTAATGCAGAACCTTTTAAATTGTGGTTTGCTCGTTTAGCTGAAGAACGTATACAAGAAGTTGTTGATCCTTCAATAGCAATTGAAAGAGCACGCCAAACATATTTAAGAAAGGGTTATACAGAAGAATGGACTAATGCTAGGATAAATGGAATACCTGCAAGAACTGAATTAACAGATGAATGGAAAAAGAGAGGTATAGTTAATTCTAAAGATTTTGCAATTTTGACTAATGATATTAGCAAAGGGACTTTTGGAATTACAACTAGTCAACATAAAGATATTAAGGGATTAAATGACAAACAAAATTTAAGAGATAATATGTCTGCTATGGAACTTGCGCTAATGACTTTGGCAGAAGTAACTACTACTGAATTACATAAATCAAATGATTCTCAAGGAATGGCAGAGTTAAGAATAGATGCTCAAGATGGTGGTGAAATTGCTTCCGTAACAAGAAGAAATATTGAAAAGAAAATAGGTAAAAAAGTTGTAACAGCGGAGAATGCTTTAGATTTTACAAGTAAACGTGAAATAGATAATAAAAGTAATATAGAAATTGAAAATTATAGAGAATAAATAATGTTAAAATTGGAGTTGATGTTATGCTTGGTGTTGGAATTGGAATATTGTTATTAAATGATAAAAAGCAAGTACTTATGATTTTAAGAAATGAAGACCCTAATAAAGCATTAAGTGATATGCGTTTGGAAGGTACTTGGACATTGCCAGCGGGAAAAGTAAAACAAGGTGAAACTATCTTTGAAGCAGCAGTTAGAAAAACGAAACAAGAAGTAAATTTAGACATTTCGAATTTAGAATTAATTTCTGTTGCAAATGATATAAATGAATATGCTCACTTTGTTACATTGGGAGTATTAGCACGGATGTATAATGGTGATATTGATTTAGGAAATACAGAAGAACATGTAGATTATGGTTTCTTTGATTTGGATAAGTTACCAATAAATGTATGTGAGCCATCTAGGAAAATAATAGATAATTATTTAAATAATAGAATTTATAATGAAGAGGAGTGATTAAAGTAATGAATAAAGTTGTTATGGTAACAGGTGCTCGTCGAGGTTTAGGTCTTGCTTGTGCTAAAAAATTTGCTAGGGGGGGGTACTGCGTTGTATTAAATGGTAGAAGTCATGAAGAGGAAATGCATGTTATTTCTAAAGAGTTAGAAGAAAAATATTCTATAGAGTGTCTTGTTTGTATGGGAGATATTGCAAACGAAGAGGATGTAAAAAGAATGCTTGATGAAGTGCAAAATAAATTTGGAAGATTGGATGTACTCGTTAATAATGCGGGGATTGTTTATGATATGGAAATAGAAGAAAGGCCAACTAGGGTGTTTGAGGAAACAATGCATAATAATGTAATTGGTACTTATCTAATGTGTAAGTATTTTGGTAATTTCATGAAGAGCCAAGATTTTACGACGAGAATTATTAATATATCGAGTACAAATGGTATTAATTACAATATTCCAACAAGTATTGATTATGATGCTTCTAAAGCGGCGATAAATTCTTTAACAAAAAACTTTGCATTAGAATATGCTCCAAATATTTTAGTGAATGCTATAGCGCCTCATTGGATAAATACGGAAATGAATGTTTCTTTACCTAAAGAAGAATTGGAAGAAGAGGCATCAAAAATATATTTGAAGCGATTTGCAGAACCCGAAGAAATTGCAAATTTTGTATATTTTTTAGGCAGTGAAGAAAATACATATATAACTAATGAAATTATGGTTATTTCAGGTGGATATTAAAAAGAAAAGAGGAATAGTATGAAAGAAAAATATTATATATCAACGGCGATTGCTTATACTTCAGGAAAGCCTCATATTGGAAATACGTATGAGATTGTTCTTGCGGATAGTATTGCTCGTTATAAAAGATTAAAAGGATACGATGTTTATTTTCAAACAGGTACAGATGAACATGGGGAGAAAATCGAATTAAAAGCACGTGAGGCAGGTATTACACCAAAAGAGTTTGTCGATAATGTCGCAGGTGAAATAAAAAGTATTTGGGATATTATGAATACGAGTTATGATAAATTTGTTCGTACAACAGATGAACATCATGAAAAACTCGTACAAAAGATATTTAAAAAAATGTATGACCAAGGAGATATTTATTTAGGAGAATATAAAGGACTTTATTGTACGCCTTGTGAATCTTTTTGGACGGAAAGTCAACTTGTGAACGGAAAATGTCCGGATTGTGGCAGAGATGTTGAATTAAAAAGTGAAGCGGCTTATTTCTTTAAATTAAGTAAATACCAAGATAGATTAATCGAGTATATTGAGACTCATCCTGAGTTTATACAGCCTGAATCTCGTAAGAATGAAATGATTAATAATTTCTTAAAACCGGGATTACAAGATTTGTGTGTATCTCGTACTTCATTTGATTGGGGTATTCCAGTTGATTTTGATGCAAAACACGTTGTTTATGTTTGGTTAGATGCACTTACAAACTATATTACGAATATTGGCTATGATCCTGATGTTTCTAGTGAAGAATTTAATAAATGGTGGCCGGCAGATTTACATTTAATTGGAAAAGATATTATTCGTTTTCATACGATTTATTGGCCATGTTTCTTAATGAGTTTGGATTTACCTTTACCAAAACAAGTATTTGGGCATCCTTGGCTTATTATGAGTGATGGAAAAATGAGTAAAAGCCGCGGTAATGTGATTTATGCCGATGACTTGGTACATGAGTTTGGTGTTGATACTGTCCGTTATTATGTTTTACATGAAATTCCTTTTGCTTCCGATGGAGTATTTACAAGAGATTTATTAATCGAAAGAATTAATGGAGATTTGGTCAATATTTTAGGTAACTTAGTCAATCGTACGATTTCAATGGCTAAAAAATATTTTGATAGTCACTTAGAAAATAAAAAAGTAGTAGAAGACGTAGATATGGATTTAATATCTATGATAAATACTTTAGAAGAGAACGTGGAAAGTAGAATGAATAAATTGGAGATTGGTTCTGCTATTGATGAGATATTTGAAGTATTACGTCGTAGTAATAAATATATCGATGAAACTACTCCTTGGGCACTTGCAAAAGAAGAAAGTAAGAAAGATAGATTAGAGACTGTCCTTTATAATTTAATTGAAGCCATTCGAGTATGTGCGATATTTATAAAACCTTTCCTACCTGAAACAAGTGATAAAATTTTAAGTCAAATCAATACAAGTGATAAGTCATTCCAATTTAATGAAACAAATAATTATAATTTAAATGAAGCAGAAATTTTATTTCAAAGAATAGATGTAAATAATGATTAAGAGCAAGTAATTTGCTTTTTTCTTTATTTTTATAAGTATTTATGTATAATAGATATAAAAAAGGGAGTTTTTTTATGGATTATGAAAGTATATTTTTTGAATATGAAGAACAATACACGATTAAAAACAATATTCGTTTAAAAAAGGTTATAGATAACTTTGTAAAAAAAGTTGATATTGATATTGAAGAAGTAAAGACTATTTATAGTGTTAGTGAAAATGAAATTTTAGGTTTATATTGCTGTTTAAAAGATTATTTATATTACCGCTACCCTAGTTATTTGCCTTGTTTATATTATTTTTTAAAGAAAAGCAATTTTAAAATATACTATGACTATTTAGATGCTATTTTACTATTAGGTGAAAATGTAAATGGTTATTTAGAGGATGATCTTAAAAAATTTGTTTTACATTCTTCCTTTTATAGATGATATTCGCTATGAGAATGGTCTTATTTTTTTAAAAATTAATAATGGAAAAGAATATTCTTTTTATAGCACTAAAGATTATTTTAAAAATAACTCTTCTGTTCAGTATATATTAAAAGATAAAGATTTTTTAGTTGGAAATTGTCATAATGCCTCTTGGAAAATTATAAAGCATTTAGGCAATGTTAGTTTAATTACAGAATTATTACCTTATTATTTTGAAGGAACATTTTATCATAGTGTGGTAAGAGATGAAAATGGAATGATTATTGATTTAGCAAATAATGCTGTTTATAGTGAAGAGATAAGAAAAAAGTTATATCATGGAAGAATTATTTGCGAAACGAAAAAGGGATATTTAGATGAAAAGTTAGAGAAAGCAATTAGAAATTCTTTTCAGGAGGATATAACTGATTCTTTTAATGAACCTTTATTGCTTGCTTTATGTAAACAAGCCCAAAAAAGGAAGTGATTTATAATGTTTTGCGATACACATTGTCATTTGTTTCAAGAATATTATGAGGATATAGATGTAGTTATTAACCTTGCTAAAGAACATGGAGTAAATCGTATGATAGTAGCAGGGTGTGATGGAAAGTCAAATGAAGAAGTAATGTCTTTATTAGATAGAACAGAAATTTATGGTGCTCTTGGAATTCACCCGGAAGAGGTAGAAAACTACCAAGAAAAGGATTTAGCATTTATTGAAAAAAATATTGCTCATGAAAAGATAGTGGTGATTGGAGAAATTGGTTTGGATTATCATTACGGAAAAGAAAACAAAGAGGCACAAATTAAACTCTTTGAAACACAACTTGCCATGGCAGAAAAATACCATATGCCTGTTGTTATCCATTCTAGAGAAGCAACTTTAGATACTATTACCTCTTTAAAAAAATATAAAGTAAAAGGGGTAATTCATTCTTTTAGTGGAAGTTTAGAAACGGCTAAAATTTATATGGAAATGGGTTTTTTACTAGGAGTAAATGGAGTTATTACTTTTAAAAATTGTAATTTAAAAGATGTCATAAAAGAAATTGATTTGCATAACATTGTACTAGAGACCGATTCACCATATTTAACACCTGTTCCATTTAGAGGGAAAAGAAATGATCCAAGTAAGGTTTCCAATATAGCCGATTTTCTATGTGAACTTAAAAATGTTTCACGAGAATCTTTAGCAAAAATCACCAATGAAAATATAAAACGAATTTTTGACATTTAAATGTATATTTGATAAAATATTTGTAGAAAAAATACTAGTGAGGTGAAGAGAAAATGCAACAAATTTTAAAAACAATTAAGAAAATTTCTCAAGTCACTTTGCTTTTATTCCTTGTTATATTTGTAGAGTCTAGTAATAATATAAAAGAAACAAAAGTTTTAAATGATAATTATAATAAATCAATTGATTTGGCTACAATGGCTATGAAATTAAAAGAAGATATTGCGAATGACCTATATAGTGCTAAAGATACTTTTACAGGGGATTTAACAAGTTATTTGCCAACTTGCCCACTTTGTAGCGGAAAACTAGCATGTTTACCAAAGTACAATGTTTTGGATGGAACAGAAACGTATAACGATATTTCTTATGGGAATGTAAAAATTGTAGCTTCTAGTAAGAATTTACCATGTGGTTCTATTGTTAGACTAAATCAAAGTAAATTATCTAGTGATCCTGTTCTAGCCATTGTACTTGATAGAGGTGTACTTGGTAATGATTTGGACTTATTAACATCTAATGAAACTTATGCTTATCAAGTCGGACGTTCTACTGTCACTTATGATGTTTTACGAAATGGTTGGAAATAACCATTTTTTTGGTTGGAGGATATATGGAATATATAAAAGCACAAAAAAAGTTTGGGCAAAATTTTTTGAAAAGTAAAGAGATATTAAGTAAGATTGCTTCAAGTGTAGAAGTAGGAAAAAATGATTTAATCATTGAAATTGGGCCTGGTATGGGTGCATTAACAGAATATTTAATTCAAAAAAAATGTTATTTGGTATGTTACGAAATTGATGAACGAATGAGTTCTTATTTAAATAAATATGAAAATGAGAAATGTAAACTTATTTACGGTGATTTTTTAAAGCAAAATATTTTAGAAGATATAAAAGATATACCTTATGAAAATATCTATGTAGTTGCCAATATTCCTTATTATATAACTTCTCCTATTATTAGTAAGTTAATCGAGATGGAAATTAAACCTAAAGAAATTGTTTTGCTAGTTCAAAAAGAGTTTGCGGAAAGAATTACCGCAGAAAGTAAACACAAAGAATATAACGCTTTTACTTTATATGTAGATTTGGAATACAGTGCTTCCTTTTTATTTCAAGTAGATAGAGAGCACTTTATTCCTTCGCCTAAAGTAGATAGTGCGGTTATTAAATTATCGAGAAAAAAAGAAATAGGGGTACAAAATAAAGAGTTTTATTTGCAATTTATTCGTGATGCTTTTTTAAATAAACGTAAGACTTTAAGAAATAATTTAAAAAACTATGATTGGGAGAAGATACAAAGAATTTTGGATGGATTAGGCTATAAAGAGAGTGTTAGAGCAGAAGAAATTAGTAAAGAAGATTTTAAAACATTAGTAAATGAATATGAGGTGAAATAGATTGAAAGTAATATTTTTAGATTTTGATGGAGTTATTAACGATATTTGAGATACTTCTAATTTAGTAGTTACAGAATACGTTTTACGCTTAAAAAACATTGTGGAAATAACAGGAGCTAAGATTGTAGTATCTTCTAGTAGAAAAAATGAATTTATTGGAGAAAATGTAACACATGAGGAGACCTATTGTTATCAAAATTACTAGTTACATTTACAATCTTTAGGTGTTGAAATATTTGATTATACGCCTTTTTAGAATATTCTAATGGATTTCAAGAAGAACATATTGCTCCTGCTATCGCAATATTACATGGCAAGTTAGGATTTTACCCTTTAAATTATAATGTTAATGAAAGTTTAAGAGAAAGGATAAATCGAATATTTGGTGCTAGGCCTTTTGAAGAGGACTTTCCTATTAGTGAATTTGATGGACTAGAAAAAGAGTTATCTAAAATATTAGATTTTAAAAAATAGAATTTTTTGTTTATTTTTAATGATTGCTATTTAAATAAAAATTAATAATGTTTTCTCTAAATATAAATAATAGGAATATAAAGAACATCAAAATCATAAAAGGCTTAGGATTATAATTATCTTCATGATTTTTACCTCTAATAATAATAAATCCTATTTCTTCTAAGAATATACCCATGCTTATTGATAATAAGTATATATTTTTAAAAAAGCTTGATATACAAAAAAGTATAATTGTAACTAGTAGTCCAATACATCCAATGATGCGTTCTAAAATTTTTTATAGTTGGGCTAGGTTTATTAAATAAATATACCCATATTCGTGTTAATAAAATAGTTGTTAATGTACATAAAAAATATTTGTCATATAAAGTTATAATATTCACCAAGGTAATTTTATCATAATTTCGTATTGGGTTATAGGCAAAAAAATTAAGTTTTTTGCATATACTATATTGGTGAAGAAAAATGCCTATAAAAAAAGGGGATATCGTTACCCGTAAAAGTTATAACCATGATACCTTGTTTAAAGTCATGAATATTAAAGGAGATATGTGCTATCTAAAAGGTATGGATGTACGTTTATACGCCGATAGTAAGTTAGAAGATGTAACAATTGCAACGGAGGAAGAACAAGAAAGTTTAAGAATAGAATTTCAAGAGGAAGATGACGATGTCCTAGACCGAAGTGAATATTTTTATTTGCCACCTAAAACAATGCATATTGATGGGGATAGTGAATATTTAGGAAGATGTTTAGAGTATTATAAGAAACATAATATATTTGCGATTGGTAAAAAAATTAGTGAGGCAGAGATTCCACTAAAAATACGTGATTTGCTTGAAGAATATAAACCGGATATTGTGATTATTACAGGGCATGATGCTTATTTTAAGAAAAAAGGGAGAATAGATGATATTCACAATTATAAGAATACAGAAAATTTTATAAAAGCAGTGCAGGAATGTCGCAAATATGAGAAAAGTCATGAAAAGCTTGTAATTATTGCCGGAGCTTGCCAAAGTAATTATGAGGAGTTAATTAAAGCTGGAGCAAACTTTGCATCTAGTCCTAAGCGAGTGAATATCCATTGTTTGGACCCAGCAATTATTGCAACGACTATTTCGTTAACTGAAAGAAATAAAGAAATTGATTTAATTTCTTTACTTGAAAAAACAAAATATGGAAGTGATGGAATGGGTGGTATTATTTCCAATGGACTTATGTATGTTGGCTATCCAAGATAAGGGGGATTTATGAATTTAAATACAATTAAAGAAGAAGTGAAAAAACATTTAAAGCAAAATGTAGAAATATCCGTTTTTGGAATGCGTAATAAAAATTATAAAGTACAAGGATTTATTTCTAATGTTTATCCTAGTATTTTTACGGTGAATGAGGATGGAGTTGAAAAAAGTTTTACCTATTCGGATATTGCAATAGGTGAAATAAGTATCAAGTATTTGTAAAAACTCTTGATAACTTTCCGGTTTTATCATAAAATAGTATTAAGTTACTAGAAAATAAAAAACTTTAGAAGGAGTGTAAACATGAAAATTACATCAGTAACAGTTCGTAAATTTGAAAGAGAAGGAAACAGAATGAAAGGAATTGCAACCGTCGTTATCGATGATGCATTTGCTATTCATGACATCCGTATTATTGAAGGAGATAATGGTTTATTCATTGCTATGCCTAGTAGAAAAACAGCAACAGGTGAATACAAAGATATAGCACATCCAATTAATACCGATGTTCGTACAATGTTCCAAAGTGCTATTTTAGAAGAATACAATAAAGCAAGTGTTGAGGAATAATTATGGGAAAAATGAGATGCTAAAAAATCTGGAGAACTAGATTTTTTATTTTATGAAAAAAATGATAATTAATTATAATTAAAATTTTTTTGAATTATGTCTCTATAATTGTTATAATTAATTTAATAAAAAGGAATGACTTAAAATGACAAAAATTTATAGTACTTTTTTATTTAATAAATTGGCAAATGAATTATGCTATTCTTCTTTAAATTTTTATATAGAAGATTCTAATCATTTTAGTTTTTATTTTCCTGATTTTTATATTACAATACAATTTAATCAATTATTTATTCAATCTTTTGATAATAAACCAGAAAAAAATATGTTAGACTTTATAAATTATGTTAAAAATATGACAGATGTAATCCCTCCTTCTAACATTTTTAATAAATATTTTAATCTTATGTTACATCCTGATATGAATAGTATTCATTTTGCTACTGAAATATCTTATCAAAAAATAAAAGAAAAAATATTTTCTATTGAAAGTATTCAATTTTTTAATACAAATATTAGTAATGAAGTATTACAAGTTATATTAAATTTTCCTAATATTAAAAATTTAACATTCAAAAATTGTTTTTTAACACAGAATTGTAGTTTTTCTAAAATGAAAATAGTAAATATTACTCTAATAAATAGCAACATTGAATCTTTTAATGTATTTTTTAATATGAGTGCAAATTTAAAATTGGAAAATACTGATATTAAAAATATGGGTTTTGGAATATATAATGGAAAAAATTTAGAAGTAGAGAATACTTCAATTGACGCTTTGTTCTTAAATTGGAGCATGCCGAACTTGGTAACATTTATTTATAAAAATATAAGAATACAAAATGAGTTGTTTTTTTTAGGGTGTAGTGCTAAAAATTTAGAAAATATTTTGATACAAGGCCATGTACAATCTTTAGATTTTTTAACAAATTTAAGTTTAATAATTAATTTGAAAATTATTGGAGATAAATATGGAGAATCTTGTTGTATTAATCTAACGGCGAAGGAAATTGAAAAGATTTTAAAGAAATTTCAGCATAGATTAAAATTAGATATTGAGAATGATTTTTATATAAAATCCTTATATTTAAATGGGTTAACTAGTTTTCGATTTTTATTGAAAAATATCGATAGTGATGATATAGAAAATTATTTTCATTTTTATAATTATGTAATATCATCTGATTTTAAAAAAAATGATGGCTATTTTGTAAAAGAGGATAATAATCTAAGATTTCACCCACTATTTAAAAATAATAAAATGCAAGAAGATACAATTAAAATTGAACCAGAAATGTATTATTTAGATGGTCATCCAATTTATTTAAAAGATGATTTGCCTTTGATAAAAGACAAAAAAATCAAAACAATTGATATCAATAAAATGACTTTTTTATTGAAAAATATTATAGAGGAATATTTTTCTCAAAATTTTTCTTTTTTCATGGTAATGGATCTTTTATTTTATGAAATGAGGTATTTTGAAGCGCCTATTGATACTGATATGTTAAAAGGATTACAAGAAAGATTTAAAGATGATTTAGATATTTATAATCATTTGGAAAATTATATAAAATTAGTAGAACAAAAGAAAGAATTAATGGAAAAATATACGAAGATTTTAAATAATTTTTGTGCTATTTTATTGACTAAATATACTCTATTTTCTAAAGAAGAAAAAGCAGTTTTGGTTTATATATTGTGTCCTTTAATAAATAGTGCATTAAATCTATCAAAAAAAGGAGCTTTTCATCTTTCAAAAGCTATAGTTAATGAGGTAGTAGAAAAACAAAATTTACTTAGTTCAATGGATTCTCTTTTACAAGATATAAATATAAAAATAGAAGGTATTTTTTTAATGTTTCAAGATGAGTTATTCGATTTAAAAAATGGATATAAAGAGATTATTGGGGACTTTAGTGAAAATATTGACTTTGCTTTAAAATTATTAAAAAAATAAGATATTCAGTATAAGTAATATATTTTATTTCTATATTTCTTTTCTATTAATATTTTCAGTAGTTAAAATATCTCCTGTTTGAATATTTTTAAATTGTATTTTATAACCACAGTTGTTAGCAATTATTTCTAATGTTTCAAATGAAGGTTCACGGTAATTGCTTTCATATCCGCTTAGTGTGGTATTGGCTATATTACACAGTTTAGCCAAATCATTTTGTTTAAGATTTGCTTTTTTTCGCATGGTTTTTATTATTTTACTTAACATAGAATCACCTTATAAAGATTTTCTCATTACGCGAAATTTTTTGCTTGAATTCAATTGAAAGTTCCCGCAAAAATTAGTAAATGAAATTTTTAAGAG
>CAJUKB010000023.1 GCA_910587325.1 uncultured Bacilli bacterium | reverse complement strand
CTATTTCAATTATACACTACTTTTATTTATCAGTCATTATGTTTAACACAACATTATTAAAAAAATATTTTGAAGTAAAAGAAGGAATAGAATTAGAAGAATTTTTAGAAAAAACAGAAGAAATTAAAATGATATGGCAAGAATTTCATCAACTATTGCGTAATCAAGTGCAATATTTTTATAAACAAGAAAGTATTCAAGGAATGAAAGTGATTGCAAAAGAAGATAAGCCCTATCTTTTTATTAGATTGCATCCATGGGATTACTTAGTGATTGATGTAGAAACCAAGCGTGTTGTTGATAAAGAAAAAGTAAAAACTTTATTTAATCATACCTTTTTTATAAAACACTTCGGTGAAAAAGAACAGAAGTATTTGTTTGTAAACTCATGTAAAAATCCAAGAAAAATTCTAAATTTTTATTTAGAAAATGAAACCATTTTAAAACAATCTCCTTTTTTTAGTTACTCTATAAAGGATAAAGAAGCAAATAGTTATTTATATATAGACTTTGTAGGAAATAATAGTCATATTGGCTTTTTTTCAGAAAAACAAGGACTAAAAGAACAATACTTTTGGGATGTTTATCCAAATCAAGATTTATTTGATAAAATTATGAAAATAAAAATTCCTTACAACCAATTTTCCAATGAATTTTTAGAAGAAGAAAAACAAATGAGAATAAGAAGCGTACAATCGGCAAATTGACGCTTTTTTCTTTTCATTCTAACAAAAATTCAGTATAATACTAGATAGTGATAAGTATGAAACAAGAAAAAATAAGAAATTTCTCTATTATTGCTCATATAGACCATGGGAAAAGTACGCTTGCGGATAGAATGTTAGAAATAACAGGGGCTATTGACAAACGAGAAATGGTAAGCCAAGTCTTAGACAATATGGACTTAGAAAGAGAACGTGGAATTACAATTAAATTAAATGCAGTTCGTCTTCATTATACATACGAAAACGAAGAGTATATCTTAAATTTAATTGATACCCCGGGACATGTTGACTTTTCTTATGAAGTTTCAAGAAGCCTAGCGGCTTGCGAAGGAGCTATTTTAGTTGTCGATGCTGCTCAAGGAATAGAAGCCCAAACGTTAGCTAATCTTTATTTAGCTATGCAAAATGATTTAACCATTATTCCAGTCATTAATAAAATAGATTTACCCAATGCCGATGTTTCTAAAGTAAAAGAAGAGCTAAAAAAAGTTTTGGGATTTAAAGACGAAGAAATATTACTTTGTAGCGGCAAAACGGGAGTAGGAGTAAAAGATGTTTTAGATGCGGTGGTTACACGTATAAATCCTCCTAAAAATAATTTAAAAGAGCCTTTACGTGCATTAATCTTTGATTCTTACTTTGATTCTTATAAAGGCGTTGTGGCGCTTGTAAAAGTAGTAGACGGAAAACTAAAAGTGAAAGATACCATTAAGATGATGGCAAATAGTAGTACATTTGAAGTAACAGAATTAGGAGTGCATACGCCAAAAGAAAAGAAATTAGATTGTTTAGAAAGTGGAGAAGTTGGTTATGTTTGTGCAAGTATTAAAGAAATTGCGACTGTGGAAGTGGGAGATACCATTACTACGAATATAAATGGAGCAAATATTCCTTTAGAAGGATACAAAAAAATGAAGCCTATGGTGTATTCGGGTCTATTCCCTGTTGAGCCTAATAAGTATGAAAGTCTAAAAGAAGCCATTGAAAAATTAAAGTTAAACGATGCCGCATTAACGCTAGAACCTGAAACTTCTGAAGCATTAGGATTTGGTTTTCGTATGGGATTTTTAGGACTTTTACATATGGATATCATCATGACTAGAATTGAAAGAGAGTTTGATATAGAGATTATTGCTACAAGTCCAAGTGTTATTTATAAAGTTACGAAAACTAGTGAAGAGATAATCGAAATTGATTCGCCTAATAAAATGCCTGATAATACGTTTATTAAAAAGATAGAAGAACCTTATATTTATACTAATATTATTGTTCCAAGTGAATACATTGGAGCCATTATGGATCTTTGCCAAAACAAAAGAGGAATTTATAAATCATTAGAATATATTGATGAGGCAAGAGTAAATATTCATTATGAAATTCCTTTATCCGAGATTGTCTATGATTTCTTTGATAGACTAAAAAGTACTACAAAAGGGTATGCTTCCTTTGATTACGAACTATGTGGATATAAAGAATCTAAATTAGTCAAAATGGATGTCTTATTAAATGGTGATATCGTTGATGCTTTATCGACAATTGTCCATAAAGATTTTGCATATTCTAGAGGACGTAGTATTGTGGAAAAACTAAAAACGATTATTCCAAGACAAATGTTTCAAATTCCTATCCAAGCAAGTATTGGCTCTAAAGTGATTGCAAGAGAAAATGTAAGTGCTATGAAAAAGAATGTCCTTGCCAAATGTTATGGTGGAGACGTTTCACGTAAACGTAAACTTCTAGAAAAACAAAAAGAGGGAAAAAAGAAAATGAAAATGCTTGGTAGTGTAGAAGTACCAAAAGAAGCGTTTTTAGAAATATTAAAGGAGGAGAGTTAAATGGCAAGGAACTACTCTAATTTACCTGAAGAAGAGCTACAAGAAAAAATTCTTATAGTAGTAGATTATATCATAGAAACTAAATGTTCTACAAGAAAAGCAGCTAAATATGCTACAGAAAATGGTTTTCCAATTAGTAATGTAAGCGTACATAATATTATCCATAAGAAATTACCTACGATTGATATGGAAAAATATCAAAAAGTAGTAGAAATTTTAAATACTAATACTCCTAAATCTATAGAAGATGCAAAAATTAAAGTAAGAATTTATTCTGCAACAGAATATATATTACAAGATTTTACAATCCTAGAAATAGCCAAAATATTGGATTCCACTCCTGATGTTATTTATGATGATTTAACTTCAAGATTGCCAAGATTGGATTCGAGTTTAGCAAAAGAAGTAAGGAAAAAATTTCAAGAGCACAAATTAGAGAATTTAGGACAATATAAGACAGGAGTTCCAAATGAAGTAATAGATAATCAAATGAACAAAATTTCTAGGGGGGGGGGTTCTAGGTAACTTGTTTGTTATTTGGAGGAATAGATATGAGTAAAGAAAGAATAGAAGAATTAAAAAGGATAGTAGAACATCCTAGTAGTGAAAATGATTTAATGGCGGTTATAACGGAAATGTTTGAAAATAAAGATGTGACAGACGAAGAAATATGTGAAGTGTTTAATAACATGCATTTTCCGGATGAAATCTCTGAGGAATTAAAAGAATTCATGCAAGATGAAGAGGAAATTACTTTAAAAAAATAGTGAGGCTGTCATATGAATACGGAAAGTAAGGGTGTATATATTCACATTCCTTTTTGTAAAACAATTTGTTCCTATTGTGATTTTTGCAAAGTGTTCTATCATGAAAAATGGGTATATGCGTATTTAGAATGTTTAAAAGAAGAAATAGAAGATGTTTACAATAATGAAGAAATTGATACTCTGTATATTGGAGGAGGAACTCCCTCTTCTTTAGCTCCTAAATACTTACATAAACTTTTTGAAATTTTAAAAATATTTAACACAAAAAATTTACAAGAATTTACTTTTGAATGCAATTTAAATGATATTACAAAAGAAATGCTAGAAATATTAAAGAGGAACAAAGTAAATCGTTTAAGTATCGGAATACAATCTTTCCATTCAGAAAAATTAAAATTAATGGGAAGAAACCATACCTTTGAAGATGCCAAAGAAAAAATAAAGTGGTGTAGAGAATTAGGATTTACCAATATCAATATTGATTTTATTTATGGATTTTCCTTTGAAGAGAAAAAAACACTACAAAAAGATTTAAAACAAATTCTATCTTTAAAACCGAACCATATTAGTACCTATAGTTTAATAGTTGAAGAAGGCACTCTTCTTTATTTAAATAAAATAGGGCGAATGGGCGAGGATCAAGACGCAGAAGCCTATAAATTGATTTGTAAAATCTTAAAGAAAAAGGGATACACGCATTACGAAGTAAGTAATTTTGCTTTAAAAGGATGTGAATCCATTCACAATCTACGCTATTGGAAAAACTTAGAATATTTTGGCTTTGGTGTTTCAGCTTCTGGATACATTGATAAAGTTCGTTATACCAATACTTGTTCTCTATCTAAGTATTTAAAAAAAGAATATACAGGCGAAAAAGAACTTCTAACTAAGAAAGACATTATGGACAATCACTTAATGCTAGGTTTTCGTCTTACCAAAGGGTTTAATGTGAAAGAATTTGAAAAAATATATCAAATAAAACTAGAGGAAGCATATCCTATAAAACCACTTCTTAAAAATGGAGATTTAAAGTTAAAAAAAGGCAATATTTTTATAAATCCGGACAAACTATATATTATGAATGAGATTTTACTAAAAATGATATAGAGGGTGAGGACTTGAAAAAAATTGCTTTTTTAATTTTGTTATTTGTTTGTTTTCCTTATATAGTTTGGGCAGGTAGTTTGGAATTAGAAAGTCTTACTATAAAAAATGGAGAACTTAGTATTCCATTTGATAGACTAAACAATGAATATACCGTGTTATTAGAAAAGGAAGAGTATCGTTTAGAATTAGAATATAAAGTAGAAGAGAATATCACTGTGTTTGTAAAAGATAACCAAGACTTAATGAATAATTCTGTTGTTACCATTTCCTTAACCGATGAGAAAAATATCGTAGAATATCATTTCCAAATTTTAAAAGAAGAGGAAGAAGTAACTACAAACGTCTTTCTAGAAGATAATCCAGTTTCAATAGAACCAAGTTTTATGTATGAATATAAGATTTATATCATTCCTTCTATAGGTTTTCTTTTAATATTTATTACGTTTAAATTATTATTTCATAAGAAAAAGAACCCACACAAAAAATAAATCATCTCATAGTTTATAGTAGGTGATTTTTTTATGAAATTGATTGCTCATCGTGGGTTGCGTACCAAAACCATAAAAGAAAATACTTTAGCGGCTTTTCAAAATGCAATGGATAATCCTTATATATCTGGATTTGAATTTGATATAAGAAAGACATTAGACAATCAATTTGTTGTCAATCATAATGCGTTTATTAAAACGGACTTAATTAGAAGACATACCTATAAGTATTTAAAAAAGAAATACAATCTCCCTTTATTAAATGAAGTATTAGACTTAAATACCAATAAAATTATGTTAGTAGAAATAAAAGATAGTCATTTTCCTTATCGTAAATTTATGAAAATTATAAATGAATATAGAAATAAAAATATTTATGTTATGAGTTTTCATAATAAAGTAATTGAAAAACTAAAGAAAAAGGGAGTTTCTGTTAAACTTGGAATTTTAAATTACATTCTAAATAGTGAAGCAGACTATGATTTGGATTTCATTTGCTTATTAAATAATTTGACGACACCTCACTTAATTCATGAGTATGAAAAAAGAAACGTGGAAGTATTTTTATATGGTGTTTTAAATGAAGATAATGATTTATGGTATGAAAAGGGTACCTATATCGTAGATGAAGTACCAAAAAGACAATGATGTAAAATGATAATCATAGTTCATAGTTTTGTGCTATAATTATGTTAAGAGGGTATAGGAAATGAAAAGTAGTATATTTTTAATGAGGAAATTTTATGTATTCTTGGGAATTAGAGAAGTTTATTAAAGAGCGACACTATCTTGTTGGTGGAGATGATTTAGTAAAAATTCTTTCCTTAGAAGAAAACCCTCAATTAACAAATATTACTTTTTCTTCTGAAAAAAATCTTTATACTATTTGTGATAAAGATGGAAATAGTTTTCAATTTATCGCCATGCCTTATGAAGAAGCAGAAGAAAAAGGCTTAGTGAGAAAGCTTCAAAAAGACAAAAATTTATAAGCGAGTAAATTTATTTTACTTTCTTTTTTCTTGTTGTATAATAAGCAAATAAAAAAGGAGTTAGTTCCATGCGAGCATTCGAAACAAAATATAAAGACATTTTACTAAATTATGATAAGAAATAATAGAAGATATGGTATTTATGAAAGAAGAAACTAGTGAAATCATTCCTTGTGATGTTGGAATTGTTTTTGGAGGCATTTCTATGATACCTTATCGTTTAAAAGAAACAGAAAAACTTTATAAAGCGGGTTTGATAGAAAAAATATTGGTTACTGGAGGGATAGGAAGATTAAATATAGATAGAGTTACTCCAGAAGCAATCAAAATGGCCAAATTCTTAATGGAAAAGCATATTCCACAAAATGATATTTTGTTAGAGCCTAACGCAAAAAATACTTACGAAAATCTTAAGTATTCTTTAGAAATACTAAAAGGAAATTATACTCTTCCAAATAGTAAACTTATGTTAATCACATTAGATTTTCATATGAAAAGATGTAGGAAGTTAATGGAAAAAGAATTAAAAGGTACAACTTTATGGAGTAAGGCTGTTAAAGATGGTAAAACAGATTTAGAAAATTGGCAAGAAACACTATTAGGAAAAAGAGTAATTTATCAAGAAGCACTATTATTAAGCTATTATGTTAAACATAATAGCATGAATGATTTTAGTTTAGAAGTTGCAAGAAGAAAAAGAATGACAAAATAAAATTCGAGTCAATATACTCGTTTTTTTCATGATTTACCCATTTCCCAAATAAAAAACCTATGGTATAATTCTATTTATAGAATAAGGATGTGGGAACATGTTTGAAGAAAATAACGAAAGTACAGAACTAGAAAAAACAAAAGAATTAGAAGAGCTTAGTGATTTAAATAACCAAATTGTTGAAGTAAATGAAAATGTAGAAAATACACATGAAGAGATAAAAGAAGAAAAACCGGCAGAAGAATTTTTTACAAAACCTACCAAGGTAAAATTAAAAGATAAGATTATGGCATGGTGGAAAAAAAGAACAAAAAAACAAAAAATTCTCATTATTTCAGGGGCAGTTTTATTTTTTATATTATTAATTGTAGGGATTATCCTCTTAGTTCGTGTACTAACAAAAAAGCCAGAGGTAGAACCACCAAAAGAAGTGATTGTACAAGAAGAAAACTATCGCTATGAAAATGGTGTATTAATCTTCCTAAATAAAAATAAAGAAGAAATAGGAAGATATACTTGTGAAAATCAAAACGAAGAGTTATGTTTCGTTTCTTACTATAGTACGGAAGATGATTTTGATGTCGAAAAGAAAGTTTATGTAGACAATAGTCCTATTAAAACAAGAAGCGCTATTATCGAAGAAACTTATGTTTTTATAAATGACAACCCACGTAAAGAAGAGGAAAAAGTAAAGCTTTACGATATGAAAGAACAAGTGGATAAAGGAACGTATGCTCTTATCAAAAAAGTCAGTGATGCAAAATTAATTGCTAAAAATGAAAATAATCTGTATGGTGTAATTGAAATAGCTAATAACGAAATCTTAACCAAACTTGAGTTTACTTATGATTATCTAGCTTTCACCCCAAATGAGAAAAATGCCTATATTTCTACACAAAGTGGTAGAAACTTTGTAATGGATGAAACAGGTAAGAATTTAAGTAAAGCGATTACAGGAACGATTAAGAACTTAAATGGAAATTACGTGAAAGTAAAATTAGATAGTGGAAAATATGAAGTATACAACTACAACAATCAAAATGTTTTAAATGAATCTTTTGATTATGTTGAATTGTATAGCGATTATGCCGTATTGATTAATGATACCAAAATGTATTTAAAATTCTATGATAAAAATAAACTGAATGAAGCTGCAATTGAATTAAGCAATAAGGATTATGTAAAAACTAGTATTTATGATGAGGAGAATACTTTAAAAGAAACGAAAGAAAGCTTTAGTATTGAAGAAAATAACGAAATGCTTACGATTAACATTCTAAACAATACAGATTCTAAAACTATAATGGTCAATAAAGCCGAAGGGAATTTAAATAAGACTTTACGTAACATGAATTACTTTGATGGTAAACTTTATATTTATAGTAATACAGAGAAAACAAATCTTTTAGGAAGTTATACTTGTTCTAATAAAAATAATGTTGGAAGTGGCGTAACATCTCTTAAAAATTGTGTGCTAGCAACGGATACTATTTTTGAAGACAATGATTATGAAGTACCTGGTTCCGTTGGAGCCATTCCAGTATTTAATGAAAGATTTATTTTTATAAGTGACAATCCGGATTTAGTCAATGAAACCAACAAAACGATTGTTTTATATGACTTAAAGAAAAATACAAGTTTAGGAAAATATCGTAATGTCAATACGTATTCTTATACAGGAACGAATGATATTACATTCTCAACCGTTACGGATTTACAAGTCGTTGCTGAAAACCAAAGTGGTAATTTCGGAGTCATTAAATTAAATTTAAGTGAAGTTGCGGGGCATATTGGATTCAACTATAGCAGCATGGAACGTTTAAGAGATTATTATGTTGCTAAAGGACCTCATGGCTATTTGCTAGTATCTAAAAGTAATGGTTCAGAAAGTTCAAGTGCGATTCAATATAAAATTAGAAATTACAATAAAGATTATGTTAAAGTAAAAAGAGACGATGGAAAATATTATATTTATAAAATCCAAGACATGCAAGGAAAGAGTTTAAATGAGAATGGTTATGATTATATTGAGTTATATGATAATTTCTTTGCGGGAGTAAATAGTAATAATCAATTAGGAGTATTTACTTATGATAATCCAAAAACGAATATCATTAGTGGTGGAGAATTAATTCCATTAACTTCTAAAAATTATTACGGAAATGGCACATTAGCGTTCAAGATTAATGGAACTTCTATTTTAGTAAATAATAACAACTCAGGAAAATATATAGTACTTCCAACTGAAGAATAAAAAGGAGAGGGAAACATGCAAAATAGAAAAAGTACACTTGTAACCATTATTGTTTTATTAATTCTTTTTGTTCCATTGGCGATTTTTTCTACAATACTTCATTTTCAAAATAAAAATGTTGGAGAAGAAAATCCCAACCATGAATTTTTCTATAATGGAAAACTTTACTTTTATGAGAATAATGAACTATTAGGAACCTATATTTGTCAAAGCAATGATTATTGCGATTATGCAGTTTCAAGAAACAATTTTGAATATGATTTATTAGAACATAAAGCTGAAAAAACAGATAAAATCGCTTTAATTAATAATCGCTACGCTTTTTTGATGGATACAACCATTACCAATTTAAACGATGCGGAAATCATTTTATATGATTTAGAAACAAATAAAGAACTAGGAAGATATAAAGAAGTCAAAAACTATGGAATTGGAATCGACCATAACAATTACTTAGTTAAAAATAAGGACGATTTATGGGGTGTTTTACAATTTTATGATGGTGTAAATTTAAAAGTGCCATTTACTTATAACTATATGGCTTTAGCAGACCAAACGGAAGCTATTTCTAGTTTGATTTCTTCTGATACCATTTCTGTATTAAAAGATGGTGCTTGGTATTTAATTGATATCAATAATAATAAACTTACAGAAAATTTTACAGACAAAATTGTAACCTACAATAACGATTATGTTGTGACAAGCAATGGAAGTACAATGCGTCTTTCAACGTATGATGGAAGAAATCGATTGTTTGGAGAATACAAATATCTAAATTTCTGTAATAAATACCTTGCCATTGTAGACAACAGCAACATTTTTTACTTATTTGATGTGGCAAATAATCAAGAAGTGGGAAATCGTTATAATGTAGCGAATCCAAACGATTTAAGATTTGAAATTTCAAATGATTATGTAAAAGTATATGTTTTAGAAGAACTAATAGAAAACGTTGCAATTCGTTAAAAAGTAAGGTAGAATAAGAAAAAAGCAAAGAAACTGAGGAGTACGTAAAAAGTGTTTTAATAGAGAGTTTATGGAAGGTGCAAATAAACAATTGCTTTTACGGAAGGTAGCAGTGGAGCTTAAAAACTGAAATGTTTAGTAAGTTTTTACGATTCCCCACGTTAAAGGGAAAATAGAGGGTATACAAATTTGTATAAAATAAGGTGGTACCGCGGGTAAACTCGTCCTTACATATTAGGGAGGAGTTTTTTTATGATAAATTATGAAAATGTTTTAAAAGAATTTAAAAAGCGGAGCTTGCAAAAATTCTTGGAAAAAGATTAGAACTTACAGAAGAGGAAATAAACCTTGTGAAAACGATTGGGCTTTTACATGATATAGGAAGATTTGTTCAATACGAAAAAACAAAAAGTTATAATGATGCTACAACAAAAATAGACCATGGAAAGGTAGCAACTGATTATTTATTTAAAGAAGAGCATATACAAGATTTTGCCATACCAGAAAAGTATTATTCGATTGTCGAAACAGCAATTTATAACCATAACAAATTAGAAATTGAAGAGGATTTAACAGAAGAAGAATTATTTTATGTTCATTTAACTCGTGATGTAGACAAAATTGATATCTTTAGACAGGAGGCTACAATAGAGAATAAATCGTTAATAGAACAAATAAGTCCTAAAGTAAAAGAGGCATTTTTTGAACATCATTTGATTAATATAAAAGAAATAAAAACAAAAAGTGATGAAACTTTAGTAGAACTTGCATATGTATTTGATATTCATTTTCAAGAATCTTATACGTTGTTAAAAGATACGGACAATTTAGAACTTTATTTGTCTGTTGTTGAAGTCGATAAAGGATTAGAAGACGAATTTGAGAGTATTAAAAAAGAAGTAAGAACTTATTTAGAAGAAAGGATTGAAGAGTAATGTTAGAGAAAAAATACAATCATTTAAAAGTAGAAGAAAATAAGTACGAATATTGGTTAAACAAGGGTTATTTTAATAGTGGAGACAATTTAAAAACGCCTTATACCATTGTAATCCCCCCACCAAATGTTACAGGAAAATTACATTTAGGGCATGCTTGGGACACAACCTTGCAAGATATTTTAATACGATATAAAAGAATGCAAGGATTTGATGCTTTGTGGCTACCTGGAATGGATCACGCTGGAATTGCAACACAAGCCAAAGTAGATAAAAAAATGAAAGATATGGGAATAAATCCCCACAGTATGGAAAGAAGATAAAGGGGCTTTCTATCATTTAAAATATTTTATAGAAGGAAGTAGTGAAGAATACTTGCGTGTTGCAACGACTCGTCCTGAAACTCTTTTTGGTTATACAGCTGTTGCGGTGAATTCGGAAGATGAACGCTACAAGAAATACATTGGTAAAAATGTTGTCCTACCAATAAGTAATCGTTTAGTACCAGTTGTTGGAGATATCCATGCCGACCCTGCATTTGGAACGGGTGTTGTTAAGACTACACCCATTTGTACAAATCCTTTATTTATAAGGACTTGGGAGGCGTCATTAAGCATTGCTTAGCAAATATTTTTGATAAAAAGAAAGGAAAATGATATATGTTAGATAAAAAATATAATGCACAAGAAAAAGAAACAAAGTGGTTAAATTATTGGAAAGAAAATAAAATTTATGAATTTAAACCAGACAAAAGAGAGGTATTTTCGATTGATACACCACCGCCAACTGTAAATGGTCGTATTCATATAGGACACATCTTTTCATATTCTCAAACAGAGATGATTGCAAGATATAAGAGATTAAGAGGATTTAACATTTTCTACCCATTTGGATTTGATGACAATGGTCTTCCTAGTGAGAGATTAGTTGAAAAAGAACAAGGAAAAAAAGCTCATGAAATAGGTAGAGAAGAATTCTCAAAACTATGTTATGAAACAACAGATAAGTATGAAGCAGAATTTCAAGAACTATTTAGTAAGATGGGAGTTAGTACCGATTGGAATATTCATTATAAAACAGTTAGTCCATCAACAATAAAAATTAGTCAAGCATCATTTTTGGATTTGATTAATAAAGGACATTGTTATCATAAAGAAAGTCCAGCACTTTGGTGTAATGAATGTTTAACTTCAATAGCCCAAGCTGAACTTGAAACAAAAACAATTCAAACTACATTTAATTATATTAACTTTAAGACTGTAGAAGATGGTGAAGAATTTACAATAGCTACAACTAGACCAGAATTATTACCAGCGATTGTTTGTGTTTTTGTAAATCCTAATGATGAAGTACACAAGTCTTTAATTGGCAAAACAGCACATATTCCAGTAATCGATGTTGAAGTACCAATTATGGCTGATGAAAAAGTAGCAATTGACAAAGGTACAGGAGTAGTTATGTGTTGTACTTTTGGAGATCAAACAGATATAGAATGGTGGAAAAAATATAATTTACCACTTAAATACATTTTTACTGATAATGGCAGAATTATTGATGAAGTTCCAAATTATGGTGGATTAAAAATTAAAGAAGCTAGAAAACAAATTATTGATGATTTACAAGCTGGTGGACATGTCGTTAAAATAGAAGAATTAGAACATGAAGTACAAACACATGAAAGATGTGGAAAAGAAGTTGAGTATTCTGTAATGAAACAATGGTTTATAGACATTATGAATCATAAAGAAGATTTCTTAAAAATTGGTGATGAAATAAAGTGGTATCCAGAACACATGAAAAGTAGATACAATGAATGGGTTGAAAATATCATGTGGGATTGGTGTATTTCAAGACAAAGATATTTTGGTGTGCCATTCCCAGTTTGGTATTGTGCGAGTTGTGGTGAACCAATATTTGCAAGACAAGAAGATTTACCAGTCAATCCACTAGTGGATAAACCTCATATCGATTCTTGTAAGTGTGGATGCACGGAATTCATTCCAGAAACTGATGTAATGGATACATGGGCTACTTCTTCAGTAACACCTTTAATTAATATGAGATATGGTGAACAAGACAATTATGAATCTTTCTTAAAACCAATGAGTATTAGAACGAATGCTTCAGAAATAATTAGAACATGGGATTTTTATACTATTGTTAAAAGTTTTTATCACTTTGGTATGCGCCCTTGGAATAATGTAATGATTTCAGGATTTGCAAAGGCTAGTGATGGAAATAAAATAAGTAAAAGTAAAGGAAATAGTAAAATTGAACCAATTGATGTAATCAAAGAGTATTCTGCTGATGTTGTTCGTTATTGGGCAGGTTCAGGTAGACTTGGAACAGATATAAATTATAGTGAAGAAACTCTTCTTAGAGGTCGTAAATTGGTAAATAAACTATGGAATGTTGCGAAGTTTATAGAAATGCACTTATCTGATTATGAAGATAAAGAATTCAATACTTATGAATATATTGATAAATGGATATTGGGTAAATATCAAGATATGGAATCAGGATTTATAAAGTATCTTGATGAATATGAAGTAGGATTAGCGTTAAACCACCTAGAAAAATTCTTCTGGAATTTCTGTGATAACTATATTGAAATAGTTAAGCATAGATTATATAGACCTGAAGAATTTGGAGAGATTCCAAGATATTCAGGACAAAAGACAGTTTATACATTGCTTTATAAATTACTTCAAGATTTTAGTATCTTCTTCCCATTTATCACAGAAGAAATTTATCAAGAATTATATCATGATAATAAATCAATTCATTTAACACAAATAGAACCATTAAATTTTGACTTTAAAGATGAAATCAAAAATGGGGATATTATGATCGATATTATTAGTCAAGCTAGGGGAGAAAAAACAAATAATAATGTTTCTCTTAAAACACCAATTAAAGTTTTTGATTTAAGTGTGAATGAAGAGCTAGAGAATGCAATAAATGATGCAATTCAAGATTTTAAAGCAACATTAACGATTCAAGATTTAAAATTAAATCATATCGCAGAGAATTATAAAATAAATAAAATTGAATTAGAATTTGAAGAAAATTAAATAACTTAAACAGGCTATCGAAGAGTCTGTTTTTTTATACAATAAATTAAGAAAGAGTGATAAACAATGGTCTTTAAAATTGAAAAAAATAAGAATTACACTATAATGTCGAATAATCATTTGCGTGATAAAATTTAAGTCTTAAAGCTAAAGGCTTATTGTCTTTTAGGTTAAGCCTCCCAGAAAATTGGGATTATTCTATAAGTGGCTTGATAGCTGTATGCAAAAAACAAGAGTCATCTATCAAATCTACATTAAAAGAATTAATTTAGTTATTGAAAAAGTTAGAGAAGAAAAAGGATATTATAAATATGAATATATAATTAGAAAGATGCCATTAGAAGTATTAAAAGAGAAAAATAATCCAGATACCCAAAAAGGATATGCCGATACTGGAGACTCCAAAAAGCAAATAGATAAAACTTATAAAATATAGGCAATTTCCAAAAATAAAGGTTACACTTTTTTATAAAGTTGGGGTGACAAGAATACTCCATTTTTTTAACTCATTATTACGTATAATATTAATCCCTTCATATTGTTTCATTTCAGCTTTAGAATAAGTAATTCCTTTTTCATACTCTTTTGTAATACATTTTACTTTCGCTTTCACTTCTTTCCAAGTAAGCTTTTTCATTATTTGATTGCATATTTCTTCACTAGTTAATAGAAAACCATTCCACATCATTTCTAATCTTGCCCATAATCTTTCTACAGGGTTGTATTTTGAATGATAGGGCGGATAATAAATTAACTCTATCTCTTTGTGATACTTATTGGATAAATCTACTAATCCTTTTAAAAATGCCGTTCTAACACCACTATTATCTGGACCATTATCTAACAAAATAGCAATACGTTCGTATTTTGGATTTTGAATTTAAAGTTTCCAAAAGCACTATATGTACTATAATCCACTTTGTATTAGCTGCTTTACTGAAAGATAAAAATTTTACTTTATTTGGTTCTTTATGTACTAAAACTGATATGTCTGAGGACAGACAAATTGATGTAACAGAGATAAGAATTGAAAGACCAAGATATAATCAAAAAGAAAAATATTCAGGTAAGAAAAAATACCATACAATGAAAATCCAAATTATTCGTGGAGTAAAAACAGGATTTATTTATGAAATAGAAATAGGTCCAGGAGCAGAACATGATTTTCATCTATGGAAAAAAACTTTTGAAGGAACACCAAGCAATGTAACGCATGAAGTGGATTTAGGATATTTAGGAATGGATAAAATTCATAAAAATAGCAGAATCCCTCATAAAAACTCTAAATATTACAAACTAACAGAAGAAGAAATAAAAGAAAATAAAGAATTAGCTAAAGATAGAATTTTTATTGAACATACCAATAGTTGGATTAAAAGATTCAAAATATTATCCTCTAAATTTAGAAATCATTTATCCTATTTTGCTAAATTTGCAGTATTATTATGTGGATTTTATAATTTTGATAAAGCTTAACTAGTTTCCGAACAACTCTATAGTAAAAAGCTAACTCTTTTTGTTAACTTTTAATTTTGAGCAATACCCAATATCCTATTTGATAAATCATAAATTAAATCAGTAATATGATTAGCATCTAGTTTCTCATCTTCGCAAAGCCATTTTTTAATAATATCAATAGTTCCCGCAATGATGTAAGAAAATATATATTCGTAGTTTTCTTTAAGATCTATATTTGCTTGTCCGATTTTATTTTTTAATAAATCAATAGTTGTTTTCATCAGTTTCTCATAAAATTTATTATCAGCACTATTGATGAATCTTTTATAGGAGATAATGCAGAGATTTTATCAAATGCTAATTGGCAAGATATAGAAAAGAATAATTAAAATTTAAATTTAAATTACAATTACAATTTATCTAACTCTCGCTTTCTGTTATGTAAAATTTATTTTAAATAATATATACTTTTACTGAAAAGAAAAAAGAACTTATAAAATTAAGAAAAAACAGAAGTTAAAGGCAAATTTTATTGATTTGCTTTTTTTGATACTTTTTAGATACAAAACTTTTATATACTTCTAATTGTTAAACATGGGATTAGGAGGAGATTTATGAAAAAAAGTGTTTTAACAATTTTAGGAATAGTGGGGGTTATTGCAATTTTAGGACTTATTTTTATGCCTAGAGAAAAATTGAAGGAAATGAATATTCCATTTGTCAATATTGGAACAGGTGAAGAAAGTAAAGGAGAGATGAAGTATATTAGTAATGTTTTGCCATCTGATTATAAAAATGGTTATTTTTATATAAAAGATAATGAAGAAAGAGAAAATGTCATGTACTTTGATTATGATTCTAAAAAAGAAGTATATGTATGTAATAAACCTAATTGCAAACATGATAGTGAGTCTTGTTCTTCATATTCAGATTTTACAGAGGCTAATGAATTATTCTACTATAATGATGCTTTGTATTTTCTTAATTCATCGGCTAGTGGTGAATCAATTAGTATTACAGCAGATGGAGTAGTAAGTGATACTACAGGTTCGCCATCTACAATTTATAAAATGAATTTAGATGGAACAGAAAAAGAAAAATTATTTGACTCTCCAAGCGGAACAAAACTATCTATGCCTTTTGTACTGAAAGGCAATGTATTATATGGTTATTTAGAAAAAAGCAAAGTAGAGGAAGGTAGTGGACATACTTTCACTACTACTGTAACAGAGAGAAAACTTGTTTCAGTTAATTTAAGTACAGGAAAATACGAAGAACTTTCAGATGGTTTACACGCATCTTTAATTGGAACTTATAAGGATAAACTTGTAATAGAGGAAATAGATTATATCAAAGATCCTAATAGTTTTGGAGATAATACAAATGCTTTTAGAGATAATCTTTATAATTCAAAGATGAAAATAAAACTATTTGATGTTGCAACAAAAAAAGAAGAAATTCTATTTGAAGAAGTATTCAAACATATTGAAGATATGCAATTTTATAAAAATGGTATATATTTTATTGGTGAAAAAAGTAAAAATTTAGAATTCTTTGATTTTGACACAAAGAAAAAAGAAGTAATTAAAGAACTTCCACAAAGTAATATGCAACTAGGAACTATCATAGATGATAAAGTATTAGTTTATGCTTATAAAGATAGAGATGCTCATATAGGTGCTTCTTATTATATTGATTTAAAAAATAAAGAAATGAAGGAATTTTCTTTAAAAGATAAAAATGAATATTTAGTAGAAATTTTAGCAAGTAATGATGACTATTACTTTGTGAAGGCAGAGAGTATTTTTGGAGATGTTTATACTACTTGGGCAGGTACGCAACAACAAGACATCATAGGAACTAATTATGCTTTAATTAAAAAGGCAGATTATTGGGCATCTGAATCTAATTATATTAAAATGACAAATGCGAAGTAGGTGATGAACATGTTAGAAATTAAAGATTTATGCAAAAGTTACGGTACTAAAAAAGTCTTAAAAAATATAAATTGTAAACTATCCAATGGTGTATACGGACTTCTTGGACCAAATGGCGCTGGGAAGTCAACACTTATGAATATGATTACAACTAATTTAAAAGCCGATTCAGGTAGTATTTTGTGGGATGGCAAAGAAATTACTAAATTAGGAAATGATTATTGTGGTATTTTAGGTTATATGCCACAGAGGCAAGGTCTTTATAATGGCTTTACGGGATATATGTTTTTAAATTATATTGCTGTATTAAAAGACATTCCTAAAAATTTGGTGAAAGATGAAATTAAAAGGGTTACTGAATCGGTGAATCTAACAGATAATATCAATAAGAAGATAGGTACTTATTCGGGAGGAATGAAACAAAGACTTTTAATTGCAAGTGCTATTATTGGAAATCCTAAATTAATTATATTTGATGAACCAACAGCAGGACTTGATCCAAAAGAAAGAGTTCGAGTAAAAAAGATGATTCACAAACTTTCTAAAGATAAAATTATCATCGTAGCAACTCATATTGTACCAGATATTGAGAATATGGCTGCATATATTTTAGTCTTGAAAGATGGTGTTTTACTTAAAGAAACTAAAGCAGATAAACTAATAGAACAGTATGCTCCAAATGGTAATTTAGAAGATGTTTATATGAGTATATTCGCTAGTGAGGATAAGGTATGAAACTCAACAAGTTTGAAATATTAAAAATTATAACCAATAAACTCTTTATTGTAGCCTTTTTAATACTATGGGTTTTAAATCTATTATTCTTAAATTATCAAAACTATAGCGAGAGCAAAAATAAAATTCCTTATGAAGCATATAAAATATTAGAAACTGATTTAAAAAACAAAACTCATGAAGAAAAGGGCAAATATATTAATGAACTTTATGAAAGAGCGAAGGCAATTAATATTATATACAATATCCAAAATAATGCCAAAAGCGAAAATCAGGCAATAAGAGAATATGCTGATTCTTTGCGTGAAGAAAATAAAGAACTTTATAATAAATATTATGAGGAATCTAAAAATCCAATATGGAAATATACGGGTAATAGTGATGCAGAATGGTCTTTTTTAGAGAGTATTAAAAATGATTATGATAAAGTATCGAATTATCAAGGTACTTTAAACGATATATTAGCGAGTGCTGAAACGGGGCAAAGTGTTTCTATTTTTAAAACCAAAGATGAAGTATCTTTAAAAAGTATCTCCAAAACAGCAGATACTTATAAAAGGATGCAAAGCATTAAAACAAACTACGAAATAGGCGAGAGTATAAAGAAAATATCTAATACCACTCTAACAGATTTTTTTGTTCTTATATTAATATTTCTTATTTCAACTATATTAATTACAGAAGAAAAGGACAAGAATCTATTTACGATTATAAAAAGTACGAAAAATGGTAACGGAAAAACAATAATGGCAAAAATAATGACCTTATTTATAGGAGTTTTCTTAATTTGCTCTTTATTTTATGGAACAAACTCTATATATTATTTATCTACTTTAGGGTGTGGGAATTTACTTGCTACTATACAAAGTGTACCATTACTAATGCTTTCTACTCTTAAAATAAATATTTTAGAATACCTATTTATTTTGCTTGCTGCAAAGGTGCTTTTTGTTTTTCTTCTTTCCATGATTATGTTCTATCTTTCTATTAAATTTAACAATACAGTAGAGAATATTTTAGTCTTCTTTATCATAATTCTAGTTAATTTTATAATCTACCAGAGTATTGACTCTACATCTAGTATTAATCTTTTAAAATCCTTTAATTTGGTTAATCTTCTTAATACAAATGAACTATTTAAAATATATGACAATTTAAGGTTTTATCATGTATTGGTATCAAAAACTAGCACATTACTTGTTTTGCAGATTATAACAATTATTCTATTTATGATATTATCATTTATTACCTATTTAAAGAGTATGAACATTACGATAAAAGAAAATGCAATATGGGAAAAAATAAAAAAATTTAAAATTTTAAAGAATATAAGATTTCATAGTATATTCTCTTTTGAAACTTATAAATTGTTATTTGTTAATAAAGGGTTGTTCATCATCATTCTTTTCGCTATATTTATGGTATTTAATTTTAAAAATCAAAATTATAATCTATCCTATAATGAAATGTTTTATAAAAATTATATGGATATTCTAAGTGGAAATCTTACACCAGAAAAAGAAACTTTGATAAAAAATACAATAGAAGAGTATGATAAGGCAGAAGTTCAGTTAGCACTTATTCAGGAAAGAATAGAAAAAGGTGAAATTACCAACATAGAAGGTATGATTTTAAAAGGGCCTTATGAAGATATATTAGCAACAAGGGGAGTATTTAATAGAATAGAAGAAAAATATGACTATATCAAAGAAAATCCTAAGGCATCTTTCGTTTATGATACAGGATATAATAAATTATTTAGAGTAAATAGGGATACTAACGAAAATGATATATATTTAATCATAATTACGATAATTGTTCTTACGAATCTGTTTATTATGGAGTATAGAACAGGCTTCATTCAGATTTTAAATGCTACAAAGAATGGTCGTAAAAAAACTGCCAGAAATAAAGTAATCACATCAATACTTGCCTGTACAGTTATTTATATAATAAGTATTATTCCTGAAATATTAGGAACACTTAAAATGTATGGCTTAGCACGCTTAAGTGCTTCTATTATAAGTTTAGAGGTATTTCATAGTTTGCCAGCAAATATTTCGATTCTTTTCTATTTCATTATGTTTTATATAGTCAGATATATTTCTTATATTTTGCTTATTCTTATTGTTCTATATATTTCTCTAAAACTTAAAAATATGGTATTCGCTTTTATAACCTCTATTTTTGTATTATTAATACCTATTGTTATAAGTGCTTTAAAAATTGCAAAGAGTAATGTATTCCCACTTATGAATTTATCTAGAATTGGAAGCAATATTCTTGCTTGCCTCTTCGTTATGACAATAGTAATTATAAGCATTTTCTTGTATAATAGTATTGTTAAGAGATTGGAGTAAACGCATGAGTAAAATATTAATCGTTGAAGATGAAATGCCGATAGTAGATTTAATTTCTATGGGATTAAAAGCGAATGGTTATAAAATAGATTATGCTCTTGATGGCGAGGTAGGAGCAGATTTAATAGAGAAAAATCATTATGATTTAATCTTACTTGATATAATGCTTCCTAAATTTGATGGATATGAACTTTTAGAATATGCTAAAGGGGAACAGATTCCCGTTATATTTATTACTGCTAAAGGAGAACTTAAAGATAGAGTAAAAGGACTTAATATGGGAGCAGATGACTATATTGTAAAACCTTTTGAAATGGAAGAACTTATTGCTCGTGTGCATTCTCTTTTAAGAAGGTTTAAAGGCACTATCAGTTTACCAAATATTAAAATCAATACAAAGACTCATGAAGTGCAAAAAGATGGCGTAAAAGTTTCTTTAACACCAAAAGAATATGATTTACTTATCTATTTAATTTCTAATGCTGGTAATATACTTACAAGAGAACAAATTTTAGCAAGTGTTTGGGAATGTGTGATGGAGGATACTAGAACAGTTGATTTACATTTAGCAAGACTTCGTAAAAAATTAGGTCTTGAGAATGTGATAAAAACTTTACCAAAAGTCGGTTATCTTTTCGAGGTGTAATATGAAATTCTCATTTAAAGTTGTTATTGGATCAATGTTAATCGTTGTTGTTATGTTTTCGTTATTAGGGATTATCTTAATTCATGAAAATTTTAAAAATTCTTATGAATTACAGATGAAGACTAATTATGATGAACACAATTTAGAAAAATATAGTATTGAAACAAATATTAACGATAATATACTTGCAGATGGAAATCTAAATTTAGAAGAACTAAAAAACTATCTTTATACTTTAACTTCTTATTTAGGAAATTCAAGAAAACTATCCATACTTTTAAATAATGATAGTATATGGAATAATGTTCCTTTTGAGTTAAATAATAAAAAATGTGAAACCACTTGCATTAAGTCTTATGATTCTAAAAAATATAGCATTTTAAAATCTACAATATCTATCAATAAAGAAAAAATTGAAGTTATCAGTGTCTATGATATTTCTGGAGTTTTTGAACTTAGAAATCAGAACTTGTTAAAATTTTATATTATTGATGCTAGTTTAATTATATTATGTGGATGTTTAACAACAATGTTTGCTAGATTTTTAACAAACCCAATAAAGAAACTAAATGAGACAACAAAGTTAGTAGCAAAGGGTAATTTAGATATTAAAATTGATATAAAAGGGAATGATGAAATCGGAGAATTATCTAAGTCTTTTGTATCTATGATTGAATCTATCAAGAATAGACAAAAAGAACTTGAGTTATTGGTAAAACAAAGAGAAGATTTTATTTCTAATTTTACCCATGAATTAAAAACACCAATGACTTCAATTATGGGATACACAAAGGTATTAAAGCAAAATAAATATAGTAAAGAAGATAAAGAAAAAGCACTTGATTATATTTATAGTGAAACAAAAAGGTTAGAAACACTTTCTCATAAGTTATTAGACTTAACTTCTCTTAGTGAAGATAAAATTATTTTTAGTGATATAAATACAACAGAATTCTTTAAGGAGATAAAAAAAATAGCCAGCAAAAGGTTTCAAGATCTTCATTTAAGTTTAGATATAAAGGAAGAAACTATTTTAGGAGATAAAGAATTATTAACCACTTGTATTATGAATTTAATAGAAAATGGTTATAAAGCAAGTGATACAGAAAAGAATATTAAAATTATTGGTAAATCTTTTGAAGATAAATATAAAATTACGATCATTGATAAAGGTATTGGAATAAAGAAAGAAGAAATAGATAGAATTACAGAAGATTTTTATATGATTGATCACTCAAGAAGTAAAAACACTGGAAGTTATGGTTTAGGACTAGGAATCGTATCAAAAATTCTAACACTACATCATACGAAATTAAATTTTAAAAGCAAATTAAATAAAGGAACAGAAGTAAGTTTTGATTTGGAGGTGACAAATACCCATGAAAAATAATTATTTAGTAATGGTATGCGTCCTATGTTTTTTGCTATTAGTATTTGCTCCAATTATAACTCTTTATTTCTTAGAAGATAAGAATGTGCAGTATCTTAATAGTGTTTCTTTAAGTATGATGGAAAAAGGTAATAAAATTTATGATAATGTCATTATAAACATGATATATGCAAGATATAACAATAATAAATATAATGTGGATACAACTGATGAATACGATTATTCTGTTCCTGAAATAGAGATAAAGGGGGAGCGTTATATTAATGAAAGTTTAGTGCATCTTAAAGAATTAGAAAGTATTGGACTTTTAAAAAGTGATTTTTTTGAGTTTTTAGCAACAAATAAGCAAATCATTACAAGAACGAATGCCTTTTATGGAGAAAGTTTAAACTATTCTAAAAAAAGATTATATATTCCCAAAGATAACTTTAATATAGCCTTTATGTCATTTGAAATAGAAAATATAACGAATAAAATTATAGCAATAAAAATTCCGAAGGAATATATCGTAATAAAAAAAGAAATATTAGAAGACTATATTCATTACTTAAATTTAAATAGCGAAGATTGGATTTATGAGAATGATTCTATAACTTCTAAAAACAAAAAAATTGAAATTAAAATAGAAAATATTAACAATTTTGTTTCAATATCAATTGTTCCTTATTCATAAATACAGATAAAACCATAATACAATGATTAGTAGATCCTATTTATTAAAATTAAAAATAAAGCATATCTTCCTCATAGAAAATATGCTTCTTTGCTATTATATTTAATATAAACGAAATTATAAATAGTAATTTATAGGGGAGAAAAGAATATGAAAGTGTTAGTTGATTTTGT
>CAJUKB010000022.1 GCA_910587325.1 uncultured Bacilli bacterium | reverse complement strand
TGTTTGTTATCTATATTAATATATTCGTGGACATTTTAACTAATGATTAACAGAAATAAAAATAGAAGAATAAATGATAAAACTACTCCGTTTAAAGATTATGGCTTTATATGTTGTTCGACTTATGGAAATCCAAGAAGTAAAAGCTTTCATTTCAAATATTGGAAGCAGTTATTAAAAGAAAATAATTTACCAGATATTCGTTTCCATGATCTTAGAGCATCTTATACTACACTTTTATTAAAAAATAATATTAATGAAAAAGCAGTTTCTAAGCAATTAGGACACGCTACAGAAATAATAACAGTAGATGTTTATGGTGATAATGCAGAAATCATTGAAGATTGTTTAAGTGAATTAGAACCATTTATTGAAAGTGTAAAACCAAAAATAATAATAAAAGAAAATGACTTTTCAAACGATTCTGAGATATTAGAAGAGGAAGAAATATGGATTGAAGATTTACTTCCTTTATTAGAGTAAATGAATTATAAGGTAACAATATTGGTTGCCTTGTTTTTATGGGTTAAAAATGATAAAATTGTTTCGTAATTTTACTATTTTGTTATGTTTGGTGATGTTTAGTATTATTTAGTCCAGAAAATAAAATTTGTGACTTTTATTCGTCCCCAAGCAAAAAGTTAACTATTAACCAGTTAAATTTATCACATGGGGACGAATTTAAAGACTATTGGGGACGAATGATTTGGCTGAGAGTTATCATAATAGTAATGAACGGAGGTCACAAAATGTTCAAATTAGTATCAAAATATACACCAAGTGGAGACCAACCACAAGCAATAGAAAAGTTAGTGGAAGGAATCAAAAATGGTCGAAAAGAGCAGGTTTTACTGGGTGCTACGGGAACAGGAAAAACTTTCACAATTGCAAATGTAATAGCCAAAACGAATAAACCAACACTTGTTTTAGCTCATAATAAAACCCTTGCTGGACAACTTTATGCGGAACTCAAGGAGATATTCCCAGAAAATCACGTTGAATATTTTGTTTCCTATTATGACTATTATCAACCGGAAGCATATGTTCCATCAAGTGATACTTATATTGAAAAGGATTCTTCTATTAATGATGAAATTGATGAACTTCGTCATGCTGCCACTTCTTCTTTAATTAATAACGAGGATACCATTGTTGTTTCAAGTGTATCTTGTATTTATGGTATTGGAGAGAAAGAAGAATACGTAAATAAAATGCTTATTTTAACTGTTGGGGATATCATAAGCAGAAATACCATTATAAATAAGTTAGTAGATATGACGTATGAGCGAAGTGATATGGATTTTCATCGTGGAACATTTCGGGTTAGAGGAGATGTAATAGACATTATCCCCGTAAACGAACACGCTAATGGTATTCGTATTGAATTATTTGGAGATGAAGTAGAACGTATTTATAGTTTTGATCCTGTAACAGGTGCGATTGTTCAGAATAAAAAAACAATTACCATTTCTCCTGCTAGTCATTTCGTTACGAGTGATGAAAAAATGCAAGAAGCGATTAGAAGAATTGAATCAGAGCTTGAGGTTCGTTTGGAAGAGTTAAAAAGCCAAAATAAGTTATTAGAAGAGCAAAGGCTTCGAGAAAGAACTTTATACGATTTAGAAATGTTAAAAGAAACGGGCTTTTGTAGTGGTGTTGAAAATTATTCTAGACATTTAGCATTGCGTGGGGAAGGGGAAACACCTACTTGTTTAATTGATTTCTTTCCTAAAGATTTTTTATTAGTTGTGGATGAATCGCATGTAACTTTGCCACAGGTTAGAGGAATGTATAATGGAGATAGAATGAGAAAACAAACGCTTGTGGATTATGGATTTCGTCTTCCGAGTGCCCTAGATAATCGTCCATTAAAGTATGAAGAGTTTGAAAGTAAAATTAATCAAGCGATTTATGTTTCTGCAACACCTGGAGATTATGAACTCGAAAAAACAAATGGCGAGTTTGTTGAACAGATTATTCGCCCAACGGGACTACTAGATCCAACAATAGAAGTAAAACCTTCTATGGGGCAAATTGACGATATCATGAATGAAATCAATATACGAAAAGAAAAGAATGAAAGAGTATTGATTACAACTCTTACAATCCGTATGAGTGAAGAGTTAACAAATTATTTAAAAGAGATGAATATCAAAGTTGCTTATTTGCATAGTGAGATTAAAACATTAGAAAGACTTAAGATTATTCAAGAACTAAGAATGGGAGTATACGATTGTGTGGTAGGAATTAATTTACTCCGTGAAGGGCTTGATATTCCAGAGGTGAGTTTAATCTGTATTTTAGATGCCGATAAACAAGGATTCTTAAGAAGTAGTAGAAGTTTAATTCAAACAATTGGACGTGCGGCAAGAAATAGTAATGGTCATGTGATTATGTATGCAGATATTATGAGCGAAGCGATGGATATAGCAATTAAAGAAACCCAAAGACGTAGAGAAATACAAGAAACTTATAATAAGGAACATGGTATTACGCCTAAAACGATTGAAAAAGAAATAAAAGAAGTCGTTAGTAACGAAGTGCAAAATGATACGAAAAAAGAAATCAAGATGAGCAAGAGAGATAAAGAAAAACTAATGTTACGAATTGAAGAAGAAATGAAAGAAGCTGCTAAAAAACTTGACTTTGAAAGAGCAATGGAGTTACGTAACGTTTTATTTGAAATGAAAAGTGAATAAAACTTGTAAAAATAGCAAATTATGGTATACTAGCAAAGGTTTAAAAAAAGGGAGTGTAGTTTATGGAAAAAACATATATTTTTGGACATCAGAAACCTGATACAGATAGTGTATGTGCAAGTATTGCTCTATCGTATTTAAAAAATGAACTTGGGTTTAATACGATGCCTAAAGTTTTAGGACATATTAACAATGAAACAAAGTTTGTTCTAAATTATTTTGGTGTAAAAGAACCTGAATATTTAAATGATGTAAAGGTACAAGTACGTAATATGAAATACAATAAAAATGCGATTATTGACGAATCTTCTTCTATACAAGATGCATTTTTACTTATGCAACAGGAAGAAGAAACTGGAGTTTGTGTTGTAGATGAAAATAAAAAATTGAAAGGTCTTGTAACTTTAAAAGAACTTGCTAAACAATGGATTAATGGTGAAAAAGAGAAGTTGAATACGAGTTTAGAAAATATTGTAAAAGTGTTAGAGGCAGAAGTATTACTTGCGTTTCGTAGTGAAATAAAAGGAAAAATATTTACAGCTACTTATCAAAGTAAAACCATTATTGAAAATGTAAAACTAAATGAAGAAAATATTATGGTTGTGGGGGATCGTTATAAAGTATTAGAGTATGCTATTGCTTCTAAAGTACAGTTAATTGTGATTACAGGTGGGCATGAAATTGATGCAGAACTTCTAAAAAAAGCCAAAGAAAATAAAGTGAGTATTATAAGAACAAAATTAGATACTTTTCATGTAGCTAATCAACTAACTCTATCCAATTATAGTTCCACTATTTTAACGGATACAGATCCTGTAACTGTCAATTCTTTAGATTATCGTACTGATTTTTTAGAATTGTGTGAAAAACTAGGATATAGTAATTATCCCATTGTAAATAAAAAAGGCAAATGTTTAGGACTTCTTAAAACGGATGACATGAACCAATATGAAAAATTACATGTTATTTTGGTAGACCATAATGGTTTTAAGCAAAGTGTAGATGGAATTGAAGAGGCCATTGTAGATGAAATTATAGACCATCATAATTTAGTGAATGTAGGAACTTCTGTACCTATCAATTTCCGTAGTATGCCAGTAGGTTCTACTTGTACAATCATTTACCATATGTATAAAGAACATGGAGTAAAAATACCAAAAGAAATGGCAGGACTTATGCTTTCGGCAATTTTATCAGATACCTTACTTTTAAGGTCTGTTACTACAACGGATATAGATAAAAAAGTAGTAGAAAATCTTGCCAAAATAGCAAAAGTAGACATTAGTCGTTATGGGCATGAAATGGTAAAGAGCGGTTTTTCTATTAAAGGGAAAAATGCCGAAGATTTATTAGAAGAAGATGTTAAAACATTTAGAATAGAAGATAAAGTTGTGGGGATTAGCCAAATATTCACTATGGATTATGAGGATATTGCCTCTGATATGGAAAACTTTGTGGATAAGATTGATGCTCTTGCTAGTGGAAAGTTCGATATTGTGATTACTTTAATCACTGATATTGAAAAAAATGGTTCTTATGTTTTCTATGATAGAAAAAGTGAGAATTTGGTAAAAGATGTATTTGACAATGAAGTGTTTTGTCAAGGTTATTTTGTACAAGATTTATTATCACGTAAGAAACAATTGGTGCCGAATGTAATGGAAGTCTTAGAAAAATAGACTTTTTTTACTTTTCACCTTTTTTTAAAAAACGTTATTCTCTTGGTTGCAAATTGATTTTGCTTATGTTAGAATGTTAATAGTATAAGAATAAAGGGAGTGGCTTAAGTATGCAAACTGGAGTACTAAAAAAGATAGATCTTTTAGTGGAAATGGCGGAATCAACAGCAAATGCTGATACATTAAAAGCAGAGCTAAAAGAAGTAGAAATAGAAATTGATGAGTTGAAAGAAGAACTTGTTGTTTTGCGTGAATCAAGAGAAGGCGACAAGTATTTTAAAATCAGTGAAAAACAAGTAGATGAAAACATTAAAGTAAGTTTAGAGGCAAAAATTAGAAAACAAGAAAAGGCAATTAAGAAATTGCAAAAAGAAATTGATTCTGTTGTATCTGAAGAAGCAAGTATTCATGAAAGAATAGCTAAATTAAAAGAAGAAATTCGCCTAAGTAGTGAATACATTGAAGAATTAAAGAAACGTTTGAATACGATTGAAGAGCCCTCTACAAAAAGCTATTATGAAGAACTATTAAAAAACGAAAATGAAAAAATTGAAACATTGAATTATGATTTAGCTGATTTTGAAAAGAAAGATAGAGAAACTTTAGATAGTCTCAATTATTTAAACCAAGCTATGGAAGAGATGAACGTAAAACTAGAAAGTGATAAAGCAAGACTTGCTGAAACAAAAGCAAATTTAGGTGGACAATCTTCTTATCTTGATGATGAATTAAAAGAAAATGACGATAAAAGAATGCAAGAGCTTCAAAAGAAGATTTCGGATTTAGAAAAGAGAAGACTTGAAATTATTACAGACCCAGCAATTATTGCAAATGAAGCTAAAGAATTGATTGTAAATGATGAAAAAGTAAGTGGACTTTCTAAAATTCAAGAATTGGTTACGATTGTAAAATCAAAACCATATATGGATATTCCAAGCAGTAATGAACTTACAGCAATGTTACAAGAAGAGGAAGAAGGTGCGACGACTGCGAGAGATGAATTTGCATCGTTAATTGATACAAAGAATTATTCTAGTGGAGATACAGAAGTAATTGAAGAGCGAATTGCTTTCTTAAACGCTGAAATTAATACTTTAAAAGAAAAGATTAATGAAGCTAAAAAAGAAATTGCTGAAATAGATAATCAAAAATTTAAAGAATTGGTTGAACATTTAAATAATACAATGGCAACATATAATCAATTGCAAGAAGAACTTGGAGAATACAAGATTATTATTGAGACCGAAAATGACGATAAAACTCCAAAAAGACGTGCTATTTTGGCTGCTGCTTTTGATCGCAAACAAAAAGAATTAGAAGACGTTGAAAATATTATTGAACATTATAAAAAAGACCAAAAAGTATTAGTTAACAAGGCTTATGTACTTGAGCAGGAAAACATTAAAAAGTATGAAAGTGAAATTGCAGCGAAAGAACAAGAAATTAGAGAGATGGAATTTTTACTTGAAAATGTTAGCAAAGCAAAAGATGTTTTGGCTATTGAGAATGATAAACAAAAATTAAAAGATTTAGATGCAGCTGTTAAAAACATTAAACATCGTCAGAAATATAGTCAAACACCTAGTGAAATTTATGATGAAATTGAGATTTTCTTAGGTACGATGGATGTTCATGATACCTTTGTGAAAGAAGAACCTGTTATTTTAGAAGAAGTAATTCCTGAGGGGGAACCTCTAGAAGAAGTAGTAGAAACAGAAAGGGTTATAGAGGAACTTCCTATAATGGAAAGTCTATCTGAAGAAAATGCAGAAGAATTAGAAAATCTTATAGATGATAATTCGTTTGTAATTGGAGATTACAATGATACAGAGGACTCTAATTCAGAAAATACTAATGAATAAGAAAAAGGATTGTGTTGTTTCAATCCTTTTTTAACAAGTTAGCCTTGTTAAGAGTCATAATGTCTTATATTTGTGTAATCGTAAAGCATTTTGTATAACTTTTATTTAGGTAATACTCGTTTTTATAGAAAAAAATAGAGTTTTAAGCAGTTTGGTCAAAAAAAGAGAGTGCTATTCACTCTAATTTATCTTGGTAAGGATTAGAATTATTAAATTCTTTGTCCATTAAAAATTCATGGATAATCTCTTCTTGGTTTTCTACTGCGATTTCTTCAATACGATCTACACGACATTTTTCACTTAAGAGAATAGCTTCAATTTTTTTGACTGCATTTTCTATTTCATCATTAACAACAACATAATTGTATTTTGGAATTTCGTTAATTTCTTTGTAAGCTGTTTGAAAACGCTTGATAATTTGCTCGTTGTTTTCTTTACCACGTGCTTTGATTCTTCTTTTTACTTCTTCCATACTTGGTGCCATAATGAATATTAAAATAGTTTCAGGAAACATTTCTTTTACTTTGTGTGCTCCTTGCACTTCTATTTCTAAGATAACATCCTGACCTTTGTCTAATAATTCTTTGATTTCAGTTTTAGGAGTACCATAATAATTACTATTGTGGACAAAAGCATATTCTAAAAATTCATCGTTTTCTATTTTTCTTTCAAATTCTTCTTTGGTAATGAAATAGTATTCTTTTCCATTTGTTTCTCCTTCACGCATGGCTCTTGAAGTATAAGAGATAGAAAGTGATAAATTTTTGTTTTTTTGGAGCAGTGCATCGATGACTGCTCCTTTTCCGGCACAAGTTGTTCCGGAAATAATAATTAAACTTCCTAACTTTTTTTCTTTAATCATAATACGTTCCTTTCTTATTTTGCATTATACCACGGCAAAAGAAAATTTGGGAAAATAACTTGTTTTTTTAAAGAATTTCTTTATAATAGATAAGCATTAGGTGGTTATTATGGAGGCAAAGGAACTATTAGCTTATTATCATGAAGTGGATGAAAAGTATGAAAGATATAAGAAAATATTAAATGATAATAGAGAAATACTCTTAGATACACAATCTGCAAAAGAAAAAGTAGAAAGAATAAAGAATTTGTATACATTTATGAAAGAGATATGTCCTGAATTTTATTTAGAAACAATAAAAGAATTTACAAATTTTGATTTGCTTTCCTATCTTCTTTTGGATTGTGAAGATACTTTAGAAAAAGAATATATTTTGGATACGACATCTAATTTTCATGTATTAAAAAAGCCGAATTTAGTAGAAGAAGAATTAATAACTAGTACAATTGTGTATTGGACAAGAAAGGCATTGTTAAAAAAATTAGGACGTAATGGAAAATATCGTCATACTTTTGATTTTTATGATGTATCTAATTATTGTGAATTTGCTTCTGAGAAAACTGTAGGTATCTGTAATAAAATGTCCATTCCTTGTTATCAAATTAAGATTGAACCGGGATTTATTAAAAACTCTATGTTGTGTAATGGAAGTGGTTATCATTACTTTAATATTATTTTGATTCAAGATATTCCTTACTTAGTCGCTTGTACTTATAAACAATTTTTCCTATTAAAAAAATGTTTTTTGGAAAGAATAGGAATTCCTTATCTTTATGGTTGTTATGCCGGGGCGTTTATGATGATGAAAGAAGGTAGGAGAAAATTGGCCGAAAAATTGATACGAGATGGTTATATTTTGCTAACAGACGAAGTATTAAAAGATTATTTAGATGGTTTTGCTCTTTCTTATCGAAATGGACTATATTATGAGAGAACATCTGATTTTTCTTATACAACTTCTTATACGTCAGAAGATTATAAAAACTTTTTAAAATGGAAAGATAGTCAACTCCATCATGAAGGAGATATCGTTTTAGGCTTACAAAGAAAACCGCTTAAAAATCCCTATATGTCTTTTGCTAAACGCTAATTTTCTTTAAAACTACTTTACTTTAATTTACGAAATCGTTATAATATTTTATAGAAATGAGGTATAGAAAATGGAATTAAAAAATAGTAAAACAGAAGCCAATTTAATGGCAGCATTTGCAGGAGAAAGTCAAGCAAGAAATAAATATACTTATTATGCTTCTAAAGCAAAAAAAGAAGGATATGAACAAATTGCTGCTATTTTTGAAGAAACAGCAAATAATGAAAAAGAACATGCAAAACTTTGGTTTAAAGCATTACATGATGGAGATGTACCTGATACATTAACTAATCTTAAAGACGCTGCAACAGGTGAAAATTATGAATGGACAGAAATGTACAAAGAATTTGCAGAGACGGCTAGAGAAGAAGGGTTTACTGATATTGCCAACCTATTTGAAATGGTGGGAGAAATTGAGAAACATCATGAAGAAAGATATATGAAATTGGTTGGAAATATCGAAGACAATCTTGTTTTCCAAAAAGGCGAAGAGCGTGTTTGGATTTGCAGAAATTGTGGACATATTTATGTTGGAGAAAAAGCGCCTGTTGTATGTCCTGTATGTAAGCATCCACAAGCTTATATGGAACTTAAAGCAGAAAATTACTAGGAAAAGTACAAAAATGTGCTTTTTTTTTGGTTTTATGTTATAATAGCACACAAGAAAGAGGGGGATTTTATGCCTAAATCAGAAATTTCTAAAAAAGATGAGGAAATTTTAAAAAAAGAAATTGTAAAAGAATTAAAAGAAAAAGTTTTAAGTGAAGTGGAGAAAGAAATTAAAACTTCTATTGTAGAAAATACAGAGAAATATAAGGAAGGTTTGAAAGAAGAAATTAGAGAAGATGTAAATAACGAAGTAGAAGATTTGGTTAAAAAAGAAGAGAAACGTTTACTAAAAGGAAAAAATGCAGCTATCTTTAAAAGAGATGTAGTGATATTAGTCTTTTTTGGACTTATCTTATACTTTGGCTATTGTTTGTACGATGTAAAATACTTTGATTTTATGAAGTCTGAATGCGAACGAAACGGAAATTGCTATGTAGGAGAGAATAACAATAACAACGAGGGAGAAAATAAAAATCAAGTACAAGAAGTTGTGAAAGATAAGGATTGGTATATCAAGAATTATGGAGATTTACTTGATAAGACAAAACTTACTTTAAGTGCCGATAGCGTAAGTGCTTATTACTTATATAGTACAGATAGAAGAGTAAATGAAATGAAATCCTCTATTTTATTAAATTTAGCGTATAATACGTTAAGTTCTAAAAGTATTAAAACGAATTCTGTAAGTATTACCGTGGAGGGGAATGATTTAAAAGAAGCTTTTGAAAAGTTATTTGGTTCTACTGTAAATTATAAACCGACTTCATTTAACTACAATTGTTTAAGTTTTAAATATAGCCAAGATAAAGATAGATATACGGCAGACAATGAGAAGTGTTCTACTGCCAATAATAAAATTTTAGAAGAAATTGATGATATGTATGAAGAAGGAGATGTTTTATACATTATTACCAATGCTACCATCTATAATGAAAGTGAAAGTAGTTTTTATACGTTTGATAATTTGTATGAACCAGCATTCATGGATGTTACAGAAAATGATTTAAGTGTTCATGCTAGAAACTTAAATCGATATCAATATCAATTTAAAAAGGTAGAAGATACGTACTACTTAGATTCTATTATAAAATTAAAGTAATGTATAAAAAGCTTTGATTTTTATTTTTCACATATTGAAAGTATATTGATTTTATAATATTGAAGGAGTTTGTCGTTATGAGTGTAAAGAAAAAAGAAGAGAAGAAGAATACAGATAGTATTTCCATTCAATTTCGTTTGAACAAGAAAGTTTTTAAATTTATTTTGATTATTTTAGTTTGTTTTTTTATGATAACAGGTGGTTATTTCTTATTTAAAAATATATTTAAGAATGACTCTATAAAAGTAGATTGGGGGCAAACGTATTATGTTTATTTGAAAGATAAAAAGGAAGATGTTGATAATCCTCTGCTCCCACAAGAAAGCGAAAATGCTAAATTAAATTTTTATGAGGTAAAAGATGTTGAAAAACCAATTATGGCTATTTCATATCAAAAGAAAGAAGAACTTTATACAAATGTTTATTATATTCAGAATAATCAAGTAAATACAATTATATATAATGAACCTGTAAGTATTGATTTTTTATACAATATAGAAAAGAATGAATATCATTATTATTTTCATACAGAAAGTGATGAGGAAGATTCTTATACTTCTTTGACTGAACAAATTAAAGATAGTTTAGAACAAGAAGAGGGAGAAAATCTAGAACATAAGCCTGAATATATTATAAAAAAAGATGATATAGAGACTATAACAGATGCGAGTGGAAAAGAAATTACAGTTTCTAAATGGGATAGTACATTTGTAAAACCAGAAACTTCTGAAAAAGAAGAGATTGATTTTAGTTTGGATATGGAAGAAAAAGAATTGAAAGATGCTGTAAATTCTTCTGTTTCACAATATGAAAAAGTGGAAGAGATTGTAAGTGATGAATTAAAAAACTCTGTAGAAGAAAAGGTAGAAGAAGTTACTCGTAAACAGGAAGAAATAAACACAATAAAAGAAGAACAAGAGAGAAGAGAAGAAGAGAAAGAAGAAGTATTTAAACAATTGCAAGGGGTTTGGATTTCAGGTACAGGTGGTGGCGTTCCTTGCATTGAGATTGGTTATAAGAATAAAAAGAAATGGGCAACACTGGGTTGGTTTGGTTCGGAAGCAAGTTTATTAGGAGAAATTAAAGATATAATACCACAAGGAAATTCAACTTATACACTTTTAATTGGAAAAACTGAAATCAATATTGACATTACAAATATTAAAAAGAAAAAAATAAAAGTAAATAAAGAAACATATACTTATGTAGCTAAGAATATGGACGCAGCTTATGAAATAATATTTGGGTAATTAATTCTTGCTTGTTTATCTAACTATTTGTGCTATAATGTGATTAATGAAACGTTTGAAAGTATATATTTTAAGTAGGTTGTATTACTTCTAAAAAGAGATTGGGTATGATACGCTGGAAGTATCCAAAGATAAGAATACAAGCGAATTTCACTATACTTGAGTTTGAATCGTAATGTATGCGTTAAATCTAAATAGAGTGCTAGAATTTGTTTCTAGAATTTGGGTGGTACCGCGGAAAAATGTCTTTTTCGTCCCTTGCAATATATGTGAGGGATTTTTTATGGTGTGATTGAGTTTTTTTGAATATAGTGAGTTTATAATTGTGAAAATTTGTTTTGTCTTTTAAAATGGAATGGGGTAAGGGGTTAAATGAGTATGGTTGATTTAAAAAGAAAGGAAAAATGAAAATGGAAAATAAAAATGAAATAATTTTGTTTGAAAATCAAAGGGTAAAATTAGAAGTAAATATGAAAGATGAGACAGTCTGGTTGAATCAAAGTCAAATGGCTGAATTGTTTGGTAAAGATAGAAAAACTATTACTAGGCATATTCAAAATATTTATAAAGATGAGGAGTTAGTAGAAAGTGCAGTATGCTCATTTTTTGAGCATACTGCAAATGATGGCAAAACGTATAAGGTACAATATTATAATTTAGATATGATTATTAGCGTTGGGTACCGTGTAAAATCACAAAATGGTATTGTCTTTATCAATCGTTTGGGGGAAAAGATGTTTATCCAACTCTTGAAGAAAAGTGTGCTAATATGCTTTACTTAACTGTGAAAAATCATGCTTTTATTGATGGGAATAAAAGAATTGCTGCTACACTATTCATCTTCTTTTTACAAAAATATAATATTTTATATAAAGAAAATAAACAAGTGATAGATAATAATACACTTGCATCTATTACACTTTTAATAGCAGAGTCAAACCCAAAAGAAAAAGAAGTTATGATAGATTTAGTTATGAATTTTTTGGTATAGAAGGGGGTATTATGAATAATTTGTTAGAAAAAACTAGTAAAAACGAAGATAAGTTATTAAATGAATTATATACAGAAATATCTTCTATTATTACTAAAAATAAAGAAAAGATGGTGTATCAAATCAATGATACACTGGTAAATACATATTTTTTGATTGGAAAAGTAATTGTAGAGAATGAGCAAAAAGGAAATATACGTGCTCTATATGGCAAAGAGTTACTTAAGAAATGGTCTAAAAGATTAACAGAAAAATTTGGTAGTGGATTTATTAGATCTGGATTGCAAAATATGAGGCTTTTTTATAGTAAATATAAGAATTGCCAACCACTGGCTGGCAAATTGTGTTGGAGTCATTATTGTTATTTAATATATATAGAAGATGATGAACGAGCGTTTTATGAAAAAGAATGTATTAATTCAAAATGGTCTAAAAGGGAGTTAAAACGGCAGATTGATTCTTCATTGTTCAACGTTTATTACTTTCAAAAGGAAATACGAATAAGAAGAAAGTTTATGAATTAGCAAAACGAGGTCAAACTCCACAAAATCCAATTGATATTTTAAGAGAGCCTTATGTTTTTGAGTTTTTAGGAATTCCAGAAAATAAAAAAATATTAGAAAGTGATTTAAAAAAAATTTAATCAATCATCTATCAAGTTTTTTAATGGAACTTGGTAAAGGATTTATGTATGTTGGTAATCAATCAAGAATTACCTTGGATAATAATACGCATTATTATGTAGATTTAGTATTTTATAATAAAATTCTTAGATCGTATGTATTAATTGATTTAAAGATAGATGATATGAAGCCGGAGTATGTAGGGCAAATGAATATGTATGTCAATTATTATAATAATGAAATTAGAGATGAATTTGATAATGAAACTATTGGTATTATTCTTTGTAAGGGAAAAAATGAAGTGACAATGGAATATGCCTTAGGAGGATTATCTAATCATGTATTTGCATCAACTTATACGTATTATATTCCAAATAAAGAACAACTCATTAATTAAGTAGAAAAAGTTTTAAAGGAGGAAATAGAATGAAAGAAAAAGTAGAACAAATAAAAAGTGAAGCCTTAGAAAGTATTAGTAAGGCACAGAATTTAAAGGAAATGAATGAAATTAAGGTTACTTATTTAGGAAAAAAAGGACCAATAAGTGAACTAACAACGCACTTAAAAGAGTTGGATGAAGGAAAAAAAGAGTTTGGTAAAGTTTTGAATGAACTAAAAACGGAGATTAGTTCGAAAATAGAAGAGAAAATCAAATATTATGAAGAGGCAGAAATTAGAGAAAAACTAGAAAAAGAACAAATTGATATTACTTTACCTGGAACGAAGATCCCTGTTGGGGCTCCTAATATTTTAGAAAAGATTATTGAAGAAGTAGAAAGTGTCTTTATGTCTATGGGTTATGATGTTGTCGATGGACCAGAGGTAGAAGAAGATAAATTTAACTTTGAACTTTTGAATATTCCAAAAGGACATCCAGCAAGAGACGCGCAAGATACGTTTTATTTGAAAGAGGAAGAGATATTACTTCGTAGTCAAACTTCTCCAGTGCAAGCAAGAACGATGTTGCGTGCTGGAGGAAATACACCAATTCGTATGATTTGTCCTGGTAAGACTTATAGAAGGGATGACGATGACGCCACCCATTCTCATCAATTTATGCAAATAGAAGGTTTGCTAGTTGACAAAGAAGTAAGTCTATCGGATTTAAAAGGAACGATGGATGTTGTATTTAAAAAGTTGTTTGGGGAGTCTTGCGAGACAAGATTTAGACCAAGTTATTATCAATTTACAGAACCATCTGTTGAAACGGATATTTCTTGCTTTGTTTGTAAAGGAAAAGGTTGTAGTTTGTGTAAAAATTCTGGCTGGATTACAGTAAGTGGAGCAGGGATTGTTCACCCTAATGTGTTAAGAAACTGTGGATATGACCCAAGTATATGGACAGGATTTGCTTTTGGTTTTGGGGCAGAGCGACTTGCAATGCTTAAGTATGGTATCAACGATATTAGAACGTTTTACCAAACAGATTTACGTGAGTTAAGTGTATTTGATAGAGAGGAGAAAGACAATGATTAGTTTAGAGTGGGTAAGTGATTACGTAGATATTACAAATGAAGATTTACAAGAGTTAGCAGTAAAAATTACTAAAGCGGGAATTAATGTTGAAAAAGTCATTACGAATCATATTGACCATTTAGTAGTTGGAGAAGTGTTAGAATGTAGTAATCACCCTGATAGCGACCATTTGCATGTATGTGAGGTTCGTATTAGTGATGAAGAAACTTACCAAATTGTTTGTGGGGCTTCTAATGTTCGTAAAGGAATAAAGGTGATTGTTGCCCTTCCTGGTGCCGTTTTGCCTGGAGATTTTGAAATAAAGAAAAGTAAAATACGTGGAGTAGAATCTAACGGAATGATTTGTGCACTATTTGAACTTGGTGTAGAAGAAAAAACAGAAGAGAATTACAACAAAGGAATTCATGAGTTAGAAGAAAATGCACCTGTTGGAGTAGACGCTTTAAAATATTTAGGATATGACGATACTTTATATGAATTAGATATTCATAAACATAGAAACAACGATTGCTATTATCATATTGGTTTTGCTTATGAAATTGCTTCTATTTTGAATAAAGAAGTGACTTTGCCTAATCGTGATTTTAAAGAAGATAGTGACTCTATCAACAATCATTTCTCTTTAAAAGTTGAAACCGAAAAATGCCCATTTTATTTAGCCAAGATGGTAAAGAATGTAAAACTAAAAGAGTCACCTGATTTTATTAAAAAAAGACTAACTGCAGCAGGAATGCGTCCTATTAATAATGTTGTGGATATTTCGAATTACGTTATGCTTGAATTTGGACAACCCTTACATTTTTTTGATAAAGATAAATTAGGGGATAAAATTGTTGTTCGTGATGCTAAAGAAAATGAGGAGATTACAACTTTAGATAATAAAGAAAGAGTTTTAAATTCAAGTGATATTGTAATTACAGATGGTGAAAAACCAGTTTGTATTGCAGGAGTTATGGGTGGGTTAAATACAGATGTGGATGACTCAACACAAAATATTTTAATTGAAAGTGCTATTTTTGACGCCGTAAGTATCCGTAATACGGCTAGTCACTTAAATTTAAAAAGTGAGGCTAGTATTCGTTATGGGAAAGGTTTAAGTTATGAGTATACCGAGATGGCGATTGAAAGAGCCTGTCATTTGCTAGAGAAATATGCAGACGCAACCATTTTAAGGGATACTGTTTCTCATGATGTGATTGATAAAACACCTAAAATAGTTACGTTTAAAGCAAGTGATGTAAATCGTATGCTTGGAATTGTTATTGATACAAATATGATGGAAGTAGAGTTAAAACGTCTTGGTTTTGCCTATACATTAGATAAAGATGTATTTACTGTAACCATACCTAGTAGAAGATTAGATATCGATGCCAATGTTAATGATATTGCAGAAGAAATAGGTAGACTTTATGGTTATCATAATTTAGTTTCAACATTACCTAAAGGAGTAGCACGTCGTGGAGAATATGTTGGAGATGTTAAAATCAGGAAATTGATTAGCAAGCGTTTAAGAACGCTTGGATTAAACGAGTGTAAAACCTATACGCTTACAAGTCCTGATATGGCTTCTACGTTTAAATACGATGAACGTGAAAATTTAGTGTTACCAAATGCTATGAGTGTTGATAAGAGTGTACTTCGTACAAGTTTACTTCCTTCTTTATTAAATACATACGAATATAACAAAAAGAGAAATGTAAAAGATGTCATGCTTTATGAAATTGCCAAAACATACGATAGTAATTTTGAGGAAATGACGAAAGTAGCAATCCTTATGAAAGGAAATTATATTTTAAATGAATGGCAGAGTATAGTTGTAAAAGTGGATTTTTATTTACTAAAGGGAATTGTTGAAAATTTACTTGATTATTTAGGATTTAAAAATCGTATTTCTTTTGTACGAGAAAGTATTGATAGTCTACATCCAGGTATTAGTGCAGGTATTTATTTGGATAGAGAGAAAATCGGAGTTATAGGTAGAATTCATCCAAGTATGAAAAAGGAAGAAATTTATGTATGTGAAATTGAGATGAATGCGTTATATAAAGCTAGTGTAAAACCAATCAAATATAAAGAAGCAAGTAAGTATCCTGAGATTACAAAAGATGTTGCCTTTATTGTGGATAACTCCGTTGATAGTGAAACTATTAAAAATGTCATAAAAAAAGAAGGCAAGAGAATGCTTGATAGTGTAGCAGTATTTGATTTATATCCAAATATAGAAGAAGGAAAGAAATCCATTGCGTATAAGTTGGTATTTAAAGATAATACGCGCACTTTAGAAGAAGAGGAAGTTATGGAAGTCTTTAACACGATTATTAAAAAAGTAGAAAGTGAATGTAATGCGGTTTTAAGAGATAAGTAATTGTCTCTTTTTGTTTGGTACATTTAGCCAATATAAATTATAGAATTATTTGACTTTTGTTAGGCTTTTTGATAGGATAACAGACAATTAGGAAAGAGGGGATTTTGTAATGAAATTCAAAAATATTCGCGATTTTGCAAAGAAAATAAATGGAAATAGGATAATTCAAGCAGGTATAGTATGGCTTGGGACTTTGTTAATTGCAGAATATGCACTTCAAACAAGTGAAGTAGAAGTAACAAATGATGTTAGCAAAGAAATGGAATGGAATGTACAAGGGGATAGTATCTTAAACCATAATAAGAAAGAAATAAGAGATTATGAAAATGGCAAAAGAAGCTATGAAGAAAATGAAATGTTTTTTGCTAGGGAAATGGAGTTTAGTATTTATAGTGCTATTGCTAGAGAAGTCATTAGAGGAGAATATGGTAATGGAGAAGAGCGCAAACAACGTTTAGAAGAAGCGGGATACGATTATGAAACAATACGATCTTTGGTGAATGATTGGTATGATAGGCAAGAAAGTTATCAATATATGGAGCCTCTTGTGGAGAGTACATTTACAGAGGATGGGAAGTTTGTAAAAAAAAGTGGCTATTCTATAACCTATTTAGATGAATTTGGCGATAAGCAGATTTCTTATTATAATAACAATGGAAAACTATTATATACAACGGAAACTGAAGAAAATTATCAAAATTCGTATCCAATCATAGATGATGCGTTTACACTTTCAGAAGATGGAAAATTTATAATAAAAAGTGGTTTTTCTATAACCTATTTGAATGAAAATGGTGATAAGCAAATTTCTTATTATGATAATAATGGAAATTTATTGTCTACTTCAGAAGATTACGAAAATTATCGATAAATCTATATAGAAAACTTTATAGATTTTTAGTTTTTAATTCTTTTTTAAAATGGAATTATAGCAACAAAATTAAAGAAGAGGTGAAATAGGATGGATGCTTTGGATATATTACAGATGAAATTGATAGAGGGAAAAGATTTATATGAGAACGAACAATGGGAAAAACAAAAAAAATTTGATTTTTTGAAAAGTCAAAATATTAGTTCAGAAGTATTAGAATATGTAAACATGCTTCTACATTATCTAACAATAGAATTTATGAGAGATTTTAAAAAATATGTAGGAAATATTTTATATTTAATGAAAAAAGAACAACTTGAAGGTTGGTGTTGGGAAACGACTGCAAGTGCTATTTGTTTTTTTCAAGATGACGATTATATTAGCCGAGGGTATTTAAAGTTTTCTGAGCATAAAGACTATTACCATTCTTGGATTGTTTTTAGGTTTAATGGAGAAGAATTTGTATTTGATCCTTGTTTGAATATTCTTTGTCGGAAAGAAGTGTTTGATAAAGTTTTTGAAGTAAATGTTTTAGGTGGTGCAACCGCAAAACAAGTAAGAGAATATTTGCTTCAAGAAATGGAAAAACAAAAAACTAAAGAATTAACAGAAGGAGAGAAAATAGGAAGAGAATTTTTTAATAGTATTGCACCTTCCGGGTTTGAAAGGCAACAAAAAGAAACAAGAATTAAAGTGAAGTCAGAGGATATCAACCATCCCATGTATGAAAATTATACGGGCTATATTGCAGAAGTGGAAGAAGGACAAATTCGAAAATTAACCGCCCATTATTACGATAAAAGATTATGTTAAATCTATAAAGAAAAACTTTATAGATTTTTTCTTTTTTCACTATATTCTCACAAATTCGTTATAATATAGTTACGAGGTGAAGTGCATGAAAGTTTTAATCGTCGATGATGAGGCGTTAATTCGTGATGTTATAAAGGAATATCTGAAGTTAGAAAATATGGATTATTTAGAAGCAAGCGATGGGTATGAAGCCATTGATTTAGTGAAGAACAATAGTTTTGATGTTGTGATTATGGATATTATGATGCCTAAAATGGATGGTTATACGGCTGTAAAAGAGATTCGTAAGTTTAGCGATGTTCCTTTTATTATGTTGTCTGCTAGAAGTGAAGAATACGATAAACTTACCTGTTTTGATATAGGAGCAGATGATTATGTGACAAAGCCTTTTAGTCCAAGAGAGTTAATTGCACGTATTAAAGCAGTGACAAAACGTAACCAAAGTACCAATTCTATGTATAAGTTTAAGGGATTGGAAATTGATTGTAACGCTCATGAAGTTTATGTAGATGGAAAGATTATTTACTTGACTCCAAAAGAATATGATTTACTCATTTACTTAATTGAAAACAAAAATATTGCTTTATCTCGTGAAAATTTACTTGAAAATATTTGGGGATATGATTTTTATGGGGATGATAGAACTGTCGATACACATGTGAAAACACTGAGAAATCATTTAGGAAAGTATCGTGATTTTATTGTAACGATTAGGAAAGTAGGGTATAAGTTTGAATATAAAGAATAAGTGGCAAGAACTATTGAATCGTTTTAAGGTAAAAAGAAATAGTTTAAATTTAAAGACGTTATTTTATCTTATTTTATTTAGTCTAGGAATCATTGTTTTTTTGTGGCTCTTTCAAGTTTTATTTTTACAATTTAGTTATGAACATTATCAAATTAAGAAAATGAATGCGTTAGTCAATCAAATTGATAGTACGAGTTTAGATAGTTTAGATAGTGTACTTACCACTCTTGCTTATCAAAATGAAGTTTGTATTGAATATGAATCCAATTTTGGAACGACGTTTACCTATAATACCATGCAAGTAGGTTGCGGTCTTGATAAAAATATTAGTAGTATTAACAAGATTAAGAATAGTTTAAAAGAGAAAACGAGTAAAAAAAATGCTGTAAAGTTAATTCATCCTACTTATAAATCGAAAGCCTATTTGTATAGTATTAATATTGATGTTGGTTATATCTTTGTGTATAGTAGTTTAGAAGATATTGATTCTACCAGTGTTATTTTAAAAGGTCAACTAATTTATATTATGTTTTTGGTACTTATTTTTGCTTGTTTTATTGCTTACTTTTTATCTAAGAAGATTACGAAACCAATTATCAACATTACGAAAAAAGCAAGAGAAATGGGAAAAGGAAATTATGATGTTGTATTTCAAGAAAATGGAACTTTAGAAATTGATGAACTTGCAAGTACTTTAAATAATGCATGCACAGATATGAAAAAAATTGATGAGTTAAGACGAGATTTACTTGCAAATGTCAGTCATGATTTAAAAACACCACTTACGATGATTAAAGCCTATGCGGAGATGGTTCGAGATATCACTTACAAAGACAAGCATAAGAGAAACAAAGACTTAAATATTATTATTGAAGAAACGGATCGATTGAATACACTCGTAAATGATTTGTTAGATTTATCTAAGTTAGAAGCAAATAGTGAAAAGTTAAATATTACAGAGTATGATTTGGTAGAACAAATTAAAACGGTTTTAAATCGTTATGATATTATGAAAGAAACAGAAAATTATAATTTTGTTTTAGAACTTCCTCAAGTTGCCATAGTGCATGCAGATAAGAATAAAATGAACCAAGTTATTTACAATTTAATGAACAATGCAATTAATTATACCGGAAAAGATAGAAAGGTAATGATTCGCATAACGGAAAAGAAAGAAAGTTACTTAGTAGAAATTATGGATACAGGAAAAGGGATTAAAAGTGCAGAACTTCCTTATATATGGGATAAGTATTATAAAAATGAAAAGAACCACAAGCGAAATGTAGTGGGAACAGGAATAGGATTATCGATTGTACGTAATATTTTAGAGATGCACAAGTTTAAATATGGTGTTCATACTAAAAAAAATCATGGTACAACCTTTTACTTTGAAATTGTAAAGTAGTAGAAGTTTCACTTAGACTTCACCATTTCTTCATATTTCTTTGTTATGATTAGAACATGAAAGGAAGGGATGTCTATAGTTTGAAAAATATAAAAATTATATAAATAAACGATAACTCTATACAATTTTAAATAACATATAAACTCAAACTCACACTTTTAAAGAACACGAACCTTTGTGTTCTTTTCTTTTTTTAGGGATTGACAATTTCTTCGGGGGGGGGGTATAATACTATTTAATCAAAAAAGGGGGATTTGCGATGTCTATTGATACAAAAGCAGATTTTGATAATTTAATTGATAGAATTCAAGATTTAGTAAAAAAGTATGAAAATAATGTTTTGCATTGTAACCAATACCAAATTTACTTAGCGAATGGCGAAAGAATTTCTTTTGAAGTGTCACCTTGGTCGATTGCACATTTACTTGGAATCCGACTTGATTACATAAAGTCTACAAATTTATTTAAAAATACCGATGCTTATCTTTTACTCAAAGAATTTTTAGAAAATAGTTATAGTGTATATCGCTATGTACAAGAAGGTCGTTTGTCTTATAGTTCTTTGTTTTCTAATTTTATAGAACAAAAGCTAACCACTTTTGAAAAAGTTATTTATTATTTTGATCCAAACGATATAGAATTTATTTGTAAATATGATAAAGGTAGAACATATCAACTTGGCTTAGAAAAAAATTATTTTTGTGATTATTTTATTGCTAAGACAGATCCAGAAGGAAATCTTTATGGACTAATTCGTAATGGAACTAGCTATATGCCAATGACAAATCTTTATTTTCCAAAGGATGATAAGCAATTTACTAATTTAAAAGGATTGTTAATGAACCAATTAATTACTTATGCCAATAATGTTGTTATTAATAATTTAGTAACTGAACATAAAAGTAATCGTTTTTTACATATTTCACTAAAATTAAGAAAATTAGATACATTAAAACGCTATGCAAGTTCTATGAAAGGTCTTACTATTGACACCGCTTATGACTTACAATTTATCCTAAAAGGTCTTGCTATGAAAGATAGCAAAATAAATGCTTATAAAATGGTTTGTCAACAATTTATGAAAAAGATTAAAGATCACGAAATATTTTCTTTAGAACAATTAGAAGAACCAACAAAAGAACAATTAGATAGTGAAATAGTGTTGATGCTGGAAACTTATAATGACGAGATTTGTAATGTGGATAATTCAAAAGCCCAAAAGACTTATAGTAATTTATTAGGACAATATAAAAATCTAGAAGAACAAGTTTTTACTTTACAACAGCAGTTAGATAGGACAAAACAAGAAGCGAATTCTTATTATGAACAGCTGCAAGTATTGGAGCAAGAAAATGTATCTTATCAAGAATTTCAAGAAGAAATATTGAGTGTTGTAGAGCGAAAACGTGTGAAACAAGAAAAAAGCTAGTCAGAATCAACTACTTTTATGTTTTAGAACTAAAGTAGTTTTTTTGTGTTTAAAAGCAGATAGGCAAAAGTAAAATTCTATGATAAAATAGTAATAATAGAAGGGGATTTAGATTAAGATTTAAGAGGTGAAGCGTATGACACAAAAATTAGCTAATTTTATTATAGGGATTTTTGGTGGTACTGCCGGAAGTTTATTTGGCAAATATTTTGTAATATTCATGATTAGTTTATTTCCTATCTTAGAGTTGCGTGGGGGGCTTATTGCAGCAAGTTTACTTAATCTTCCCATGTGGCAAAGTTTTATCATTTGTTTTATTGGAAATATTATTCCTATTCCTTTTATATTATGGTTTATTAATCCAATATTTCGTAAGATGCGTACTTGGAAACATTTAGGAAAAGTAGTAATTTGGTGTGAAGAAAAAGCCCATTCGAAACAAGAGAAAATTGAAAATTTAAAGTACTTAGGTTTATTTTTATTCGTTGGAATTCCGATACCTGGGACAGGGGCTTGGATGGGATGCTTAATTGCCGCTCTTCTTAATATGGATAAGAAAAAATCTTTACTTGCTGCTATTTTGGGTGTTGTATTGGCAGGAATTATTATGCTTATTTTCTCTTATGGTGTTTTGGGAAGGATTTTCTAAATGAAACATTTATATTTTGTTAGTAATAATTTAGTCAGCAAAACAAATGTTATACATTCTAAAGAAACTACATTTAAAAGTGCTAGAGAAAAAACAATGTTAAGTAAAAAAGGGGAAGAAAATGCTCTTTCTTTAACGAAAATGAAAGTATTAGAAGATATTGAAGTGGTGTATGCTTCTGAATATTTTGGAGCAATGAATACGGGGAAATATATAGCAGAAGAAAAAAGAATTGATTTGGTGATTGATAAAAGACTAAACGAGCGAGTTGTAGGGAATCTCGGGACCAATGAATTTCGTTACTTAAAAGGAATGCAAGAGCACGATTTTAATTTTAAATTAGAAGATGGAGAGTCTATAAATGATGTGCAAAAACGAATGGAAGATTTTTTGTTAGATGTTTTAATTAGCCCTGAAAAAAATATTTTAATCGTGACCCATAATATTGCTCTTATGAGCTTAATTGCTAAGTATTGCAACAAAGGATATAATTTATATGACCGACTTATTTTAGATTATCATGATGAAGTGATTTTTGATGGAACTTTCCATGGTATGGATATAATTGAGTTTGTTTATGATGAAGACAAATGTGTTGGATTTAGAAGGATATTGTAATGAAGATTAAAGTTTGGCAAGCGTTGTGTATTAGCCTTTTAAGTATATTATTTGTAGTAGAAATGATGCTACTACTATTTGCAAGGTGTTAAGTATGAATAAAGAAATTAATTTAAAAAAGTTTTTGATGTTTTTAAGCTTATTTTTACTTTGCCTGATTGCAATTTTATATTTTATTTTTACAAAGACAAAACCATTGTGTAAAGAAAGGGATAACCCTTGCACAAAAGCGGTTTGTAATGATTGCACGTATATAGATGGGAAAAAGGTATGTAATAGTTGTAATATATACAATGAGAAAGACGAAAGAATTTGGACAGGTGGTTGTGTTTATAAATCCTAGTTCTTTTTATGTCATAAAAAAATACTATAAATTATAGTATATTTTCAAAATCATAGTAGCCATTAGATTTACATTCTGTTTGCTCTTCGTTGGGAATTTCTTTTGCGTGATTTTTCTCTGTTCTACTTGGAGTAAAGGGTAAGGCTTGGTTTCTTACACATTGTGCTAAAAACATGTTGAGTGCAACACTTGTGTTTAAACCCAGTTCTCTAAATAATGTGTCGGCTTGTTTTTTTAATTCTTTGTCAACACGAAAACTCATATTAATTGCTTCGTTTATTTTTGCCAATGTATCAACCTACTTTCTAGTATAAGAATACTATTTTTTATTATTAAAGTCAATATTAGTAAAATAATAGTTCAATACGTTTTCAATATGAAATACAATTTTACACTTTTTTAAATAAAAAGAGCAACAATATTACATTGTGAAACTTTGTAATATGTTGCTTAATTGGGCTTCCAAAGGATCACCTTTGGCACACGAAATCTAAGTCATTATATTTTTAAAAAGTAGTTTTAGAAAAATATAATATGTCAGAATGATTGTTATAGATTTGATTGATACTTTGTTTTTTATCTTTAATAAGAGGAACAATGGTATTTTCAATCTCTTCAATGGTTTGTGGAGAGATATCCACTCCTGATATAGACTGGGACTTTCTTCTATCACTTATTTCTTGAGCAAATCGAGCATTATAATATAATTTATTTTTTATATAATAGCGTTTATTTACACAAGTATTACAAACGTAAGGTGGTTTTAATAATAAATCACATTTATAAGCAATCTTTTCGATTCCATTTTTATCAAATTTATCATAGATAGGACTTCTAACAAAGCGATTTCCTTTTATTTCATCAGAAACAGTGGTTCTGTCAACATCAATAGAATAAGAAATATAAGTAAAATTCTTGTTAATATTTAATAAGTATTCAATAACATTTCTTTGTTCTTTACATAGGTGTTTTGTCATTTTTAATGGTCTCAGTTTCTTTAAATAAACTAATGAAGGTATAATAATTCAAATTAGAGAAAAGTCAAATATAACTAACAAATAAAGAAATACTTTATTTTATTAGTCAAGGGCAAGATAAACTCATTTCATTCGCCCTTGACTAATTTCAACGACTTATCCCTCGCTTATAAAAAAGCGGGAGTTTTGGATAATATTTAATAATAAAGCAAATCGTGTTTATGGTTTGCTATTTTTTAGTATAATATATATGAAATGTGGTGAAAACCTTGAAAAAGATTCTAATTATAGAGGATGATGAAAGTATTCATAATGTTATAGAAGAATTGTTAAAAAAAGAAAATTATGATACTTATAATGCTTATTCTGGTACAGAAGCATTATTGTTACTTGAAAAAGAAAAATATGATTTAATATTACTAGATCTGATGTTGCCGGGTTTGAAAGGAGAAGAAATTATCAAGAAAGTAAATAATGTTCCGATAATAGTTCTTTCAGCAAAAATTTCTAGTGATGACAAAGTAAATTATTTACTATCAGGTGCTAGTGATTATATAACAAAGTCATTTGATAGTAAGGAATTACTAGCAAAAATAGAAGTTCAGTTAAGAAGTGATAATAAAAATAATGTATTAGATAATTTAAAGTATAAGGATTTGGAATTATTAAGTGATAAACATACATTACTTGTGTGTAATAATAAAGTGAGTTTAACAAAGACAGAGTATGCAATATTAAAATATTTATTGTTAAACAAACAACAAGTTATTACCAAAAATAAACTACTCGATTTAATAGGTATGGATAACAGAGGACTGTGATGAAAATTCATTAAGAGTACATATTAGTAATATACGAAAAAAGATTAGGCGAAAAAAGATTAAAGTTGTTCGGAAACTAAAAATATGTTAACATATAAAAGTCAAACATGAAT
>CAJUKB010000021.1 GCA_910587325.1 uncultured Bacilli bacterium | reverse complement strand
TCTAGTTTTTCTTTTACTATTTGCATAACTAATCAAACTCCTTCCAAAACAAACAAAAAAGATTAACCGAAATTAACCTTTATATTTTGAAAGTCGATTTAGTTCGACTAATTTCCCTATGGTGGACCTGACAGAGTCAAAAACAAACTACTTCGTATTTAGTTGTGGTTTTATTTTGATTATTCATTTATAAATTTTTATTTTCTACTACTGAAACAAAATAATCTTTATTTTCGTTTGTGCTCCAATTTTTTAATTGAGTTGTATCAATATCTACTAATGAATATTTTCCGTCAAAATCTAACATTTTAATATATGCTATTTTAAGAGTATATATTGTAGTAAAATCATGGTCTTTCTTATTACTTTTTGCGATAATTTCTTTTTCTTTTTCATTAAAGCATTTATCTAATATTTCTGAATCATAAAAAAAGTGTTTGATACAAACTCCAACTTCTACTTTAGATGTAGCAACTGCACTAATATTTTTACTAGAGCTTAAATTAAAAAATACTTGTTTTCCTACTAATGATGGTTTACCATTTTTGCTATATGTAAGATTATAATCTTTTATATTATAATTATATTCTAGCACTCTTTTTAATAAATCATGTCTATTCACTTTTTTAACTCTTATACTCATGACTATACAAACCTTCTTTTTAGCTTGTCTAAATTAATTTTATATTTTTATACAAACAAATTTTGTTTGTTTTATAACCACATGGTGCGATAGCGGTTGTGATCTACAACTTTTCACAAAAATTAGGAATCAATACATAACTTGTATCAATTTCTACTAATATTTTAACAAACGATAGAAAAAGTAGCAATACAATTTCGCTGCTCTAAATAAAAAAAGTTAGCACATATTTTTAACATAAATATTTAATTTTAATAATTAGTCAAGAACAAGCAATTTTTTAGCATCTTTTTCGACAAAATGATTTATCCTTAAATTTTGCCCTGCAAATATTTCTGGTGCAACTTCTCCAATAGTTTGTTTATAAATTTCTTTAAATTGTTCTATTTTAGAATCATATTCGTTTTCTTTTTCATACCAAGGGCATGTAGCAATTAGTGCAAATTTAATATTCATAGAATCTAATATATTTCTACAAAAATAAAAAGTCTTTTCATCCATTAAAGGATTTAATAAAACTAAAGAGTTTTTACTATCAATAAGGCTTACAGCATTTTTTAAACTTTCAAAGTCTTTTATATGATCAAATGATATGCCAAGATTTCTACAAAACTTTTGATAGTAATCTATTTCATCACTACTTGTAAAGTTATCTAAATTAGCTAATATCATTTTTAAATTTGCTTCATTTTTTTCATCTTCAAGATATGCCTTTAGGGTTTCTAAAATTTTAGAAGCATTCATTGGTCTTATATCTATAAAATATATATTCTTTTTCATAAAATTCTTAAACCTCCCTCAATTACATATTATTTTATCATAATTTTTACGATTTCAAACAATTATCGTTCAAAATCATCATTTTTTTCATTATTTTTACTGTTTTCAATAGATTTCAAGTCATTATCATCAAGTATTTCTTCATCATACAAATCATTTATGAAATCATCATATTTATTGCTAGAGAAGAATTTGTCTTGTAAGAATTTAATAAATTTGCTCCACAATTCTTTAAAGTAATCGACTATTTTTTGTAATTCTGATACCTTGTCTTCTAACTCATCAATAGTTTCGTTAGCATCATTTAAATTATATTCTAATTCTTCAATTCTATCATCACGAGTTTTTATTTTCTTTTTCAAGTTTCTAACTTCGTTAGAGTGTTCTCTTAAATCATCTTCATATTTTTTTAAGACTATATTTATATCATTTGCATCTCTTAAATTAGAAGTAGTATCATTTGTTTGTTCTATATACTTTTTGATTTTATCAACATTTTCATTTGAAATAGTAAAGTTATTTTTATTCGTAATTGTAGGTTTAAGATTATTTATAATATCATTAATCTCATTAGATTCATTTTGTAATTCATCAGTTTTACTATTTAATTCTTTGAGTTGCTTTTTATATTTTTCTTGTTCTCGTTTAAACTTTTTATACTCGTTCATATTCGCAACATTAATATCAACATTTCTGCCTTCTTCTTTTGCTTTAAGAGTGTAGTTTAAATTATAAATTATATTGAAGGAATTAATACAATATTCTCTCATTTTATCTTGAATATTGACTAAACTTATCTTATTAAATACATCAGATTTCCCAACTTGTTTTTCCATACCATTTTTCATTCCATCTTTAAAAGGAACACCAACAATATGTAAGTGTGGACTAGATTCATCAAAATGAATAGTTGCATTTGATATTTTAAAATTAGGTACAACTTCTTCTAAATCTACTATTTGTTCTTTAAAAACTTCAATCATTTTTTTCTTAAATTTATCATCTTTATCAGACCAAAAGTCCATATCTCCAAGTTCAATAATAATCTCACAAGCAAGATCTCTTTTGTTATCATTTGAAATATGATTAAAATAATTTTCTATCTTTCTATCATTTCTAGTTTGCTTTTCGTTATATTTAATTCTTGCATCTTCAAATAATTCTAAATACAAATTTTTAGTATCTTCTACAATAGATGAAGTACCTTTTATTATGCAAATTAATTCTTTTTCATCATCATATTTTCTTAAATTATGTTTATCAACTTTTGATAATTGTTGATGATTTTGTATTGCATTATTATTAAATGAAGTAGTATTAGTATCATTAGTTTTTGCTGTTCTTCTTGCTCTTTTTGATTTATTTTTGTCATTACCTAAATGTAATGAATAAGATAATTCTTCCATAAATTCATACCCCCCTTTGTTAGAATAGAGTCCTACTATTTATAGTAGGGTAATTTTGCTCTGTCAAAATCTCTAACCCCCTATATATTTTGACACAAGTATCAAAATATGGGGGCTAAGGTTTAGGCAACCTTAGAATCCACCGTCTTATTTCGTAATATTTCAAAACTTCGTAATGAAATAAAACTACATAAGACTTCTGATAAAATAACAAGCACAACTTATTATTTTATCTAAACAATCTATCGCCAATTTCATCAGCATAGCTGATAAAACTTGCCACGATTGTTATAACTTTTTTGAAAAAAAGTTAACAAAAAATTCTATTTATTCTTCTGAATTTCATTCCATTCTTTTTCAATTTGTTCTCTTCTTTTTCTTGTTTCTTCATCTAATTCATATTCAGTAGAATTAACAACTGGTGGTAGATATTCAAATACATCTTCTTCATTTTCTAGTATTGATTTGTCACCATCTTTTACATAGATAACACCTAATTTTAATTGCTCAATTTTATCCATTTTTCTATAATCTTCAAGTGGAAATATTCTTACTATTCTTCGTTCTTCATATCCATTAAAGAACATCACTTTATTGTTGTAATAATAGATTGCTTCAAAATAACCTACATTATAAAATTCTCTTAACCTAAAAATATGTTGACTTACTTTTTCAAAAGGTAAGTATTCACTAAATCTTAATTTTGTAACTACATTTCCCATTAAAGCATAATCTTTTTTATCAATATATCCTGCATCATATAATTCATTACATGGTTTAGCAATACTTTCTCTAAAAAATATTTCATCTACTTTGCATTTATGATTTGATGCTTCATATAGTTTTATCTCATCAATATAATTCATAACTAAATTTGCTTTTTCTTCTCTTGTTAATTCTTCCCAAGTAAAGTTTCTTTCTTTATATTCTTCTGGATAAAGTATTTGATTAATATAATCAATATCTCTTTTAATCAAAATATCTTCTGGAGTAAATTGTAAAACATCACATACTTCACATTCATTTAATCTATTTTCTAGTTCAGTAATTGTTGTTTCAACTATTTTTCTTTCTTCATCATATTCTTCTAACTTAAATGTACCATTAACATACGCTTTTTTAATTCTTTCTAGTTTTTGATTTTGATTAGATATTTCTTTTTGAATTTCTTCTTTTGGGTTTTCTATTTTCGTTTTAATCATAGGAAGTAGTGTTTGATTCACAACACTATCATACTCATAAATATCATTGATAAAATGTTCAATTTCTTTCTCAATTTCACTTTCTTTAATTGTTAATTTGCAATCATTACAATAGTAATAAAAGTATGCTTTACCATTTTTCTTGGTTGTTGCTTTTCCACCTAAAATACGATTACATTTTGGACATCTTAATTTTTGTAAGAATAAATATTCTAGTGTTCTTTTATAACTTCTAGAATTCTTTTTCTTTTGTACTTGGCATTCTTCCCATAATTCTTTAGATACAAGTGGCTCTACAACATCTTTATAATAGGTTGGATTTTTAGTTCTTTTACCATGAACAAAATCTCCTTTATAAATTTCATTTTCTAATATTTTTTGAATAGTAGAATCATACCAATTTGTTCTACCTAATACTTCTTCTTTCTTAAAAATGTTGGCTATTGTTTGATAAGAATTTCCTTCATAATACAAATTAAATATTCTAACAATTACATCTTTTGTAGATACATCTGGCACTAATATTTTTCCATTTCTTTTATAACCCAATGGACTTTTATGTGGAATATGACCAGAAGCTATCGCTCCAGCTAAACCTATTTTAGTTCTTTCACTTGTTCTTTCTATTTCATTTTGACTAACAGTAGTTAAGAGTCTTGCGACCATTTTACCATTCGCATTAGTAGTATTAATATCATCATTCGCACAATCAAGATAAGCATCATTTTCATCTAAAAATTTCATAATATGTTCCATATCATAAACACTTCTGGTTAATCTATCTAATTTTAAAACAACAATCGTATTACATTTCTTTGCTTTAACATCTTTAAGTAATTCTTCAAATGCTGGTCTATGATTTCCAGTTTTCGCACTAATCCCAGCATCTTTATAGATTTTATAAATCTTATAACCTTTGTACTCACACATTGCTCGGAGTCTTTTTTCTTGCTCTGGTAAACTAAAACCCTCTCTGGCTTGATCTTCAGTTGAAACTCTTATGTAGATTCCAGCAATTTTCTTTTCTTCATTCATCAATTTTAATCCTCCTTTTTATCTTTGAAACCTAAAAAGAGGCGGCAAAGACACATTAAATATTTTTATGTCTTTGACACCTCTTAAAATCTAAATAAGTTGTATTAATATAATTCAAACTTCGTTTCATATTAACCCCCAAAAACATAAAACTTGTTTCTTGGTTTCCTATTATAGATATTTAAATCTTAAAGTCAAGACATAATTACCATTTTTTGCCTATTTAAAGGCTATTTTGAAAGAAATGTTATATTTTAATACATTTAATCTATTGACTTAATAAAGTCCTCTAAATCCTTGATTTCAATACTATTTCTTAAATTTCCAATGTAAATAGTTTTTGAATAGTTAAATACTAGAAAAGTAATATCTTTAATAATAACTCTATGAGGTTCGATATATGAGAGATTTGTTCTCTTAATATTCTTAATGTATCCATTTATTATAGTAGGTTTTGTATTACAAAAATCGCATATAAATTCTATTTTCTTTTTTAGTTCTTCATCAAAATGTAATTCTTTACTAACTATACTTACCATTTTTATCTGTCCTTTCTTTAATCACAAAAAAATATCAACTTCTTTTTTGAAATTGATACTTTTTGTATATAAAGTTCTAAAAAGTTAGAACAGATTTCCCAATGGTGGAGCAGAGGAGATTCGAACTCCTGTCCAATTTACCCTATGATAGAATTTCTACAAGTTTAGCTAGATTTAAAATTCATTACAAAGCCGGCTATAGCGTACCTACTTTGTAACTAGTTTAAGTAAAAATTCATTCTAGAACCTTAGACAATTCTAGAATATATCTTATATACATGAACCCCTATCTTACCCTATAAGAGAAAATAAGTAGAAGTAATCCCAAACCTTTAATTAGGCAAAAACAGGATTGAAGCCACCAAAGGCTTTTTCAGTTTTGTTATTTATTTTTTTGATGCATTTAAGGTATGCCTACCACTTGCTATCCTAACTAGTGATAATTGTCGAAAGCCATACACTGCCCCGTATACGTATACTATCATAAATTTTAAAAAATATCCATAAAATTTATATGACAATATTTACAAATTCATGTATAATAGATACTCAAAAAGAAGGGAATTATTATGTACGAAGAAAAAGAAATAAAATACAAAAAAAGAAAAAAAGAAAAAGTTGAAAAGGTAAAGCAAGAGATTCCCAAAGAAGAAAAGTCTAAACCTAAAAAGAAAACAAAAAAAACAATTCTAGAAAAGAATACGAAGAAAAAAAATTCCACTCTTTTCCTTTTGCTTTCAAAAATCAATTGGAAATTACTAACAGCTAAACTCTCCCTCCTTTTCATTATTATGATGTTAGTCATATTTACGATTTCCCGTATTAAAAAACACCACGAAAAACAAAATGAAACATTTAACAACAACATTTCTATCATTTCAAACGCTACTTTAGAATATTTTGAAAATAACCCTTTACCAAAAAACATTGGAGATTCTACTTCTTTTATTCTAGAAGAAATGAAAAACTTAAATTTAATTGGTGAAATTAAAAATGAAGACAATAAATTTTGTAATTATTTAGATAGTTATATTATCCTTACGAAAACAACAAATGAAGAATATCGCTTAAAAATATATTTAAAATGTCCAGACAAAAATAAAACCATTGAAGAAAAATGGATATGTACAGAAAAGAATTGCTCCATTAAAAAATAGGAATTTTATATTTCCTATCTTTTTTCATTCAAAATCCTCTAATACTTCTGTTTTTTCCGTTGTATTTTGCTCTTGTTGTTCCACATTTGGAATCGGTGTTTCTAATTTAGCTGGCATAACAATGATATCTTTATCAAGTTCTTGTATTTCTTCCGTACCCATATCCATATTTAAACTTTCTATAGGTTCATTCATTTTAATAGGTTCTTTTAAAGCTCCTTCATTTTCTAAAGAATCACTTTCTAACGCTTCTTTTTTATTTGCTTTTTCACTTGTATCTACCAAATACCCTATTAGAGCAAATACTAAAATTAATGCAATAATAATAAACCATAAATAATTATTTACTAAAAAATCAATAAAAGTTTGCACGATATTTCCTCCTTATCTAAACTATATGTTTTTTATGTAAGATTATGAAATAGACAAAGTTCCTCCAACAGGTTGTATTTGAATATAAGTATTTCCATCATTTACTTTAAGTTCTGCTCCATTTTTTAACTTATAAATTGTTTTAGCACTACGACTTGTTTTAGACCAAGTAATAGGAACTGCATAACCATCACTAATATAATATCCAGTACCACTTCCAATATTATCTAAATTTTGTCTTCCTTTTACATCTCCTAAAATGGTTGTATTTTTCACTTGATACGTAATGATATTCTTAGCTGTATATTGTTCTTTCGTCACATAATCTGTATGAGCTTTTCCATTGACACTTCTTTTGTAATTCTTTGCATCAGTATCGTATACATAAGAAGAAGTCATACTACCGGAATATTTAATACTAACATTATAGGCAGGAATAACACCTTCCAATTCACTTAAATCAAGTTCTTCTACACTATAATTTAAAAGCGGCTTTTCATCAGTAGTACTTCTATACCCTAACTTTTCCATTCCTTGTTGAATTAAATCCATACTCGTAAATGCTCGATGTTCCGTTGCTACTTTCAAAGTATTGTCTTTCCAAAAGTATTTATTGCCATAAACTAAACCATTGACATTATTAATATGCAGTTTAGTAATATCATTCATCGCATATTCACTATAACCCCAATGAACATAAATAGCATCATTTTCTAAAGCATAATCTAAATAATAGTGTCTTGAACTACGAATACTTCCTATTCTTGCTGTATCGGCATCTTTATAGATGGCCATTAATCTTGTAAGCCCGCCTTCTACAATCATTTCATATACTAAGTAAGCATCCTGTAAACCAGATTGCACTTCTCTTGCTACTCCAATATTATTAATCATGACTGCTATTGGTCTTGCATTACTATTTAAATCTAATATTTTTAATTTAGGCGTTTCTTCTTTTACTGACTCCGTTTCTTTATTCTCTTCTTTAAATTGTTTATAAAAGGTAGGAAAGGTAACAATAAGACCTACAAGTAACAAAATACCTATAGTAGAAAAAAGAATGGTTCTCTTTAATTTTTTTCTTTTTTTCATCCTACCACCTAGTATAATTATAGCATAAAAACTTAAAAAAAGAATTAAATATACTTTTTAGATTCACGCATCTCTTCACGTTTTTTTATCGTCTCACGTTTATCGTAGATTTTCTTACCCTTCGCAATGCCTACTAAAACTTTTGCGTGTCCTCGTTTTATGTACATTTTTAAAGGAATTAAACTATAACGTTCTCTCTCTCTTATTTCTTTTAACTTCTTTATCTCTTTTTTATGAAGTAATAACTTTCTTGTTCGAAGTTCGTCATGATTAAAAATATTTCCTTCTTCATACTTGGCAATGTACATATTAAGTAAAAATGCTTCATTATTTTTAATCACAACATAACTATCTTTTAATTGAGCAGAGCCTTTTCTTATACTTTTGATTTCTGTTCCAACTAAAGAAATCCCTGCCTCTATTTCACTTTCAATATAATAATCATAGTAGGCTTTCTTATTCTTGATTTCCATCTGTACTCTCTTCTTTCATAATTTCAAAATCAATCATTGCACTCTCTTTAGAAGCAGAAACTACTTTTACCTTCACCATATCTCCAATACGATATTGTTTTTTGGTATTATTTCCGATTAAAGCAAGTTTCTCTGGAATATAAGTAAAGAAATCTCCTTTTAGTGTACTGACATGTACAAGTCCTTCTACTAGATTAGGAAGTTCCACAAAGAAACCAAAGTTCGTAACCGTAGAAATCATACCATCATAAACTTCTCCAATATGGCTTTCCATATATTCGGCCATTTTCATGTCTAAGACATCACGTTCAGCATTTACACTTCCCACTTCTTTTTCACTTGAGTGTTCTGCAATTTCAACTAAAGCATTATTATAATAACTTATGGTAGACATCGATAAATCATTTTCAACTAGATATTTTTTAAGTAAACGATGGACTGTTAAATCCGGAAATCTTCTAATAGGACTTGTAAAATGAGTATAAGCCTTGCTTCCTAAACCAAAGTGCCCAATATTGTCTTTACTATACTCAGCCTTTTTCATACTACGTAAAAGCATAGAGGATAAAATACTAAACTCTTCTTTGTCGGATAACTCAGTAAGTAATTTTTGCATCGTAATTGGAGTTAAATCCGTTACTTTCGTTTTAAGTTCATATCCTAAAAGTTTTACTAAATTTACAAAATCATCAATTTTTTCACTATTAGGTGTACCATGCACACGATAGATAAATGGTAAATCCATATTATAAATATGACTAGCTACAGTTTCGTTCGCTGCAATCATAAAGTCTTCAATTAAGATTTCGCCATCTTCTCTTTCCCTTTTCACAATGTCGATAGCACGGCCACTTTCGTCTTGTACCACTTCTGCTTCGTCCAAATCAAAATCAATATAACCACGTGACTCTTTTTCTTTTCTTAAAATATGAGCAAGTTCATTCATTTTCTTTAAAGTAGTGGCAAATTCTTCATAACCTTCCGCTACTTTATCGCGCATTAAAATATCATTAACAGCATCATAGGTCATTTTCTTACGACTTTGAATGTAACTAGGAAAAATATCATAAGAAACGACTTTCCCTCGTTCATTAATCTTCATGACACAACTCATGGTTAAACGTATAACACCTTCATTTAATGAGCAAATTCCATTCGATAATTTATGAGGAATCATAGGAATAACCGTATCAGCAAGATAACAAGAGGTCCCTCGCATCATAGCCGCATCTCCTAAAGCAGTATTTTCTTTTACATAATTTGAAACATCCGCAATATGCACCCCTAAAACATACAAGTTTCCTTCCATTTCTAAACTAATCGCATCATCAATATCTTTAGTATGAGCCCCATCAATGGTAAAAATCATTTTGTCTGTTAAATCACGACGTCCTTGTAGTTCACTATCCGCTACCTCTGTTGGAATAGTATCAAGTTCTTTTAAAACATCCGCATTAAATTCTGTTTCTATTGCATACTTATAGGCAATAGATAAAATGTCAACACCGGGATCGTCCTTATGCCCTAAAATGCTTTTAACACTAGCCAAGTATTTTTTCTTACCTAATTCCTTATCAAGTTGCACTACTACTTTATGACCTGGTACACAATTTGTTAAACTTTCTTTTTTTAAAACAAGTTCTATATCCTTTTTATTATCATCTAAATCAATCAACATTTGATTATCACGAACAACAATCTCTCCAACCATATCGTTAATTTCTCGTTTTAAAATTTTAAGAACTTTTCCTTCTTTTTTAACTCCACTTCGAATGATTTCTGCTAGGACAACATCATCATGAATGGCTCCATTTAAATTATCACTTGCAATATATAAGTCATCTTCTTTTTCTAAAATTACAAAACCATATCCTTTTTTATTTACGGTCAAACGTCCCAATTTAAAATTAAGGCAGTTTTTCATTAAAATATATCTGTCTTTTTTGGTTCTATAAAGTACAAACTCTTGCACAAGTTGTTCTAAACATTCTTCTAATTCACGATACTCCTCTGCACTTGAAAGCGCAAGCATATCATTAATTTCAATCGCTTCTTTGGCATCATACACATTCTTTAAAATATTTATAATTTCTTCTTTCATATTCTCTACTCACCATTCATTTCACAATTTTTTACGTTATCAGTTGTCCAATACACTTTTACTTTGTATTTTTCTTGATTATCTTTTACCAATTCATCATTATTTGGATTTTTTAAATCCTCCTCAATATACCCCGCTTCTATTAATCGTTGAACGGAAACACTACAATTATTATTGACTTTACAATTTTTTCTATAATCATCATCCCATTTTGTCTCTGCATAAATACATGCACCATCCTCTAATTTCTTTTTAAAAGTATTGTATTCTTCATCATGTTGTTTACTTAGAATTCCAGACATGTTATTCACAATCACAAGTCCAATTAAAATCATAATCCCTATTGTTGCAATAAGTTCAATTAATGTAAATCCTTTATTATTTTTCATATTTTTCACCATAATTGTATTATACCCCACAATGAGCCAAAAAAAAAGCAAGGAAGCAAGAACTTTACTACTAACTATAACTTTTTTCTACGATTTTTAAATTGAACAAAGTCCAAAAGCAGTAAACTAAAAATAATAAGAACATTACAAAAAGCAATAACACCAGAGTAAACTTCTAAAGGATAAAAATGTCCTAAAAAAGGTATACGTTTTTCCATAACTCCTATAAAGTTAGCACGAGTAACTATTCCTTCATCTTTTGTAGTATTATTGTCCCCCTTAGTTTCTAAGTATATCTCTCCATTTGTCTCATTACTTTTCTTATTTACCACCCTATGAATTAAAGTCATTCCATTCGATATTTTAGCATTGGATACATACGCGATAATATCTCCATATTGAATTTCTTGTATGTCTTTTTTCTTTGTAATCACAACATCATAAAGTTTTAAAGTAGGAGACATACCACCAACAACAATCGGATAAATATTTCTACTTTCATCTTTAGAAATTTTTAAAGGAAATAAAAATAAAAAGTACAAACTAAAAATAGATAAAAGAAGAAAAAAATTTAAAGCCACTAAACTGATTGCTTTCCAATTTTTTATCCTTTTAGAGTTTTTATTCAATAAATGAACTACGACTTCATTTTCCTCTTCTTTTTTCTTAATTTCTTCGCCATGCAAAAGTTCTAAGACCGTTACATTTAAAATTTTAGATAATAATTCTAATAAACTGATATCAGGGCAACCTAATCCTCTTTCCCAACGGCTTACGGCACGGTCAGTAATTTTCAATTCTTCTGCTAACTCTTTTTGGGTCAACTTTTTCTCTTTTCTTTTCTTAGCAATAAATTTTCCAATTCTTTCACAATCCATTTTTCATCACCTACAAAAATTGTATAGAAAAGAAAAAAAGAAAGCAACAAAGTCTTCATTGAGTAGAAAAAAAGCAAGTCTATAACTTACTTAATAAAGAGTATAAAAGATACTACAAAGAAAACAATACCCAAAAACAAAGTGATACGACTAACTAAAAGTTCAATACCACGTTCTTTTGTATTTTGAAATAAACTTTCATTTCCACCGGTAATAATTTGAGCAGAATCACTTGCTTTATTGCTTTGAAGAAGTACAATAGCAATTAATAAAATTGATACCACTAATAAAATTGTTTCTAACATGTCTAACACATCCATTCGTTAAAGTATATTAACATATTTGTAAAAAATTTGCAAATTTTTATAAATAACTTTCTATAATTTCAAAAACCTCTTCACGCCCTTTTTTTGTAATAGTAGAAAAAGGAATAAAACTTTCTCCATCTTCTAATTTTAAAGTATCATGAATTAATTTATCTTGCTTAATACGATTATTTTTAGTAACTTTATCATATTTTGTTGCTACTAGAGTAATTCTCAAATTGTAATATTTTAAAAAGTTATACATCAAAATATCATCTTCAGTCGGTTTATGACGATAGTCAATAAGCAAAAAAACATGTTTTAAATCATCTCTATTTTTTAAGTACTCTTCTATCATCAAGCCCATTTTTTTACTAGTTCCTTTGTCCACCTTAGCATACCCATAACCTGGAACATCAATTAAATAAAATAAATCATTTACTAAATAGAAATTTAAAGTTTGAGTCTTACCGGGTTTCGAACTAGTTCGAGCATAATTTTTACGACTAATTAATGTATTAATAAAACTACTTTTTCCTACATTACTTCTTCCCACTAGTAAAAATTCACACTTTTTATCTTCCGGATATTGACTTTGACGTACCGCAATATTTTTTAAGTCTACAGATTTGATTTCCATCTAAAATCACCTAATTAAATTATACAAGAAAAGAAATAGATTTGCAATTCGCTACAATAATTTTTCCTTTCATCTACAAAAAAGTATATTACACTTATTTTAAGCGAGACACTAAACTAATATGTTAAGTGCTTGCCTATTTGTGCAATCATCTTCCTCAAACGGATGGTGCTTTTTTAATTCTTTCGAAAATCCAACCAAAATACCCCCTAGGATACTAGCAAAAATAATTAAAAGAACTATTATTGCTAGCAATACTACAATTAGCAATTTTAATTCAAGTATAATTTGCAGTTCACTTTTTTTCATGCGACCACTCCTCACTACTTTGGATTTGGGGCAAGAGCCAAACTTTTAATCGCATAAAGCCAAAATAATATAAAAATAAAATGAATACAAATCACTAATTTCCCAATTTGAAGGATCAAAAAAGAAAATTGTAGTTCTGATTTCCCTAAAAGAAAAACATTATCTTGAAAACTACTTCATTTACGTTTATAATAAAAACTCATCAGGAGGGTTTTACATGTACATAAAAAATTTAAGTATTCAGGAATTTGAAAGTTTTGTAGAAAAAAGTTTACTAGGAAGCCATTATCAAACTTTTGAATATGCCGAGTTAATGAAAGAAAACGGGTTTGCTTATGAATTTGTTGGTTTAGTGGATGAATACAATCATGTACATGGTGCCTCATTAATTTTGATAAAAAAATTAACAAAATGTTTTAAGTATGGTTATGCCCCCAAAGGATTTATACTAGATTATTTTAATCAAGATTTATTAAAAGAATTTACTGAAAAAATGATAGACTACTACAAAAGAAAACTTATTTTTATTAAAATCAATCCAGAAATAGCAGTAGCCCAAATAGACAATAAAACTAATAAAAAAACATACAATCAAAATATCGAAATTAAAAACAACTTAATTGATTTGGGATATGTAAAACTAAAAGACAATTTGTATTTTGAATCCCAAGTGCCTAGATACAATGGAATTGTCAATCTAAAAAAGTTTTCTTTAAATAATGTAAGTAAAAATACGCGAAACAAAATCAAAAGAGGTATGGAAAAAGGACTTACTATAGAAATTGCAGATTATAGCGGTATCGATATTTTATATAATTTTGTTAAGAAAAAAAGAAACAAGGACTCTTTATATTACAAAAAATATTATAAAGCATTTCAACATTCTAATAACGTAGATTTGTTTTTAGTAAGCATTGATACCAATTCCTTTTTAGTAAATTCTAAAAATGCATATGAAAAAGAGTTAGAACACAATGAAGAAATTGCTAGTAGCTTAGTAATAAATCATAGTGAAAAAAATCTAAATATTAAAATGCATTCAGATAGAAGACTGTTATCTTATAAAAATGATGTACTAGACGCTCAAAATAAAGCAAGTAAAGACAAAACTATTTATGTAGCAGGAGCTTTAGTTATAAAGTATCAAAATAGAATTAATATTGTCATAAGTGGCTATGATACAAAATACAAAAGATTTAGTCCAAACTATTTTTTACATTATAAAATCTTAGAGTATTATAAAAAATATTACGACTTTGCTGATTTAAATGGAATGACAGGGGATTTTACGAAAGACAATCCCTACAATGGTTTAAATGCATTTAAATTAGGTTTCAAACCAAAAGTATACGAATTTATTGGAGAATATGATTTAGTTATCGAGAATTTTGTTTATAAGTATTTATTAAAAAGAGGGAAACTTGCAAAAACGTTTAATAAAACAGACATTAAAACATTTTCAAAATAAAAATACCAAGTTTGGTATTTTTTAATTTCCATATACTTCTATTTGACAAACAGATTTACGATTTTCGTAAAATGCATGGTGTAGTTCACGAATTTTTTCATGTATTCCTTGTACAACTTCTTTATATCCACTATTTTCATGTAGAGTAAAAATCGAAATAGCGTAAGGATTTTCATCATCTAGATTTAAACCAATATCATGGTAGTTATCTCCATAACTGCCATATTTATGATAGATACGTAAAGTATCGGTATTAAAAGCATTTCGATTATCATTGTCCATAATCCTTTTTAAAAAGGAACCATACTCTTCATTTTCTGTAATAATTCTATAAGCCTCTTTTAAATAAATCGTAGTATCTTCCGCAGTTTGATTTCCAAAATTATCGCCACCTGTTAAGATAACTTTGGCACCCAAACTTTGTCCATACGCTTTTAATGTATTAAAACCTATATAATCAATTAGCATTAAGTGGGCAGAATTGTCACTATAAGTAATGGCATAATCAATTAAATCACGCAACGTTACTTTTTCACCGATTTTTCTTTTTTCCATTCCGCTACTAAAAGCCTTTTTATAATTTGCTGTATAAGTAACAGTCTCTGTATCCAAATTAATCTCACCTTCAATGGCTTTATTAAGCAAATACAAGGCATCTACTATTTTAATTAAACTACAACCATAATACACAGTAGTTGGTTTATATGAATAAGAAAAACCGGTTGCTAAATCTTCATAAAGTACTGAAGTTTGATAACGATTTTTTGTAATAAAAGCCTCTATTTCGTTTTGTTTTTGTACTAATGCATCGGTCATTTCATCTTCTGTAAATTCCCGTTCTAAACACGTATTGTATTTTGCCTCTTGCTCTTTTTTTATACGTTCCTCTTCTTCTTTTTGCTTTTTGGTGATTAATAATCCACGAAGATTTTCCTGTTTTTGAACATACTGTACACCATAATGGATTCCACCACTTATTAATAGTAATACTATAAGAAATGGAATGATTTTTAAATGCCTTTTCTTCTTTCTCTTTGCCATATTAAACACCTACTACTATTTTTACTTATTCATAATACCATATTTTATGCAAAAGAAAAAGTGGAAGCAAGTTCCACTTTTCATTTGTTTACTGATTATTCAATAATTTCAGAAACTACACCAGCACCAACAGTACGTCCACCTTCACGGATAGAGAATTTTGTACCGTTTTCAAGAGCAACTGGAGCAATTAGTTCTACTGTCATATCAACATTATCACCAGGCATTACCATTTCAACTCCACTTGGAAGTTCGATAACACCAGTAACGTCAGTTGTACGGAAATAGAATTGTGGTCTGTAGTTTGAGAAGAATGGAGTATGACGTCCGCCTTCTTCTTTACTTAGAACATATACACTAGCTTTGAATTTATGATGTGGAGTAACACTTCCAGGTTTCGCTAGAACTTGACCACGTTCAACGTCGTCACGAGCAACACCACGAAGAAGTACACCCGCATTGTCTCCTGCTTGAGCAAAGTCTAATTGTTTTCTAAACATTTCAATTCCTGTACAAACAGTTTTAGAAGTTTCTCTAAGACCAACGATTTCAACTTCATCATTAAGATTTAATTGTCCACGTTCAACACGTCCAGTAACAACTGTACCACGTCCAGAGATTGTAAATACGTCTTCAATACTCATTAAGAATGGTTTATCAGTATCACGAACTGGTGAATCGATATAATCATCAACAGCAGCCATTAAGTCACGAATTGCTTGAGCATTTGCTTCATCGCCTTCAAGAGCTTTAAGAGCAGATCCACGGATGATAGGACATTCTGAATCGAAATTGTATTCTCCTAATAATTCTCTAATTTCCATTTCTACTAAATCAAGTAGTTCTGGATCATCAACTTGGTCACATTTGTTCATGAATACAACAATTTTAGGTACACCAACTTGACGAGATAACAAGATATGTTCTCTAGTTTGTGGCATAGGTCCATCTGCAGCAGATACTACAAGGATTGCACCATCCATTTGAGCAGCACCAGTAATCATGTTTTTAACATAGTCAGCATGTCCTGGGCAGTCTACGTGAGCATAATGACGTTTTTCAGTTTCATACTCAACGTGAGCGGTATTAATTGTAATACCTCTTTCTCTTTCTTCTGGTGCTTTGTCGATATCAGCATAATCAACAAAGTTTCCAAAGTATTTTGTAATTGCAGCAGTTAATGTTGTTTTACCATGGTCAACGTGTCCAATAGTACCAATATTAACGTGTTCTTTTGAACGATCATATTTTTCTTTTGCCATCGTTTTTTCTCCTTTCAATTTACTATTCTATTTTATCTAATGCTTGAATGTTTTTCAAGTATTATTTTTAGTTAACGCTGTTTTTCTTTATGATTTCTTCAGCGATTGATTTTGGAACTTCTTCATAATGATCTTTTTCCATTTGGAAGTTTCCACGTCCTTGCGTATTACTTCGAAGATCTGTTGCATAACCAAACATTTCTGATAATGGCACCATTGCAATAATTCTTAAAGTATTACCGATAGATTCTTGTCCCATAGGACGTCCTCTTCTACTTGTTAAGTCTCCCATAACGTTACCCATATATTCTTCTGGGACATCTACAACCACTTTCATGATTGGTTCTAGAAGAACTGGTTTACATTTATTTTTAGCTTCTTTTAAAGCCATAGATGCAGCAATCTTAAATGCCATTTCACTGGAATCGACATCATGATAACTTCCATCGTAAAGAGTAGCTTTAACATCTACTAGTGGATAACCAGCTAAGATTCCGCCCGCCATAGCTTCTTGTAAACCTTTGTCTGTTACTGGAATGTATTCACGAGGAACAACTCCACCAACGATTGCATCCACAAATTCATAACCTTTTTCAGGATTTGGTTCAAATTTAACCCAAACATGTCCATATTGTCCACGTCCACCAGATTGTTTAATATACTTACCTTCACATTCACCCATTTGTGTGATGGTTTCACGGTAAGCAACTTGTGGTCTGCCTTTGTTACATTCTACATTAAATTCACGTTTCATACGATCCACAATAATGTCTAAGTGAAGTTCTCCCATACCAGAAAGTACCGTTTGACCAGTTTCAGTATCGGTTTTTACACGAAGGGTTGGATCTTCTTCCACTAGTTTTGCAATCGCAATTGCCATTTTGTCTTGATCATTTTTAGACTTTGGTTCAATTGCAATGTCAATAACTGGTTCTGGGAATTCCATACCTTTCATAATGCAGAAGTTCTTTTCATCACATAAGGTATCAGCAGTTGTCGTATTTTTAAGTCCTACAGCAGCAGCAATTTCTCCTGCATATACTTCTGTGATTTCTTTTCTTTGATTTGCGTGCATTTGAAGTATTCGTCCAATACGTTCTTTTTCACCCTTTGTTGAATTTAGAACATAAGAACCACTTTTTAGTACTCCTGAGTATACACGGAAGAAAGAAAGTCTTCCAACAAATGGATCCGTCATGATTTTAAATGCAAGTGCTGTAAATGGTTCAGAATCACTTGGATGACGTTTTACATCATTTCCTGATTTGTCTGTACAATCAATTGCTTCAACATCCGTTGGTGCAGGTAAGTAATCAATAACAGCATCAAGCATTAACTTAACACCTTTATTTCCTAAAGCAGTAGCACACAATACAGGGAAGAATTGTACAGACAACGTTGCACGTCTAATTGCAGCTTTTAATAACTCTACTGTGATTTCTTGACCATCTAAGTAAGCCATCATTAGTTCTTCATCAGCATCCGCAACAGCTTCAATTAAAATATTTCTATATTCTTCCACTTTATCTTTCATATCAGCAGGAATTTCAATTTCAATTGGTTCTTCTGCTTCTTTTCCATCATATTGATAAGCTTTTTTTGTTACTAAATCAATTATTCCATTAAATTCGCTTTCAGCTCCGATAGGAAGTTGAATAGCAGCGGCATTTGCGCCAAGTCTATCTTTAATAGTTCCTAAACTGAAATAGAAATCTGCTCCCAATTTGTCCATTTTATTTGCACAAATCATTCTTGGAACTTTATATTCATTTGCTTGTCTCCAAACCGTCTCTGTTTGAGGTTCAACACCCGCTTGAGCATCAATTAAGGCAACAGCACCATCAAGTACTCTTAAACTTCTTTGAACTTCAATTGTAAAGTCTACGTGTCCTGGAGTATCAATGATATTAAGTCGGTACCCTTTCCAATGAGCAGTTGTTGCTGCACTAGTAATTGTAATACCTCTTTCTTTCTCTTGATCCATCCAGTCCATTTGAGATTCTCCATCATGAGTTTCTCCGATTTTATGAGTAATTCCTGTATGGAATAAAACTCTTTCTGTGGTAGTTGTTTTACCAGCATCGATATGGGCCATAATCCCAAAATTTCTTAATTTGTCAATAGAAACATCTCTTGCCATAAATTCCACCTACCATCTATAGTGAGCAAATGCTTTATTTGCTTCAGCCATCTTGTGAGTATCTTCACGTTTTTTTACTGCGCCACCAGTTCCTTCGGCAGCATCTATAAGTTCATTCGCTAAATTAATAGCCATTCCCTTACCATTTCTTAATTTTGCATAATTAACAAGCCAACGAAGCGCTAATGTTTGACTTTTTTCATCACTTACTTCAACAGGTACTTGATAATTAGAACCCCCTACACGGCGAGATTTAACTTCAAGTGCAGGTTTTACATTTTCAAGCGCTGCATTATAAACGTCCATTGGCTCTTTACCAGTTTTTTCTTTTATAATATCAAATGCTTCATAAAGAATTTTTTGTGCAGTACCTTTTTTTCCATCTTGCATAATTTGATTTACAAGTTTTGTAACTACTTTCGAATTATACACTGGATCTGGTAATACATCTCTTTTAATCGCTCTTCTTTTACGCATTTTTATCTCCTCCTTTATCTAAATTTTATTTCTTTGGTTTTTTTGTTCCGTATTTACTACGACCTTGTTGTCTATTTTGAACTCCTTGCGTATCAAGTGTTCCACGTACAATGTGATAACGAACACCGATTAAGTCCTTAACACGTCCACCACGTACTAAAACAACACTATGTTCTTGTAAGTTATGTCCTTCTCCAGGAATATACGCATCAATTTCTTTACCATTAGAAAGTCTAACACGCGCATATTTACGTAATGCTGAGTTCGGTTTCTTAGGTGTCTTTGTCCCTACACGAGTACAAACTCCTCTTTTTTGTGGACTATTTTGTTCTGTTTGCTTTCTTTCAAGTGTATTAAATCCTACATTTAAAACTGGGCTTTTACTCTTTTTAGTTTTCTTTTTTCTTTTGTTCGTAACTAATTGGTTGATTGTAGACATATTGTCCTCCTTTCATTAACACACATCCCGGTGTATCAAATTATTGTTTAAATTAAGCTCTACCTAGATAGAACCTCATTTAAAAACCATGAATACTATATCATCCATATTGTATGAAAGTCAAGAAAAAATATGACAAAATGTCATACTCAATCTTCATATCCTTTTGTTTTGTAATTTTCACAGGATACATATCCTTTGTATTCAAAAACAGTTCCTTTTTTTTGAATGGTAGCATAGCCATCACAAGTTGTTCCATCATATTCTAAAGAATCTAATGCACCATATTCTATCATTTCTTGAGCACTTACTTTTACTAGTTCGCTATTTTGAGGATATAGGAATTTTGCATCTGCATATTTCTTTTCAGCTGTCACTAATTTTTCTTCTAATATCTTATACGCTCCAGATTTATTTTTATATAAAAATCCAAAAGCAGTTAGTAATCCAAAAATAATGACTACTACAACTCCCCAAATGACATACATCTTTTTCATTTTATTCATTTATTTCACCAATTCTCCACTCTTGAAAATCTTTCGTAATATAATGGCTACATGTAATATATGGCTCTACTTTTAAAGTATTATCACTATATTTTCTTACTAAAGCATAGCCATCACAAACATCTTTTTCAGTAGTTACAAAATCATTTTCATTTAAAATATCATAATATATTAAATTTTCTTTTAAAATAGTAATCGTTCCTCTTCCAATTTCTTGCATATAATATTCATTTATATAAGCACGTGCACCCTGTTCTAAATTTCTTTCAATAGTTGCATAGGTAACATTTCCTGTAACACTTTCTTTGAAAGTCTCCCCAAATGTATTCATAAGTTGCATGCTAAAAAATATAACAAAGAAAAACGCAATTAATATAATTGCACAACATAAAATCATTTGTTGCAAACTCCAACCATGGTTATTTAATATCATATAATCACCAACTAGTCCCATATTATAATATATGTTCCTAATAATGGCAAATAGAATTACTCACATTGTCTTTCTTTAATAATAAATGGACCAAATTCCGTTGCAGTCAAGCAAGTACGTTCATAACGTATCATTTTATATCCTAATCCATTACAAATGTAATTAGAACCATCACTATATTCTTTTGTTTCTTCTGATAAACAGAACATTGGATTATTTCCATTTCTTACTCTAAAGTAGTCAGTAAATACAATTATTATCCAAGCAAATAAGATAACCAATACTACTACTTTTAATACTGTTAAAATTACCTTCTTCATATTATCACCTATTATGATTATACAAAAAATTTTTTTTAAATTCAATACATGAAAATAATTTAAGTTCCGGCAAAAATTTTAAACCCCATCAAAAAAAGAGAAAAGTTGCAACTACTTTTCTTTTTCTTTTGGGCTAAAAATATGAACAAGACCTACTTTTAATAGCGATAACAGAAAATAAAAACCATTTGAAGCACGATAATAATTAAAATATACTTTTTCCTTAATGGGCTTTACACATTCTATTATCGTTTTGGATAGTTTTGTTTCTTTTTAAATTTTGGCAGAATTTAAAAAGAAAATAAGGTTTACAAATGTAAAATCTCTTTCTTTTTTCTAAATAAAATTTTGAAACTGCATAACCATTTCCTTGTTGTATAAATATAGAAAGTTCTATTTTCCCTTTAAATTAACAATTTCTTTATAATAACAAAAAAAGAGTAGATTTTTTCTACCCTTAAGCTAATTCGATTTCTGCTCCAGCTTCTTCAAGTTGTGCTTTAATTTGATTTGCTTCATCACTAGGTACGTTTTCTTTAACATTACCGCCGTTATCAGCTAATGCTTTTGCTTCTACAAGTCCAAGACCAGTAATTTCTTTCAATAATTTAATAACAGCAATTTTGTTTCCTCCAGCATTTTTAAGAACTACTGTTTTAGATGCAGAACCTGCGTCTTCAGCTCCACTAGCAACAGGTGCAGCAGCAACTGCAACAGCACTTGGATCAATTCCTAACTCATCTTTCATTGCATCAACTAATTCTTTTACTTCAAGAATAGTCATTTCTTTTAAAGCACTAATAAAATCTTCTTTGTTTAATTTAGCCATAATTTTTCTCCTCCTAATTAATTATTTTCTTCTAATTGTTCAGCATAAAGGTTTAAACCTATTGCTAAATCTCTAACATATTGCATCATACCACCAGCAAGCATTGTAAGTAATCCGTCTCTTGATGGGATATTTGCATATTCACGAATGGTATCTAAGTTAGCTACGTCGCCACTAATAATACCAACTCGTATATCAAGTTTCTCGTTTTCTTTTGCAAAGTCAGCGATAACCTTGATTGGTTCTAGTAAGTCTTTACCAAAAAGAATCGCATTTGGTCCTTCTAGAAATCCATCTAAATTAAGCTTTAAATCATCCAATGCTCTTTTTAGTAACGTATTTTTATACACTTTTACTTCTGCATTAGCATCTCTTAATTTTGTTCTTAATGTGCTAATATCAGCAACTGTTAAACCTTGGTATTGGAACAAAATAACAGTTTCGCTATTTTTAATTTTTTCCGTAATCTCAGCAACAATCTCTTTTTTCTCATTAAGAACTTTTTGACTTGCCATATAATCCTCCTTATCTCAATAGAAAAGCCCTTTTCCGGAAGGAAAAAGAGCTTATAAAAGTTATAAGTATTCGTTTTCCCTCGGTAGGATAATTAAGATTTCTCCCCTACTGTCTTCGGTTTATTTCGCTTTTCTATTCGTATTATATTAAAATATTTTCTAAATGTCAAAAGAATTCTTATCTAATTTAATTCCAGGACCCATTGTAGAAGCAATCGTAATAGATTTAATAAATTTTCCTTTAACACTTGCAGGTTTTAATTTAGAAATTGTATTTACAATGTATTCTAAATTTTCTTGTAATTTCGCTTCATCAAAAGAAACTTTTCCTACAACACTATGTACGTTTCCATAAGTATCAGTTTTATAACTAACCATACCTTTTTTAACGTCTTCAATTGCAGAAGTAACATTGGCAGTAACCGTATTTGTTTTAGGGTTTGGCATTAAACCTTTAGGACCTAAAATTTTACCAATTTTACCAAGTTCTGGCATCATATCAGGAGTTGCAATAATAACATCATAATCAAACCAATTTTCATTTTGGATTTTATCAATCATATCTTTATCTCCAACATAGTCAGCTCCAGCACTTTTTGCTGCTTCTGCTTGGGCACCTTTAGCAATTACTAAAATTTTCTTAGATTTTCCTGTACCATTTGGAAGTACAAAAGAACCTCTTAATTGTTGGTCAGCTTTTTTAGGATCAACATTAAGTTTAATAGCAACATCAACAGTACTATCAAATTTTGTAATTGAAGTTTCTTTTACTAACTTGATTGCTTCATTAATAGTATACTCTTTATTTTTTTCTACATTTTTTGAAGCTTCCACATATTTTTTTCCAAACTTCTTCATAATTCTCCTCCTAACTGTGGTTTATTAGCGGACTCTTTTTTATTTTGTAATTTTATTTATTTACTATTCTTCAGTAGTTTCTTCTTGTTCATCAGTAGCAACTGGAACTTCTACGTTTCCACTTGCAAGTTCTTGTGCTTCTGCTTCCATCTCAGCTAATTCTTCATCACGTTTTGCCATTTCAGCCTCATGTACTTGCGCTTCTTTTGCTTGTTCTTGAAGTTCTGCATCATTAACACCTTTAATAGCGATCCCCATGTTTCTTGCAGTACCTTCAATGATATTCATTGCAGATTCTACGTCATAAGCATTTAAATCAGGCAATTTTGTTTCCGCAATACTTCTAAGGTCTTCTTTTGTAATTGTAGCAACAATTTCGTTTGCTCCTTTTTTACTTCCTTTAGAAACCTTAGCCGCTTTCTTAAGTAAGAATCCAGCTGGTGCTGTTTTTATAACAAAATCGAAGCTTCTATCTTCATAAACAGATATTTCACAAGGAACAATATCTCCCATTTTATCACGAGTTTGTTCATTAAATTTAGAACAGAAATCTTGAATATTGATTCCTGCAGGACCTAAACATGTTCCAACGGGTGGAGCAGGGGTCGCTTTACCAGCTTCAATTTGCAATTTAATTTTCTTTACGACTTCTTTTGCCACGAAAAACACCTCCATTAAAATTTATTTTTCGTTTAGTGGTCATGGGCAAATCCGCATTTCCCTCCCACTTAAACACAATCTAATATAACATATGCGATTGCAATTAAGATAATAGCACAAAAATTACGTGTTTACAACTCTTTTTTAAGTCCTAGTGACAATATATCTTCCTGATTTGTTCCTATAAAAAAAGGTTTTAATTCTTCTAAAGTATTATTCGTTTGTTGTACTAACGTTTGCCACTCTATTATTTTAGCAACACTGATTCTTTCAATTTCAATCATATTAATGCATGTAAGTACTAACGGATAATATTCAATGTCAGATTTTCGCTCTTTGTTTAACTTTTGATATTTGTTATAAAACTTTAATTTTTGTTTTAACTCTTCTAATTTACACATTTCTTTCTCACTAAGTTCTTCTTTTGATAAAAGTACATTTAGTCTTTTTTTAGGATTTCTCAATTTTAACGTCTTTCTCATTCTTTTAAAAACTGGATTTTTTATTTCTGATATTACAGAAGAATCACCTCCTAATAAGGAGTCAATTAATTCACTAAGTCTTGTATTATCATATGCATCATAACTATACACATATATTTCCCCATGCTTATTACTATATCTTACATATTTTGTTCTAAAGTTTTCAATATATTTTAATTCATTATTTTGTCGTACTATGCTCTCTAGTCTTGAAGGAGATAGATAACAATAATGAATAATTTCCCCACAATTTCTAATGATTTCATCTCTTAATTCTTTTAACTTTTCCTCATCTAAAGAAACCACATATTTTACATATTCGTCATCAATTTGTTCAATATAATACATTTTACCTCACCTTTAAACTATATTACCAAAAAAAGAATTGAATAATCAATTCTTTTATTTACTTACTTGATAAAGTTCCACTTCAACTGGTGTTTCTTGCCCAAATAAATCAATTAATACAGTTAACTTATTATTTTCCATGTCAATTGCATCAATTGTACCCATCATACCTTTGAATGGTCCATCAATTACATTTACTTTTTCTCCTACTTTAAGTTCAGCTTCCACATCTACTCTTGAAATTCCCATATTAACAAGTATTCTATCCACTTCTTGTGGCAATAATGGAGTTGGTTTGGCACCTTTACCTGAAGAACCAATAAATCCTGTAACCCCTGGAGTATTACGTACAGCATACCATGCCTCATCACTCATAACCATTTCCACAAAAACATATCCTGGAAACATCTTTTTTGTTTTTTCTTTTTGCACACCGTCTTTTACTTCGACTTCTGTTGTAGTTGGAATAATCACACGGAAAATATTTTCTTGCATTCCCATAGATTCCGTACGAGCTTCTAGTTTTTCTTTAACATTGTCCTCATGTCCAACATACGTTGTAATAACATACCATAACTTATCCATTAATTAAACACTCCTTTTACAACAGATAATCCTAAATCTAAAATTTGAAAGAAAGCCATCACCACAATACAAAATACAAGTGTGGCCATAGAATACTTAAATACTTCCTTTTTACTAGGCCATGTTACTTTTTTTAATTCTAACTTAATTCCTTTAAAAAATCCTTCTTTTTTCTTAGAATTTTTCTTTTTTTTGTCTTTTTTCTTTGCCATCCAAAAAACTCCTTTTTCCAAATAAAAAACACTTTCGTGCTTTGTTAAACATAATTTATCATACATACTTATAAAAATCAATATGTTTTCGGCAATTTGTTAATCCTTTTTAGAAATGATACCTATTTATAATTAGTTAAAATGATAC
>CAJUKB010000020.1:21613-26353 GCA_910587325.1 uncultured Bacilli bacterium | reverse complement strand
TATCTTGAATATTTACTAAACTTATTTTATTAAATACATCAGATTTACCAACTTGCTTTTCCATACCATTTTTCATTCCATCTTTAAAAGGAACACCAACAATATGTATGTGTGGACTGGATTCATCAAAATGAATAGTTGCATTTGCGATTTTGAAGTTTGGTACAACTTCTTCTAAATCTACTATTTGGTCTTTAAAAACTTCAACCATTTTATGCTTAAATTTATCATCTTTATCAGCCCAAAAGTCCATATCTCCAAGTTCAATAATAATCTCACAAGCAAGATCTCTTTTATTATCATTTGAAATATGATTAAAATAGTTTTCTATCTTTCTATCATTTCTAGTTTGCTTTTCGTTATATTTAGTTCTTGCATCTTCAAACAATTCTAAATACATATTTTTTGTATCTTCTACAATAGATGTAGTACCTTTTATTATGCAAATTAATTCTTTGTCATCATCATATTTTCTTAAATTATGTTTATCAACTTTTGATAATTGCTGATGATTTTGTATAGCATTATTATTAAATGAAGTAGTATTAGTATCATTCGTTTTTGCTGTTTTTCTTGCTTTTTTTGATTTGTTTTTATCATTACCTAAATGTAATGAATATGATAATTCTTCCATAAATTCATAACTCCCTTTGTTAGAATAGAGCCTACTAGATATAGTAGGGTAATTTTGTTTTGTCAAAATCTCTAACCCCCTATATATTTTGACACAAGTATCAAAATATGGGGGCTAAGGTTTAGGCAACCTTAGAATCCACCGTCTTATTTCGTAATATTTCAAAACTTCGTAATGAAATAAAACTACATAAGACTTTAGATAAAATAATAAGCACTGCTTATTATTTTATCTATGAAAACTATTCAAGTAATTGCAAACTATCGTAAGCAATTATTTCATAATTCTATCAACAAACTTTTCCCACTTTCATTGTCTTGCGACAACAAAACGTGTTCGTTTGTTTTTACTTTTTTTAGAAAAAAGTAATCAAAAAATCTTTTATAATAGATAAGTCTAAAACAAGAAAAGTAACCTTTTGTTTTAAACTTGTTCCATTATTTATCTAATTATTTCTAGTCAAGGGTTTCACGAGTAAATAAACTTACCCTTGACTAGAAGTATCATTTTCTACCACATTATCTGGTATTGTTTCAAATACATCTCTAATATTTACTTTTATATCATTAGGATTATTCTTTGTTGCAAGCATTCCCATTGATACCCAGTTTTCATTTCCATTGTTATTATCTTGTAATGGGAATATTCTGATAGGCACTTCACCATTTTTTAGTGGTAGCATATCTAATTTCTCAGTTTCTTTATAGTATGTTCCTTTATAAAAGTTCACTTCATAATATTCATTTAATCTATATAAGTTTTGCATAACTTCTTTAATTGATAAGTATTCACTATACCTAACTATTGTGTCTACGCATATTCCATTAAAATTGTAAGTAAGTGGTCTTTTTTTATCAATATAACCTTGCTTATATAATTCTTCAAAATCACTATAAAATGTACTTCTAAAATTAATTTGTTTAATTTCGTAACTATTGCTTTTCATTTCAAGTTCAACATCATCAATATATCTCATAACAATATCTGCTTTAGTTTCTCTATCAAGTAAATCCCAATTCTCATTAAACGCATAATAAGATATTGGTAATTTTACTTTATTGATAAAGTCCATATCTCTTTTTAAGAGAATATCATCAATAGTAAAGTTTAATTGCTCTGCTTGTTCGTTTTCTAATAGTTTTGAATTGATAAGTTCAAGTTGTTCTTCAATTATTTTTGTTTCTTCTTTAAATTCTTCTTCAGTAAATAATGAATCAATATATGCTTTTTTAATTCTTTCTTTTTTATTATTTAAGTTCTTTATTTCTTTACTTAATTCTTCTTTTGGATTATCTATTTTAGATTTTAAGACTGGTAAAAAGAACTCATTAACAACATTATCATATTCCAAAATATCAGCAAGTAATGTTTTAACTGCATCTTCTATTTTTGTTTCTTTAATTGTTATTTTACAAACATTACATTGATAGTAATAATATACCTTACCATTTTTCTTTCTTGTTGCATTACCACCTAATATTCTTCCACATTTAGGACATCTTAACTTTTGTAAAAATAAATATTCTTTATCTCGTTTATAATTTCTAGAGTTTTTTCTCTTTTGTACTTGGCATTCTTCCCACAATTCTTTTGATACAAGTGGTTCAACGACATTTTCATAATAGGTAGGATGATTTGTCTTTTTTCCATGCACATAATCGCCTTTATAAATTTCATTTTCTAATATTCTTAAAATCGTACTATCACACCAATTTGTTTTTCCAAATACTTTTTCTTCATTATAAATATTAGAGATAGTTTGATAGGAATTTCCCTCGTAATATAAATTAAATATTCTTATTACTTCATCTTTTTTAAGTGGATCTATAACAAGTTTTTTATTTACATGTTTATAACCAAATGGTGCTTTATTTGGAATATTTCCAACTTTTATAGCACCAGCTAAACCTATTTTAGTTCTTTCACTTGTTCTTTCTATTTCGTTTTGTGAAACAGTTGTTAAAAGTCTTGCAACCATTCTACCATTAGCATTAGTTGTATTTATATCATCATTTGCACAATCTAAATAAGCATTGTTTTCTTCTAAAAATTTCATTATGTTTTCCCAGTCATAAACACTTCTTGTTAATCTATCTAGTTTTAATACAACAATAGTATTACATTTTTTATTCTTAATATCCTCTTTCAATTCTTCAAATGCTGGTCTATAATTCCCAGTTTTAGCACTAATTCCTGCATCTTTATAAATCTTATAAATTTCATAACCTTTATACTCACACATAGCACGAAGTCTTTTCTCTTGTTCTGGTAGACTAAAACCCTCTCTGGCTTGATCTTCTGTGCTGACCCTAATATAGATTCCTGCAATTTTCTTTTCTTCATTCATAAACTTTAAATCCTTTCTTATTCTTCATCAAAAAAGAGGCGACAAAGACACTTAACTTGGTTTTATGTCTTTGACACCTCTATAAATTTCTATCAGTTGTATATTAAATTTGTTTTATATTAACCCCACAAAAACATAAAACTTCCTTTATTGCTTTCCTATTATAGATTCTTTTAATGTAAAGTCAAGACATAATTACCATTTTTTGCCTATTTTAAGACGATTTTAAAAGAAGTTAGTACATTTATATATATTTAGTTTATTTGTTTTATATAGGTCTCTAAATCTGATAATTTAATTCTTTTAGATAAATTTTCAACAAATATTTCATTGGAATAATTAAATGCTAGAAATGTAATACCTTTGATAATAATTCTATGTGGTTCAATGTAGTTTAAATTCGTTTTATTAATTTTTCTAATATTACCATTAATAATGGTTGGTGTAGTATTACAAAAACTACATATAAATTCAATTTTTTTCATTAATTCGTTGTCAATTTCTAACTTTTCCTTTGTAATATTTACCATTTAAACCTGTCCTTTCCTAAACTTAAACAATTAAAAAGTACCAACTTCTTTAGAAATTGATACTTATATATTTAAGTCCAAAACTATAAAAGTTCGGACAGATTGCTTACTGGTGCCGATTGACAGAATTGAACTGTCCTTTGATGCTTACCATGCATCTGTACTGCCACTGTACTAAATCGGCCTAATAAGATAATAACATAATATTTAAAAATTGCAACTATTCTTGTTAAGATATTATTAAATTAAATAGAAAGCGAATAAAATGAAATAAAAGGAGGAAAACAATATGAATCAAAATTTTCCTCCTAATATTCACCCTACTACTTTTAATTTAATAGCAGTGGCTATTGGTATAGTTTTAGTTGGAGACTTAAACGCTAACGAACAAAACTCTTTAGGAAATTGGTTTATGTTATTAGGACAATATTTAGCCACTAATGCCTCCCAACAACAATTAATTGAATCTAGAATTGAAAATAACAACATCAATATTAATAGTCAGAAAAGTAAACAAGGAGGTGGTCCCTTTACTACGGATAGCAATATTAGTAATCAAACACAAAGAGGAGAGGTTGACTTTCTACTAGATGCAATTGATAAAATTTATGAAGAATTAAATAGTTTAAAAGATGAAGCAAATAAAGATTAAGAAAAAACCAAGTACTTTATTTAAATAAAGTATACTTGATTTTTATCTAATTAATCTAATTTTTTCACACTAAGAGCTGCGTTATTTATAGAACCTGTTGCTACTTCTATTGGAGTAATAGCCATGTCAATTACATCGCCTGCAACAAGAGTTCTAATTACACTACCACTATAGATTCTGTTTTCTCCGTCTGAGAAGGTATTTGTAATCATAGCAGAATCTATTGCTACTCCATTATCTCTTACGTCAAGGGAAATGGTAGCAGAATTTGTAGAAGTTACATTAGCTGAAAAATTGATTTCATACTCCCCAGCTTCGTTAATGGTTACACTATTGGCCGTAGTATATCCTACATTGTTAACAGGCATATTAGATGATAATGTTATTTGAGTAGGAACGCTAGCAATCAAAGATATAGGTTGTGTAGTACTATTGTATTTTCCACCAAATGCTGAAAGTCCTGTTCCACTTTCTCCTGCAGGTCCCGTAGGTCCTTGGATTCCTTGTGGTCCCGTTGGCCCTGTTGGTCCGGTTGCTCCTGCTACTCCGGGTAACCCTTGAATTCCTTGTGGTCCTG
>CAJUKB010000020.1:0-21513 GCA_910587325.1 uncultured Bacilli bacterium | reverse complement strand
GTGGTCCTGTTGGCCCCGTTGGTCCGGTTGCTCCTGCTACTCCGGGTAACCCTTGAATTCCTTGTGGTCCTGTTGGCCCCGTTGGTCCGGTTGCTCCTGCTACTCCGGGTAACCCTTGAATTCCTTGTGGTCCTGTTGGCCCCGTTGGTCCGGTTGCTCCTGCTACTCCGGGTAACCCTTGAATTCCTTGTGGTCCTGTTGGCCCCGTTGGTCCGGTTGCTCCTGCTACTCCGGGTAACCCTTGAATTCCTTGTGGTCCTGTTGGCCCCGTTGGTCCGGTTGCTCCTGCTACTCCGGGTAACCCTTGGATTCCTTGTGGTCCCGTTGGCCCTGTTGGTCCTCCCGCAGGTCCTGTAGGTCCTGTCGGACCTGTAATACTTCGTCCACCACAACAACAACCCGTAGGTCTAAAATTACAAGCAAAATCATTGACAATTTCTAAAGCTCTATTGTAAGATGGACTATTATTTTCATTCATTTATTTTTTCCTCCTTTACTATAACTTATGAGGATAAGCAAGTATTAGTAAGTGCTACTATCACACCCAATCTAATTTTTTTATCACAAATTTATAAATTTTGCATAAGAAACCATACTAATAATGGTGAAGAAAAATGAACGAAAAAAAATACAATGAAGAATTGTTTTCCTTTATAGAAAAAGCTACTTGTTCTTTTACTGGGGTAAAAGAAATCAAAAGAATACTTTTAGAACATCATTTTATAGAACTAGAAGAAAATGAAAAATGGAATTTAGAAAACAATCAAAAATACTTTGTAACAAGAAACAATGCCTCTATTATTGCATTTACTTTAGGGAATCATGATAGTTTTAATATCACTTGTACACATATAGATACTCCTGCCTTTTCTATAAAGCCAAAAAATGCTATCTACGAAAAAAACTATTTAAAAATCAATGTTACTCCTTATGGAGGCCTTTTAAACTATGCTTGGTTAGATGAAACTTTATCCATTGCAGGACGTGTCATTATTAAAAATAAGAATACTTATTATAAAGAAATTGTTGATATAAATAAACCTCTTCTTTGTATCCCTAGTGTCGCCATCCATCAAAACGCAACAGCAAACGAAGACTTAAGTTTAAATAGTCAAGTGGATATGCTACCTTTTCTTTCTTTAACAAACACAAAAGAACCAATAAAGAAATTAATAGGTGGACAAATTAAATTAAAACCCAATGATGAGATTTGTGACTATGATTTATTTTTATATGCAGTAGCAAAACCTACTTATTTTGGGTTAAAAAATGAATGCATTTTATCTCCTAGAATTGATGATTTAGCTTGTGTCTATCCTGCTTTAAAAGGATTTATCAACCAAAAGAAAAACCAAAACAATACTATTTTTTGTGCTTTTAATAGTGAAGAAATCGGAAGTTTAACCAAAGAAGGAGCTGACTCTTCCTTTTTAATGGATATATTAAAACGAATTACCGCCCAAGAAGAAAAAGAACTAGCCACTATTTTAAACAATTCTACTATTTTAAGTGCTGATAATACCCATGCCACTCATCCGAACCACCCCGGAAATAGTGATGACAACAACGAAGCTTTGTTAAATAATGGAATCGTCATTTCAAAAGATTCTTCTTCTACTACGGATAGCATTACTTCTTCTCTATTTAAGGGAATCTGTGAAAGTGCTCATGTTCCTTACCAAGATTTTGTGAGTAAAAATGATATGACTAGTGGTAGTACTTTATCAGGAATTAGTTTAAGACATGTAAGTATTGATTCTATTGATATTGGTCTTGGACAACTTGCTATGCATGGGGCAAGAGAAATTATGGGAAGCAAAGATTCTTACTATTTATATTTAGCTTTTAAAAAATTTTATGAAACAAAAATTACAAAAAAAAAGGATAGAATTCTATTAAAATAAAAATTCTATCCTTTTTTATTCAATGGCAATCCAAAATTCTGTTGTCACTTCTTTATAAGCTTCTAGTTCTGGCAAATCTTTTAATTTATATTTTGATTTAGGAAAAAAGGTTTTGTAAAACTTATGAGATAAGTTTTGAATATCTCTTGCTTCTCCAGAATTTATTGTAAAGATAAGCCATTTGCTTTTTGGAAAAACTATACTGCAAAAACCTTCATGCTCTTCTTCATACAAACACCAATATTCTAATGCTTTACTTAAAAATCTTTTTTCATAAGAAACCATACCATACTTTATAGGACCATACTCTTTTTCATATTTCCTTTTCGTTTTACTAAAAAATAAAGGTGCCTCTTTCCCTATATGAGCTTCATCTGTTTCTTTTTTTACTCCATATAGTGTAAAAGAAGCCTTCGTTTCTATTTTATAGGACATATCTAACAAAGACTTGTTATCTTCATCAAAATTTAAAATGATATAAGATTTAATTTTATCCTCATATTTCTTTACTTCACTTGGTTTAAACCCATGAAACTTTGTAAAGCTTCTTGAAAAAGAGACAGCAGAATTGTATCCATACTTAATCGCTACATCCATTACTTTTTCGCCATTTAATAAATCACTCGCCGAAACAGAAAGCCTACGAAAACGAATATATTCTTTTACACTTACGTTAGTAATAAGCAGAAATACATTTTGTAAACTTTGAGCATTAATTCCTACCATTTTAGCTAAAGATTGAAGACTGATTTCTTTATCTAAATTCTCTTCTATATATGAATCACTTCATTTAAAGATTTATAAATATTCATCCTTGTACTTTAAAAAGAAGACTAACGTTCTCTTTTTACTTCTTCTAATTCTTTATTTGCTCTTAATATAGAAGTATAAAGTCCAAAAAAGCGAGCATTATCTTTTACAATTTTCAATGCTTCCCTACAAGTACAAGTAGAAATAGAAAGACCTAATGCTTGACAATACTCCCCTAGAGGGTATTCAAATTCTATTACACTACTTTTTTCTTCACTAACTCTTGTAGAAACAGAAAGACCTAATGCTTGGCAATCCTCCTCTAAAGGGCTACCTAGGATACTATTTTTTTCTCTATCTCTTGGTATATAAAATTTTCTATCCTTTTTTTTCAAATCAATAATCCTATCTCCGTCACGTAATAATAACGTGTATTCTCTATCGCTTTTATGATGCATTGGAATATCTCTTTGGAATTCTTTGCAATATTTTTCATAAGGAGCAGAAATTATAGCCACTTGTCCAAAACTAAAATCATTTATATTATATTCCTTTTTTATACTTTTTCCGTTCATTTAAAGACTTCCTTTCAAAATAATGTAAAACTATGATAAATCTTTTTCGATTAAACTACAAGTTTAACTTTGACAATTTGTCAAATAATTTACATCAATCACAATAACTTTTTCATTATCTCTCTTATGAGTGGAATTATCCTATAAAGAAGTGCTAAGTCCTCCATGTTCAAATTGTATTTATTCAAATGATTAGAAGCAAGTAAATTACCAAACCATTTTTCTATATCATATATATTCCATGATTCCAAAATTTCAAAAAAGATAGATATAATTTTTTCTTTTTGCTCTTTTGGGATTTTTTCTAATGTTTCATTTAATATATTACTTAAAGTGGTAGCTTCTTTACTTAACTCTTTCATATAAATAAAATGATTATTTAAAACAATCCAAGAATACAAATCATGTTGCAATAATCCAATTTGTTTACTTTTAATAATGATAGTTTTTGTATCTTGATTTAAAATATTCCCCACAATACTTGCTTTTGGAATATAAGTAACTATTTTTTCTTTTCGTTCTTGATACTCTTTTGAATCTATTATTTCTTTGGTAAATCCAGGTCCATCCAAATTGTAAATTTGCATAAGCTTTTCAAATTCTTTACAAAACAAAGACGCGTACATGGCAAGATTTCCTCCTTTAGAATGTCCTCCCACATAAACATTTTTTTTAGTAGAAGATAAGATTTCATCCAAATAGGCAACTGCTTTTTCTTGTGCCGGAATGATATTCTTATAACTCAAGGCAAAATCTTCTTTCCAACCTGTTAATGTTTCATCTGTACCTTTAAAAACTACAAACAACACATCATTTGGTAAAATAAATGTCATACCAGCAATTTGCATTTCTTTCGTATCATTCACTTCATTAAAATAACGGGTCACCACCACTTCTTTAAAACGATTACTTTCACTTAACATTTGAAATAAACGATTTTGGCTTTTTTTAAATAAATTATCTTCTTTTATTTGTTGATAATCAATATACAAATCTTTAATCGTTTTTCTTTCTTGGTAAGACAAAAGGCTTTTTATATTACAATAAGAAAATGCACAAAAAATTAAACTATCTACTTCATTTATAGGACTTTCAGCAAATGAAATATCCCCTCGCCATTCTAGATAATCAAAAAGTGTATACAAATCAATCACCTTTCTTTACTTTCCTTATAATATAAGATGTCAAAGAACAAAATTTGACAAAAGTTTTAAAACAAGATAGTATTTAATCATAAATTTATAGTTAAAAAGAGGTACCAAATGAATAGAAAAGAGTTAAAAAAGAACGCGAAGCATATAGTAAAGAAAAATTATTGGCGTACCATTGCAGTTGTTTTCTTTATGGCTATTCTACTTGGAAATTTTAATTTATTTACCAAAAATCATTTACGTTTACCATCTGTTTCTATCCAAACACCTTTCTCTAGTTCGATTAACTCCGATATAATAAGAGAAACAATAGAAACAATAGGAAATTTCCATATTAATTTATCCGTTTATAAGCCAACAAGAGGAATACTTGCCAATGTATTTAATAACATTACCGCATCCGGTAGTTTTATCTTTGGCATTATAAACTCCTTTAACCAACTTGTATTTCATGAACATTTATGGAGTAGCATTATTATTTTACTTGGAGCTATTTTATCATTTCTTTATTTCTTTTTCATTAGAAATGTCTTAATTGTTGGAGAAAAACGTTTTTTTCTAGAAAATAAAAATCATAAAAAAACAAAGTTTATTCGTATTTTACAACCATATAAAGTACAACACTTAAAAAATATAACACTTACTATGTTTTATAAGACAATAAAAGAATGGCTTTGGTATTTAACCATTATTGGTGGTTTTATAAAGCATTATGCTTACCTTTTCGTTCCCTACATTTTAGCAGAAAATCCTGGAATAAATGGAAACGATGCCATTAAGTTATCAGAAGATTTAATGAAAGGACACAAATGGGAAGTATTTAAATTAGATATGACTTTGCTTGGTTGGTACATTTTAGATATATGTACTCTTCATTTAGTCGGTATTCTTTTTGCTACCCCTTATAAAGAATGTTGTATAATAGAAGTTTATTTTACATTGAAAGAAGAAGGAAAAAAGAAAAAAATCCCAAATGCCAAAGAATTACGAGATAAAGAACTTTTAAATATAGAAGATATCTATCCTAGTGAAAAATACATTTACGAAGAAAGAACAAAAGAAAAATGGCTCCATACTGACTATAACAAAAAATATACTTGGGATTCTATTCTATTAATGTTTTTCACTGCTTCAATTATCGGATGGATTTGGGAAGTGGGACTAAATTTATTTCAATATGGATTTTTTGCCAATCGTGGAACACTTCATGGTCCTTGGTTACAAATCTATGGTTGGGGTCTCACTCTTATTCTATTAGTTTTAAAAGATTTTCGAAATCGTCCTATTTTAACTTTTTTCTTAGTCATACTCCTTTGTGGAACTATTGAATATGGAACTGCTTGGTACTTAGAAACATTTAAACATGCTAGATGGTGGGACTATGATGGATTTTTCTTAAATCTTCATGGAAGAATTTGTTTAGAAGGCTTACTTGCTTTTGGAATTGGTGGAGTTGCTTTTATTTACTTTGCCGCTCCTTTCCTAGATAGTTTATTTATGAAAATTTCAAAACGAATTAAGACAATTCTTTGCGTAGTTCTTTGTATACTATTTGCCATTGATTTTGCTTATTCTAGTAAACATCCTAATACAGGAGACGGAGTTGCCCAAAGCTTTGTGAATATTCATATAAATACAACTCTATAGCTGAAAAAACAGCTATTTATTTTATCAATGTCTGTTTTTTATTTTAACTTTTCTATTTCTTCTAAAGAAAGACCTGTACAACTTGCTATTTGTTCTAAAGTGATAGTAGGTAATGTAAACATCTTCTTCGCTGTTTCCATTGCATTTTGTTTAGCGCCTTGTTCAATACCTTGTTTCATCCCTTGTTCAAATCTAGCATTTGTTTCTTGTTCTTTTGCTTCTTCATAATCATAATATCCAATTAAATCTTCATCTGTTGTTAAATCTTCCACTGTCCTTATCGCTGCCATATACTTTTCCTCTCCCCTAAACTCTTCTGCTAATTTTTCTAAATCTCTTTCTTTTAGAAAACTTGCAAACTTCTTGATTTCTTTATCTATATTGTACTTAGAATTGTTTATATTGGCAAGCACTAAATGAATCGATTCATACATTTCACTTTCAATATGACCTTCTTTATCTCTGATTTTAAAAGTTAATAGAGGTTTATCTGTTTCAAAGTAATTAAAGTTATCTAGATTGATTAAAATCACTTTGGGATATTCTTTCCTATTCTTATGGTTTAATTCTACCACTACTGAAAATGCATATAACCCATTTTTATCAACAACACTTTCATCCTTCTTTTGATTCATTTCAATAATAATCCTTTGTTTGTTTTCTAATTTAATATTAAAATCTGTCATTTGTTTTTTGGTAGATATTCTTCTTTTTTGGATTTCTTCTCCTCCGATAAAGACACCTCTTCTTAAGATTTCTTTTTCTATTCCTGTTACACTATGAAGAAAGTCTACTACTAATTCACGATTATTTTCATGACACATAAAGGCTTTAAACAAGACATCATTCATTAAGTTTATATTTTTTAGGTCCATAAAGTCCTCCTTTCTGCTAACAAAATAACAGAAAGAAAAACTAATTGCAAATGGCTAATTTCCTGAATTGAAGGAATAAAAATGCAAATTGTAGTTCTAATTTGCCAAAAGAAAAGTTCAATTTACCAAATTGAACTCAACTTCCTGAAAATTAAGAAAATTTGAAAAATTCTCACTTTTTAATCAAATTACATTTCAAATTGACTATTATAAAGTTTCTCGTAAAAACCTTTTTGCTTCATTAATTCTTCATGTGTACCCTGTTCAATAATATTTCCCTCATTCATAACTAAAATTAAATCAGCATTTTTAATGGTACTTAGACGATGGGCAATAATAAAGGATGTTTTTCCAACCGTTAATTTATCCATCGCTTTTTGTACCAATTCTTCTGTTCTTGTATCTACATTCGAAGTAGCTTCATCTAAAATTAAGAATGGAGCATTTTCTAAATTTCCACGTGCAATCGTAAATAATTGTTTTTGGCCGCTACTTACTGTATCGTTATCAGAAATAATAGCATTTATTCCATTTGGAAGCGTCTTAATAAAGTGGTCTACTCCTACCATTTTACAAGCTTCCCAAACTTCTTCATCACTTATATTTTCTTTATTAAATCTAATGTTTTCTTTAATGGTTCCATCAAATAACCATGTATCTTGTAAAACCATGCAGAAAAGTTTATGGATATTTTCTCTAGTTAATTCATGAATAGAAGTACCATCAATTACTATGTCTCCCTTATCTATTTCATAAAATTTCATAAGTAGATTTACCATCGTTGTTTTTCCTGCACCTGTAGGTCCTACAATCGCAATTTTTTCACCAGGACGTACTTTCACACTAAAATCATGAATAATTGTTTTTTCTTTTGTATAGCCAAAATGAACATTTTTAAATTCAATTTCCCCCTTTACTTTTTCCTTATCCAAATGTTTAATGCACTTGCTTTCATCCGCCATTTCTTCTTCGTCTAAGAATTCAAAAACTCTTTCTCCCGCTGCTGCAGTCGATTGAAGCGCCGTCATAGCTTGAGCAATTTGGGTAAGTGGGTTTGTAAACATACGAACATAAATGATGAAGGCAACAATCACTCCAAAGGAAATCACGTCATTGGATACTAAAAGTGCTCCAACAATACACACAGCTACATAGCCAAAGTTTCCAACAAAATTCATAATTGGCATCATTAAACCAGATAAAAATTGACTTTTACGATTTGCTTCATATAAATTATGATTTAATTTTCCAAATTTTTCTATTGCCTCTTTATCACCATTATATGTTTTTACAACATTATGCCCCGAATAAATTTCTTCAATATATCCATTGATACTACCAAGTTCTTCTTGACGTTTTATAAAATATTTTTGGCTTTTCATTAAAATAATAGACATAAAAGAAAATCCAATTAAACTTGCTACAATTGCTGTAATCGCCATAACACTATTAGTTGCAAACATCATAATAATAGAACCAATAAACAAGGTTAAACTCGTAACCAAAGTAGCTAAACTATTATTTAAATTTTGAGCGATAGTATCAACATCATTCGTAACCCTTGATAAAACATCTCCTGTTTCATGTGTGTCAAAATATCTTAGCGGAAGTTTATTAATTTTCACACTAATCCTTGCTCTTAAATATTGTGCAAAACGATTGGAAATTGTCGTCATAGAAAAGCTTTCAATATAATTAAATATGGCACTTGTCACATAAAGCATGCCAATAAAGATTGTAATACTTTTTACTTTGTCCATATCAACACTTGGTTTGATTAAATTGTAAATAGAAGATGGTAAAGAGTCTATTGCTTGTAATTCATTCTCTTGATTCAAATTTCCCATTAAATGAAACATCTCTATTTGGTCTTCAATCGAAATTATTGTATTTTCTATAGTAATTTCATTTAACAATACCTGCAAAATAGAATTTGGAATTTGCGTAAATAAGTTTAATTGTTCTTCTTGGTTTTCGACGTCTTGCATTTTTTCTAAAACACTCATAAATGTTTGCTTTTCTTCTTCTGTTATAGTACTTGCTACCATAACCTCCTGCATTTTGGTTTGAATATTTTCTTGCACATTTGTTAAAGTTCTTTCTATAACCATCGTAAATTTTTCTGTTTTTGGGGTAATTCCACTTGTAATGGTATCGGTAAGACTTGATAATTTATCAGGAGAAATAAGAGCAAGAATGGCACTTGCCATGGCAAGAACAATAGCTAAAGATAGCAAAAACTTCCATGGTTTCAAATTTTTAAGTAGTCTTTTCATAGAGCCAAAGAAATCTTTGGATTTTTCTTGTCCACTTGTCCCCGGTTTTCCCATTGGTCTAGGCATTATAAATCTCCTCCTCGCTAAGTTGTGATAACGCAATTTCTTTATAGACTTCACAACTTTTTAATAACTCTTTATGTGTTCCCATACCAACACACTCTCCATTATCTAAAACGACAATAGTATCGGCATTTAAAATGGTTCCTATTCTTTGGGCTACAATCATACTCGTTGCATCTTTGGTATATTTCTTTAATTCTTTTCTTAAAGTGGCATCGGTTTTGTAATCCAAAGCAGAAAAAGAATCATCAAAAATATAAATTTCTGGTTCTCGTGCTATCGCTCTTGCTATGGCAAGTCTTTGTTTTTGTCCTCCAGAAATATTTGTTCCTCCTCTTGCAATATGCGCATCATATGTATTTTCCATTTTCTCTACAAAATCAGTACCTTGCGCCACACGAATGGCTTCTTTTACTTGTTCTTTTGTAATTTCTTCACGCCCATTATCTCCATAGGTTACATTTTCAGTTACACTTCCCGTAAACATCACTGCTTTTTGAGGAATGTAACCAAGTTTATTATGAAGAATTTCTTGCTTATACTCTTTTACATTTACTCCATCGACTAAGATTTCTCCTTCTGTTGCATCATAAAATCTTGGCACTAAATTAATAAGCGTTGATTTTCCACTGCCTGTTGAACCGATAAAAGCAATCGTCTCTCCCTTATTAACTTTGAATGATATATTTTTAAGCAAGTACTCATCAGCATCCGGATATTTAAAAGATACATTTTTAAATTCTACAGTTCCTATTTCCTTAGTATCTCTATCAAAAGTTCCATCTACAATGGATTCTTCTTTTAGTAAGACTTCATTAATACGTTTCGCAGATATATTGGCGCGTGGCCACATCATGAAAATCATAGCAAGCATTAAAAAGGAAGAAATGACTTGCATTCCATAACTAGAAAATACGACCATATTACTAAATAATGTAATCTTTTCACTCATAAGAGCCGCCTCAATTAAATGGGCTCCTATAAAATAAATACCTAGAGTAAGACCATTCATAATGAGCATCATAATCGGTTGCATAATCGAAAAACATCTTTGGTTAAAAAGTTGCATATTCGTAAGTTCTGTATTTATTTTTTCAAAACGTCCTTCTTGAAAGCTTTCGGCGTTAAAAGCACGAACAACACGAATTCCTGTTAAATTTTCTCTCGTGACTCCATTTACTTTATCAATTAACTTTTGAACACGCGCAAATCTTGGAAGTACGATCATCATTAAAATACCAATTGTGGTTAAAAGAATAAGTACACAAACTGCTGTTAAAATACTCCATTCTATTCCTTTGTTTACTATTTTTAATATCGCCCACACAGCCATAATTGGTGCTTTAACTATCATTTGTAATCCCATACTGATTAACATTTCGACTTGTGTAATATCATTTGTAGTACGTGTAATTAAACTACTTGTTTCTAATTCTTTCATTTCTTTTGTACTAAATCTTAATACTTTAGAAAATACTTTATCTCTTAGTGTCTTAGAAAAGTTAGATGCCAAATTGGAAGCAAAATATCCCACAATCACAGCAGAAACTAAGCTTCCTAATGCACATAACAGCATATAAGCACCTTGTAGGACTATATCTCCCATACTGCTTCCTTCTGTTTGTACAAGTCTTGTTATGGCACTCATATAATCTGGCATTTTAAGTTCTAACCATACTTGAAATACAATTAATAAAATACAAATACCCATAAAAAAGAAATCCTTTTTTGTAAAATTTTTAAATAATTTTTCCATACCTTACATCCTCTCTAAATTTCTTAATATTTTATTTAAAGTAGTATTAAATATTTCTAATTCTTCTTTTTCAATTCCTTGCAGCATTCCTTGTTCTATTACCATTTTATCTTCTTTTATTTTCTCTACTAAACTTTCTGCATTTTTCGTAAGCACAATCACTTTCTTTCTAGTATCTAAAGAATCCGAAACTCTTTTAATCAAATGTTTCTTCTCCATTGTATCTAAGATAGAAGATAATGTAGATTTATTACAAGAAACAAATTTCTCTAAATGTTTTTGACACAAAGCCTCTTGATTTTCATATACAGCCAAGATAATTGTGCCTTGAATAGGCGTTAAATTTATTCCTAATTCTTTATGTCTTTTACTGACCACTTTAAACATTTGTAAGTTTAAATCTTTTAAAGACTTACTAAACTCATCATTTTTCATAAATAATACTCACCTTTAGTTCGCAAGCGAACCATTATCATTTTATAGTATATGCATAAAAAATGCAAGAGTGTTTCTTGCAATACTTTTTAACTTTAAGAATATTTTAAAATGACTAAATTTTTCTTTTTCTAATAAATTCTACTTTCGTATAATTTTCTCTATCATCTAGTACCCTATTGTTTACTAAAAAGTAGGTTTGAAAATGAGTCCCTTTTATAAAAGCATTGGCATTAAAAAATGGACTATTAAACCAATAAAGTTCATTAAATAGCATTTGCTCTTCTAAAGATAATTTTTCTAAATTATAAAATAAAATTTGTACTACATTCGTGTAATCACTTAAGACATGCTCAAATTTAAACAAATTACGCCTTTGAAAATCTAATGTATAATCAAAATATACATCTAATAATTTTAGTTTTTTTAGTTCTTCTAACGTAAAAGTTAATACTTCACGCATATTTATTTCTGCTAAATCAATCTTAATATTTTGAGCAAAAGGAATGTCAATACCATATTCTTGAAAAGAAATGCCACATCTATCTGGAATCGAATCCAATATTTTAAAATCTTCTACTCCCGTAAATATATAATTGTTTACTTTAGTATTTATCGTTCTATCACAAAAAATCTCGATGATTTCTTCTTCATTCATCCCAAATCCACCTCATCTATACATCCATTATAACATTTATTTCTTATATAAACGATTACAAATTTCTTTTATGATTTTATCCGTAGTTTCTTTTCTTTCTCCACGGGTTAACTTGGTTGTATGCATAACATTACACATCACAACAATAATAATTTTCGCATCAAAATCTAGGATAAAAGAAGGACCTGTAAATCCACTAAAAGCAATAGTGTTAGCACTACAAACACTTGGAACATCGTTTAAGGCCTCAATTTCATTTCTATATCTTGTTCCCATATTGTTATATGTACGCATTACTTTAACAGGAATTTCTTTTTTTCTAGCATTCTCATACATTGTATTTATATCAGAAATGGGAACTACTTTTTCTAAATTATTGTAATTCATTTGATTTCTATCTTTATGTCTTAACATCATTTCAATTGTTTCTTTTTTGAGCAAGCTATTATCTAAAAAAGATTTTAGGAATAGTAACAATTCTTGACCTGTTGTAAAAATAGAAGCATGTCCTGTTGTAATTCCAAAATGTTTAGCAACTTGTCCTTTCGTATCATGAATAAGACCAGGTAAAATAGTATCTACTATACTGCCATTTAACTCTTCATAATTGTTAGAAGCAATATTTTTTTCATTTGGATTTGTTGTTGTTTTAATAAGTTCTAATTTATCAAAAATTTTTTCTTGTAAAAGTGTTGCGAAATCTTTTTGGTAAACACTCTCAAGAAGTGTAGACAAAATAATATAATGCGTATCAACATAAGTAGGAAAATTCGTCTTTACATAAGCAGAATATAAGATTTCATAAAACTCTTCCTTAGTTTTAGCATCTCCTAAATATCCATTCGTCCATATTTCTTGGTTATGACTAAGCAAATCCAAAATTGTAACATCTTTTAAATGAACAAATCGATTGTCAACAGAATAAACACTTTCTTCTAAAGTGAACTTCTTTTCTTCATACGCCATATAAACTAGTACTGCTGTATAGACTTTAGTTAAAGAAGCAATATCATAAAGAGTATATTTATTACATTTTTCTACATTAGGTTTTATTTCACGGTTACCATAAATAATTTCTTCTTGATTGCCATTATTATAAATTTCAATTACATATCCGGGAGAATGAAAAGTTGCATATTTTTCTAAATTCATAAAATACCTCACTTTCTTTATTTTAGCATAATAAAAGAAAAATAGTTCTATTAATACTCTATTTCTTACTTTTCTTGTTCTTCCATTTTTAAAATATGACTATCTTCATATAAAATTAATAATTGTTTAATAGCAATTTCATTGAGTCTTTCCAATCGTTTAGACATATTTATTTTTTGCTCTATCATTTCGGAATTTAATACTTCTAAATTAGCTAAAACTACTAGGTGAGCAATATCAGTATAATCTCTCATATTTCCCTTTAGATTTGGATTTTTAGAACGCCATTCTTTAGCACTCATACCAAATAAAGCTACGTTTAAAATATCAGCTTCATCTGCATAAATAAATTGTTTTTGTTTTTCTTTTAAATACGGAATTAAGTTTTCTTTTATGGAATTCGTATGAATACGATAATTCGTTTTGGATAAACTTCTTCTAACATTCCATTCTGTTTTATTTTCTTTTGCTTCTTCTCTTTTTAATCTTTCAAATTCTTTAATTAAATAGAGTTTAAACCCTGTATCAATCCATGAAGCAAATTCTAGAGCAATATCCGGATGAGCAAACGTACCTTTGCTATATCTTCCACTGCTTGGGATAATGCCAATAGCATTAGTATTCTTTTTCCAACGAGTTGGAGTCATTGTAAACCGATTATATCCTACTTCGTTTACTTTAATTCGGTGAGATTCCACGGAATTAAAATTTTCATTATTTATTTCTTCCCACAAACTATAATAATCAAAAGAATTTTTATTTGACATCCAATTTCTAATTACTCCTGATGGATCTTCTGAATTTGCATATTTTGCCAAATCAGTTAAAGAAATATAATCTGTATTATTTACTTTTATAATACCAATCAAATTATCTTTTACTTTTAACTCCATCTTTAACATTTCATTTTTCAACTAAAACCACCTCTATTATATATATTACCTGTAAATTGGTGATTTCCTTTTTTTAGTTAAATAAACTTTCTACCTAGTACATGTTTTCTAACGATTCCCTTTTCCTCAAAGTATTTTTCCATTTCTAAAATTTGTTCTTCCGTATACCATTTCTTTACTTTCCTTCTTAAAATTCCCTTTTGATAATATTTTAAATACTTTTTATAGTGATAGCCCACTTCATAATAAACTTTTCCTATCTCTTGTATTTGACTTAATAAATCATTATCTTCTTTTAAATAGGCTAAAGTTTCTCTATTCTTAATTAAGATTTGTCTTAAACCTTCTCTTTCTTCTTTTATTCCGTTTGCATTTTTTACACTACATTTATAGTTGTAAAAATAATCTGTAAGAGACATTATTCCCCCTATTGGAAGTAAAAATAAACTTTCTAGGATTGTTTCATAATGACCATATTTAATATTCTCCCCTAAAAACGTTACAAGTTCGTTATAATCGTAACTAGAAAGGCTACAAAATAGCGGAGGAAGGACAAAGGGAATAGCTGCAAATGGTATAAAAATAAAGAACGCACGTAATCCACCATTTACATTGTTATACTCTTTTAAATAATTACTTAAATACTCTAAATGGCTAATCTTTTTTTCAATAATAGATGTGTATTCTTCTTTTGTTACATATGTATGTTTACTCATGTTTTTCTCCTTCTACTTTTTGCTATAGTATATGTTTTATCGTTTTAAAATAGAAAAAAAGAATATCAATTTTTCATGATATCCTTATAAATAATTTAATAATTCTTGAAATTCCTCATAGCTAGATTAATTTATTTTAATTATTAAAAACTAATTATGGTGTTCCCGGACAGATTCGAACTGTCCGCTAAGCCTTAGGAGGGCCTCGTTTTATCCAAATAAACTACGGGAACATAAAAACATTTTAACACAAAATGGGTTAAAATGTACATTTATTAATCAATATGGATTAGTTCATATTCTCTAGAGCCCATTCCTTGCTTTTCTGCACTTTCAATTGTTAATAATCCATTTCTTGATTCAATTCTCTCTACCAAAGTATCACGTCCTTCATCACTACTATTGTAAATCAAATCAATACAAGCTTGGTCAAGGGCAACAGGGTCAGTGGAAGCAAGAATACCAATATCTTTCATACATGGGTCTGCTGCAACTCCACAACAATCACAATCTACAGACATATTGACCATAGCATTAATATAGACAATTTTTCCTTTATAAAAGTCTGTAATTGTTTTAGCAGCATCTGCCATAGATTTTAAGAACGAATCATGGTCTGCTTCCATCATATTTCCATTGCTATCTCCACTACAATGAATATAATTTTTGCCTTTACTAGAAGCAAGTCCAATTGATAAATTTTTAATGGCTCCGCCAAATCCTCCCATAGGATGTCCTTTAAAATGAGATAGGACTAACATAGAGTCATAATTTTTCATTTTAGCACCCACAATATTTTTCTTTATTACTGCACCATTAGGGTTTTCTAAAACTTCTTCAGCATCACTATCTAAAATATCCACATGAAAGTATTTACTCCAACCATGTTTCTCCATCAATGCCATATGTTTTTCGGTTGTATTTCTTGCTCCTTCATAAGCTGTATTACATTCTACTACTGTTCCACCTATATGTTCAATCACATCACGTACGAATTCAGGCTTCATGTAATTTTGGTTTCCTTCTTCACCTGAGTGAAGTTTTACAGCTACATTACCTTCTAACTTTACCCCCCCCCCTAATACATCATAAAGACGTACTAAACTTTCTCCATCAATTTTACTTGTAAAATATACTTTTGCTTTTTCCATTTTTTCTCCTTTTCTATTTCTAATTATTTTCTTTATCTGCAATTTAATTGTACCATAACTTTGCCTATTATATATCTTTTTTTGTCATTTCTGTCATTCTTATTTTTATAAAACAAAAACCAAACGTTTTTCAACAAAAAAAGAGTACTCTTACGTAATCCTCTTTATTTATGTAATGTTATCATATTAAATAGAAATAATAAATAAACGCCTAACTTCATTCCTACCTTGTATCTTTGTTGTTCATAAATAGCAACAACTTTATCGACGATTGTAATACAAATGCTTTCTTTATATTTTGGAAGCACCTTAGATAAAGGAAACATATGAGAAGCAATCATATTTTTTTGTAATTCACTTAATTCATAATATTTACTTGCATTTAATAAAGCCATATTTGGATGTTCTACTAAGTTTTTCGCCTCTCCATTCTCTTCTAATTGATAATTAAAATAAAAATCATGTAAAAGCGCTGCTCTTGTGGCTTCTTTATAATTAAAATGTAGTTTTTTTGTTAATTTATATACACCTTCAGCAACACGATAAGAATGCCCATATCGTGATATTCCGTGATGCATTTCGTTATCTAATTCTCTAAAATTTGGATTATTTATAATATCTTTTATAAGTAAATCAAATTCTTGATTTTGTGATTTTGTCAATGCACATCACCCTCAAACTAGTTCATTATAGCATAATTCTTTTAGAAATACTATCCCTTACTATCTTATGCCAAAAAAGAAAAAAAGTTACTGACAACTTTCCTCTTTACATAAATCATATTCAAATTCAATGGTAGAATGCCCAATTCCTTCTTGTTTTAGTACCTCTTTAATTTTTTGTTTCACTTCTTCATAATTTTTCTTGGTTACATTTTTGTCTATCTGTACATGCATCGTCAAAAAGATTGTTTCTTCATCCAAACTCCAAATATGAACGTGATGCACACCCATTACCTCTTGTATTTCTTTTACTTTATTAGCTACTTTATCTATATCAATCTCTTTTGGAACGCTTTCAACGATTACCTTAACTACTGATAAGAAATTCTTCCATGCTTTAAAGCCAATAAAGAAAGAAATCACAATAGAAAGAATAGGGTCAATAACATTCCATCCTGTTATCTTTATTAGTAAGGAACCTATAAGTACGGCAACCCATCCTAAAACATCCTCAAGCATATGTAAATTAACACTTTTTTCATTTAAGCTAAGACTTTTGCTTGTCTTGTAAGCAGCATAACCATTGATAAGAATCCCAAAAATAGAAAACAAAAGCATCCCCGTAAAATGAACCTCTACAGGATTAAAGATTCTTTCAATCGCATTTAATAAGACAATGAAGGATCCAATAATTAAAATGGTCGAAGTAAAGAATGCTCCTAAAATAGAATAACGTTTATAGCCGTATGTTAACTTCTTATCGGCTTTTTTAATGGAAAGTTTTTCTAAAAAGTAAGAAACTCCAATAGCTAAAGAGTCCCCTAAATCATGAATAGCATCCGAGAATATTGCAACACTACTCGTAAGAATACCTCCAATAAATTCAAATATAGAAAATCCTAAATTCAAGAAAAATGCAAGTTTTATATTTTCATTTTCATGATGATGATTATGTTCGTGCATAAGTAAACCTCCTTAATTAAATTTATAGACCTTTCTAGCTATTTTATACCCTTTTAAAGTGATAAAACTTCCTACTTTTGTTGGTAAGTAAGTAAATCCTGCTAATTTAAAGTATTTTAATTTTTTATAAGTCGTACTATCTAACTTTTTAACATAATCCCATAACTCTTCTCGTTTTTCTAAAGATTCTTTATCACCTTTCATCAAGAGATAAACAGAAGAAATCGTCATCATCATAGAAAGCATACGAAGTAAGTACGAATAAAGTTTTGGGTAAACTTCTTTTACATAGGCTAAATCTAAGGAAGAGGCAATCAACTTCGTTACTTTTATTTGTTGGTCTACTCGTGTAATCATAACGTTTTCATTGACAGATTGGTCTTCTCTTCCAATGAAATAATGGTACAAATCCAAGTCAAAATAAATAATACTTTCTACGAAAGGAAGTGGCTGATAAGCTACAATATTGTCTACATAAAAGGTATGCTTTGGTAAATTGATTTTACTTTTCTTTAAAATGCCTGTTTTATAAATTAAAGAATGCATAATCATATATTGACTTGTTTTAAAATGTCCTAAGTCGTTCCATGTACACTTTTTTTGCATGGGAAAAACATTTTTAAAAGACATTACTTTTTGTTTGTTTTCATACAAATGGTTATAAATATAATTGCAAACAATTAAATCCACATAATCTTCTTGCATTTCTTTTATTTTACTCACAAGTTCTAAAAGTGCATCTTCATCTAACCAATCGTCACTATCGACAACTTTGAAGTATTCTCCAGTGGCTACTTTAAGTCCTGCATTCACTCCACTTCCATGTCCACCATTTTCTTGATGAATAACTTTTACGATACTAGGATATTTCTTAGCATATTGTTCTGCAATTTCTCCCGTTTTGTCAGTAGAACCATCATTCACAATAATGATTTCTGCACTATTTTTTAAAACCAATAAAGATTCAATGCATCGCTCCATATAATCCATAGAATTATAACAAGGAACTACAAAACTAATAAGTTTTTTACTACTTTTCATATGACCCACCTTATTTTTCACTTTTATTGTATCACAGATTTTAAAGAAAAAGAAAAAAAGCGCAGTTTAATTGTGGCTTCTTTTCATTATCTTTATCTACTTCTTTTTTCATCACTTTCTTCTTTGGCGCTATAAGTACTATTGTATAATTGAAGTATACCAACCATTTTTTGTAATTCTTCTTCACTTTTTGTATAAGTACTTAATATTTCTTGCTCTGTTTTCTTGATTACTCTTTGAATCTCTTCATCACTCATACCATCTTTTCGATGTCTATCTTCTTCCCTTGCCAAATATGGTTTCATTTGCTCTATCAACTCATTTATTAAGCGTTCTTTTTCTTCATGTGCATCTATTTGTTCTAAAAATTTTGCTTTTGATTGTGTTTCTTCTGAAAAATTTTCTGTAAATTTCATAACGTACTCTCCTTTATTAACATCATAACACGTATTCCTATATTTTATACCTAAATCTCTATTAGGTTTACATTGATTTGAACTTTTATCTTTTAGGGTTATTTCCGGATTTACTAATTTCATATAGATATCATCTATTTTTTCATTATTTTGAATTCCAACATTTTGCCAAACCTTATATTCTACAAAACCCAATTTTTCATAACAATGAATAGCACGTTTATTATTGGAAAAAACAACTAAGTGAATTTCTTCTAAATGCAATTGCTGAAAACCATAATGAATCATGGTTTCAATAGCTTCTGTACCATAATGTTGATTTTGATATTCTTCTAATAAAGAAATGCCAAGATTTCTACACTTTAAACTTCCTTGCAAATTAAATTCGACATTCCCTATAAATTTTCCAGTTTTTCTCTCTATCATAGAAAAAGTTTCCGCTTGAGTAGAAAGCTTTCTATTTACCCAATTTAATTTATCTTCATAACAATATCTTATCGGTTCTATTTCATGACATTTACTAATATTTAGATTATTCGATAAATCTAAATATTGTGGTATTAAATCAATAGAAACCTCCACAAAATCAATATTTTCAGATTGTAATTTAATTTTAAATGGATGATTTTTCTCCATCATATTGCCTTCTTTCTAACTTATTCTATAATGTCCAACCAAATCGCTTCGATACTCTAAAATATCTTCTTCATATTGTATTTGATAAGGGTTTGCATGGTGAATAATAAATGGAATGCCCTTTCTATTTCTTTTATCGGAGACAATACCTATATGATTTTTAAATACCACAATATCTCCTCCTTGCCACTCGGAAATAGCACGTATATCTAAAGTTAAATTAATACTATGATTTTGAAAATATACATTTAAATTTTTTACTCTTCTAAAATCAATTCGTTTATCTACTTGTTCTATATTGTAAAGACTTTGATTTTCTAAAATATCTTCATAGACTAGCTCCATTAAGTCATAACCAGCATGCAAAAGTCCAAAAGCTACAACATCTGTACAAACGCCATATAGATCATTCGGATATCCCGTTTCATAATATTTACTTTGGTATTTTGGATTTGTTTTTATATATTCTCGAACCCCATTTAGAATATCCGTTTGATCATCTATTCCATCATTGTCCTTATCTACACTACTTTTATACGTTTCAATTTGAAAGTAAGCATTGTCATAAGAAGGATGAGGAATAACATTAAAATAGTAAAGTAGGATAAACAAAAGCAAAAGAACAAAAATAAAACATACAAGAAATAAAATTCTTTTCTTTTTCATTCTTTCACTTTCTTTCTGAATAAGCTTCTATTTTTATTATAACTTATTTATTTTTAGCCAACAACAGAATTGTATTCTGCTCTAAGCCTTCATTTACATTCTTTATAATTTCTTCAATTTCGGAATAATATACAAAGCCTCTAGCAATTTGTTCTTCTGTTAAATAATTCATTACATTGTAAAGGTAATAATCATCTAAAAAAGTATATCCTTGGTATAGAGAAGTTTCTTTTTCAATGTAAAAGGTATTCCTATAAGAATAATTATTTTGTTCTTGTAATATTTGTTCCTCTTCTAAGGATATTCCATAATGACACTTTAAAGCTTTCTTAAAATTGGTTACATCATAAAAATAAAGAATAGTTCTTGTTTCGTTTTCGATTGTTTCTTCTAATGGAAGACAATAATTCACATCATAAATAGAAATAGACTCTCCATTTCCAACCATAAATAAATTTTCAATAGAAAAAGTAGCATTTTTTACATACAAATACGGGTTAAAGTTAAAATTGTTAAAAATAGATTCTAACATTGCAAGTTCATCTTGAGTATAATTATCATTCACGTCATATCCTGCCATCATGGTTAAATCAAAAGAATTGAGAAGAGCAATAGATTTTGTCGCATCTGGTACCCAATAATGCCCTGTTTCTTTTAAATTAGGAATGGTACTAGAGAATTCTAGTTGTGGATTTGTAATTGATTTGTACTCTAAAGAGCAAGTATCTTGTTCTACAAAATAGTATTTTTTATTTCCTAAAGCATCACTAATGCTTACTAAATCAAGACTAGATAAAGTATAACTTTTTTGCTCTATATTCGTATCTTTTTCATAAAAAATAAAATCAGTTTTGGGATTTTCTTCCTTAATTTCCGTAGAAGTTAGTAAACCACTCATTGTTAAAGCCAAAACTACATTGAAAAATTGTTTTCTTTTCATACTCTCTCCCTCTTAAAAACGTGAATAAGAACCATTTTACCACAAAGAAAAAGAAAGTCAAATTGATATTCTTCATTTTTAAGTTCCGGCAAAAATCAGAAAAGGAAAGAAATAAAGTTAAGTAAATAAAGTAATAGAAGAAAAACAAATCTTCCGAAGTAGTTATTCACAAAAAGAAAAATATAAT
>CAJUKB010000019.1 GCA_910587325.1 uncultured Bacilli bacterium | reverse complement strand
AGGAATTTCGCTACCTTAGGACCGTTATAGTTACGGCCGCCGTTCACTGGGGCTTCAGATCAATGCTTCGAATTATCGACTTACGTCATTCTAACAAATCACCTTAACCTTCCAGCACTGGGCAGGCGTCAGCCCCTATACATCAGCTTACGCTTTAGCAGAGACCTGTGTTTTTGGTAAACAGTTGCCTGGGCCAATTATCTGCGGGTTGCCGAAACAACCTCCCCTTATTCCGAAGTTACGGGGTTAATTTGCCGAGTTCCTTAACCATAGTTCTCTCGCTCACCTTAGGATACTCTCCTTGACCACCTGTGTCGGTTATCGGTACAGGTACTTATAGCATATCTTTAGAAGCTTTTCTTGGAAGCATAGCATCAGAAGACTTAAAGGTCCGTAGACCTTGTCGCCATCACGTTTCAGTCTTATCGATATCACGGATTTTCCTATGTATCAACCTTTGCGCTTAGACCTAAATCCAATAATAGGCCCTTCTTAGCTTTCTCCGTCACTCCATCAGTCCTATAAGTAGTACAGGAATATGAACCTGTTGTCCATCGACTACGCTTTTCAGCCTCGCCTTAGGTCCTGACTAACCCAGGGAAGACGAACTTTACCCTGGAAACCTTGGTCAAACGGTGGGGAAGATTCTCACTTCCCTTACGTTACTCACACCGGCATTCTCACTTCTAAGCGCTCCAATAGTCCTCACGATCTATCTTCAGCGCCCTTAGAACGCTCCCCTACCATTTGTATAAATACAAATCCGCAGCTTCGGTAATATGTTTAGCCCCGGTACATTTTCGGCGCAGAACCACTCGACTAGTGAGCTATTACGCACTCTTTAAAGGATGGCTGCTTCTAAGCCAACCTCCTAGCTGTTCGTGCAATTCCACATCCTTTCCCACTTAACATATATTTAGGGACCTTAGCTGGCGGTCTGGATTGTTTTCCTCTCGCGTATGGACGTTATCACCTCATACACTGACTCCCAAATCTACAACACATGGCATTCGGAGTTTGATTACACTCAGTACCCCTAGACGGGGCCATTGCATATTCAGTGCTCTACCTCCATGGTGCAATAATTTGAGGCTAGGCGTAAACCTATTTCGGGGAGAACCAGCTATATCCGAGTTCGATTGGAATTTCACCGCTAGCCACAAGTCATCCGAGCACTTTACAACGTACACCGGTTCGGTCCTCCATAAGGTGTCACCCTTACTTCAACCTGCTCATGGCTAGATCACTCGGTTTCGGGTCTACAACATTGTACTTAATCGCCCTATTCAGACTCGCTTTCGCTTCGGCTCCGTCTTTTCAACTTAACCTTGCACAATATCATAACTCGCCGGCTCATTCTGCAAAAGGCACGCTCTCACCCATTAACGGGCTCGAACTTTTTGTAAGCATATGGTTTCAGTATTCTATTTCACTCCCCTCCCGGGGTTCTTTTCACCTTTCCCTCACGGTACTTGTTCACTATCGGTCATTAGAGAGTATTTAGCCTTACGGGATGGTCCCCGTGGATTCCGACAAGATTACACGTGTCTCGCCGTACTCAGGATACACTAAAGAGATTTCATGATTTCGTTTACGGGACTTTCACCCTTTCCAGTTAACCTTTCCAGGTTATTCAACTATCAAGAAATTTTGTAACTCCGTATATAGTGTCCTACAACCCCAGTCCTAAGACTGGTTTGGGCTATTACCGTTTCGCTCGCCACTACTAAGGTAATCGATTTTTCTTTCTTTTCCTCCTGCTACTAAGATGTTTCAGTTCACAGGGTTGTCTTCGCTAGAACTATGTATTCATTCTAGGATACTAGACGAATCTAGTAGGTTTCCCCATTCGGAAATCTCCGGATCAAAGCTTACTTACAGCTCCCCGAAGCATATCGTAGTTTGTCACGTCCTTCATCGTCTTCTAATGCCAAGGCATCCACCATACGCCCTTACTAATTTAACCACCAAAGTTATCTAATTGATGAGTTTTGAGATCTTAATGTCATATAATATGACTACTCAAAATTTACATTATCTAGTTTTCAAAGAACAAAATCTGAGAGAAAAATCTCTCAAAACCAAGTAAAATGAGTCAGGTAGCTCTTAATTTGAAACCTTTTCACATTAAAATATGCTATCCCCGAAGGTTTCATACGGTTTTCTTCTATAAGTAATAACTCCATAGAAAGGAGGTGATCCATCCCCACGTTCTCGTAGGGATACCTTGTTACGACTTCACCCCAGTCACCTGTCCTACCCTGGGCGGCCCCCTCCATTGCTGGTTAGGCTACCGACTTCAGGTATTACAGACTCCCATGGCGTGACGGGCGGTGTGTACAACACCCGGGAACGTATTCACCCCGACATTCTGATTCGGGATTACTAGCGATTCCAACTTCATGGAGTCGAGTTGCAGACTCCAATCCGGACTGGGACCGGCTTTAAGAGATTAGCTTCACGTCACCGTGTTGCGACTCGTTGTACCGGCCATTGTAGCACGCCTGTAGCCCTAGACGTAAGGGGCATGATGATTTGACGTCATCCCCACCTTCCTCCGGTTTGTCACCGGCAGTCTCCTTAAGGTTCTCAACCTAATGTTAGCAATTAAGGATAAGGGTTGCGCTCGTTGCGGGACTTAACCCAACATCTCACGACACGAGCTGACGACAACCATGCACCACCTGTCTTCTCTGTCCCCCGAAAGGGAGGGCCAGTGTTTCCACCGGCTTTCAGATCGATGTCAAGCCCAGGTAAGGTTCTTCGCGTATCTTCGAATTAAACAGCATGCTCCACCGCTTGTGCGGGTGCCCGTCAATTCCTTTGAGTTTCAGCCTTGCGACCGTACTACTCAGGCGGAGTACTTAATGTGTTAACTTCAGCACCGGTAACCCGACACTTAGTACTCATCGTTTACGGCGTGGACTACTAGGGTATCTAATCCTATTTGCTCCCCACGCTTTCGTGCATGAGCGTCAGTAATGGCCCAGCAAACCGCCTTCGCCACTGGTGTTCCTTCTAATATCTACGCATTTTACCGCTACACTAGAAATTCCGTTTGCCTCTACCATACTCAAGCCTGCCAGTTTCTAAAACGAACCGAAGTTAAGCTTCGGGCTTTGATTTTAGACTTAACAAACCGCCTGCGCACGCTTTACGCCCAATAAATCCGGATAACGCTCGCCACCTACGTATTACCGCGGCTGCTGGCACGTAGTTAGCCGTGGCTTTCTTGAATGGTACCGTCAAGTAAGAATCATTTCCTATTCTTACAGTTCTTTCCAAACAACAGAGTTTTACAACCCGAAGGGCCTTCATCACTCACGCGGCATTGCTCGTTCAGGGTTTCCCCCATTGACGAATATTCCTAACTGCTGTCTCCCGTAGGAGTCTGGGCCGTGTCTCAGTCCCAGTGTGGCCGATCAACCTCTCAGTTCGGCTATGCATCGTTGCCTTGGTAGGCCATTACCCCACCAACAAGCTAATGCACCGCAGGCCCATCCTTAAGCGAAGCTTTAAGGGCTCCTTTACTCCGTAGAGCACATTCGGTATTAGCAATCGTTTCCAACTGTTATCCCCAACTTAAGGGCAGGTAACCCACGTGTTACTCACCCGTTTGCCACTAGGTGGAAAATCCAAATCAAATTAAATCCGGCTTTGTGCAAGCACTCCACTTTCAATAATTGTCAATGGGCCACCTCGTTCGACTTGCATGTCTTAGGCATGCCGCCAGCGTTCATCCTGAGCCAGGATCAAACTCTCAATAAAAAAGATTTATATAATCTATATTATATTCGTTTAATCTAGCTACTCAAAATTGACTTTTTTACTTAGTTTTCAAAGATCATTCTCTTGCGCTTTTTTTCGTTCGCGCACTAGTAATATACCAAAACCTTTTTCTAATGTCAACACTTTTTTGCATTTTTTCGACAATTTACATTTTTTATTGTAAAATGTAGGTTTTTTGGTATGTTTTGTGCTGTTTTTTCCCTCAGCACTTTTTACATTTTACTCTATATTCTATGTTATTGCAATAGAAAAATGCTAATTTTTAGCATTTTTTTGTAAATTTACATACTTTTCATAGTATTTGTGAATTTTTTCTTTATCAAATGGCTGTTTTTCCGCCTTTTTTAAAGAAATTAACTTTTGTAATTCATTTTTTAGGATTGTGTCCAAATCATTACTATAATGCATGATACGTTTATGGTATTTGTATTCATTTCTATCTAGAATACGAAATCCTCCATCTGGAAATACTCTTAAATCCAAATCATAGTCAATATATTTAATGATAGTATTATCTATGATATAAGGGGAAGCAATATTACAATAGTAAAATAAACCTTGTTCTTTTAATTGGGCAATGATATTAAACCAACTTTTTTTGTAAAAAATCAAAATGGCTATTTCATTGGTATTGTAACTTCTTCCATCACTTTCGGTGATTTTGGTCTTGTCGTTAGCACAAACAAGATACTCTTCTGTTATTTCTAATACAGTTGCATCTTCGCAAACTCTATGGAGAATACCATTATGCTTGTAACAATGTATAGTAAGATTATCTCCTACTTTTATATTGTCCATAATTCTCTCTCTTTCAAGAGTATTATACAAAAGTTTTAAATAAAAAACAAATGTTAGAAAAAAAGACTTTACAGTCCATCACTTTGCAAGTTCTATTGCTCTTTCTAATTGGTTATCCACATTCAAATTTTCTTTGTCTACTTCTACTACATAATCCGGAGTAATACCTACTTCATCTACACAAGTACCATTCGGCGTCAACCATTTAGCTGAAGTGTATTTCACCATACTTCCGTCTTCTAAAGAGTATGTTTGTTGCACCTTTCCTTTTCCATAACTTTTCGTTCCTATGGTAATAGCACCATAACTTTCTTTTAACGCCGCAATTAAAACTTCCGATGCAGATGCACTTTCTTCATTAAACAAAACTACAATTTTATACTCTCTTTTTTCATCGGTTTCGTCTTTGTATTCTGTAGTATTTTCTTTTTCTTCTAAAGAATATATAGTACGTCCTTTTTCTAAAAATAAGCTTGCAACATCTTTAGCAGCAGATAAATAGCCCCCTGTATTGTTACGTAAATCAATAATTAACGAATTTATTCCTGTATTTTCCATATTACTTAAAGCATTTTTCACTTGGGTATTTAATGTATTGGAAAAAGTAGATATTCCTAAGTATCCAATATTGTTTTCTAACACTTTATATTGTATAGCAGGAATTAACAATTTCTTCACCACAACCTCAAAATTTAAGGTTTCATTTCCTCTTGTTACAGATACCGTTAATTTATCCCCCACATTCGCTTTTTCAATATAACTTGTAATTTGATTTTCTTCTTCTGTACCTAATACGTTCCCATTAATAGCAATAATTTTATCTCCTACTAAAAGTCCCGCCTCTTCAGCAGAACCGCCTTCAATAAACTCTACAATTGTATTTTCCATATTGACAGTAATACCTATTCCTTTATATTCACCAATTAATCTTTTGGCTAACGCATCTGTTTCTTCTTTATTCATATAAGTGGAATAATCTTCTCCTAAATAATTAAACATCGCTCCTATGGCACTTTCTAGCATCGCCGTTTTGTCAACATCTTCATAATATTCGTCAATTAAAGAGGCATAAACAGTTAAAAACTCTTTTAAAGCCATATCTTGATTCAAATCTTGATACGTAATGTTTTTGGTCAACTTATTTTGGTTATACAAAATAACACCAGTCGTCATACTCGTAATAAGTGCTGTGGATACAATAATCAAAATGACTTCTTTTAAGTTAAATCCTTTCGTTGTCTCTTTTAAGTCATTCATCTTATCACCCTCTACTATAAATAATAGTAGCATATTTTTCTATAAGATTAAATAAAATGGACACTTTTTTTCTAAAAAATTTGACAAAAAAAGTAAATCTATTGCTAGACTTACTTAAATACCAAATTCTTTTTTGATTTCTTCTTCATTTGTAATGTATTTTGTTACTTTACCATCTTTTACTTTTATAAGCGTTACATCTCCTAATTTTAAATCGTCGATAGTAGTGAAAGATTGACTAGTATTCTCTTTATCAACATAGTCTTTATTTAAAGCGTTGTCAATATCTAGATAATACACTTGTAAAGCCTTTTCATTTGTACTATATTTGCTTACTAAAGTATTATAATAAATTGCCTTCGTATTTTCATTTGAAAAAGCATAAACATAATATTCACTTTCAGGACGATTGAGCATTGTTCCTGCAACGACAACATCATAACTTACTTTTCCTTCCGTATATTCTACGTCATTTGTACTTTTATGTAAATCTTTGGTAACAAAAGCCCTAGTAAAGAAATAAACTCCTACTAAAAGTATCAACAAACCAAGTAAAACAAAAATGAATTTTTTAATTTCCATTTGCTCTTCTGTTACATATTTTTGCGTTTTATTTTTTTTCATGTGTATCACCTGTTAAGTATTATAGCAAAAATGTAAATGAAAAACAAATATTAATAATGGTATTTTAAACTACGCAAGAATGTTTTTATAAATGTATAGATACCTTTTACCATAATATAGCACCCGCCATTAATTTGACACATTTCTGCATTTGTTAACACTTTCATGACAAAACCTCCCTTCATTCTTATATATACACCGTAAATTTGACATTTCCTTTTTTTGGAGGTTAATTTTTTCTTTTTTCAAATATTATCCACTTATTTTATCAAAAGTTATTTTTACAACTTAATATTTAAAATTAAAGTAACATTATCATAAAAATTCTCTTGAATAATATTTTAATTTTTCTTTATCAATCTTATGAACAAGTACTTTATCTCTTCTTGAATAATCATACACAGGAATATCCATATCAAATTCTTCTAATAAGGATATTAAATCTAAAATTTTTTCTATATAAATAATCTGCTTATGTTTAGCATTTTGAAAATTATAAACATATTGATATAAATTAAAAAGTATTCCTATAATATAATTTCTTTTTATCAAATAATAATATTGATATTCCCCCTCAAAATTACCCATTCTCCTTTTATCTCTTGTATTAATGTATTTTTCATATTCTATATTTCTTTCACATTTAATAGGCTGAATTCCTTCTAAAATAAATGAAGGGTTATTACTGCAAGCATAATTAAGAAACGTGATATTATCGGGGATTGTAATTTTAGATAAACTTATATAAAAAGGACCATTATATTTACCACTCCAAGTTCTATTTAACAAATAATTACACATTATTCCGTCTTCTAAAATGTTTTTATAATCTACTTTTTTATAATAAGCAGAATGATAAAACCAATCTAAATTAATTTCACATTTTTCTTCTATTTTCTCTATAAAATCAATGTACATAATTTTCACCTACTTTTTATGGTTATTTAATAGAAAGAATGTCAATTAAATCAAAATATTTTTAGTTATTATAACACAATACCCTATTATTAAGTCGTGATATTTAAATTTTTATAAATACTAAACTTTTCCAGAACAAAAGAATAAAATAAGTAACACAAATTTTATTCCCCTTGGTTGTCGCCTTCCAAGTTTCCTGCTTCACAGATAAAGTACTCTTTATTCTCCACAGGCTTAAATTCCGATGGTCGCCACCGTATCTTTTGTTTTTATTTTTTTTTACTTACTTTTTTAACTTAATTTTCCTTTATAATACTTTTTTAGTCCATCATACATGTTATTTATACTTGCATTTCTATCTCTAACCACAACTTGGACATATCCACTTTCTTACACTTAAATCATTTGTTATTTTACTAATACTATCACAATGGTTACATGTTTTACTACTTGGATAGTAAGTATCTACTTGATAATAATACTTTCCTATACATTCACTTTTCCATTTTAAATATGTACATAACGACGTAAAGCTAGCATCTAATATGGATTTTGCTACATTGTGGTTTTGAGTCATTTCTTTGACTTGTAACTTCTCACTTACTATGATGTCGTTTTCTTTTACTATTTTATTTCCTATTTCTATTATTGTATGTTTTCTTGTATTTTTGACTTTGCTATAGACTCTTGCTATTCGTATCTTTACTTTTTCTCTATTTTTACTTCCTTTTTCACATCTCGCTAATACTTTGTAGTCTTTTTATTCTTTTTTCATTTTTTGATAATACTTTTGGATTTTCATATTCTTCACCGTTTGATGTTACTACTAATGCTTTTATTCCTAAATCTATTCCTACGATACTTGTAGGTGTTACTTTTGGTACTTTCTTATTTACTTCTTCTACTACAACACTTACATAATATTTTCCTGTTGTTTCTTTTGCTATAGTAGCATTGATTATTTTTTTGTCTATTTCTTCTAAGTTTCTATATCCTCTTACTTTTTACACTACCTAGTTTGGGTAGTTTTATTTCTTGATTTTTTAAATCTAGTTTTATATTTGCATATTCTTTTCCCTTATAACTACTTCTTATACAATTTGTTCGATAACTTTGGCGAATATATTTATTTTTAAATACGTGATAGTTACTTCTTTTATCAAAAAAGTCTTGATATGCATCTTCTAGGTTAAATATGGCACATCTTAAACTATAACTGTCGCAGGTCTTTAAAAACGGATATTCGTTATACATTTCTTTTAATTCTTTACACATCTCAAAAGCATTCGTATATTTTTCTTTTTTACATGTATCTAAAAAGTAATTATAAATAAATCTAGCACAACCAAATGTTTTTGATATTAGTATTTTGTTGACTTTTTGCTGGATACATCCTGAATTTATAAGCTTTATACATTTAGCCTCCTGTTGTTTTACTGCAATCTCAATATATCATACATAGGTTCGCAATTCAAGTCTTTTGTTGAACTTTCCTATAAGATAAAAAAAGTAACGCTTTGTTACATTTTCTTTCTTTTTATATCTTCTTCTATTTTTAACAAGCGATTATACTTGGCAATTCGCTCTCCTCTTGACATAGAACCACTTTTAATAAAATGTAAATTTAATCCTACTGCAAAATCTGCAATAAATATATCTAATGTTTCGCCACTTCTATGGGAGATTATCGTTTTATAATCGTTCTTTTTTGCTATTGCAATAGTTTTTGCCATTTCAGATATTGTTCCTACTTGATTAGCTTTTAAAAGAATAGCGTTTCCACTTTTGTTTTCAATTGCGTAATTTAAGTACTTGGCGTTGGTAACGAAATAATCATCTCCCACAAGCATTACTTTTTTTCCAATCAATTTTGTTAATTTCGCTAAACTATCAAAGTCATCTTCAAAGTAAGGGTCTTCAATACTAATAATCGGGTATCTTTTGACTAGGGCAAGATAATACTTTGTTAATTCTTCTTTGGTGATATTTTTGCCGTCTAAACGATATAGTTTGGTTTCTTTGTTGTAGATTTCACTTGCAGCAACATCTAGAGCAATATACACGTCTTTTCCAGGCATATAACCGCTTTCTCGAATGGCAGCCATAATGTAATCTAGTGCTATGCTATTATACTGAAAATCCGGAGCAAATCCACCTTCATCACCAACAGCTGTACTCAAATTCTCTTTCTTTAAAATGTTTTTTAATGTCATAAAAATTTCGGAAGCACAACGTAATTTTCCTTTAAATCCTTTTTGCATTGGTACAATCATAAACTCTTGAATATCTAAATTGTTGCTTGCATGTACTCCCCCATTAATAATGTTGATAAAAGGAATAGGCAAAGATACTTTACCACCTGAGAGGTATTCATATAGTTCTTTACCATTTGTTTTAGCAAGTGCTTTTACGGTAGCTAAAGACACCCCTAGAATGGCATTGGCACCTAATCTACTTTTATTAGGCGTTCCATCTAATTCAATTAATAAATGGTCAATTTTCGTTTGGTCAAGTTCCATACCTACAATTTTAGGTTTGATAATTTGATTAACATTAATAATCGCTGCGAGTACCCCTTTGCCATGAAATCTTGTAGTATCATGGTCTCTTAATTCTAAGGCTTCCCTACTTCCAGTAGAGGCCCCACTTGGTACAGATGCGGTGACACTGATATGATTATCTAGAGTCATTTCTACTTCAATTGTAGGATTCCCTCTAGAATCAAGTATTTCTCTTGCATAGATGTCTTTAATCTTTGCCATACCCGCACCTTCTTATTCTATATATAGTATAACCAATCAACTACAAAATAGCAAATAAAAAATAGGGTTTAGTGCCCTACTTTACTTAAAGAGTTTTAAAAAGTTTTTGCTTCTTTTTCTTAGTAAAACCAAATCATTTAGATTTAAAATGTTACATAGAATAATAAATATTCCTACTGTTCTAGTAATTACAATACTTCTAAAGGGATTTATGATAATTAGAATTCCTAATAGTAGAAAGAGAATACTAGATACCAAAACAACTTTACTACTTTCTTCTCCTACTTTTTTAAGGTAAATAAAATAGACAATTTTGTTAACACTTTCTATGATAAACCAAATTCCAAGTGTAATATTTAAAAAATTTACAATGGATAAAGGATTAAACATCACAAACATTCCTAGGATAATGTTTAAGATACCAAATATAAAATTGTAAGAGAAAAGTTTGATTTTATTTTTGTCAATAAAGGAAAAAAAATTTAATATTCCTAATACTAATAAAAACGTTCCCATAAGTAGTCCTACTACTTTATTGGTCATTTCACTATTGAGTGCTATGATTAGTCCAATAATAGCAAAAACAACTGCGTACACTATTTCCATAAAAATTATTTTTTGAAAACCTTGTTCTAATTTTTTCATTTTATCACCTTTTGTTGATTTTAGTATAGCACACTTTTTAATAGATGAAAATAACCAAAAAAGAAATAGCATCCAACTATTTCTCTACTTGTTTACTTGTCACTACATCCGCATTTGTAAGCGAGGTTGCAATAGAAAGCAATTCTTGGTCTGATAAGTCATTTCCTGTTAGATAGTATTCCATATTATTGCTAGTCCAATGAATAGAATTTGCTTGTAATGCTGCTACTGAGTCATTTAAAAGTAATGGATCTCCATACACTGGAATGATTTCAAATTCTTGACTAGCTGATGCTGCTTCTTCTACAAGAACAAAGTTTTTACCTCCGCTATAAGTTAATATGACTCTGTCTCCTGTATCGGTATCCATCACTTCTTTGCTAGTAAGATATGTTTCACTTGGAATATAGAGTGGATAAATAATATCTTCTATTGCACCTGTTTTCTTATCCGGTTTTGTAGTCTCTTTATTTTCACAAGTATTGTTTCCTTCTTCACAAGTATTCGTACTACAACAATCTTTACTAATTAAATCTTCTAACACAAAGTCATCTTTATCAAGTCCTGCTTTTAAATCTAAAGATTTAACGTTTACTTTAATTTTTACTGTATCGTCGTTATTACATACTTCTACACGTTCTAAGTTCATGTTTTTGTCAAAATAAATTTTTTCATACACCAATTCTGTGTTATTTGGATAATTTACTTTTGATTTTAATACATAGTTATTATCCGTTTCTTCTAAAGTTGTTTCGGCATCATTTTTTACATCATTTAATAATGGTGTTAATAAATAAGACTGACTGGAATTACTTGGCCATTCGCTTTGGAATTTAAATGATTTGTTAAGACTTGGTGTTACTACATATACGCCATCCGTATTTTTTAATATCACTTGTTCATGATTATTGGTTTGATTCACTAATCTTACTTTGTAATAATCATCTTTTAAGAAAGATGCTTCTACAGTATAAACAAATGTATCATCGTTGTTCATAATTTCCATTGTTCCTGATAACAAGTACGATTTTGATTTGTTTACTTTGTCTTCAAAGTCATTTTTTACTTTTCCTACATCTACTTTGCCACAACCACAGGTTAATAACAAGAGTAGTATTGATAAAATACCTATTTTTTTCACTTAACCACTTTCCTTTTCTAATTAATTCTATTTTTCTTTATTTAAAATATTCATGAATAATGTAGAAATTTGTGTTCATAATAAAAATAAAGGTGAGTGATAAAATGGAAACTGTACATAAAGTATGTCTAGTTTTTACCATTATTGGTGCTATAAACTGGGGACTTATCGGATTTTTTGATTTTAATCTTGTAAGTGCTATGTTTATGGAAAATAGTGTAATTACTAGAATAGTTTATAGTTTAGTTGGTATTTGTGGTTTAATCAACATTGGTTTACTTTTCAACCACATTACCCACGATCCGATAAAATAAAAAATAACGGGTTTTAAAATTATCCGTTATTTTTTTGTGTAATTTCAATTTTGACTTTGTTGCTGACAACATAAGTTACACGTGGGTCATCGCCTTCAAGTCTTAAATCTACTTCATGAGTTCCTACTGTATATCCTGCTAAATTAATATAAGAAGAAATATTTTCTGCAGTAATATTGTTAATAACTGACTCCACTCCTTTTACTTGAACAGAAATGGAATTAAATTCAGGTGGAAAATTGGCAACTAAATTGCTATCCAAATTTCTAGCTGTAACGGATGCCGCTGGAATATCAATTGTTTTTTGCTTTTCATCTCCAAAACTAATATTAATTTTAGCACTAGTTTCACTAATAGAACGTACTCCTGTCGGCTTGGATACAGTTACATTATAAGATTTTGCCCCACTATTTCCAAGTCCATTTACATCAATTGTTACTGGAACACTTGTAATGCTATCAATAACACTTTTTTCTCCATATATATCTACAGAATAAGTATCAACACCATTTATTTTTACTTCCGAAATCGCTTTTCCTGTTACTAATTCTCCTGTTGTTAATACTTTAATTGGAACAGTTGCCTTATATGTATCAAGTGTAACAGATGCGGAAATCGTAGAAGGAACAATTTCAACATTTGTTAAAAGTTCTCCTTTAGTATCATAAGCAACAAGTGGAATATTATCAGTCTCATACAACCCTGCATCGGCATATTTAGAATTGCTTAAATCTATTAAGGCTTTTACAGTTGCAATTTTATTTAATGCATCCTCAGAACCTTTTACTACTACTTCACTCTTTGAAAGTTCAATATTACCAACACTTAGTTTTTCATTTAATTTGTTTTCATTTAATAATTCATGAGATACTGCAAATAGTTTACTTACTTTATTTTTAATTGTCACCGTTACATAGGTAGGGTCGATTTTATACTTAATAGAATCTACGGTTTGATTATAAGTTAGTTTTACACGATAAGAAGAATTACTTGGTTTGTAGTCAGTTAAATCAAGAACAACTTCGTGATTTCCAAGTTGCTTTGCTAAGTAAATAGCACTTTTGTTTCCTGTTAAAATGACATCAACAGTTTCGACAATTCCTTCTACTACATACGCTTCTTCATTGTATAGCACTTTTACTGGTTGATTCGCTATAACTTCTGCTTCATTTTGCACTAAGTTTATGACTTCTCTATCTACTAGAAAAAACATGGTAATTGCAAAAATTAAAGATAAGTAAAGCAATATGTTGGGTCTATTTAGTATTTTTTCTATTTTATTCGAATTGTTTTTAAATTTATCGGTTATTTTAAAAATAAATCTACTAATTGGAGTGACGAAAAGACGGTCAAGGATCGTATAAATTCCTTTAAACAACTTAACAATAATACTTTGTTTTTTCTTTTTTTCTACTCTTTTATTCATCTTCTTCATCACCTTCAGTCTTGTTATCCATATCCGCTTCATAGAAAATTTCTGCTTTTGGTTTTAACTCTTCCATTAAACGTAAACGGAATTCATCTAAAGTTAGATTGTAATTTAAATCCCCATCATAAGCAATACTTATTTTTCCGGTTTCTTCAGAAACAATTAAAGCTAAAGCATCACTTTCTTCAGCGATTCCTAAAGCAGCTCTATGTCTTGTTCCTAATTTTTTATTGACATTCGGATCCATACTTGTTTTAAAGACACTTCCTGCACAAGTGATTCGATTCCCCTGAATAATCACACCTCCATCATGAAGTGGAGAATTTGGAAAAAACAGATTACTTAAAAGTTCACTAGTTACATCAGCATAAATTTTTGTGGCTGGCTCAATATATTCTTGAAGGGAAATATCTCTTTCAATAACTATTAAAGCCCCAATTCTGTTTTTCTTTAAGTATTCTACTGCTTCCATAATTTCACAAACCATTTTCTCCCGTTCATCTACAGTTAGAGTTTTATGTCTTCCAAGCAATTGAGTACGTCCAATACTTTCTAAAACACTTCTTATTTCTGGTTGGAAAATAATAATGATGGCAAGAGGTCCCCATTCTAAGATATACTCTAAGATAATGCCTACAGTATATAAGTTAAATATTTTACTAATGATCTCAATAATAAGAATTAAAATAACTCCTTTAACAATTAAAATCATTTTTACATTGTTCTTAATATTCTTTAATATATAATAAAACAATAACCATACAACGCAAATGTCTAACACCTTTGTTGTTAAAGCCCATAAAGCTTGCATTGACATCTTAATCAACTCCTGTATGTTATTTATTATAACAAATTTTTCATTACAATTCTACCTTTACAAATAAAAAAATATGTATAAAAAAACGAAACCTTTTTTAAAAGCCTCGCTTTTCTGCTTAAAATCTTATTTTTCTTTTTTTGATTCTATATCTTAAAATTGAGATTGCTGCAATGAAACACATAAAGCCGATTAAACCAATTTTTATCTTTTTGCTTCTATTTTCTTGTTTCGCATTATTATCTTTTATTTCCTCTTGTATTTGGTTGTTATCTTCTTTTTTGGGCTTTTCTTGATTTTCATTTTCTGTATTTTCATTATCAGCAGACGGAATCTTATTTTCTTCCTTATCACTTGATGGAATATTTGTATTTCCGTTATTTGTACTAGCAGTTGGTTTTTTCGTATTTGTATTTGCTGTCCAACTATTATTTGTATTCTTATCGGTTGTGGTCGTATCTGATGGATTAGACGGAGTATTTGGTTGATTATTATCACTGTTGTTATCATTATCGCTATTATTATTGTCATCTTTTTCTATAATCCAATCTACTTTAGCGGTAATGGTTCCTATAATTCCTTCTGCATCTTGATATTCAAAAGTGAATTCTCCATTTTTTGTAAATGTATATAAATTGCTTCCATTGTTATTTAGAATTTTGATAGGACCACCTTGATTAATTAACATAACTGTGACTGGATTTTCCGTTTGTTTTTCTTCACTGTAATTTAATCTTATATCGGGAAGTTCTATCTTTTTTTCGATCCAATCTACTTTGGCAGTTATAGAGTTTGTATTTCCTGCTCTATCTTGGAAAGTAAAAGTGAATTCTCCATTTTCTGTAAATATATAAGAATTAGAGCCATTGTTGTTGGTTATCGTTCCTTCCTCACTTAATGTTATGGTTGCGACTACACTTCCAGTTGTTGTTTCATTTACATCGTAAGTAATATGTGCAGTTGGAATTTCTCTATCTATCCAATTTACTTTGGCTTTTAATGCACTTCTATTTCCGGCTTTGTCTTGTAATCGAAAAGTGTATTCTCCATTTTCTTCAAAAGTATAAATTAATGGTTTTGATCTTCCCATTGCATCTAATTTACGTATTTCATATTCATCTTCTGGAACTACAGGTTCCCCAAATTCATTTGTAAAGGAAGAACTAGTTATATTACCCGCTGCATCTAAATTAACAGTGTAAATAATAAGTGTACTTTCTTTTCGATAGTAATATTCTATTTTTTCAGTAACTCTATCATCATTTAAGTAAAGAATCTTCGTTATTTTTCCTTCAGTGTCTAAATATTCAATACGACTTACTTTTTCGTTTATAACTTCAACAAAATTCACTTTATTATCGTCTTCGTCAAGAAGATACACATCTTCGCTTATATCCATAAGACTTGCAACTACATTTTCAGTCGTTGGAGAAGTGATATCGTATTCTATTAAGGCTGTAGGGGATTTTCTATCAATCCAATCTACTTTGGCAGTAGCAGAACCTAAAATTCCATTTTCATTTTCAAATTCAAAAGTAAATGAACCATTTTCTGTAAATGTATATGTATCACTACCATTATTATTGGTAATGGTAATATTTGTGCTTGGGTTTACAAGTCTTGCAACTACATTTTCTGTTGTAGGCTCTGTTGTACTGTATCCAATACCCGCCGTTGGATGCTCGTTATCCGTAATATCTTGGAATAAATTAAAGGATCTTGCAGCAAACCAATTTCCATTTGTTCTATCTGCTACAATTTTAATGTATTGCACTTCTTTTGGAATTTTTATGTCAAAACTTTTTGTATTGGCAATAGCATCAACATTTGTATTGGCTTGATTTGTATAGGTTAGTCCTTTTTGTTCTGCTAATTTTTCCCAGTTTTCTCCATCTAGACTTCCATATATGGTTCCGTCATAAATTTTTCCGTTTCCACCTCCGGCTGGAACAAATTCAACTGCAGATAGATACACTGGTTTGTCTAATTTAATGACAATAAATCGATTTGTATCTGTTCCGTTCCAAGCAGAATGCCATCTTGTATTATAGTTTCCATCAATTGCATTTGTAGCACTTCCTCCATTATTCACGGCTTCTGTAGATACACTATCTATCGTTAAATGGGAAACAGGAATGTATTTTCTTGTATTGTCTTGAGCATCTTCTGTAAATGTAAATGTTAATACGTTACTTGCAAGTTTGACTCCATTTGCGGCTTGTCTAATTTGTAGAGTTTTATTGCCTGTATTATCAGGAGACGCTGTTTTATAAGAAGTCCAAGAATCACTTTCTGTATTTCTCCATTCATAGGTTAAATCTATTCCCATTATTCTATTTTCTAGGTCGTTAGCAAAGTAACTACTTTCTGCTATTACATTGTCTAAAATATCAATTTTATAAATGTTTTCTTCAGTATAGTTGGCTCCCACAATATGAACATATATATCATTTTCTGCTGTAATACTTGCAATTTGTTCTTGGCTAAAGGTTACACTATGGTCTTCTCCTGCTGGAGAATAGACTTCATTCCAGGTTTGTTTCCCATCTAAACTGTAATCCCAACGTACACCGCTTCCATTAAAACGATTGGCTAATATTAACTTACCAGCATTTTCTCCGTCAAAAGAGAAAGTCGCCATATTTTTGTCTAACTTGCCTAGTAAATAATTGGCTTCTAATCTCGTTAGGGAAGGTTGATAAACATAATATTGCTCTTCTGTATTGTTTGGAGTTTTGCTTCCTTCTGTTAAAATACGTGTTTGTAAAAGAGTAAACTTAAAGTCATATTCAATGCTTGTTAATTTTGGTTTTATTAAATTCGTTAAATGTAACATTGGTAATGGAAAATATTTTAAATTTTCTCCTATATCTTCTGCTAATTTAAAATAATCGGCTTCTGTTTTATTAGTGTTTGCATTAAAGTTGTTGATAAGACCATACCAAGCATCAATATTAAGCGGTTGTATATCTAAGGCTTTTCTATAAATTTCTTCTTGTTTTTCTAAATTATTATGATATACATCGGCAAGATAAACCAACTTTTCACTTGCTTCAAAAGTATCATTATTGTTTATTACTTCTTGGGCTAAGGCCATATACACAACAGAATATCCTTTAGAAAAACTAGCATTTCCCCAACCAAGTAGCATTCTTTCGCCTTTTTCTGATAATGTCCAACCTGATACATCATTGTCTAAATTCCAATATCCATTTCCAATTGCATCTTGAGAATAATAGATAATAGCCGCATGTCCTGGTTGTCCTATAACAGCAGCAGGAATACCATGAACACCACGTATATTAGCACCTGTTTTAGAAATTCCTCCACAAACAGCACCTGTTCCAAACTCATTTCTAAAGTTCATCCATACTTTGTATAAACCATTTCGATACGTTACACCATATTTAGAGAAAATACCATTAAATTTTTCATCCCAATAATCTTTTCTTTCTGGATCATGGAAAATAGGATTACTATAATTTGGCCATACATAAGCCATATAGGGATGAGGTGTTAAATATTTCCATGCTTGAGTTGGATATTGATCTACATAAGATTGGGTATATTCATTTAACCATAAAATTTCTTCATCATCTATATTGTTGTTCATAACAAATCGCATTTCTTCAATGGTATAATTTTCAAACCACTTTGTAATATCTATACTTGATGTCACTACAAATTTATTATTTTTATGTAACATTTTATAAATCTCATAACGTGTGACTGCATCTGATTGATTCTCTGGTTGACTAGATTGCATCCACAATCCTACTAGTTTGGAATGCGTTAGAGATAAAGCAATCGCCATTTTTTTGTATAAATCTCCATATCGAGTCCCATATTTTGTTTGTTCTGTTATAGCAAAATCGCTTATATGTTTTTCTAAAATACTTCTTAGTACAGTTAAAGAGTTGTAATAACTCCCACCTTCTGGAACTCCACCTAATGTGTAAATTCTTAGGTTTTCTAAATCATTGAATAACCAATTAAAAGTTGCTAAATTTTCTGTACTTTCTGACACAAAACGCTTTATAGCATATTGTCCCATGTTTTTTACTAGATTTCGCTGAAGTAATAGCAATTCATACTCTGGATTTGCTAAATCTGTATCTGGGTAGTCTCTTTTTATTTGTTCATCATACTCTGCGACACTTTTGATAATGTTTCCATCATCTTCTGCATTGGTTAATTTAGCATCTGCATACACTGCATGGTCATTCCCATTAGCACCATTATCATTAGCAATTAATTTTAAATAATTGGCATTTTCAATATTGATTTTTACAAATGTAGCATTATCTCCAGGTTTTGTTACTGCTGGATTTTCATCTGTTTGTAAGGTCCAATTGCTGCCATCTTGAGAAGTATAAATATAGAATTTTACTCCATTACTTGAGGAAGCAGCCGTTTGGTTTAAACCTAAAAAGGCTGTAAAATATTTATAATCATAGTCATGTAAATCATACACAAGTTGAGATGAAGCATGCGCCCACATTCCTTTGTCAAATGTATAGTACGCTCCTTCTACCTTTACCGAAATTTTACTTCCAGAACTAGTAGTATCTTTTAAAATACTCCCCCAAGCCGTTTTAGATTGACTTACAATATAGTCAATATCTGATAGATAGATAAAAGTATCTTCCTTATTTTCTAAACTTGCTAAAATATTCCCTTCCATAGCAAATTGTTCTAAAGTAGTATCTTTATTTACATCACTTATAAACATTCTTGGAAAACAGATTCCCATTAAAACAGCCAATACCATCAAGATTAAAACTAATAGAATCTCTTGTTTTTTTTCTAAAACTTTTTCTTTTATCACAAAACCACTCCTTTTATTTAGCGTTTATTATAAGATAAAATCCCATTTTAAACAAGGTAGTAATTTTTACCATCCTTATATTCTATTGTTATCTTATATCTATAGTATACAAAAATCTTTTTTTTGTCTAATTTTTAGGAAAAATTTTACTTATTTTTGACACAAATGCTCTTTATATTTTATGCTTTTTAAAATGTAGAATGCTTTTTTATTCTAAAAATATGGAACTTTTGTGAGTAGCACTTTATAAGTTCTTAAATGTATTTATAACCTTTATTTATAATCATCTTAGATATTTTTAATTTCGAAAGATGTTCACATATATTATTATAATTTCTTATATTTTCGTTTTCAAAAGTAGTAAATTAGAGTGAAATACTCCCTAAAATTTTGCATATATATCTTAAATAATGATTTATACCAAAATTCACATTTTTTGATATAAAAAAAGAAAAAACATTAGGGTTTTATTCTTCTATATTAACATTATGATATATATTAGAAACGTCTTCTACATCTTCTAATAAACGAATTAACTTTTGAAATTCTTCTAATTCTTCCTCTTGTAATGTCACTTTATCTTTAGCATAGTATCCTGTTTCATCTACAAGATAATCAATGTTGGGAATCATGTTTTCTAATGCATCTTTTAATTTATGTTGATTATTTGGATTTACAGAAATCGTTAGAATTCCTTCTTCACTTTCAAAATCAGTAATATCAATTTCTTGTTCCAAAAGAGTATTAAACACTTCTTCTTCATTATCATACTTAAAACTTACAAGTGTTAAGTAATCATAATTATAAGATACAGAGTTAGATACGCCAAGACTTTTATGTACTTTATTAAATGCTGCACGAACTTCTGCTACAGTTCGATTTACATTATCGGTCATAGTTTTAATAATTAAAGTAGAAGAACCAGGACCAAATCCTTCATAAAGAATTGTTTGGTAATCTTCTCCTCCAGCACCCTTAGCTTTATCAATAGCACGATTAATGACATCACTTGGTACTTGTTCTTTCTTTGCTTTTTCAATTAATCTTCTTAAATTCAAGTTTCCATTTGGGTCATAACCACCATTTTTTGCTACTTGGTATATTTCTTTTGCAAAACTTGAATACACTTTTGCTTTTTGTGCTCCTGTTTTGGCTTTGCTTGCTGCTATATTTGGAAATCTTCCCATACTTTTTCCCTCATTTCTATTTTATACTTATTTATGATTCTTTTGTTAAGAGTAACCGTCTTCCTATTAATTCTTGATTTTCCCATGCAACGCAAGAAGTATCCTTATTTTTCTCACTAGTCTCTACACGACAAGATGGATTGGTACAATTAAGACAACATTTCCAAGCAATCTGTTTTTTTACAAAATCTTTTTCTTCTAGCGATAAAACACTAGCCATTTTTTTATAAAACAAATACGGATTATCAATTACTTTGTCTATTATTTCCTCCAATCTTACTATGTTTTCTTCCTTATGATGTGTTTTCTCCATTTTTTTCATTTTTCCATCTATCATTTGAATACCAAGTGCTTCTAAAGCATTCGGCATTTGTGAAGTTACAATTAAGTCTCTCGTTGTATTATTTACGATGTTATATCTTTCATATTCTACATCTAAGTCATACCAATTTCCGTTTTCATCTTGGGTATTCTTATAAATTAGTTTTGCATAATCCAAAGGATACACTATATCTATAGAACTATTCATATCATCTAAATTTTTATCTATAATTCTATCATATTCTTTAATTATAATATGTGGCAACATTCTTGAATGAGATTTTGTTGCTTCATAATGATAAAGCAGTGCTAGTGTAGTTATGTCTTCAAAATATACTCTCTTACTCATTTTAACCTCCGCTGTTTTTTCTATCATATCACAAAAACTTTACTTGGCGTAAAAATTCATAAACAAAATGTTTATTTTTTGGAAGTTTTTTTACTTGTTTCAATATTTTATAAGGCTTATACACTTTATAGTAATCCATATTTTCTTTTTTCATCCAATATTCCAAAGCCTTTATAAATGCTTCTTTATTGGTTTTAGCATGAAAGAAGCCAAAAATGCGTTTTCTTAATTTTTTATTTACTTTTCTTGTAATAAAATCATAGAAAAAATCGGGTCTATTTTTAAAGCAATAGTGATACCCATCTAATTTTTTTACCACTCTTAAAGTGTCATAATATCCCATTTTAATATTTTCACGTAAATTCTCATTATCGTAAACCATTACGCCTCCTAAACTTCTTTGCGGAGTGATTTTAATGATTTCTACGTTCTTATTTTTTGGTTTACGATTAATATTTAATAAAGGATTTAATTCTACAACATAAATTTTTTTATATCCTTTATCAATTAACATATTAATTGGAGTGTTATCATAAAAACCACCATCTAAATAGTAATGGTCATCTACCTGCTTTTCCATTTTAAAAAAGGGTAAGTAGCAACTCGCAAGAATATAGTCTTTTAACTTTTCAGGATTCATATCTTCTTTAAAAATATAGAGTGGTTTTAAGTCTTTCAATCTTATTGTACAAATTCCAAAATCCATTTTGCTTTTTAAAATAAGTTCATCTTCTAAATAAGTATCCAATATTTTTTTCAAGCCATCAGTTTGTATACCCCCTGATTTCAAAATACGAAAAAAGTTTTGCATACTTAACTTTAAAAAAGAAAAATTAAATTCATGGTGAATTTTTTTTTGAATATATTCTTCTTCAAAGCCTAGAATTTCCCCAATAGATACGTTCATCCAAAAGTCTAGTAGTTCACTCTCTTTTCCACTTGCAATAAAAGCGCCATTAAATGCTCCAATACTTGTTCCACAAACACCATCAAATTTAATATGAACTTTTTTAAAAGCATAATAGGCTCCAATTTGATAAGCACCTCTAGCTCCTCCCCCTTGTAGTGCCAGCCCAATCATGAAAACACCTTCTTATAAAAATAGCAAAAGCAATGCTAGAATAATTCCAAAAAGAAATCCAAGTTTTATTTCTTTTTCTTTTCTATTTTCTTTTATTTCCATTAGTAGTTCTCCTACACTAATGTATAGAAGCATTCCAATAGTCATAGATAATAATAGCCCCTCAAAAAAAGGATTTAAATCTTTTTTTAGTATAAATAGGATAAAAGCTCCTAAAAAACTAGAAAGAACTACTGAAAGAAGAACTCCTTTTCTCATCATTTTATTTTCTTTTTTTGCTTCAAGCCCGATTGCAATCTCAACACCTAAAGGCAAATTATGACACCCAACTATAATGGCCATTAAAAATCCCGCTTTTAAATCCGTTAATCCTGTCGCATAAATCGAAATGCCTTCTATTATATTATGTAGTATTAAAGATAAAGCTGTAATAAATCCAATATGGTACAAATGGGCATTATGTTCTTGCTTATCATCATTAAAATCATGGTGATCATGATGGTGTTCTGGTATAAAAGAATCTAGTATTTTCAGAATAATAAATCCAAATAGAGCAAAAATAGAAATAAGGAAAATGAATTTTACATGAAATGGATTAAAAATTTCTATTACCTCTGGTATTAAATCAAAAAAAAGCAAAAAAAGCATCAAAACAAAAGTTAGGCTAGTCGTAAATAAAATTAACTTCTGCTTATTCTTAAACAAACGAGGCAAAAAAATTCCAACTAGGAAAAAAATACTTACTAAAATGGTTAATAATAATGCCTTAAATCCCATTTTCATCACCCTTTATTGCAACTATTATACCATGTTAGTGCTCAAGAAAAAAGGGAATTTGCAATTATTTCGTTTTATGATAAAATTGTTTTCGGTAGATTTAGAAAGAGGAAAGTTATGAAAAAAATTTATGATTATTTTAATGATTTTGATAAAATTGAGACTTCTCTTTTTAAAATAGAAAGAGAATATATGAAAAAGAAGGATTTCATAGTTTTTCGCATATTTAAAAAACGAAAAGAAGAAGAAAATTGGCAATATTTAGGTGTTACCTTTATTTTACCAGAAAGTGCAAATCAAATTGTTGATGAACATACTTTATTTTATGCAAACGCACAAACTGGCTTCATTTTAAAAATACATGAAACTCCTACTTTAACTTTTTACTCTCGTTTAATTCAAATTCTTTTAATCAATCATTTAAAGCGTAAAGTAAAAGAATCATCTAAACCCTTAGCTCGCATAAAAAAATTTAAATAAATAACCACGCCTAAAAGACGTGGTTTTCACATGGCCTATAAGGCCAAAATACCAACAAGCCCGCAAATGAAGGCTTGCTTTCACTTTGTTCAAGCCCTATGTAATGACTACTTCAGTTTACCCTTGAAAGGGTTTATGTATTCCTTTTTGGTTAATTTATCTTGTATCATATCTTCATTCTCTTGCTCTCTTATGTACTTTCTTATTGTTGCTTCATTTAATCCTACTGTACTTACATAATACCCTGTTGCCCAAAAGTTTCTGTTTCCAAACTTATATTTCAAATACCATTAGACTACTTTTTCCTTTCAAATACCCCATAAAATACGATACGCTCATTTTTGGTGGTATTTCTACTAGTAAATGGACATGGTCTGGCATCATATGCCCTTCTATTATTTCTACTCCTTTCCACTTACATAAGTCTTGTATATATTTTTGTATATCTGCTCTTAACTTATTATAGATTACCTTTCTTCTAAATTTTGGTATAAACACAATGTGATTACTTGCACATATATTTTGTATGTGCTAAACTTTTAGCCATGACATCTCTCCTTTCATGCTTAATATTGGGCCTGAACAGCCATATTATAGCATGCGAGATGTCATTTTGCTGAAAGCACATTAACTCCACTAGCTTAGCTAGTGGTTTTTTGTGACTTGCTAAGGGCAAGTCACACCCTTAAAGGTTAATTAAAAAAATCATTTTTTGATGATTCTTTTATTCATTATTTAAATTTGAAACTGGTACAGCTTCTAAATAAAGGCGTCCATTAAAACTTCCATCCGTTAGTTTAATTTGATTTTTATTTGGATCATCTAATAAATACATTCTAAAAGTAAAGGTTTGAGTTTTATTTTTTGGAAGGGATAATGCCTTTGTATTTAATTGAAATTCTTTTACGTCTGTTACAGCTTTATCTTCTTCGCCTTCAACAGCTATTCCATCTCTTTCAGCATTTTCAAAATCCCCTTGACTAATTATTTCATTTCCTTTTAAAAGCTCCCATTTTAAATATTTTGTATATAAATTTTTCGTTAGTTTAATGTCTTTTAAAAAAAGATTAAATTCTCCATCTACTGTAGATTTTTCCGTACTTGTCACTGTAAATGTTAATTTATCAGCAAGTTCGTCTCTTTGGTCTTGAGTATCATTTACATGAATTAAAGCCATTCTACGATTTTGAATTGCACTTACGGTTTCTAAACTGCTTTCTATATCAAATACTCCTGATGTAGCAGTTGTTGTACTAGGACTGCCTACAAATGTATTATTAAAGTAAGCATAAGTACCACTAAATGCAATTACCATTAACGCCACTACTAAAATAAATACTTTTGTTACTTGTCTTTTATTGCTTTTCTTTTCATCCATAAGTATCACCTATTCTTTTTTTCATTATACAAAATAAAAAAAGATTATACAATCTTTTTTAATCTACATCCCCTGTTAAATTGACAACATAAAGTTTATTTTCTTCTTTTACTAAAGTTAATTTGACCTGCTTATCGTAACCTAAATCTTTTTGATATGTTAGAGTTGCATTAATTAAATACCCTGATAACATTTGATTTCCTTTTTTATATTCTGTATTCTCTATTTTCTCTAATTCTACTTTTGTAACAGTTGGTAATTCTTGTTTTCTTGTGTTCATCCCATTATCTAAAACAAGTTTATATAAGGTATCCATTGCTTTTTTTTGGAATTTTTCTTTTTCTTCAGGATATAAAAAATCTAAAGAACCAACATCATATTTGCTTATTTTATTTTCAAGCGTATAGAAATCAACTAAAAAAAGCGTGGCAAGATATTCTGCATATTGTTTGTCATCGATGGTATTACTTTTTTCTAGTAAATTTTTTAGTTTAAAGAAAGCTTCTTTATAAAGTTCTCCATCTCTATCTTCTAAATGATAATCATATCCTACAATACTGTCTAACACTTCTATGGTATTGGTTGAAGTATCTACATTTTTGTTTTTGACATAACGATACCCAAAGAAACTTCCTACTGCTAAAAGTATAATAACAATTATAACTATAATTATAATTTTCTTTTTTTTATTTTTCATTCTAATCCCATTCTTTTCTTATTTTTCTCTATGATTATACATTATAGCATTAATTCTTCTTTTTTTAAATTAGTGATTGCAATTTTTTACAACTTTTGTTATTATTTAAACACGCAGGTGTAGTACAATGGTTAGTATACGACCTTGCCAAGGTTGAGATGGCGGTTCGATCCCGCTCACTTGCTCCATTGAGGTTTAAACTCGCACACTAGAAATAGTAAGGCGAGTTTTTCTATTTATAAACAAGTTCATAGTATTTGATATTATGGGCTTTTTTCATTATTTTAAAGGAGTTGATGAATAATTATGAAAACGACCATAGAACAATTAAAGTTTCCTTGTGAAATCAAAAATAAACTAAAAATGAAAGCAAGTTTTGGAAATCTTAATATTAATTTTATTGATGGGCATTTAATTAAATTTGATAAAACGAATTTGAGTGTTAAAGAACCACATAAAATTATTGTGAATAATAGTGTTAATACTTTAATTGCTTATTTATACGATAATAACGATAAAATTTATATTCCTAACTCTAATACTATTATCTCTCTAAATAGGCTTATCTCCATATTAAATGAGATGAATAAGAGAAGATAATTCTATATAATAAATTAAAATAGTAGAAAGATATTGGAGAGATTTTTATAAGTTATTCTTGATATGATAGATGAAAATTCTACCTAAATTTGCATACTTTTTGCATACTTTTTTGCACTTTTTTTGCACAAAATTTGCATATTTGTTGCATTGACATTGCAAGAATCAAATGATATTGTGGTAATGTATCTCAAAATTGTTGATACTCTTCCCATTTTCTACACAAAATTTACCTATTTTTTACCTAGACTTTACCTAAGCCTAGTGTTAAACTTGCTATTGATAGAATTTAATTCTATCTAATATTTACATTTTAGTTATTTGTTCTTGAACACAAGGGATATTGTCTCTTGTGTTTTTTATGTTTCAAAAAAGATAGAAAGGAAAGGGATAAAATGAAACAAGAAGAAAATGAAATAATATGTGGTTTATATCCTCGTGTTTCAACAGAGGACCAATCTAGGTTTGGTCATAGTTTAGATGAACAAGAAGAAAGACTACAAAAGTTATGTGAATTTAAAGGTTATAAGATTTATAAAGTATATCGTGAAGAGGGAGTTTCGGAGAAAAATACCAATAGACCAAAATTTCAAGAAATGATTGAAGATATGAAAAATGGTAAAATCAACAAAATAATTGTTTATAAGTTAGATAGACTTACTCGTTCTATTCGTGATTTAGAGACAATATGTACTATGTTAGAAGATTATAATTGTAGTTTAGAAAGTGTCGCCGAAGAAATAAATACCGAAACTGCTAATGGTAAATTTTTTATTCGTATGCTTACAATACTTGCTCAACTAGAAATAGAAAGAACAAGTGAAAGAACTAAATTTGGACTTATCGGAGCTGCGAAAAAAGGTCATTTAAGCGGAAAACCACCACTAGGGTTTACAAAAGAAAAAGATAGCAAAGAACTAATTATTGATGAAGTGAAAGCTGATGTTGTAAGAAGAATATTCAAATTATATTTAGATGGCTCTTCCGTTTGTTCTATTTGCAAGTTATTTAATGAAGAGGAAGTTTTAAATCGTAAGTGGGCAACTACCACTGTTGATAAAATTCTTTCTAATCAACTTTATATTGGCAACATGGAATTTGGAAAACGAACAAATAGTGATAATCAAATATTTGAAGATGTTGTTCCTGCTATAATTGATAAAACTACTTTTGAGTGTGTACAAAAAAGGAAAGAAAAAAATCTTAAAAACTTCCATAGAAAAATTGTTTATATCTTTATGCAAAAAATAAGATGTCCTAAATGTAATAAAATTATGGGTGGTAGTTCTAGTACAAGTAGAGATAAAACAAAACATACTTATTACAAATGTGCTAATTGTAATACAAGAATCAATGAAAAGAAAATAGAAAAATCTTTAATAGGCTTGTCCCGAAACTATCTACTCGCAATTTCAAAATTATAAATACCACAAATTAAG
>CAJUKB010000018.1 GCA_910587325.1 uncultured Bacilli bacterium | reverse complement strand
TTTTAGACTTACTTCCCATTTTCTAAAAAGCGGGAACTTTCAACTTTATTTTAGGGCATAAAAATTAATACTTCCCTTTTCTTTTAACCTATGTTAGAATACTAGTAACAGATTTAAGTGGGCAGAACTCCCACTTTTATTATTGAAAATGTAGAGGTGAATATGGAAAGTATATTAGAAAAAATAAAAAAAAATATTAAAGTGGCTTTAGAAAGTGAAGAAATAGTAATTGGTAGCATTACGTTTGAACGTGAGGGAAAATATAATTTTTTACGAATTGTATTAGACAAAACAGGAGGAATTGATTTGGATACGATTGTAAGAGCAACCAATATCATTAATCCGATACTAGACAAATTAGATTTAATTGAAGAAGAATACATTTTAGATGTTTTAAGTAAAGAAAGAGGGAATGAAGAATAATGAATGCAAAAGAATTTTTAACAGCGCTTGACCATATTGTAGAAGAAAAAAATATCAGTCGTGATGTGGTAATAGAAGCTATGGAACTTGCTTTAGCTACTGCCTACAAAAAGAATTTTGATTCTAAGACTAATGTACGAGTAGATATTAATAGAGAAACAGGAGAAATTAAAGTTATTTCTTATTTAGTTGTAGTTGAAGATTACGATGATGGAACAGAAGAAGTTGATGAAGATGGAAACGTAACAAGAATTCCACCTGAAATCAATGAAGATGCACAAATACTACTTGAAGATGCTAGAGAGTTAGTTCCTGGTATTAATGTAGGGGAAACGATAGAAAAAGAAGTGACACCAAAAGATTTTGGTAGAGTTGCAACATCTACGGCAAAACAAGTCATTAACCAAAAAATTCGTGAGGCTGAAAGAGATAGCATCATAAGTGAATTTGAAGGCAAAGAAGGCGAAATGATGGTAGGATTACTTGCTATGGAAGATGCTAAAAACTACTATGTTGATTTAGGAAGAACACGTGGTATTTTACCTAAAGGCGAAATGATACCAGATGAAGTTGTTACAATGGGTTCTAGTATTAAGGTTTATATTACTAAAGTAGAAGCTACGACAAAAGGACCACTTATTCTTTTAAGTAGAAGACATTATGGTTTTGTAAGACGCTTATTTGAAACTGAAATTCCGGAACTTGCCGATGGAACTATCGAGCTATATGCATGTGTAAGAGAAGCAGGTATTCGTAGTAAAGTAGCCGTTTACTCTACTAATGAAAAAGTAGACCCAATTGGAGCTTGTATTGGAAATGGTGGAAGTCGTATAGGAAATATTCTAAAAGAATTAAATGGAGAACGTGTAGATTTAGTTTTATATAGCGAAGACAATACAGAATTTATTAAAAACGCTTTATCTCCTGCTAAAGATGTAATCGTAAATATTACCGATGCAGAAAAAAGAGAAGCTCTTGCGATTGTTAACGATGATAACTTAAGCTTAGCAATTGGTAAAAAAGGAAGCAATGTTAAACTTGCAAGTCGTCTAACAAAATATAAAATTGAAGTAAAAACTTTATCTCAAATCAATGAAGAGGGAAATAAGGGAGAATAAGATGATTGAAAATATAAAGCCAGATGGTTATGAAATGAAAGGTGTATACACAACTGCAAAAAAATTGATTTAAGAGATGCTTATTTAATATTTGTATCTGGAGTACAAGTGCCAAAAGGAGAAAATAACGAAGTAGCAACTGAAGATGTTGCAGAACAAACAAGATTAGTATTTGAAGAGATTAATGCGATTTTGAAACAAGCGGGAGCAACTTTAGATAATGTTGTAAAAGCCGTTATTTATTTAAAAGATATAAAAGACTTTGATATTGTATCTCCTATAAGGGCAGAATATTTTAAAAATGCAATGCCTGTTTCTACAATGGTAGAAGTTGGAGGATTTGTAAGAAGTGGTTCAAAAATTGAAATTGAGGTAACCGCAATTTTAGAAAAATAAAAAATATTATTGTGGCTTGATTTTATTTAGGACTTAAAAACAATAACTTAACAAAAATAAATCGTTAGATACTGAAAGGAGTGGTCTTTTGAAACAAAAAAAGATACCTTTACGAATGTGTGTTGTAACAAGAGAAAGATTCGAAAAAAGAGAACTTTTAAGAGTTGTTAGAACTCCTCTTGGAGATGTTGTCCTTGATTTATCAGGGAAACAAAATGGAAAAGGGGCTTACTTAAAAAAAGATGCTGAAGTCATAAATAAAGCTAAGAAAAATAAAATATTAGATAAGGCATTAGAAGTAAGTGTACCAGATAGTTTATATGAAGAATTGATGCAGTTAGTAGAAAAGGAAGGTGAAGCAAAATGATGAATGTAGAAGAATATGCAAGTAGTGTTGATTTATCTGTTGCCGAGGTGTTAAAAAAAGCAGGAGAACTTGGCATAGAAGTAAAAAATGCAAGTGACGAACTAAGTGAAGATGACGTTATTATTTTAGATAATGCAATTAGTTTAATTAGTACTGATACGGAAGCAACTTTAGAGGATAACGATTCAATTGATGAAGTTGTCGAAGATATTATGGCAAGTAGTCATATTGCAGCAATAAATGATACGGAAAAGAAACAAAAATTAAAGAAGAAAAGTCAAATTCAAAGTAGTAAAGACGAGTACATGAGCAAACGTAAAGAAATGTATAAACATAAAGAAAAGTTAATGACAAATAGTACAGACGAAAATGTAGTTCTTTACAAACAAGGAATGACAGTTAAGGATTTAGCGGAAGCAATTGTTGTAAATGCCAATGATATCATTAAGAAATTAATGGGACTTGGTTTAATGGTTAGTGTCAATCAAGAAGTAGATTTTGACAATGCGTCTTTAATTGCTATGGATTATGGAAAAACACTTAAAAATGAAGAAAGCCAAGATGTATCGAATTTCGAAGAATACGAAATTACTGATAATGAAAGTGATTTGGTTAGTCGTCCTCCAGTTGTTACCATTATGGGACATGTTGACCATGGAAAAACAAGTTTACTCGATTATATTAGACACTCAAAAGTAACGGAAAGTGAGTTTGGTGGAATTACCCAACATATTGGAGCTTACCAAGTAGAACACAATGGAAGCAAAATAACCTTCATTGACACCCCAGGACATGCTGCTTTTACAGAAATGAGAGCCAGAGGAGCAAGTGTAACCGATATCGTAATCATTATTGTTGCTGCAGATGATGGAGTAATGCCTCAAACAAAAGAAGCTATTGATCACGCCAAAGCAGCAAATGTACCTATAGTTGTAGCGGTTAACAAAATTGATAAACCTGAAGCGAATAAAGAACGAATTCGTCAAGAAATGAGCGAAGCGGGTATTACTCCTGAAGAGTGGGGAGGAGAATATCCATTTGTTGATATTTCAGCCCATACAGGAGAAGGAATTGATTTACTTCTTGAAACCATTCAAACGATTAGTGAAGTAAATGACTTCAAAGCTAATCCTAACCGTTATGCTGTGGGTTCTGTGATTGAAAGTCGTATAGATAAAAATATTGGTGGAGTGGCTTCACTTTTAATCCAAAATGGAACCCTTCGTTTAGGAGACCCCGTTGTTGTTGGAACATGCTTTGGTAAAATTCGTACCATGAAAAATGATTTAGGAGAATCGATTGTTAGTGCTGGACCATCTACTCCTGTTGAAATTACAGGGTTATCCGATAATCCAAGTGCTGGAGATAAATTTATGGCATTTGAAACGGAAAGTGAAGCGAAAAGTGTTGCAAGTAAACGTGCAAGCCATGAAAGAGATACAAAACTAAATAAACAAACACTTTCTTTAGATGATTTGTTTAGCAAAATTAGTGCAGGTCAAAAAGAAATTAATGTTGTTTTAAAAGCCGATGTACGTGGAAGCGAAGAAGCCGTGCGTAATGCTTTAGAAAAAATAGATATTGAATCTGTAAAAGTCAAAGTAATTCGTAGTGGTATTGGAACGATTACGGAAAGCGATGTAGTTCTTGCCAATGCCAGTAATGCTATTATTATTGGATTTAATGTAAGTCCAACTTCTATTACCAAAGAAATTGCTAAAGAATATAATGTGGATATTCGTCTTTATACCATTATTTATAAAGTAGTAGAAGAAATGGAACTTGCTATGAAAGGTATGCTAGACCCTGAATTTGAAGAAAGTGATTTAGGCGAAGCAGAAATTCGTAAGATATTTAAATTCTCTAAAGTGGGAAATATAGCAGGGACATATGTTACAGAAGGTATCATTAAAAATGGTTCTCTTGCCCGTTTAATTCGTGATGGTATTGTTATTTACGAAGGAAAAATTGCTTCTGTGCAAAGAGAAAAAGATGTTGTAAAAGAAGTGAAAAAAGGTTTTGAATGTGGAATTACGTTAGAAAACTTTAGTGATATTAAAGAAGGCGATATCATTAAATCTTATGAAATGGTTGAGGTTAAAAGATAATGGGGATTAAACATAAACGTATAGCAAGCGAAATGACCCGTGTTATTAGTGAAATCTTGCTAGAAGAGGCTAGGGACCATTTATTAAAAGAGATTACGATTACAGGAGCAGAAGTTGCAAATGACTTGTCTTTCGCTAAGGTATATTTTACAAGTTTAATTACAAGTAAGACACATCAAGGTTTAGAAAGAGAAATGGAAGAGGCTTCTCCTTTTATTCGAAAAGAATTAGCAGAGAAAATGGATTTACGTAATACGCCGAAATTAAAATTTGTTTATGATGAGTCTATTGAGTATGCAAGCAATATTGAAAGAATTATAAAAGAAATTCATGAAGGAGAAGAATAAAGTGTTTTTTAAGGGAGTTTTGCAAAAATGTATGTAGAGGTAAATATGGATGATTTTGGAACACCTGCTAAACCTATTAGTATTAATCAAATAGCAAAAGGTGGTCTCGTAATAAGTTTAGTAACAAATAGTATTTATACAGTGGAAGACTTATTAAAATACGATGTGGTAGAACTTTTAAAAATAGATGGTATTAGTTTGTTTAGCATAGCGGTACTTAAAATGAAATTAAATGAACTAGGCTATCATCTAAAGGGTGAAGCCATTGTAAATTTTGATGATTATCATGATAGTGAAAGAGAAGAACCTTTAAAATGTTGTGATGTGATTTTAAAAAAGAAAAGGGAATTAAAAAAAAGAATAATAGACGTTGAGAAGGAAATGGAAAAAACTCATAGAAAAGATAGCCCAATTCTAAAAGATTATCAAACATATTTAGATGGTTTATATAATTTAGAAAAAGAGTTAGATAACGTTTTTGAAACTTTATTAAATTATGTACAAGAAAAAAGAAAAGAAAAAAATAGCTTAAATAAGTGAGTGAGATTGTATGAATGGGATACTAGTTATTAACAAAGAAAGTGGATATACAAGTCGAGATGTAGTAAACATTTTAAATAAAGAGTTGAATACCAAAAAAATAGGACATACCGGTACGTTAGACCCTCTAGCGACCGGTGTTTTGGTTATTTGTATTGGAAAATATACCAAATTAGTAGATAAAATTACTGGTTATGATAAAGAGTATATTGCAACAATCAAGCTAGGTATTAAAACAGATACGCTTGATATTACAGGAAATGTTTTAGAAAGTATGGATAACATTTATGTGGATAAAAAAGTAGTTATCCACACATTAAGTTCATTTTTAGGATGTAGCATGCAAGAGGTGCCTAAATATTCAGCCGTTAAAATAAATGGGAAAAAACTTTACGAATATGCAAGAAAGAATGAAGACGTAGTATTACCCAAAAGAGAGATTAATATAAGGGAGATAGAGTTATTAGATTGTAATAACGAAGAGATTAGGTTTCGTACAGTTGTATCAAAAGGAACTTATATTCGAAGTTTAATTCAGGATATTTGTGAAAAACTAGGCGTTCTTGGCACAATGAGTAGTTTAACACGGACTAGACAAGGAAAGTTTACAATTGATGACGCTTATTCTTTACAAGATATTGCAAAGAATAAGTATAAAGTATTCGAAATAGAGGATATCTTTGACTACCCTTGTTACGAATTAGATGACACCGAATACTTTAAAGTAAAGAATGGGTCTTCTATAAATTTAGAAAAAAATGCAGAATTTTTGATACTAAAATACAAAAAAAATATCGTCGCTATCTACCAAAAAAAGGATAATTGTTACAAACCTAATTTTATGTTGTAAAATTTTGTTTTAAAAATGAGTAAAATTATGGATTTTTAATTGCAAAAATTTTTGGGGTATAGTACAATAAATTTAGAAATTTTGTAAGGAGTTTTGGATATGAAGAAAGGAAAAGTATTAATTGCTATCTTATTAAGCTTTACACTTATTACTGCGCATTGTATAAGTGGCACATTTGCTAGATATACATCCGGAATGAGTACTACTGATCAAGCAAGAGTAGCAAGATGGGGTTTAAATGTGGATAATGAAGTAGATTTATTTAGCGAATCGGTGATTAAGGGCTTAAATGGTGAATCTACGAATGAGGATAATATTATTGCACCTGGTACTTCTGGGGAATATACGTTTGTAATTTCAGGAACTGCTGAAACTGCTTATAAAGTAGATATTGATGTGGAAGTGGAGGATTTTACAAATGGTAGAATTCATTATTATTTGGATAACCAGGATTTAGGATATGGAGAAGATGGAATTCAATTATTTACTTCTATTTTAGAAAGCATGCTATCAAACGGAAAAGTATATGCTCCAGGATGTGATTTGTTTAATGCTGGAGATGGAGAACATACCATTGGTTGGAAATGGGAATATGAAGAAGTGGACACAGATGGAAATCTGTATGATGCTGTAGATACAAATTTAGGAAATAAAACTGGAGCATACTTAAAGGAGAATGATGTAGATACGACTACTCCTTCTAGTGAAGTACCTGGTCTAAAATTAACAGTATCTATTACTGCAGAACAAGTTGTAAATCCTACAGTTGGTTATGCAGCTTGTTAACAATTGGTTTTGGTCTATTTAAAATGAAATGTTGTTTTTGATTGGAGTCGTTTAAATGGATTGGTTAGAAATAAAAGAGTTTATAAAAGATAGCGCTAAAGTGATTATTGCTTTAGCTGTTATCCTTTTTTTAATGTTGTATGTGGTATCCATTACACAAGTGGTTGGAAATTCTATGTATCCAACGCTTCAAAATGGAGAAGTTCTTGTTATTAATAAATTAAAATATCGTTTTAGAGAAGTGAAAAGAGAAGAAATTATTTCTTTAAAATATGCAGATACGAAATATTTAATTAAAAGAGTGATTGGTTTGCCAGGAGAAATGGTGAAAATTAAAGATAATGTTTTGTATATTAATGATGAAGTATATCAAGAAAAATACCTTCCAGACAATTTAGAATATATGGATTTTGATTTAAAAGATTTAGGATATGATATAATCCCCAATGATATGTATTTGGTTTTAGGAGATAATCGAGTGGATTCTCTTGATAGTAGAGAAATTGGCCTTATACGAAAAGAAGACATTATTGGGAAAATTTCTATTCGTTTTTGGCCAATAACTAAATTTAAATTCATATAATAAAAATACATAAAGAATATATGTATTTTTTTATCTAATAGGCAATTTCAACAAAAGACTTGGATTGCAACTTACGTATAATATATTAAGATTGCAGTAAAACAACAGGAAAATATTATGTAAGTGTTGTAGTAGAAGAAGTAAATAAGGAAGTACCTAAAGTAACACCTACAAGTATTGTAGGAATAGATTTAGGAATAAAAGCATTAGTAGTAACATCAAACGGTGAGGAGTACGAAAATCAAAAAGTATTATCAAAATATGAAAAAAGAATAAAAAGGCTACAAAGAAAATTAGCGAGATGTGAAAAAAAGAGTAAAAATAGAGAAAAAGTAAAATTACGAATAGCAAGAATCCATAGTAAAATCAAAAATACAAGAAGACATACAATAATAGAAATAGGAAATAAACTAGTAAGTGTGACATCATAGTAAGTGAGAAATTACAAGTAAAAGAAATGAGTAAGAATCCCAATTTAACAAAATCCATATTAGATGCTAGTTTTACGTCATTATGTACATATTTAAAGTGGAAAAGCGAATGTTTAGGTAAGTATTATTATCAAGTAGATCCTTACTATCCAAGTAGTAAAACATGTAACCATTGTGATAGTATTAGCAATATAACAAATGATTTAAGTGTAAGAAAGTGGATATGTCCAAGTTGTGGTTAGAGATAGAAATGCAAGTATAAATAACATGTATGATGGACTAAAAAAGTATTATAAAGGAAAATTAAGTTAAAAAAGTAAGTAAAAAAAAATAAAAACAAAAGATACGGTGGCGACCATCGGAATTTAAGCCTGTGGAGAATAAAGAGTACTTTATCTGTGAAGCAGGAAACTTGGAAGGCGACAACCAAGGGGAATAAAATTTGTTTACTTATTTTATTCTTTTGTTCTGCAAAAATTTCTATGAACAGGTTGACTTTTTCATAAATATGAATATAATTAAAAATAATAGGAGGCTTGTGAAGCGTATGAATAAAAAAAGATGGTTGGTTATAGCAATAGCATTATTTTTGGTAATAGGAACGGGTTCTTTCGTGTTTGCTAATCCAAGTGATTCAAGTTTAAATGGAAAAGGAACACTTGGTTCAGATTCTTCTTCACAATCAAACCAAACAAATTTAAGCGGTTCTAATGATAATAGTAATATAATCCAAAATGATGGAAGTTTTGATGCAATAGGAAATGATAGTAACGGAGAAAATTTAACAGCTAATGGAGATTTAATTTCAAGTACAATGGGAAATGCAACGAATGAGAATAGTACGAATAATGGAGGTACTATTGGAAACATAAACAACAATAATACCAATCAAAATAATCCTTCTAGTACAGTAGGTGGAGGGAATAATTCTTCAAATTCATCTAGTAACAATAATAGTGGCAATACCAATAATGGGAATAACAATAGTGGAAATAATGGAAATTCAGGTAGTACTTCTAATCCAGGAACCAAACCTACTGAACCTGAAATACCAGATGTTGTAGACCCAAAACCAAGTACTCCAGAGGAAGAAAAACCAACAAGTAATTTTGCATTTGTAAATTTGAAACCTTTTTATGAAAATAAAATTGAGATTTCAGATCCAAATTATGTATCTATCACGATTCGAAATTGGACAAAAAATATTACTTATCCAACCAGAACGGATAGAGTAATTGAATTGGATGGATGTGATACTTATACTTTTACAGTTTGTTATAGTAATATGACAAGTTGTCCAAGTTATACTATGTATCATATTTGTAGTGCTTCCTAATAAGAAAAGTAGTTGAGGTGTAAAAAAGTGGCATATATGAAATTTAAGGAGTTAACTAAATATTTTGACTTTAAAACAGAAATCTTAGAATTTAGTGGGCTTCCTGAATATACCAAGGAGTATGTAGAAGAACATGAAAAAATAGTAATGGCTTATAAAAATAGTAAAGATTATATTGTATTTACAGATAAAAAAATGCTTCTTTTTGACCGAGATGTCTTAGGAATACATTATAAAAAAGTACATTTTGTTCCTTATAAGTCTATTTCTACCAGTGCGATTAATTATTTAGTAGGAAAAGTGGAAATGCTATTTAGTTTAGATAGTGGATATCAAATGCACATTAATTTTATTGGTATGAATCACGATAAAAAAGAAAATTTGAAAAAAGTGTATAAGCAGATGATGAAAACGATTATGTAAGGTACTATAAAAATAGTACTTTTTATTTGCATTTTTTTATTGTATATGGTAGGATATGACTGCTTAAAAGTGATAGGTGAGATTTATGGATGCAGAATTAAAGAAAATTGCCCAGGTATTACATAATAAAATATACAATGAAAACAGCAGATTTTATGAACAATTGGCCTACCTAGAACAGGAATATATTAGTCATGTTCTTTTAGAAAATGATGTTTCTTTACATAATATAGTAATGTCTATTCAATTAAGAGAAGATTTAAATTCTATAAATGGTTTAGACATGAAAAATTATTTAGATATTGATTTAAATGCTTTTTTAATGAAGGTGATAGCCATAAGAAAGTTTGAGAGGCAATCTTATGCAGAAATGATTGAAAAGCAATCTCTTGATTTATTTATGGGGTGGTTAGAACCGGTTTTAGATTGCTTTACGGAAGAAGAAAGCATTCCTATTAAAAGAGCTTTTATAAAAAGATTGCTAAATTATAGCGATATAGATTCAATGGATATTGCTTCTATCAATAATTTATTTTTTACTCTATATAAAGCAATTAAAATACAAATAGAAAAAAGCGAAGAAAAGTTATCTTTATAGCTCAAAAAAGATTGCCTTTTTCATATAATTTGTAATATAATACATATGAAGTTTATTCTTGGTTAGAAACTTCCTCAAGTTTCTTACTCAGTTTAAACCAATTATAAAAAAGGAGGATTAAATATGACAATTTCTAAAGAAGAAAAGGCTGCTATTATTAAAGAGTTCGGTAAGAATGAAAAAGATTGTGGTTCTACAGAAGTTCAAATTGCAATTTTAACAAAAAGAATTAATAGTTTAACAGAACATTTAAAAGTTCATATTCATGACTTTCATTCTAAAAGAGGACTTTTAATGATGGTTGGTAAAAGAAGAAAATTATTAGATTACCTAAAAGAAAACGATGTTGTTTCTTATCGTAACCTAATTGAAAAATTGAATATAAGAAAATAAGGGCACTTCATTTTTAAGTGTCTTTTTTTATTAGCAGAAATGGAGATAGTATATGAAGAAAAAAGTATTTAAGCTAAATTTTTTAGGTAGAGATTTAGTAGTAGAAACGGGAGAGTTGGCCAAACAAAGCAATGGCTCTGTATTAGTACGTTATGGAGATACGGTTATTTTATCAGTTTGCGTTATGGGAAAAAATACAATTACGGCGGATTTCTTCCCTTTGACGGTTTTATATCAAGAAAAATTATATTCTGTAGGAAAAATACCTGGGGGCTTTATTAAGCGTGAGGGTAGACCTACTGATGAAGCAACCCTTGCAGCACGTATTATTGATAGACCGATAAGACCGATGTTTGATGAGAATTTACGCAATGAAATTCAAGTAATCAATACCGTCTTATCTGTAGACCAAGATAATTCCCCAATTATGAGTGCCTTATTTGGGTCTAGTTTGTGTTTAGGGATTAGTGATATTCCATTTGATGGGCCAGTTGCAGGTGTGGTAGTTGGAAAAATTGGCAAAGAATTTATTATTAATCCAACAGCAGAAGAGTTAGAAAAAAGTACGCTTAATTTAACTGTAGCAGGTACCAAAGATGCGATTTGTATGGTGGAAGCAGGAGCGCAAGAATTAAGCGAAAAAGAAATGTTAGAAGCCCTTATGTTTGGACATGAACAAATAAAAGTATTGTGTGAGTTTGAGCAAAAGATTATTGATGAGATTGGAGAGGCAAAAAAGGAACTTACAGTTGCTAAAGTGGAGGAAGAACTTGAAGCCGCTGTTCGCGAGTATGCAACAAAAGATATGCTTTCTGCTATTCAAATTAAAGATAAATTAGAAAGTTATGAACGCATTGAAGAAGTAAAAACATCTACTTTAGAAAATTTTGCTGAAGTTTATGCAGATGAAGAAAACATCGAACAAATTTTAAAAGATGTTAAAAAAGTGGTTGATGCTATTGAAGGTGATGAAGTAAGAAGGTTAATCACGGATAAAAAAATTAGACCAGATGGAAGAAAAATGGACGAAATAAGACATTTAGATGCTCAAATCGATTTACTTCCTAGACCACATGGTAGTGCTTTATTTACAAGGGGGGAAACACAAGCCCTTGCAACAACAACACTTGGGGCAATCGGAGAACATCAAATTTTAGATGGCTTGGGAATTGAAGATGCAAAGCGTTTTATGCTTCATTACAATTTTCCTCAATTTTCAGTTGGAGAAACTGGAAGATATGGAAGTCCTGGAAGACGTGAAATTGGACATGGTGCTCTAGGAGAAAGAGCTTTAGCTCAAGTCATACCTTCAGAAGAAGAATTTCCTTATACAATTCGTGTAGTAAGTGAAATATTAGAAAGTAATGGTTCAAGTAGTCAAGCCACAATTTGCGCAGGGTGCCTATCTTTAATGGCAGCAGGAGTTCCTATTAAAAAACCAGTGGCAGGAATTGCAATGGGATTAATTACGAATGGAAAAAAGTATACAATTCTAACCGATATAGCAGGACTTGAAGACCACATGGGGGATATGGACTTTAAAGTAGCGGGGACTAAAGATGGAATTTGTGCTTTACAAATGGATATCAAAATTAAAGGAGTTACAAAAGATATTTTAAAAGAAGCTCTTGCTCAAGCAAAAAAGGCCAGACTTGAAATTTTAGATGTTATGACAGATTGCATTAAAGAACCAAGGAGTGAACTTTCTCCCTATGCTCCAAAAATTGAAACGTTTAAAATTGATCCAAATAAAATTAAGGATGTTATTGGTCGTGGGGGCGAAATGATTACTAAAATTATTTTAGAAGCAAGTCATGTTGCTACTGTAAATGATAAAGATGCTGTTAAAGTAGATTTGGAAGACGATGGACGTGTTATTATTTACCATACTGATTTTGACATTATCGCAAAAACAAAAGAGATGATTTTAAATTGTGTTCGTGTTGTAGAAGATGGTGAAATTTATACTGGAACAGTTAGCAAAGTAGAAGATTTTGGATGTTTTGTAGAACTTTGGGATGGCTGTGAAGGCCTTGTACATGTATCGCAACTTGCTTATGAAAGGGTGGACAAACCAAGTGATTTATTTAAAGTAGGAGACCAAATTGTTGTAAAATCTTTAGGATATGATAATCGTGGGCGACTTAATCTTTCTCGTAAAGATGCTCTGCCTAAACCAAAAAAGATAGAAAAAGACGAAAAAGAGAAAGACATAGATAAGAGGAAAAAAGAAAAGAAAGTAAAAAAATAGAAATTGTTTTGAAAAAACTAAAAATTAAAAGAGGATTTGTGAGAGTCCTCTTATTTTATGTATAAATCGTAATATTCATCGTAAGTTATACCAAGTTCATGCACTTTTGTTGCAATGTCTACTCCCAAATATCGTAAATGCCATGGCTCCTCTATATAACCTGTGATACTCTGTTTTTCTTTAGTATAACGGACAATAAAACCATATTTATAGGAATTGTCTTTTAACCACTTAGCGTCGCTTTCTAAAATCTCTGTATAGCCTTCACTCCATACGTCTACTGCAAGTCCCGTTTGGTGTTCAGAATGCCCTGGTCTAGCAGAATAAGTATCCGCTTTTTCTTTGCCATCCCGATTAACGTATCTATTATAAAGCGAATTTTGGTATTCATAAGAACGATACGCACTATAAGGCCTTATATAAACATTATCTAGTTTTGCAAAACTTACTAGTTCTTCAAAAGCATCTCTAGCTTTTTTACGCATTTCATATTTTGCATCATAGCTTAATGGTTGTAAATCATTTGGTTCATACTCTCCTAAAGAATGGTACTTATTGACCAAAATAGTATAATCACTTGTATTTTCTATTTGTTCAATTTGGGTATAAAAATCATAATCAAGACCGATATTGACTTTTAAAACAGCTTCCTCTAAAGAACAATTGTGAATTCTTTGGTATTCTTCATAACGAGGTATTTTCTCTACTTCAAAATTTTTGATAGTATAGTAATTATGAATATCCATTTTTTCAGTTTTAAGTAACTTGCTTCTATTCTTTTCACTTACGAAATGATAAATATTGTTGATTTCTTCAGGAGAATACTTTAAATCTAGTAAAGTAGAAATTTCTTCTAAAAAATGCATATGTTCTTGATATTCTATTTGTTCATAAAAATTTTTATACTCCTCTTTATAATATTCTGTATTTCTTATATAAGAAGAAACACTCTTATTTTCTTGTTCTTGCATTACACTTAACTCCTTTTTATCTACCTTATTCTCTATATATAGAAAATATGAGGAAAAACCGGTGATTAAAAGTATAAAGATACTACTTAATAAAATTTCTTTCTTACGCATAGAATTCCTTCCTTCCTTCTTTCTTTATTTAGTATGGCTTTTTTATTGTAAGAAAATTAAGAAGTAAGAAATGTCATATTTTGTTTTCTAATACATACTTTTAAATAGGTGAAGCGTATGAAAAAAATATTTGTTAGTTTGTTTCTTTTCTTCTTTTTGATAAGTGGAGTAAAAGCAGAAGAACTTGCAGAAAATGGAGAAGCAGCCCTTTTACTTGAAGTCTCAACCGGAAAGGTAATCTATGAAAAAAATGCGGATAAAAAATTAGCCCCGGCTTCTATGACCAAGGTTATGAGCATGCTTTTAATTATGGAAGCCATAGATTCTGGTAAACTTTCATTTGATGATGATGTCGTCATTAGTGATACAGCCTCTAGTATGGGAGGAAGTCAAATCTTCTTACAGACAGGTGAAAAATACAAAGTACAAGAACTTTTAAAAGGAATTGCGATTGCTAGTGGTAACGATGCAGTGGTAGCCATGGCGGAAAAGGTAAATGGAAGTGTATCGGCTTTTGTGGAAGCCATGAACAATAAAGCTACTTCCTTAGGTTTAAAAAATACCCATTTTGATAATCCACATGGACTGGAAAGTGAAAACCATTATACAACGGCAAGAGATATGTCTATAATGGCAAGAGAATTACTAAAACATGAGAAAATATTAGAGTTTACAAGTATTTATGAAGATTACTTAAAAAAACCGGATGGTTCTAGTGTATGGCTTGTAAATACCAACCGACTAGTTAGATTTTATGAAGGAGTAGATGGTTTAAAAACCGGATTTACGAATCAAGCGGGATATTGTATTACAACAACAGCGAAAAAAGGAGATATGCGACTTTTATCGGTCGTTATGAACGCCGAAACAAGTGATTTACGTAGTAAAGATACCGTAAATATGTTGAATTATGGATTTAATACTTATAAATTAGATATTTTAATTCCAAAAGACAAAGATTTAGGAGAACAAAAAATAGAAAAAGGAAATATAACCTCTACTAAACTTTATATAGAACAAGATGTGACAATTCTTTCTAAAGTCACGGACGATAAAGAAGAATTTACTTATAATTTAGTAACCGATGATTTAAAAGCCCCAATCCTCTCGGGAGAAGTGGTAGGTTCATTAGAAGTAGTCGATAAAAATGGCAATATTGTCAAAGAAGTAGATGTTGTAGTAAAAGAAGAAATAAAAAAAGCAAGTATTTTTGATTTATTTGTTCGTGTATTTAACACCATTACGAGTGGAAATCCTATTTAATTTACTTTTGGTTTACAAAAAACGTTTTTTGAAAAGAAAACGTTTTATTCTATGTGCTATACTTAAAATATAAGCGAGGATGAAAAACACATGAATGAAAAGGAAGAAGTAAAAAAGAAGAAAAAAAGTAAGAAAAAATTTTTTAGACGTTTATTTTTTATTTCCTTATTTGTAAGTTGTCTTACGTTAGGGGCGCTTTTTCTTCTAAATGTGATGCCCATACTTTATTTTGGCACTCTTGCGAGTCTATTTTTAGTATTTGACTTTTTCATGGCTTTCTTAATGCTTGGGAGTGGTTGGAAAAGAAGATTACTGGGTACTATTTTAACATTTATTAAAATGATTGGAATGATTTGTATTCTTTTTTACTCTTTTCATACAATGGATTTCTTAAAAAAAATTAGTGGAGGAAATTGCAATACGGAAAATTATAGTGTCATTGTCTTAAATTCAAGCGGGTATGAGAAGCTAAAAGACATTCAAGACAAAAAAATAGGAATTGTAAAACTTGGAGAAGACAAAGGTTTATTGGAAGCCAAAATGCACTTAAATAAAAAAACTTCTTTAGAATACGTTGAGATGGATGATATTACGAGTTTAGCAAGTAGCTTGCTTAAAAAAAGTGTTGATGCTATTTTAATTGAAGCCGCTGAAAAAAGTCTGTTAGAAGAAAGTACAGAATTATTGAATAAAGAAAAAGTCATTTACGAATTTTCGGTGGATATTGAAATCGAAGATGACTTAGTGAAAAATGTAAATACGACAAAAGAACCATTTAACGTTTTTATTTCAGGAATTGATAGCTATGGAAAGATTACCAGTGTTTCTAGAAGTGATGTGAATATGCTTGTATCCGTAAACCCGAATACTAATCAAGTGTTATTGACAAGTATTCCAAGAGACTATTATGTAAATTTACATGGAATTAATTCTAAGTACAAAGATAAAATTACCCATGCGGGAATTCATGGAATTGATACGTCTGTTAAAACAGTAGAAGATTTATTAGATACTGATATTAATTACTATGCAAAAGTAAACTTTACTTCCTTAATTCAAATTGTAGATAAGTTAGGAGGAGTAGATGTTACCCTTGATAAAGGATTTACTGCTTATTATGTAGAGGAAAACGAAACAATTAATTATACGTTTAAAAAAGGAACAAATCATTTAAATGGTAAACAAGCTCTAGCTTTTGCCCGTGAAAGAAAGAGCTTAGCAAGTGGGGATGTTGGAAGGGTAGAACATCAACAAATTCTTTTAGAAGCGATTTTAAATAAAGTATTATCTAAAAATATTATTACCAAATATAATGATTTATTAAATGCGTTAGAAGGAAGATTTGTCACCAATATGGGAACGGATAATATGACGAAACTCGTAAAACAACAGATTAAGGATATGCCTTCTTGGAGTATTGATAAATATACGTTAAAAGGAACTGATGCACATGAATATACGTATTCTTATAAAAATAAAAAATCCTATGTTATGATACCAGAAGCTGAATCTGTAACAGAGGCTATAAAAAAGATAAAAGCACTTATAGAAAAATGAGTGTTTTTTACTTATAAAATAAAGAAAAATGAATAAAATGTTTATAAAAGTCATAGAATATATTGTCAAAAAGTGTAGAATTTGGTATATTCTTTAGTAGAAAAGAGGAGTTTATATGGGAAATAAAGAGGAATTTCTAAAAAATATTAAAAGCAATAAAATTACTTTAATTGTAGGTATTTTATTTTTACTTAGTAGTTTAGTATCTGGAATAATGGTATACTATAACAAGGATAAAGAAATGAAGACTGTGGAATCCTTAGCAGATGTAAAAAAAGAGAATGTATATGCTTCCATTGATGTACAAGTGATGACGGATTATTTTGCAACGAATGACTACGCTGGAATTGAACATAAAACTTATTTTGTATGGGATAATGAGTATTTATATATTGTAGATTTAAATGACAAAACAAGAGAAGCCTTGAATTCAATTTATGATTACTCTTATGCAGAAGAAAAGCAAGAAAGACCTAATGCTGTTACTATTAAAGGAATGACAAAAACGATTCCATCAGATTTAAAAAAGATTGCTATTGATGCTTATAATACGCTTTATGATGAAAAGATTTTAAATACAAGTAATTTTAGTGATTATTTAGGAGTTGTTTATTTGGATACTTTTGAAAGTCCAATGACTGATTTAACTACAGAGTTAATCGTTTGCTTACCAACTTTAATTATTGGAGCTATTGTCATATTTGTTTATTTTAGAAAGAATACCAATACCAAAAAATGTATAGAAAAATTAGAAAGAAAATGGGAAGAAGTCTTACAAGAGATAGATGCAAGTGACAGTTTTTATTTCAAAAAAGCTAAAGTTTATATAACACGTAATTACATTGTGAGTTATGTAGGAGGATTAGAAGTATATCTACATAGTGATATTGTTTGGATTTATCCACATGAGTATCGTTATAATGGTTCTTTAAGCCAAAAGAGTATTATGATTGTTACCAAAAACGGAAAAGCGCATAAATTAGCAACTGTTAGTGCAAGCAAGAAAAACTTAAATACATTTGATGAAATGTACGATACCTTAATGAATAGAATGCCAAATGTATTAAGTGGTTATACGAAAGAAAATAAAGAAAAAGCGAAAGAATTGTATCAAAAATAAAAGAGTTCAACGATTGAACTTTTTTTAATGCTTATTTTTATACAGATAAATTTTGACAACCTTTGTCGAATGTGTTTAAAACTTAAGTATTTTGCTCTATATTTCATATAGCAGGTGATGATATGTTTAATATGGATTTAGAGTACAATAAAGGAATCTTATTTGCTAGGTTAAGCGGAAACTTAACAAGAAAAGGCTCTTATAAGTTAAATAATTATTTAGTTCCTGTTATTTTAAAACATAAAATTAAATATTTGGTGTATAACTTGTTTGAATTAGAAGGTATAGATGAAAGTGGCGTAGAGGCTATTTTAAATACCAAATGTGCTATTCGAACGAACAAAGGAAAAATATATTTATGTGAAGTATCCAAAGAAGTAAATAAAGAACTTAAAAGACTTCATATTAAAGAAACGGACAATGAATTATCAGCATTACAATTATTAGAAGTGTAAGGAGAGATATTATGACAACAGAAGAAACAGAAATTGTAAAAGAAAATATGGGCTTACTTTATAGGATTGCCAATCGTTTTTATGGAGCAGAAAAAGAAGATTTAATCCAAGCAGGAGCTATGGCTATGGTGACGGCTTATCGTAATTTTAGAGACGATGGGTCAGTCAAGTTTTCTACTTATGCTTTTAAACCTATTTTTGGGGAAATGTTCAAGTTAGCAACGCAAAAACAAATTAAGATAAGTAGAGATTATCTAAAACTTTATAATTTGATTGAAACTACAAGGTATTCTATAGCACAGCATTGGGGATATATTCCAAATAACCAAGAACTTGCCCTATATTTAGGATATAGTGAAGAAGAAATTGAGACGGCTATTGTCGCAGGAAGTATCATTGTCAGTAGTATGGATAAAGGGACTACGGAAGATAGAAGTATTTATGAAACCGTTGCCAAAGAAGAACCTATCTCTTTGGAAGATAGACTTGTGATACAAGAAGGATTAGAACAATTAACAGAAGATGAAAGAAAAATATTAGAATATCGTTATTTTGAAGATATGACCCAAAGTGAAGTGGCTAGAAAGTTAAAAAAGACCCAAGTGATGATATCTAGGTATGAAAAAAGAGGAATTGATAAAATGCGTGATTTTTACGCCGCGTGAGTCAATTTTTTTTTGAAAAAAATTTGTCTTGAAAAAAAGGAAATCAAGCCTTTGTAGTGTATATATATAGTAGGAGGGTAAAATGATAAAAAGTAGAAAAAATAAGAGACCATTTGATAGAATAAAAAAAGATTCTTATATAAATGGTTTTTTAGATGGTGAAAAAAATATCATAAAAAAGTTATTTACTTTGGAAATGATTACGATAGAAAAAATAGCAGAAATTAGCACGTTATCTATCGATGAAATTCAAAAATTAACGAAAAAAAATTAAAAATTCTTCCTCTTCAAAAGGGGAAGAATTTTTAAATTACTTTTCAGATTTAGATTCCCTAGATTCAATATAATTAGATAATATCCAAACCACTAAATTGTTTAAACTTCTTTGTTCTTCTAAAGCTATCATATCTAATTTTTGTTTTAAATCTTCATCTATTCTGACATAAATAATATCTTTATTCATAGTACTATCTCCTTGCTAGTATTATGATAGTATAAAATTTCCAAAAATAACGCTTGCAAAAAGCTATCATATTTTGCTATTATATAAATAGATAGCATAGTGATATCTATAAGAAAGGCGAAGTATATGAAAGAACATAAAAAGAAAATGGCGATGATAATCGTAGGAATATTACTGAGTTTAGGAATTATAATAAGTGTAAGTTATGCATGGTGGAGTCATATAGTAAGTCAAGAAGGAATCAATACAATAGAAAGTACATGTTTAGAAATAGAACTAACCGATGAAAATCCGATTCATTTACAAAATGCTTATCCTATAACAGACGCAGAAGCGAAGATTTTAACCCCTTATACATTTACAATCACAAATACCTGTACAACAACAGTAGAATATGATGTCAATTTAGATATCATGGAAAGTACAAGTAGATTAAGTAGCGAATATATAGCAGTAGAGTTTAATGGAGAAACAAAGAAACTATTAAATACATTAGAGAGCGTAGAAACAAGTTATCCAGGAAGTGATTACACACCAGTAGAGGCAAGATACCTAACCAGTGGAGAGTTAGGAGCGAATGAAAGTAAGACCTATACAATAAAACTATGGATGGATGAAAGCGTTACAGTTGAAGATGATGCGATGAATAAGAACTTTATAAGTAAGATAGTCGTAACAGCCAAACAAAGTCATAAAGTAAGACTAGTAGATTACATCATGAGCGATAATGAAACGGAAGAATTCACACATGAAGCAACAAGCCAAACACCTGCCTTAACAGATTATAGATATACAGGAGCAAATCCCCATAATTATGTCTGTTTTGGAAGTGAAGAAGAAACTTGTCCTGAAGAGAACTTATACAGAATTATCGGAGTCATCCCTACGCAGGAGGAAGTAGGAAAAGATAAACCTTATGAAAATAGAGTGAAGTTAGTGAAAGCAACCCCTTATGAAGAAAATGAAAGTGGATTATATACTGCAATAGGGTATGCAGTGAATACAGCCCAAAATAATGATTGGACAACTGCTTCATTAAATACAGAAGTATTAAATAGAGTTTATTGGAATTCTTTAGGAGAATATCAAGACTATATTGCTTCAAGTGTTTGGTATTTAGGCGCAATTACTTTGTCTCAAAATACACGAAGAGAATATACTGTCCATAATTATTATCATTTAGAAAGAGGAAGCATAACAGCTTATCAAGGAAAAGAAATTTCATATATTGCAAATATAGGACTAATGTACATCAGTGATTGGGGCTATTCAATAAATAAGAAGCATTGGGAAAGATTTATGCCAGAAAATCAAAATATATTAAAAGAGGATAGTTGGTTACTATTGCATGGTGAAAAATTAGAAGGTAGATATTTTGAATGGACAATTGTTCCTACAAAGGATAGAAGCCATGGAACTATAGATATAGGTGATATATTTGTGTTAGAAAATAATGGTAATATTAATTATATGAATGCTAATAGAGCCGAAAATGTAGGTACACGTCCCACATTTTATCTAAAATCAAAAGTATTATATGAAAGCGGAAATGGAACGAAAGCAAATCCATTTCGAATTAGTATAAATGAATAATATAAATTTAAAACAGATAAGAAAAAGTAAGGGTTACACTCAAAAAGAATTAGCGAGTATATTAGGTATATCAGATTCAACACTAGCCCATTACGAAACAGGAATACGAAAAGTCACACTAGAAATGTTTTTAAAAATATTAGAAGCATGCAACTATGAAATGAAGATAGAAGAAAAAAGCCATTAACAATATGACTTTTTTTGATTAATCTTTAAGGGTATGACTTGCTAAGGGCAATTCATAAAAAACACTAGCTAAGCTCAATGTCATTAACTAAAAAAAGATAGATGGATAAAATCAAATTTATCTTCTTTTGTTCATCTTAAAGTTCAACCAATAGTTAAAAATAAAAATTGCAAATAGCAAACGAGTTGCGTATAAAGAAACACCTCTTGGCGGAATAGAAGTATCTACTCCAATTTCATAAGCACAATCAAGCATTTCTACAATTTCAGTAGGAATCATTTCTTTCGGTTTACATTTTGAACAAATGTATTCAACTTCTTTTTTGTTTTTCTATTTTCATCATTTTCTAGCAATATTTTTAACAAGAATCTTTTTACAGAACCTATTGCCATATTAATGTTGATTTTCATTGGATGTTTATATTTTTCTTGTTTATAAACTTTTTACTACTTAATATGTTTGTTATCATCATACTTTTCTTTTAAGTAAGCATAACTAGTTTCTATTCCCTACCTAAACCTATATCAATCTTATATTCTAAGCAACAAGATTGCTGGGTTTTAAACTCTATAATTTAACGTGCGCTTATGGCACGATCAAATTGGCATAAAAACCACTAATAATACAGCAGCTTTGGCAAAATAGATAATTTTAAACCTTTTAATCCGCTAACACTTTTTATTTTTCAATAATTTTTGTTTTATAACTAAAGACTTTTTGTCAGAAATTTGGTACAATGATTTTAGATAAGTAAAAGCGAAATGAAAAAATGGTGAGGAAAAAATGAAATATTGGTTTTTAAATTTAAGTAGATTTTATAAACACAAAAAATGGAAATTGTTTAAGGGCTCCTTTATATATCAGTAGTGGACAAACGATATCTTTTTGAGAATCTTTGCAAGACGTAAATAAGGAGACTTAATTTTTTGTAACAATGGTGGAAAAATTGTATCTATTGGTATACCAAAAGGTCCTGCATTTCCAGAAACTATTAAAAATAATTGGACACTATAGGAAGGAAAATAGAATTAAAGTATTACGATTCAGAAATACCAACTTAATTTTCATGTGTATAAAGATTTGGATTTTAAACAATAGTAATCAATCAAAAAGTCTTTTTGATGTGAATGATAATACAAAACAAGAGTATTTATTTTCATTAGGTCAAAAAATCTCTTTATTTTTTTACAAATAATAAAAGATAAAAAACTAGACCTTATAATTAAACAAAAAAATAAAGAGATTTTTTAAAAGTACTATTCATAAAAACAATAATATTGGGAGGAATTATCATGAATGAAATAAGAGTGGCACTTATTCCTATACGAGAGACAGATGAGTATTTATTAAAATTTTTACAAGAATTAAAGAAAAATAACTTTCATAATGTCGTTATATATTATGGAAGCAATGAGAAAGATAAAAGCTTTTTACAGAAATTAACTTTAGATGCCAAAGTCATGATTCTAGCTTCCCATCAAGGAAGAGGAAATGCAATTAAAAGTGCTTTAAAATATATAAAAGAAAAGTATCATAGCAATACAATTATTGTAACAATGAATGGTGATGGAAGTCATACTATAGAAGACGCTATGCGACTTTGTAATGAATGTATGATTTCTCAAGATACATTTTTCTTAGGGACAAAAGAGAAAATCATAAATTGGGAAGACAAAGTGAATAATCTCTTTACCAAAACAATGTTTCGTATTTCTTCAGGAGAAAGTTTAAATAATACAACCACTACACTTAGGGCTTTCTCTTATCGCCTTATTGATTTATTACTTACTGTAAAAGATGAAAAAGAGGATTATGATTCCAATGTATTGTTATCTTGTGCTTCTCATAAAGTCAAAATAAAAGAAGTAGATTTAACAAAAGAAGAGAATCCAAATTTTGAGGAAAAAGAAAAAATACTTGAAAACGAAATTGGACGGTTAAAAGAGAACACAAATAAAGTGAATACTTCCAAAATTTCTTTTGTGAGTTATATTTTAGATTTTGCATTATTTTTATTTTTAAATAATATTGCAAAAGAACATATTATCATTACCAATCTATTCACAAGGATTATGAGTTCTTTATTTACTTTCAATAAAGAAAGAGTACATAAAACAGACTTAGAAAAAGTATTCAAACAATTTCTTATTAAAACATCTGGGCTTCTTTTTATAGAAACTTTATTGCTGTTACTATTTATAAAAATAATTCATTTTCCTATTTTTGTTGCTAAACTATTCACAGAAGTAGTATATATTCTTTTGTATTATGGAGTAAAAGAATATATCTTAAAAGAAGAAAAATAAAAAATGTTAATATAAGTTGCTATAATTTCCAATCGAAATTGCTCGAATGCAACTAAAAAATACGTTATAATAAAGTGCAGAAATGAGGAATTTATATGGATTTAGGCAATCGTTTATACGAACTTAGAAAAGCAAAAAAAATCAGTCAAGAAGAGGCAGCGGAAAAACTAAATGTCACAAGACAAACTATATCAAAGTGGGAAACAAACCAAAGTCAACCAGATTTTGATAAGATTATTCCAATTTGTGAACTTTATGGAATTACAACTGAAGAACTATTTGGAAACAAAATAGAAAATAATAAGGAAGTCAAAAAGGAAGAAACAATAGACATTGGCTATGAAAAGAAAACGGCTTTGGTAGTAAGTGTAAGTGTGTTTTTATACTTTATAGCAGTCATTTGGATTATTTTAGCAAGTTCTTTTTCTTGGTTAAATGAGGTAGTTATGATTAGTATTTTCTTATTTATTTGTGCAATAGCAACTGTAATTTTGGTTTATCATTTTTTAAGTGTACCAAAGAAAGACGATATGGAAGAAAAGAAAAAACAAAGAGAAATAGAAAAATACGATGGAGTAATTGCTATCTTCTTTACCTGTATTTATTTATTCTTAAGTTTTCTAACAAGAGCATGGCATATTACATGGCTTCTATGGATAGTGTATGCTCTAATTATTGAAATACTGCATTTAATTTTAGGCGCAAAGGAGGATAGGAATGAAAAATAGTACGATTGTATTAATAGTAATTATGGCTTTTATGGCACTACTCATTACAGCATTTATGATTTTTTTATTAGTAGATAATAACACTTTCTCTTTTGTATTTAATAGCAAAACCACTTTACTTTTAGATGAAGTGTATGAAGAAAATGTTAGTAAAATAGACGTAGATGTAATTTCTGCTGATATTCGCATAAAAGAAGCAGAAGATAATACATTACGTGTTGTTGCGTATGGAAAAGAAAAGGAAACAATAGAAAGTACTTTCGAAAATGATACGTTATCGATTAGAAGAACAGGAAATCAATTTTGCTTTGGATTTTGTTTTGGGAAAGAAGAAATTACGATTTACATGCCGCGTGATAACAAAGTCGATATGGTTCTAAAAACAGTTTCAGGAGACATTGAAATTGCATCCTTCTTATATAGTAACGTAGATGCTAAAACTACAAGTGGAGATATCAAAGTAGAAGAGGTTTCTAACGTGAAGCTAAAATCAGTAAGTGGAGATATTTATTTAGAAAAAGGAAGTAGTGTAGAAGTAGCTTCTACAAGTGGAGACTTGCGACTTAACAATGTTCTTACAAGTATCAATGCCAAATCCGTTTCAGGAGATATTCGTATTGAAAAGTTAGAGCTAGAAATGGACTCTACTATTCACACTACAAGTGGAGATGTTACAATTGGCGATAGTAATGATTTATATATAGAAACAAATACTTTGAGTGGTGATATTAACATTTCAAACAATAATCGTTATGCTAATATGACTTTAAAGATTGAAACAACAAGTGGTGATATAAGAGTAAAATAAGTGTGTGGATAAGCACATTTTTTTAATGGCAAAAACTGTTCTATAAACAGAAAAAAGTTGTTATAATAATAAAAACAAAACGATGAAGATTGGAGAAATCGAAGGATGGAAAATAAATTAATATGACAAAAGAAGATAACTTGTTGTTGGTGTCAGCGAAGTCAAATGTTTTTAGATGGAAATAAGAGAGTTGCTAATTTAATTGCTAATAAAGAGATGATAAGATGTGGTCAAGGAATTATTGCAGTACCTGTTGAAAAGATTGGAGAATACTTTACAAAACTAATCAAATATTATGAAACCAATGAAATGGATAGTATTAAAACATGGATTTATCATAATTGTATTGATGGAATATAAAAAAATAAAAATTATGGTAAAATAGAATTAGCTTAGAAAAGAGGAGCAATATGAAAGAAGAATTAATTGATATTTTAGATGAAAACGGAGTTGTAACTGGAGAAATGCTTCCTAGAAGTGAAGTACATAAAAAAGGATTATGGCATCGTGCGATTGTAGTAGCCATTGTCAATGAGAATAATCAAATTTTGTTACAACAAAGAAGTGCAAATAAAGAAAAAAATGCCGGTATGTGGGACATATCCGTTGCAGGACATATTTCTGCAGGGCAGGATTCTTTGTCAGCAGCTGCAAGAGAAATAAATGAAGAAGTGTGTGTAATGTTAGGATACAGAACAGAAATAAAAGATTTTCGTTATATGTATTCGTTTCGTAAAGAACAAGTCTTTAAAGAAGATTTTATTGAAAGACAATATTATGATTTCTTTATTTTAAGAACAACCGGTATAGATGATAAAACTTTATATTTCCAAGAAGAGGAAGTACAAGCTGTAAAATTTGTCGATTTAAATGATATACAAAGAATGATTGCACAAAAAGAAATTGTGGATAGACCAGAAGTATATCAAGTTTTGTTTAAGTATCTATTCCGTTTTTAGTAGTATACTTAAATTAGAAGTGAAGTGAGTTTGTTATGAAAAAGAATACCAAAAGAATTTTAATTGTAATCCTTTCTATTTTTATAGCAATAGCTGTGGTAATAGGGGTAGTATCTTTAGTACAATATATACGTGTGAAAACGGCTAAAATAGAAGTGACTTTAGTAGAGGATTTAACGATTCCTTTTGCAGAACAGAGGAAAGTCTCCGATTTTATTACAAGTATTAATGGTACTATTCTAGACGATTATGAAATAGAGACCACGAGTTTAGGTGTAAAAAACGTGTCTTTCAACTTTATAAACGATGATAACATCAAGGTAAAATATTCTTATGATGTAGAAATTGTTGATAAAGTATCTCCTGTTATATGGCTAAGCGGAAGTTATACCATTACAAAAGGCCAAAATATCAATTTAGCGAGTAAAATCTTATGTGGAGATAACGCCGATAGTCATCCTAATTGTTATATAGAAGGAGAGTATGATTATAATACTGTAGGAACTTATCCACTTACTTTCAAAGCAGAAGACGAAAGTGGAAACGTTACAGAGCAAGCATTTAATTTGAATGTTGTAGAACCAAAAAAGAATAATACAACTTCTACTAGTACTCCAAGTTACACAGATTTTAATGATGTTATAAGTTCGTATAAAACAGAGAAAACTCGTATTGGAATTGATGTCTCAAGTTGGCAAGGAGAAATTGATTTTGATGCAATACAAAATGCTGGGGTTGAATTTGTAATGATTCGTGTTGGTGGAACGAGAGGTCGTGATGGCGAATACTTTGTTGATGATTATTTTGAAAGAAATATAACAGAAGCTAATAAAAGAAATATAGATGTAGGGATTTATTTTTACTCGTATGCAAATTCTAATGAAAAAGCAAGAGAAGAAGCAAAGTGGGTAATGGAGCATATTAAGGATTATAATGTAACACTTCCAATTGCCTATGATTGGGAAAATTGGAGTAGTTTTAATGATTATAATTTAAGTTTTTTTGGACTAACCAATATGGCAGAAACATTTCTAAATACTGTAAGTGATGCCGGTTACGAAGGACTTTTATATAGTAGTAAAAATTATTTAGAAAGATTATGGTTTCCTTCTAAATACGATACATGGCTTGCTCATTATGTAGATAAAACCAATTACAAAGGTGATTATAAATATTGGCAACTATGTAGTGATGGCAAAATAGATGGTATTAAAGGTGCAGTAGATATCGACATTATGTATTTAAACTAAATAAAAAGAAAAGGAATGTTGTAAAATGAATTATGAAGCTTTCTTTAAATCTCTTTTATGTGTAACCAATGATATTGACATTTGTATGTGTGAAAAATTGGAAAATAGAAATTTTAGCGAAATTTTAGAAAAAAGTACACAAAAACAAATTATAGTAGAAGAATTTACAAATTATCTTTTGGAACGTTTAAAAATAGAGAAAACAAATGTTTTATTTGTTAAAGAAGATGTTATTGCGTTGGTTCGAAACATTTATGAACAAAATTCTAATGACAAAGAAGTTGTAGGACATTTAACCTCTTATATAATGAAGGCAATTGAAAATCTATTAGATTGTCCCCTTGAAGGAATTTATAGTGAAAATGAAGAATATATAAATAGACCTTGTATTACTTTTGAAGATGGAAAATTTATACGTTATGAAGTTAATAAAAAAACTAGTCCTTTATTAAAATTTAACGCTATTTGGGAATTTTTTATTAATCTATATCAAGAACAAGAATTATCTTTAAAAAAAATACCAAAAAATGGAGAATAAATTCTTCTTTTTTTTTGTTTTAATTCTTAAATACTTTCCAAACTAAAAATAGGTGATTATCATGAAAAAATTAATAACAACTTTCTTTTTAATTTGCTTAGCGACCAATACAATACAAGCTTTTAATATCAATAATTGTACACAAGAAATGAAACTTACAAATTTAAATTCAAAAAATTTATTAAATTATATTAGACATCTTGCGAAATTAAATTAAAGAAGAAAAAATGCTAAAATTATCTAA
>CAJUKB010000017.1 GCA_910587325.1 uncultured Bacilli bacterium | reverse complement strand
TTATTTGTTCTTTGTACAATTATTGCCTCTAATTTAATTTCGCAAGATGTCTATTAAAAGATTTAGGATATACTGTCTATGATTTAGGAGCTTATGACACAATCGAGCTAGAAAAGGAATAGATATGAAAAAGGAATGGATTGCAATTATTTTATCATCTTTAGCAGCTGTTTGCTTCTTTGTAGCCTATTTTTTAAAAAGAAAAGTAGTATACCTAGTACTAGGTTGTGTCTGGATTTTGATTGCCATAAGTAATTATAACAATGAGAAGAAAAAAGGAAAGTAGAAATGAATATGTTAGAAATACAATCAAAAAAAGAAAAAGGACTTTCAATTCATAAAAGCAAGAAAAGAATTTTATGTAAAATTGGATTATTGGGAATTCTTACTTTTCTTATTTGTTTATGTGTCGTATTTTCTTTAAATTTTTATGTAAAAGGAAGTACTAAAAATCAAATTTTAAGTGAAGAGAAAGTTGCTAAAATTGCAAATGTTGATGCAATTCTTGTGTTAGGGGCAGGAATATGGGGTGATAAACCAAGTCACATGTTAGAAGATCGATTATTGGAGGCTATTTCTTTATATAAAAAAGGTGTTTCTTCTAAAATCATTATGAGCGGAGACCATGGGAGAAGCGACTATGATGAAGTAAACATTATGAAAGAATTTGCGATTCAAAGAGGGGTACCTTCTGAAGATATTTTTATGGACCATGCCGGTTTTTCTTCTTATGATAGTTTATATCGTGCTAAAGGAATTTTTGGTGTTAAAAAGGTAATCATTGTAACGCAAAAATACCACTTGTATCGTTCTCTTTATATTGCCAATCAAATAGGGATAGAAGCCTATGGCATACCTTCTAATCCAAGGAAGTATAGAGGACAAACTAAAAGAGAACTTCGAGAGATTTTAGCTAGAAATAAAGATTTTATTAAATGTATTTTAAAACCCAATCCTACATACTTAGGAGAAGCAATCTCTATAAATGGAAGTGGGGATTTAACTAATGATTAATTTTATTTTTATTAAATACCAATTGTAAAAAATATAAAAAAAGGAAAAGGTGACGTATAATAATGAGTAAAATAATTTGTGCTTTTGCAGGACTAGGAAAAACTTATTTAAGCCAAAAATATTCTAATGTTATTGATTTTGATTTACAAAAATTTAAATATATCTATAATGAAAATATAACAAATTTTGAGGAGTATAAAGGATTAAGCAATAAAATAATTAATAAAGAGTGGCCTCAAAATTATGTAAAAAAATTAAAAGAAATAATGAATAAAGATAAAATTATTCTAGTTCCTGCTGATGAAGAAGTTCGCCAATTATTATTGTTAGAGAATATTTCGTTTGTCTTTGTTTTACCAAGTTTTGATAGTAAAGACAATTTAGTAGAAAGATATAAGGAGCGCGGAAATAGTGAAAAGTTTATACAAAGAGCAATACAGAATTTAATAGATTGGCATCATTTGCATTATAAATATGAAACTATTATTTTGAAAAAAAATGAATACTTAGAAGACTATTTATTAAGAGAAAAACTTATTTAATAAACAAAACATAAAATGAATATAAAAAATTTGCACTTGAATATGCAAACTTTTTAACCTAAAGCAATATCTAAAATCATCATAACGGAAAATCCAATTAATGTAAATAACGCCATTAAATCTTTCTTTTTGTTGGTTTGACTTTCTGGTATTAATTCTTCTACTACAACATAAATCATAGCCCCTGCTGCAAACGCAAGCAAAAATGGAAGAAGAGTACGCATTTTCATTACTAAAATGGCACCAATAATTCCAGCAATAGGTTCCACGATTCCACTAAGTTGTCCTAAGAAGAAAGCTTTATTACGACTCATTCCTTCACGACGAAGCGGCATAGATACGGCAGTTCCTTCTGGAAAATTTTGTAAACCTATTCCAAGAGCCAAAGTCCACGCAGCAGCAAAAGTTGCCCCATCTAGTCCATAAATTATAGAACCAAAAGCAACACCTACAGCCATACCTTCTGGAATATTATGTAAAGTAATGGAACTTATTAACATAAAGCAACGTTTAAAACTAACTTTTTTTTCTTTCTTTTTTGGATTTCTTTTCTCGTAAATATCGTAAATTTTATCTCCAATAAAAAGTAATAATCCTCCACTAAAGAATCCAATAAAAACAATGACCCATGGAATTAAGTTCAAATTTTCTGCCATCGTAATCGCTGGTGCAATAAGCGAAAAAAACGAAGCTGCTATCATAACACCTGCTGCAAACCCAAGCATTCCATCCATTAAATTTTTGTTAATATGTTTAAAAAAATAAACTAAAGATGCCCCAATTGCTGTAACGCTCCAAGTAAATAAAGTAGCGAGTCCTGCTTGAAGAATAGGGTTTAAAGATAATATTTGTTCTATCATAATTTCCTCCCTTACTATATAGACTATTCTACTAGAAAAGAAATGGGTGGGCGTGTGTTTTAGAAAAATAGTGAAAATGTATTAAAATGGATTATAATGAAATTAGAGATGTAGGTGTGATGATGAAAATAGAATTAGATAATATGATAATAGAATATAATAATTGTGATTTAGATTACATAGAATTTTTAGTTGAATCATTAAATAAACGTTCTATGAAATTTTTACACTTTTTTGGATTTGAAAAATTAGAGCCAAAAGTAAGAATTCGTTTGTGGCCTAACTTAGAAAAATACAGAAATGTTTTTAAGTTAGAAAATCAAAATATAGTTGGTATACGTCAAAAAGTAAATCAAATTCCAACAATTGAAATGCTATCTTTAAAAGAAGTAAAAAAAATTAAATATTATGAAAATGCTACGATTAATGATTTTGAAAATCTCGTTCTTCATGAATTTGTTCATGAATGTCAGTCACGATATACGACTAAAAAAAGTTATATTTGGCTATGGGAAGGTATGGCTACATATCTTTCTAAACAATATGGAGAAACATATTTCTTTTCTAGTACTTTAGAAGATAATTATCAAGAAAACATACTGATTATATAGAATTTTATACACTGTTTTCTTATGTATATCAAAGTTATGGTAAAAATTATATTTTAGAATTATTGAATAATTTTAGATTACAAGAATAAGATACCCCAAAGTTATATGAAGAAACGAAGGAATTCATTGAACAAAGGAGAAATAAAAGATAGAAGGATACAATATGAAAAAATTACAATGGAACCCATGGCATGGTTGTCATAAATGCAGTCCTGGTTGCTTACATTGTTATGTATATTATTTAGATAAGAAGAGAGATAAAGATGCAAACATAGTAACAAAGTCCAAAACAAATTTTAATTTGCCTCTAAAAAAAGATAGACTAGGAAATTTTAAAATAAAATCAGGAACAGAACTTGCGACTTGTTTTACATCTGATTTCTTTCTTGAAGAAGCAGACGAGTGGCGTAGGGAAGCATGGGCAATCATCAAAAAAAGAAGTGATGTACAATTTTTAATTCCTACCAAAAGAATAGAAAGATTTAATGAGTGTATTCCGGATGATTGGGGTGAGGGATATAGTAATGTTACGATTGCCTTAACTTGCGAAAATCAAGATAAAGCAGATATGCGAATTCCACTATTTTTAAATTGTAAAATAAAACATCGCTATATTTTTGTGGCACCCATTTTAGAAGAGGTGGATTTAAGTAATTATTTAAAGACAAATAAAATTGATTTGGTTTCTGTAAGTGGAGAATCATATGAAAATGCTCGTGTTTGTGATTTTGAGTGGATAAAGCATATCAAAGAAACTTGTGATACCTATCATGTTCCATTTGACTTTCATCAAACGGGCTCTCATTTTAGATGGAAAGGAAAAACTTATAAGATTAGTCATTTTAAAGAATACGACCAAGCTAAAAAAGGAATGCAAGTTCTAGAAAAAGAAATAGAATAGATAATTTTATAAAAATAAGTGAAAAAATTTAGAATAAAGAATAAGTAAAAACAGAAACACAAACTCAACCGCTAGTTCGTGTTCTATTTTTATAATTTATTATATAGTTAAATTATGAAAGGAGAAAAACTATATGAATCAAATTAAAATAGGCAACTTTATAAGTTTAAAAAGAAAAGAAAAAAATATGACACAAAGTGAATTAGCAGAAAAATTAAATATAAGTGATAGGGCAATCTCAAAATGGGAAAATGGGAATTGTTTACCAGATATAGAGAATATGTTAGACTTATGCAAAATACTTGATATTACAATAAATGATTTATTTAGTGGTGAAATTATAGAGATGAAGGATAACGAAAAAAAATTAGAAGAAAATTTGCTTGAAATGTTAAGAGTAAAAGAAAAAAGAGATAAAGAACTATTGGAAATGGAAATATTTATTGGGGTAATTATATCCATTATTATGCTTGCTTGTGTCTTTATTGCATCATTTGCTAGTATGCAAGATTGGGTGAGAGTTATACTAATTATTATTGGTATTATTCCATTTATTATTGGTATTTGTTATGCAATCAGAATTGAACAAATAGCAGGATATTATGAATGCAGTAACTGCCATTACAAATATGTGCCTATATATAAAAATGTATTTTTTGCAACCCATTTTAATAGAACTAGAAAAATGAAATGCCCTAAGTGTAATAAAAAATCTTGGCATAAAAAAGTACTAATAAAATAAAAATCTAAATGAATATAAAAAGCAAATTTTGATTTGCTTTTTAAACGTTAAAAATTAAATTTTTATAATCTTCTTTACAAAAGGTTTCTTTTATATTAAAATGATAACAAGTGATATATAACATATGTTATTTTAGGAAGGAGAGTGCTATGCCACCCATACCCAAATATAGTAAAGAAGGCATTATAAAATGTGCTTATGAGATAGTGGAAAAAGAAGGATTTGAAAATCTAAATGCTAGAAAAATTGCTGGAGTTCTTGGTTGTTCTGTACAACCAATCTTCCATAACTTTACAAGTATGGAAGAACTAAATAAAAAAGTTTATGAAACCATTTACCAAAAATACCAAGAGTACATGCGAAAAGGAAAAGAGGATAAAGAAAATCCTTATAAACAAATGGGACTTTCTTATATCAAGTTTGCAAGTGATTATCCAAAGTTTTTTAAAATTATTTTTATGCAAAAAACGAATTTGAATGCAAATGATTTTATCACAGCTGATTCGCTGGGTAACGATGTCATAAAAGTCGGTCAAACCCTAACCGGATTATCCTCCGAAGAACAAAAAAAGTTTCATGTACGTGTTTGGATATTTACACATGGGATTGCTTGCTTAGTTGCAACCAAAACCATTCAATTTAAAGAAAAAGAAATCGAAGAACTTTTAGGAAATACGGTAAGAGAAATGTTAATAGGATATATAAAGGAGAAAAATAAAATATGAAAAATTGTATAGAAGTTAAAAATTTAGTAAAAGAATATAAGACTGTTCGGGCTATAGATGATTTAACGTTTGAAGTGCATGAAGGAGAAATTTTAGGACTATTAGGACCAAACGGAAGTGGAAAATCAACAACCATTAATTGTATCTTATCTTTACTAAACTTTAGCAAAGGAAGTATTAAAATATTTGGAAAAAAGATGGATGTAAATGCTTATGAAATTAAAAGAAATATTGGAGTTGTATTTCAAGATGTCTCGGTTTTTGAAGAATTAAATGTTATAGACAACATCGATTATTTTTGTGGATTATACATTAAAGATAAAAAATTACGCAAAACGTATATTGAAGATGCTATAGCGTTAGTAGGATTAGAAAATTACAAAAAGTTCTATCCGAAACAACTATCAGGGGGATTACTTAGAAGATTAAATATCGCTTGTGGCATTGCACATAAACCAAAGCTCATTTTCTTAGATGAACCAACGGTTGCAGTAGACCCACAAAGTCGTAATAACATTCTTGATGGTATTGAAAAACTAAGAGAAGAAGGAGCTACAATTGTCTATACCACTCACTATATGGAAGAAGTAGAAATTCTTTGTGATAGAGTCATTATTTTAGATAAAGGAAAAATCATTGCAAGTGGAACATGCGATGCGTTAAAAACTTTAGCCAATATTGAAGAAAAAGTAACGGTAGAAGTACTAGATTTACCACCTAAAGTTCTTGAAAAAATCAAAGAATTTAAAAATGTAGAAGAAGTAAGTTATTTAGACAACATTCTTTTTATCACCTATAAAAAAGGCAAAAACAACTTAAGTGAATTAATGGAATTTCTAAAAGAAAAGAGAGTAAATTACAATAAAATATTCTCCGAACGTCCAACCCTAAATGATGTTTTTCTAGAACTAACAGGAAAGGAACTAAGAGACTAATGTTTTTTCACAATTTTAAATATACGCTAAAAACTCTCTTTAAAAGTAAAGCACTTATCTTTTGGACTTTTGCCTTTCCCCTTATCTTAGGAACGTTTTTCTCTATGGCTTTTTCTAATATTGAAGAAAGTGAAAAGTTGGATATTATTTCCATTGCAATTGTAAATAATGAAGATTTTCAAGAAAATGTAGCTTTTGTAGAAGCTTTTAAAACACTAAGCAAAGAAGGAGAAGAGCAACTTTTTGCTACACAATATGTAACGGAAGAAGAAGCCGCTTCTTTACTAAATAAAAAAGAAATCTCTGGATATTTACTTCTAGAAAAAACACCAAAAATAGTAGTAAATACAAGTGGTATTTATGAAACGATTTTAAAAGAAGTAGTGGAAGAAATAGAGGAAAATAGCAAAGTTATAAGTTCCATTGCTTCCTATGAAACTGCAAAACACGTAACAGAGCAAGCAACAAATGAAGAAATCCAAAATATTAGGAATACGATTATTGAAAAAGTTTTAAAGATACAACAAATTAATAAGACCAATATGCAAGATATTTCCAATGCCAATTTAAGTTATACCATGATTGAATTTTATACACTTATTGCCATGACTTGTTTATATGGAGGTATATTAGGTATGGTTGCTGTGAACCAAAATATGCCAAATATGAGTAGCAATGGAAAGCGTATTTCCATCAGTCCATTATCCAAAGGAAAATTAATATTAAGTAGTGTTCTTGCAAGTTACATTGTACAATTAATTGGACTTCTTTTACTATTCTTATATACGTTGTTTGTTTTAAAAGTAGATTATGGGAATCAATTTTCTTTCATTGTTTTATTGTCTTTAGTTGGAAGTTTTGCCGGATTATCCTTAGGAATTTTTATTGCTTCTATTTTAAAAGCGAGTGAAAATACCAAAACCGGAATTATGATTTCCGTAACCATGCTTGGGTGTTTCTTATCTGGAATGATGGGTATTACTATGAAATACATTATAGATAAAAATATACCCCTCTTAAATAAATTAAATCCCGCCAATATGATTACGGATGGTTTCTATTCTTTATACTATTATAGTACGCATGAACGATTTTACTTTAATATTATAAGTCTTCTAGTGTTCTCATTTATCTTGATTTTTTTCTCTACATTATCTTTAAGGAGGCAAAAATATGATAGTATTTAAAACTTTTTTAAAAGTCTTAAACAAATGCAAAGCACCGATTATTTTGTATACTATTATTTTGGTATTCTTTGCTGGATTTAATACAAAGACAAGCGAACAAGGAAATGAATTCACTGCAAGTAAACCGGATATTGTCATTGTGTGTGAGGATAAAGTGGAAGGAATAACCAAAAATCTAGTAGAGTATTTAAGTAAAAATAGCAATATTAAGGAAATAGAAAACAACGAAGAAAAAAGAAACGATGCTTTATTCTATCGTGATGTAAACTATATTGTTTATATACCCAAAAACTTTAGAAGTGACTTTCTAGAACATCAAAATCCCCAAATTGCTATAAAAAGTACAGGAGATTACCAAGCTAGTCTTGCAAATATGTTACTTGAACGTTACTTGAATGTAGCAAATACTTATTTGGAATTTGACTTTACAGAAGAAGAAATGATAGACAAATTACAGGAAACACTAGAAACAAAAGTAAGCGTAGAAATGACTTCTAAACTTGATACTGATAGTTTATACAAAGTTTCTACTTACTATAATTTCACCAATTATTGCATTTTAGCAGGTTCTATTTATGTCATTTGTTTGATACTATCTAGTTTTAAAAATGAAAAAGTTTTAAAAAGAACGATTATTAGTAGTTTAAATTATCAAAAATACAATCGTATTTTGTTAGCATCCAATAGTTTATTTGCTTTTGTTCTTTGGTTCTTTTATATCCTATTAAGTTTTGTTTTGTTTGGCAGTGTGATGTGGAGTTTGCACGGGGCATTTTATATTTTAAATTCTTTTGTATTTAGCTTATTTGCTTTAACACTTGCATTTTTCTTAGGAAATATAATAAAAAATAAAAATGCTCTAAATGGTATTATAAATGTGATTGCACTAGGTTCTAGTTTCTTATGTGGAGCTTTTGTACCTATGGAATGGCTTCCTAATACAGTGTTAAATTTAGCCCATATTTTACCATCCTATTATTTTATTAAATCCAATGAATTAATAAAAACTATTGAAGTATTTGATTTTGCTTCCTTAAAATCTATTTATCTAAATATGATAATTATTGTTATTTTTGCAATTGGATTTATGATACTATCTAGTATATTCACAAGTAAGAAGAGGAAACTAGCATAAAAATAAAATGATATAAATGTATTTATAGTATAATGAAAAAAAGAAAGTAGGCTAAATATGAATACAGTAAGAACAATTGATTTATGGACAGAACAACATATCAACCATTACGAATGTTTTAATGGAGCTTTTGTAGATGGAGTTGAAGAAGGAAGTCTTCCTTTTGATACATATAAAATTGTAAAGAATTGCAATTGTATTATTACAACAAATAATGAGAATATAAATATTAGCAATAAACATCATGCCATTTGCTTTTATAAGAAGAAAATTCCGGTTAGGCTTGTCGTATTAAATCGTGATACAGATATAGAACATTGTATAGGAATTGCTTTAAATCAATTTATAAGTGGGGGGGGCGTCAGCTAAAAGCTTTGTATCAAGATTTAAATATAAAATCTTCGGTGATAGATTTAAAAGAAACACCTATTTTTAATAAAGCGGATTTTACAAAAGAAATGGATGTTGGTTCTTGTGATAGATGGAAACTTTTATATAGTATGCTAAAGGGAAGTTATACAGAAAGTGATACAAATTATGGAAACTATGAAAGTGATAAATATGAATTTAATCCAAATTTGCATATTCAATATGAACTCATTACAGACACAGAAACATTTAAAATAGAGCATTATTGTGCTTTTGTAAATGAAATAAAAACAAGAATTATTCCTATTCAAGAAAACTCAAGCTTAACAAGTAAATAGAAATAGATGAACAAAAAATTGAGACTAAATAAAATTCTTCTTTTAAGAGGTTTTCATTATTCATAAAAAATCCTATACTATTTTTAGGAAAGGAAAAAAATTATGGACCAAGAAAAAATAGGTAAATTTATTAGCGCACTTAGAAAAGAAAAAAAGTTAACCCAAAAAGAACTAGCAACACTTCTAGGAGTAAGCGATAAGTCAGTATCTAAGTGGGAAAGAGGGATTTGTCTTCCTGATGTCTCTTTGTTTAAACCATTATGTGAAGTTTTAAATATTACACTAAATGAATTTTTTGCAGGAGAAAAACTAGAAGAAAAAAACTATAAAGAAAAAGCCGATGAAAATCTATTGCATGCTTTAGAAAATAGCACTTTTACTTTAAAAGAAAGGGTAGAATATTTTAAAGAAAAATGGCAAAAAGAACATTTTTTTGAACTCCTTCTTTCTACTCTTGTTATTGTTTTTTTTATTATTTATGGTTGTATAAAAGACAGTAACATAACATTTATTTTTATCATTATAGGTTTTATAAGTGGTATAATTGAAAATAATCGAATGATGGCTTATGTAGAAAAAAATGCCTACGGAAAAAAGCCCATAAAGCCAAAAGACATTATGTGACCAAGCACATTGTCTTCTTTTTTTTTATATGTTAGTTTTAAAAATAAAGAAAGAGGAGATTTATGGAAAAATATATTTATATTGCAAATAGAAAAAGAGCAGAAGAAATTTTAGGAATTTCTTTTTTAGAAATTCAGGAAAATCTTCTTGCAAGAAAAGAAAGAAAAATAAAAGATTTTCTAAAAAAACAGAAAAAGTATTTGTATTCGTATAGCATAGAGGGTATAAAAAAATTTTTTTCTTTAATTGGTATTACTTTAGAGTTTTATATTCACGTAGATTTTTTTAATGACGAATGCTATAAAAATAGTCCTATCAAAGAAATCCTTATCACTGAAAATGGAGTGCGAATACCAAAAGACCATATGGATTTTAATTCTTTTCTTTGTGTTCACAACCATCATTTATGTGTGGAAGTGATTGGAAAAACCTTAGAAATTAAAAAGGATAAAATCATATTAGATGATGTTTCGTTAGGAAATATAACTATATTGGAAAAAGATAGATACGAAGAAAATTACGAAAAAAGATTATCTTTTGATAAAATAAAATTTGATAAAGACTCCATTCCTAGAAAAAAAGTTTTAGAAAAGTATAATGTACGAATATCAAGTGATGAGCTATCTTATGTTACGATGGATGTATTTGGACATGTTATTTCTTTAACTAAAAAAGGAGAGCTTTATTTAGATAATACCTTGTATAGTAGAGGAGTAGAAAAAATAATAGACTTTAATCCAAATGATTTAATTTTTGTTTATAAAAATCATGTTGTAGAGTACTATTCTTCTAGACAAAATCTAATTCATAGGAGTATAACTTGTGAAAAAGTACTATATGGATATCATTATTTGATTACATTAGAAAATCAACAAGTAAGAATGTATTTTTTTGTAAATATGGCAAGTGCTTGTCATCTAGAACCATCAAGCCAAACATATGAATTGTATTTTGATGAAGTTGATGATATTGAAATTGAAGAAACAGAAGAAGTTTATGATTTAGTTTTATACAAAAATAAGGAAAAAATTAGAATGCCCTTATACGGAATATGCAAATTATCGTAAAAATAGAAAAGAGGATGAATGAATTGACAAAAAATTTTACTTATGGAGAAATCACAGCATCTTTAGAAGAAAAAAAGAAAATATTAAAAAAAGATACAACTTTTCTAAATGGAAAAAAAGAAGAGAATATTAAAAATATATTTTTTGGAGATTTTTTTGATGTTTATATTTTAATGGAAGATGGAAATCTTTTTCAAAATGAGAAATGTATTCGTACAAATGTCAAAGAAATATGGGCTTATAATTTGAATACGATTTTATGGATTACCAAGGATAACAAAATAGAAAGTGATACAAAGAATGAAATCACAAAATTTATAGAAGGAGAATATAAAGATATTGTTTTAGGAGAGAAAAATTTGCTTGCTTTAGATAATAAGGGAATGGTAAAATCCTTAACTACCCAAGAGGAATGCATTGGAATTGTTGTAGAAAATTTTAGAAATGTAGAAGAGATTGGCATAGAGAAAAAAGATTATAAAGAAACTCCTTATGTGATAAAAAATAAGGAAAAGAAATACTTATTTGTAGAAGAAAATTAGAGAGGATACATAGAATGAAAGAAGAAAATAAATTTGCAAAATCTGCAATTATAGCTACATTAGAAAAATTAGGAACTCTTTACAATCCGTTGTATTTATATGGAAACAATGGAGAAGAAAAAGAAAAAATTATAAATACCATATTAATAGAAACTACTAAAAATTCTACTCCTATAAAAACACTTACTGGAGAAGAAATGTTAAAAATTATAGAACACTCAACAATAGAAAAAGAATGTATAGATTGTGACTTGCTCTTCTTAAATGGTTTTGAAAAAGTAGAAAAAAATACTGAAGCACAAAGAAGATTATTGTATATACTTAATACGCGTATTAAAAATGAAAAACAAATAATCATCTACGCTAGTAAAGAGCCAAATGAACTTGTAATAGATAATCGTTTAAAAAATAGACTCACTTGGGGACTTCAATCTGAAATAAAATAAATTATTGTTTAGAGAAAAGAAATAGAGTAAGATAATAGATAAGAAAAGAAGTGATACTTACGAAAGAAAAAATAGCAAAAATTTTAGATGATTTAAGAGACGCGGATATACAAAAAATCGTGCAGTATGATATCAAAAACGAATGGAAAGAATCCTTTGATGAATTCATTAAGTTAGAAAATAATATTTTTGGAACTAAGAAAAATTTTGAAAAAATGAACAAGTACGAAAAAATAGTTACTTATAAAAAATATGCGAATCTTTTGGGAGTTGATTGCGATATATCTTTAAGAAGCATGGTCATTTATGCTCTTGCTTTTGATTATGTTTTAAAAAACAAAAGAACATTGGAAGAACAAAAAAATTTTAATCCAAATAAGCACAAATACTATTTTAAAAACGATAAAGAAGATTTTATTTATTGTGGAGATACTATGAATTCTTTTAAACAAATTACAGATTGTTATTTAAATTTTCTTTATAAAGAAAAGAAATTTATAAGCAACTTTAATGGATTATCCGATTATGCAACTTTAAATCATACAGTAGGAAATTTTATTCCCATTCCGTTTCATAAATTTGGAAAATGGACTTTATCTTTTAATATAGCTAGAAATGCAGTTTTAGGAGATTATTTTGATTTGGTTTTAGAAAATATATATCATTGGTATCAAACAAAAGAAGAAAATTATTTATTAAATATAATTAGCGGAAAAAAAGAGCAAAATGTTAAAAATAAGAAGTTTATTGAATTGCTAATGAAATGGTTAGAAGAATTTGGGAGTTGGAAAGAGTTTGTGAAGAAAAACTATTTAGAATCTTTTTTAGAAAAGGAAAGACCAAAAGAATTTTGGACAGGACATTTTACTTCTAAAATTACACCTCAAAATTATCAGCAATGCGAGGAATTTTTTACAAACGTTACGCTTATGATTTCTAAAAGAGGAAATAGTATTGCTAAAAAAGTAAAAGAAGTGTTATCTAGTTATTCTAATAAAGAGATAATAGGAAAATATTTTGATGGAGTAGAATAATCATGGAACTATACGAAAAAAACGGCAATATTTTGTATATCTTAACAATCTTAAAAAAATATAGTGATGAAGTACATATTCTTTCGATTAAGGAAATCAAGGAAAAAATAAAAGAAATTTATGAAGTGGATATTGAGGCAAGAACCATTAGAAGAAATATCCATTTATTAAAAGAAAAGTTTGGTTATGACATTTCTACCTTCAATGAAAATAAGGAAGGATACTATATTTTAAGAGATGTCGATACTGATTTTGAACCCGGTGAAATAAAAGCAATTATTAATCAATTTAGTTATGCAAACTATATTCCCCAAAAACTTGCCGAGTCCATTATAAGAAAATGTCAAAATATGCTAAATGTTTATGAGTTAGAAAAAGAAAAAGACTACCAAATGATTTGTAAGGATACAAAAACAGAAAACATTGAAATCATTAAAAATTTAGAAGATATAGAAAATGCGATTTATGAAAAGAAAAAAATAGAATTCACTTACTTTAAGTATGAACTATCAAACTCTTTAAAAAAAGTAAATGTTAACAAAATCAAATGTAGTCCTTTTAAAGTTGTTTATAATTTGCAACAACTTTATTTGATTTGTTTAAAAGAAGGAGCTTCTAAAATGTATACCTATCGTATGGATAGAATGAAAGAAGTTCGTATTTTAAAAGAGAAAGCATCTACTCGGGTACAACAAGAAGAAGTAGAGGTATATATAAAGGAAAGTATTGCCATGTTTAGCGGGGATGCCCTAGATATTACTTTTCGTCTTCCTTTAGAACTTTTGGATATGGTAGTAGAACAATTTGGAAAAGATATAAGGCTTAAGAAAGTAAATCAAAATACCTTTGAAGCAAGTGTAAGAGTAAGTCATCAGGGATTTCTTTATTTTGCCTTGCGAAATATAAAAGATATCCAAATTATAAGTCCTTTATCTTTAAAAGAAGAAGTGAAAAATATTTTAGAAGAATATTTGAGTAAAAATTAACAGAGTGCGTTATGTGACCAAGCAACTTGTTTTACTATTTGATTACGTTATAATGAATTTAGAAAGAAGGAATAGTATGCAAGAATTTGAATTTTTATGTAACAGCAAACTGATAAAAGAAGCGCTAAAAGTATTTGGAGAACAGTTTGTTTGTAAAAAGTTAGACAAAGATACTTTTTATGGTAAAGTAAAAACAAGTGAAAAAGAGTTTGCTAGTTGGTATACCTTACATAAAAAGGATATCAAAATGATTCAGGCTTGTAACTGAATCTTTTTTGCTAAAAGAGAAAAAGAAGGTAGTGAGTTTATGAAGAATAGCATACCCAAACGAATTTTAAAACTTTTAAATGACCAATGTGAAAAAATCGCCTTTCCTAGTGAATGCTCTAATAGAGAAGAGGATACAACCTATACATTTCGAGTTGCTTTTTTCAAGAAAAATACAATTTTGATTGTACATAAAAGTATACAGAATTCTTTAGATAATCCTAGTGTAGAATTAATAGAATATGATGGAATTTACAAATACCAAAACAATACGATTTATGAAGAATTAAGTAAAAAAACAATTGTGAACGCAAAAGGAGAATTAGAAGATTTTGATTTGCAAACAATTATACCTCTTTTTGGGTTTATTGATTATGTAGATAAAGAAAGTGTAAAACAATTAGGGTCTTCTCTTTTAGAAAAAGATATAGATTATATAAACAAAATAGATTTTTTCCTTGTTTTAAGTCTTTTGTATTCTCCCGTTTATTACCAAGATTTTGCAAAACTTTATCAAGAGGGTTACAAAAAGATGGCTTATAATCCCCATTACAAAATAGAAGAAAATAGACTTGTCGTTAAAAATCCCAAAATTGAACCAAAACATAAAAAATTTATTTTAGAAAATGATTTAAGCGCCGAAGAAATTGAAGTCTTAAATCTTTATCAAATTCAAGATAAAGAATGGCTACAAGAATTAAAAGTTTTAGAGTTTTATTTAGAAAATTATATATGCAACCGTATTTACAAAAATACTCCTTATGAAAAAGGAGTTCCAACAAAAGTTTTAGAACAAATACGAAAAGAATATATTCGACCTTTTTTTAAGACTTTGGATTTTAAGTCTATTTATCAATACTTTAAGAAACAGAAACTAGAAAGTTCTAAATTAACTTCTTATATCAAATATCGTTATTTACGTTTTTATTATTTTGATTACCTTAAAAATCTTTATGAAGACAGTAAAGCTTGTCCTTACTTTTATTTGAAATGTAATCCTCTTTATCATGAAACACCTAAAAATTTATCTATCACATATCAAAAGTATCCTAAGAATTTTATACATGTGGAAAATACTTTAAATAATGTACCAAACTTTGAACAGAATAAACTTTTTTCTAAGGAGAAAAAAGCGAAAGAAAATATAGAAGAATTAAAAGAAATGGGGATTGCTTTAGGACAGAAAAAAGAAAAATTGTTAGGGCAAAACGGATATATTGTTGTAGAAAACATAGAGCTTTTTGAAAACTTTTTAGGGATATCTATCACTCATAAAAATGAATATGAGTTGTATAACTTATATGATTATATTTATGATAAAGAAATACTAGACTTTTTAGAAAAATACCATAGGCATTTACATAATCCAACATTTTCTTCTATAGAAGAATTTTATCAAAAAACAAAAATGAAATTAAAGATTGTAGTGAGTGACAAATATAGAGAATTTACTTTTGATAGATATGGCATTCTTGGAACAGACATGCTTGGAAGACAAACCTATATCTATGGTGATTATGCAAAGGACATGATGCATAATTGGGAAGAATATAAAAGAAAAGAGAAAGCTTATGATTTGCGTGTTATTTTTGAAGTAGAGCATATTGATTATGATGATGTAGGAATATACATTCAGGATGTGTATGACAAATGGGACCCAATTTATGAAGATGGCATGGAGGAAGAAGAAAAAGAAGAGTATACCAATGAAGAAAGTGAAAAAAATTATTTATTTAGAAAATAAAGGAGAAAGAGAATTATGAACAAAACAACAAAAGAATATAAAGACTATTTGCTAGAGCAATTAAAGGAATTAGATGGAATTACTTGCAGACCTATGAAGGGAGAATATTTACTTTATTATGATAATATTTTATTTGGTGGACTTTACAACAATCGTTTGCTCATAAAATGTGTAGAGGGAAACAAAAAATATAACTTACCAGAAGAAATTCCTTATGAAGGAGCAAAACCAATGTATTTTATTGAAGACATAGAAAATATCGAATTAGCAAGTGAAATCATATTAGAAACTTGTAAAGAACTTCCTAAAAAAGTAAAAAAATAGGATTATAATTAAGAATAGGTAAAAAATATTTCAAGCCTATTTTTTAGTGGTATAATTGTATAAATAAAGTAAAAGTGAGTGAAGTGTATGAAAAAGAAAAATATAGAGTTTATCAAAGAATTCGTTAGTTATTTTATAGTCACGTTTGTACTCTTATGTATCGCAAAGAAATTCGGGAAGATTGAAAATTCTATTTTCGAATCGTCTTTAGGACTCACAATTGGTTGGCTAATATGGAAAACGATTATAATTTTCTTAACTAAAAAGAATAAGAAACAAGGAGAATAGAGATGAATAAAAGACAGATTGCATATTTGATTTTCATTCTTATTTGTTTAAGTGTGGTTTTGTTTTTGACATTTTCTTATTTTAAAAATGAAGAAGAAAAATATTCTGAAAATGCCAAACAAAATCGACTTTTAGAACAAGAAGAAAAGGAAAAACAAAAAGTAGAAGAAGAAAAGCTAAAACAAGAAAATGGACAAAAAGAAGTGGCAGCATTATTAGAAAGTTTAAAAGGAATTAAAAAAATTGTTCTTGGGGTTGCTGATGAAAACGAAACATTAGAAGTGTTAGATAAAAGCCATTCTTATAAAGAATTAAAAACTATTGTAGAAGAAGCAAACATTCAAGAAATACTAAGTTTGTTTTCCTCTGCAAAATGGGAAGAAAATAAAAATTTGGATTACAAAGGAAAGATATGGCAGTTTTACGATATTAAAAATAATCTTATCCTAGAATACGACGGACATTCCTTTTTAACAAAGGAAAAAACCACACATATTTTTATTACAGAAGAAAATGAAGAACGTTTAAATAGTTATTTTACGGAAGTATAAATCTATCTTTTCTAAAGAGAATTTGTTATGATGTTAGTAGGAGTTGAGTTTAAATGAAAAAATTTTTAATTGGTTTGCTTATGATTATAATGACACTTGCCTTTATTGCTTTAGGAATTTCTTTTACAGTGGAAAAAACAATCACTGAAAATATTGGGGCAGTTATAAAAGAAGAAATTACAAAGGAAATTGTAAAAGAAGTAGCAATTAAAACAAACGTAGATAAGGAAGAAGTAAAAAAAGGACTTACCAAAGTATTAGAGAAAAATAAAGATTTACAAAAAACATTAGAGGGTAGTTTAGACAAAGCAATGGATATTTTAAGTGGGAAAGATGTAGAAGATTTAGACATTTCCAAAGAATTAGAAAATATCATTAATAATAGTGAAGATGTTTTAAAAGAATATGGTATTACAATTACAAAAGAAGAAAAACAAGAATTACTTGATATGGTGAATAGTGAAGAAATCAACCAAGAATTCCAAAATGTAGTAAAAGAAGTACAAGAAGAAGTACCAGCTAGTGCAAAAACAGCGATTGATGCTTTTAACTTTTTAAGAAGTGCTACTTTTAAAAGTATACTTATTGTAAGCATAGTAGTTATTTTATTATGTATTGCTCTTCTAAAGAAAAGTTATTACAAATGGCTAGGTAATCTTAGTGAAGCAACCATTGTGAGTGGAATTTTCTATAGTATTGTTGTACCTTTATTTATAAACGTTGTGAATAGTGATATTGCTAGTGAACATAATATAATGTTATCTTCTGCGTCTATGAATAGGTATGGCTATGTATTACTTGGAATAGGAATAGTTTCTCTAATTCTAACGATTGTATTTTCTAAAATATTGAATCAACCAAAGGAAACACAAAGTTAAAGAAGCTTCAAATGAAAAACTTCTAAAAGTGAGGCACTAGCTAAAGGAATGCATTTACATCTGATTTTAAGAAAAAAATAGAAAAAATCGAAAAAAAACTTACATAAAAAAATTTTTGTGATAAATTAAATATGTCGAACACAGCTTTAAATGCGTAAAACCAAAAGACGTTTTATGCATTTTTATTTGCCCAAAAGTCTGGTTCAAAAAAATTTTAAGGAGGAAAAGTATGGAAAATAACAACAAATATCTAGGGAGTGAAAAAGTTTCAAAGCTATTACTTAAATTTTCAATTCCTTGTATATTATCATTACTTATTAGTTCACTTTACAATATTGTAGACCAAATCTTTATCGGAAATAGTGAATTAGGGTATTTAGGAAATGCTGCTACAAGTATTGTGTTTCCTATTACCATTATTTCGGTTGCTTTTGCATGGGCGATAGGAGATGGGTCTGCTGCGTATCTTTCTTTATGCCAAGGAAGAAAAGATACCAAAAATGCGCATATTGCAATAGGAAACGGAATTTTGATTAACTTTATGATAAGCATTCTATTTGTATTATTAGGGTTCTTATTTATGGATAATTTATTATTCTTATTTGGAGCAAGTGAAGTATCTTTACCAATTGCCCAAGATTATTTTAAAATTATTTTAATTTTTATTCCGATTTATATGATGGCAAACGGAATGAATGCAGTGATACGTGCAGATGGAAGTCCAGGTTTTTCTATGGCCTCCACTTTAGTAGGTGCGATTACTAATATTATTTTAGACCCAATCTTTATTTTTGGTTGTAAGTGGGGAATTTGTGGTGCTGCATGGGCAACAGTAATCGGACAATGTCTATCTTTAATCGTTTCTATTCTTTGCTTTATCAAAACCAAAACTTTTAAAATTTCTTTACAAAGTTTTAAAATGAATTTGAAAATATTTAGTAACGTGATTAAGTTAGGAATATCAACCTTTATTACGCAAATGAGTATTGTCATTATTAGTTTAGCATGCAACATCATGCTTGCTAAGTATGGAGCTATATCAAAATATGGGGCAGACATTCCAATTGCAGTCATTGGAATTTGTATGAAAGTATTTACCATTGTTATAAATATTGCAGTTGGAATTGTACTTGGCGCACAACCAATTCTAGGATTTAATTATGGAGCAAAAGCATTTGATAGAGTAAAAGAAACGTTTAGATTGGTTGTAACCTCTACTATTATAGTTGGATTTGTTTCTATGCTTATCTTTGAATTTTGTCCCACTATCATTATCAAAATTTTTGGAACTGAATCTGAATTGTATATGGAATTTGCTATAAAAACATTTCGAATTTTCTTACTCCTTATTGTATTTACTTGTACAATTAAGGTAAGCAGTATTTTTTTCAAGCAGTAGGAAATCCAATCAAAGCTTCTATTGTTTCCTTAACTCGTGATATCGTATGTTTTGTACCCCTTGTTATTGTATTACCTAAGATTATGGGAGTAGAAGGCGCCTTATACGCTGCCCCTATAGCAGATGCAATCGGTATTGTTATTACGTTAGTATTACTTGTTTTCTTTTTTAAAAATTTGAAAAAAGAAGAAAGTACGGAGGCAAAAGAAAATACCAAAATGCAAGATAGTAAAGAGGGCGTTATCATTACGATTAGTAGAATGCATGGTACAAAAGGAAAATATATTGGAGAATTGGTTTCAAAAAAATTAAATATTCCTTACTATTATAAAGAACTTACGGCAATAGCAGCAGAGGACAGTGGACTTGATAAAGAGTTTATTTCAAAATTAGATAGCGAAAACAATATTCATGACTTGTATTTAACAACAACTCCTATCAAATATGCTATTGAAGCGCAAGAAAAAGTCATTAAACAAATCGTTGATAAAGGTTCTTGCGTAATTGTAGGACGTGCGGCGGATTATGTCTTAAGAAATAATAAAAATTTAGTTAAAATATTTATTTATGCACCAGAAGAATATAGAATACAAAGTGTAATGGAAATGTATAACGATACAAAAACAGAAGCAAAAAAAAACATTCATAAATCAGATAAGAATAGAGCAAATTATTATGCTATGATTTCAGGTTTTACTTTTGGAGATATAAACAATTATGATTTATGTATTGATTCTTCTATTGGAGCCGAAAAAACAGCAGAAGTCATTTGTGATTTTATTAAGAATAAAAAATAATTTATCATGCATTGTAAGAGGAGGTTAGAAAATATGCAATCCGAAAAATGTCCTTGTTGCCCAAATCATTGTGAAAAAGATAATTTGAGTTGTGGAAGAGGAGAAGATTACTTTAATAATCATCATAATGAACATCATGAAGAAGAACCAAAATCAATCGAAGAACAAGTAATCAGGGATTTAAGAAAGTGTGGCCATATGCTACATCATAATCGCAATTTAAATACATATGATTTGCTAAAAGATTTTTCTAAAGAAGAATTAGAGCAATTACATATGTTATTAACAAAATTTGTGGGAATTAAAAATAACAAATAAAGCAATTTAAGTTCCGGCAAAATTTTAAACCCCATCTAAAAAGGAGAAAAGTTGCAACTGCTTTTCTTTTTCTTTTGGTCTAAAAATATGAGCCAGACCTACTTTTAATAGCGATAAAAGAAAATAAACACCATTTGAAACACGATAATATTTAAAGTACACTTTTTCTTTTATTGGTTTTGAACATTCTATTATTGTTCTTGCTAAATTTGTTTCTTTCTCACAAAGACTAGAAATTAAAAAAGAAAGAACAGATAATACAGAAAAGATACGAAAAAAAGTTTTAAAATGGCTTAATAAAAATTCTTTTCTCTATCGTCATATTAAAAATGCCTATCCTAAATTTAAAGTGTATAAAAAAGAACGAAAATAAATTGGTTTATGATGCTTCATATCCGTTAGTTGTGATATACTAAGAAAGAAAAAAGAAAATGGAGAAGATATCATGAAACATATTAAAAAATCTTTTTATATGATACGTTACAACCTAAAAACTTTAGTTGGTTTTGAATTGCTTTTTAAATTGTTATCCATTTTTTTATTTACTCCTTTGTTTATTCATATCTTTGACTTTATTATGAAAGTAAGAGGGTATCATTATTTAACATTTGAAAATATCATTCCTTTTTTTATACATCCTCTCACCATTTGTTTGTTAATCCTTTTAGTTTTACTTATGATGATTTATACCATGTTTGATATTACGACTATCATTATTATCTTAGATTGTTCTTATCAAAAGAAAATAATCAATATTACCAATGCGATACGAATATCTTTAAAAAAATGCAAAACGATGTTTCATTTTAAAAATATTGTTCTTGCCTTCTTTATTTTATTTTTAATTCCATTTTTAAACTTAGGAGTAAGTTCTAGTTTTATTTCTAAAATCATTATTCCAGAATATATTTTAGAATTTATTTTAAATAATGTAATGTTCATGGTGTTAGTAGGAGTTCTTGTCTTTTTCTTAGTAGTCCTTTTATTTCATTGGCTTTATTCTATACACTATTTTGTTTTAGAAGGTGTTAGTTACAAAGAAGCAAGAAAGAAAAGTCGTGTTTTAGGAAATTGCCATCACTTAAAAGATTGGCTCACATTGTGTATCATTCAAGTTTCTTTTTTCCTTTTCTATCTCCTATTTATTGCTTTGGGTATTTTTCTAATCTTTCTTATTTATCAATTTTTAGAAAGTGTTTTGGTGAAAAGTTTTTTAACAACCATATTATCCTTATTTCTTGCCATTTCCTTTTTATTATTTGCTTTATTATCTACACCTATTAGTTATGCCGGAATAAGTTCTTTGTATTATGTAAGAAAAGAAAAAAAAGGAGAAAAGAGAAAGAATATTTCTATTCAATTAAATGAAAAAGAAAGAAAAGCAAATAAAAAATTGAAATGGGTTTTTATAAGTTTATTCCTTTTAGCTTTAGGGATTGGAACTATTTTTACGTATGGAATTTACAAAGGAAAATACGATTTGACGATTTTATACAAAAGAGAAACAGAAGTAACTGCGCACAGAGGAGCATCAAATAAGTATCCTGAAAATACCATGGCAGCATTTATCGGGGCAAAAGAATTAGGAGCAGACTATATAGAACTAGATGTACAGCAGACGAAAGATGGTAAAATCATTGTCATGCATGATAAAAATCTAAAAAGAACAACAGGACTTAATAAAAATGTGTGGGACACAACGTATGGAGAAATAAAAAATTTAGATGCTGGAATACTTTTTTCTGAAGATTTTCAAGGAGAAAAAATTCCTTTACTTCAAGATGTAGTCTTATGGGCCAAAGAAAACAATATGAAATTAAATATAGAGTTGAAGCCAACAGGAAATGAAATAAATTTTGAACAGACCATTATTCAAATTTTAAAAGATGCGGATTATATCGACGATTCTTATGTCGCTTCTCAAGTTTATTCGGTATTAGAAAATGTAAAAAGAATAGATGCTTCTATCAAAACCATTTATGTTGCTAGTGTATTTTATGGAAACATTGATGCTTTTCCTTATGCAGATGATTTTAGTTTGGAAGCTTCCAATATAAGCAAAGGACTAGTAAGAAAAGCTCATAAAGAGAGCAAAAAAGTATATGCGTGGACTTTAAATACGGAAGAAAATATGAAGAAAATGATTAACTTAAATGTCGACAATCTCATAACAGACGATGTAGAACTTGCCAAAGAAACAATCGAAAAAAGTGCTAAAAGTGATTTCGTTCAAGAATACATAAAATGGATAGAAAAATTAATTTAGAAAAATATTACTTAAGGTAAAGAAGGGAAGTATGTTGATGAAAAAAGTAATCTTGAAAGCAAGAGACGGGTATACATTAGAGGTTCATATTTTTGAAGTGAAAAATGCGAAAGCTGTTATACAACTTGTGCATGGCATGGAAGAACATCAAGAACGTTATGAAAAATTTATTGGAATATTAAACAAGGAAGGTTTTAGTGTTGTAAGTTCTGATTTAAGAGGACATGGAAGTAGTGCAGAAAATTTAGGTTTCTTTAAAGAAAAAAACGGGTACTTAGAACTTATAGAAGATGAAAAAACAATTACGTCTTATATAAAGAAGCAATATCCTAATCTGCCTATTTATCTTTTTGCCCATTCTTTTGGAACTATTATTACGCGTGTTCTTTTAAAGGAAAATTCGAGTGAGTATGAAAAGATAGTTTTATCAGGTTATCCAAATTTTCAAAAGGAAGCTTATTTAGGCATTGTTGTAGCAAAAGTCATTGAAATTTTTCGTGGTTCAAAATACAAATCCAAGTTGCTTGCAAATTTAAGTATTGGAAGATTTAATAAAAGCATTCCAAATCCAAGTAGTGCTTGTGATTGGATTAGTTATAATGAAGAAAATGTTAAATCTTATTTAAATGACCCTTACTGCGGAATTGGTTTTACCTGCTCAGCATATAAAGATTTATTTCATTTAAATATCTTGATGCACCAATCTAAGAATTATCAAAATGTGAATCAAAATTTACAAATTCTTTTAGTAAGAGGAGAAGACGATGCCTCTACAGGATTTGAAAAGGGAGCAAGGGATTCTTATCAAGTTTTAGAACAAGCGGGTTTTAAAAAGATTGAAAGTATAGTCTATCCTCATATGCGTCATGAAATACTACTAGAATTAAATAACCAAATCGTATATAATGATATTATAAAATTTTATAAAAGAAAGTGAGTTTGAGAAAAAATGAAAAAAAGAAGTATGTATATTATTTTAGGATTATTAACTTTAAGTTTAGCAGCAGGGTGTGGTGAAACAAAAAAAGAAGAAACTATAGAAGACGTTCCAAAAGTACAAGGGAAATGTGAAGTTAGAGAATGTATCACCTTATTAGATACGAAAAACACCGTAGAAGAAATTAACGAAATTATTGGTTTTGAAGGAGAAAAAAGTGAGTATTCTGAAAACTATACATGGAAATTATCTGATAAAGAATCGATTACTTTAGATATGAGTTCTACTAGTCCAATTTTACAGGCAACCATTGACAAAGAAAAAGTAAAAAATGAAGACAATGATTTTTCTATTTTTAATGAACTAAAAGAAGATTTAAATAAAGGAAAATCTATTACCTATAAAGAAATGGTTGAAAAACTTGGTGGGGTGGAAGGAACTCTTGCTGGAAGAACTTCTACATCCGATAGATACATTTGGGTAGATAAAAACGATAGAACGTTTAGTGCCACTTTTAAAAATACAAAAGATGGAAAATGTAGTATTATTTCCATGCGATAATAATAGAAAGTAAAGCGAAAACAAGTCATGATTTTAAAAGCATCTAAAAGGAGACAAAAAGAACAAAGAAAAGTCTAATGACTTTCGAAATGAAGAAAAAATGTTAAAAAAATATCTAAAAAGTTAAGATGTTTTTTCTTTTTGAACAAAAAAATTGTCGTTTCCTTAAATTTGCGTTATGATAGAAATATAAATTTAAAATAGAAGCGAGAAATGATACTATGGGATTATTTTCAAAAAATAAAAAAGACATTATACCAGAATATGATAAAATAGATTGTGAAGCAAAGAAAAAAAGAATGAGAGAAATTTTTAATAAATCCGTTAAAGAAGGAGATACATATGAAATTTTATATGCTTATATGACTTCTTCAAAATTTGAACGTGGTTTTGTTTTTGATACCAATACAACTTCTTTTTACTATTACATTGTAGGGTATCGAAAAAAGGACTTTGATGTTGTGCTTATCCAAATAGACAGTAATCTAGGAGACTATTCGGATGCTTATCACGTTGAGATGGATAAAGTTGTGAATGTTTCTTATGACCCGAAAATTTATCAACTATGTTTTCGATATGAAAAAAATCATGATAATTATGGGGAATTATTAAAAATAAAAGGAACATCTAGTAAGACTTTGTATGGCCCTAAAAATATATACCAACCTGAAGAAATAGAAAAGTTTTTAGATTTTGCTGAAGATTTTCGTGCTACTTTAGAAGAAAAAGGCTATAAATTAGAAAAATGGAAAAGATAAGTAAAATTAAAAAAATATTTAGAAGAGATTGAAAAATCTTAAAAGAATATATACGTAAGTTGTGTGTTATTGGAAATTAGATAACATTCACATAGAGTTCACGCTACGTTTTTATATTTTTAGATATAAAAACTAGTGTTCTTTTTTTGTGTATTGAACCGAAGTCCACTGAAAATATTAAAAATTATGATACAATAAAATTAGAACAATTAAGGAAGGAATAGAAATGAGAAGATTAACAAAAAGATACATTATAGATTCTATAAACGATTTGCCTTTAAGTAGCCCTATTCGTTATGAAAGATATTACGTTAATGATGGATTAAGAGCGCAAAAAAGGATAATAAATGTCAAAAAGAAATACTAGATTCTAATAATAACATAGTAGAGAAAAAAGAGATATCCGAAACAGAATTTTTAGCATTAAAAGAAAAAGCATATTCAGAAATTATAAGAGATAGTTATTTATACTTAAAAGATAACAGAGTTTCTGTCAAAAAATATTTAGGTAAGTTCACAGGATTATATAGAGTAGAAGTAACATTTTCTTCATTGGAGGAAGAGAGGAGTTACGTAAAAGAAAACTGGATGGGAGAAGAAATAACGTATTCTTCTCTTGCTTTTGACAAAGATTTAAGTAAGTTAAATGAAGTCGAATTTGCAAAAGAACTAAAAAAATATTTAGAAAATTAAACTTCACCAATAATTTATATAAAAATAAAAATTATACGTGATATACTATTAATAACGAAATGAGTGATTTTTAATGAAAATGAATAGTAAAACCATACAGTATTTGTCCAAGATTAGCAATTCTTTGTATGAAGATTTAAAATTAGAATTTTTATACCATTCTAATCATTTAGAAGGAAGTACTTTTTCAAAAGAAGAATTAGATAAACTACTAAACGAGAAAAAAGTAGAAGGGAATCACTCTTTAGATGATATTTTAGAAACAAGAAATTCTTTAGAAGTATTTGACCAAGTAGTTTTAGATAGCGGAGAAGAACTTGACAAGTTCATGTTATTTAGTTGGCACAGAATACTAAAAAAAGGAACCGTAGATGAAGAAATTCACAATACGGGAAAATGGAAGAATTATGAAAATAAACTTAGAGGTATTGATTTAAAACTTGCAAGTCCTAAAGAGGTAGATAATCTTATGTATAATCTACTTGCAGATTGGAATGAACTTAAAAATATTACTATAAAAGATATTGCAGATTTTCATTATAAATTTGAAAAAATTCATCCCTTTCAAGATGGGAATGGTAGAGTAGGTAGATTTATCATTTTGAAACAATGTATAGAAAAAAATATAGATTTAATTGCTATTGATGATGTATATAGTGAAGAATATAAAGAATCTCTGTACAAAGCCCAAAAAACAGGAAATAGTGAAGAATTAGTTATAGTTTTTGAAAAGTGCCAAACAAGGTTAGATAAAAAAATGAAAAATTATGAAAGCCTTTTAAAACAAGTACGGAGTGAATTAAATATCGAAAATGATGAGATAGATTAGAAGCAAGTGTCAATAAAATAAAGAATGGCGTTAATAATAACAAAGAATTAGCGAAAAATAATTTTAAAAAAGATAGTAAAGTTATTACTTATATGATTCTCTTTTTATAAACTACTAAAACACATTAGAAAGTACTATTAGTAAGTAATAAATCTATTGTATAAATGGTGATTTGGCGAAATGTTAAATAACTTTGCGATAGTTATAAAATTCTTTGGTAGAATTGCAAACCTTTTTTATAATACAATTTTTGTGAAAGGAGAAAAATGATGGAATTAAATAAAAACATTTATAATTTAAGAAAAGCAAAAGGATTTTCACAAGAATATATAGCAGAACAAATAAATGTATCAAGACAAACTATTTCCAATTGGGAATTAGGAGAAACAAATCCAAATCCAGAGCAATTATTGTTACTTTCTAAAATACTTGAAACGAGTGTTGATAGCCTTTTAGGTAATGAGATGAATTTTAAAGATAAGAATGAAAAAAACAACTCTATTTATTTAGGTTCAATGATTATTTGTGGTAGTATTGCTGGGATATGGTCATTTACTGCTAATAGATTTACTTATAGTGAGATAAATATAATTATAGTTGGAGGGTTAGCAATAGGTTATGGAATTGGTTTAGTTATCAATGGAGTATTAAAAAAGATGGAATGTAAAAATTCTACGAATAAAGTAGATAGTTCAAAAACTTAAAGTAGAAACTATAATACGAATTACAATTAGATAAGGCGGTGTAAATATGAATGAATCAAAAGTAATAACATTTATAGGTGGATTTTATATATTTGGAGGAATTATTGTATTCTTATCCTTGATATTTAATGGTAGTGGATTAAATATAATTTTTGATTTACCCAATATTCCAGATTATATTGTGAAATTGTTAGTAAGTTTTATATATACCATTAGGCTATTTATATATAAATAGGATAAAAAATTCAAATTGGATAATATTAGCATTGGCTATTATATTCTTTTGTATTAGTGCTTCTTTGATAACAGAATTTCATCCACAACCATTTATAGGAAATTTAATATATTCTTTGTTTGTTATGATTGCAACCATTGTGAGAAGAAAAGAATTTATAAATAGTTTGAATACAATAATGAAAAGATAATAGATAACTATAAAATTACAATTACTACAAGAGATTAAATAAAAAACGAACCAAAAACAATATTGTAACGAATGGTTCAGTTAAAACTTAGTTCTTAACGACTAGGCAAATTTAATACGGAGTTGAGAAGTAACATGAATCAAGAAAAATTTGGTGGATTTATAAAAGAGATAAGAAAAAAACATCATTTAACCCAAAAACAACTTGCAGAAAAGTATAATGTCACTTACCAAGCAGTCAGTAAATGGGAAAATGGCTTAAATATGCCAGATACATCTCTTATGAAACAAATGAGCAAAGATTTTAATATTAGTTTAGATGATATTTTTGAAGGAAAGTATAATAAGAAAAATAGAAAAAAACAAACTCTCTATATTTTATCTTTTACTGTAATTATAATTTCTTTATTATTAGTGGGAGGAATAGGTATTATTCATCTTGTAAATAAAGACAAGGGTTTTGAATTTAAAATGTTGAAAGCAAATTGTGCTAATTTTAATATAACAGGGAGTATTGCTTATAACAATTCTAAATCCTCTATTTATATTAGTAGTGTTAGTTATTGTGGTGGAGATGATATGGAGAAATATAGTAGCATAAATTGCACTTTATACGAAAAAAATAATGAACACACCAAAATAATAGATACGTATCATTACAATGAAAATAAAAAAATCACCTTAGAAGAATTTCTTCAACAAGTTGTTTTCGCCATAGATGATTATCAAAAAATATGTAAAACTTATTCAGAAGAAAGTTTGTATTTGGAAATAGAAGCAACCAAGGAAACAGATAAAATAACATCTTATAAAATACCATTAACGATTGAAAGTAACTGCAATTAAGAACTCAACCAAATGTTGAGTTTTTTCAACCGCTCCGTTATTTCTTTTCTTTTTTCTAAATTATAAAATTTAGTTTAGTAGAAAGGAAGAAGGAAAAATGAAGAAAAAAATTATGATAGTATTCCTTATGGTGCTATTATTAGGGATAGGAGGTTTCTTCTTCATCAGTAAAAAGATGAAAGAAAAAAATACAACTTACAATACCCAATTAAATAATCGAGAAGAGGCAAAAAAATTTGCAAGCGAATATACAGAAGTTTCAGAAGAAAATGTTTTTGTTTATAGAACTCCAGATGAAATTATAGAGATTATGAAACATGGAACAGGAGTTACTTATTTAGGTTTTCCAGAATGTCCATGGTGTCAGTTTTATGTGAAATATTTAAATGAAGTTGCCAAAGAAGTGGGGATAGAAAAAATATACTACACGAATACAAAGGAATTAAAAGCAACCAGTATGGATAAATATAACGAGATAGTCCATTTATTAGATGGTTATTTACAATACAATGATGAAGGAAAACCATGGATTTTTGTACCTAATGTTACTTTTATTATCGAAGGAAATATTATAGGAAACGATTATGAGACCTCAAAAGATACTCATGGTTTATCAGAACCAGGTGCCTATTGGACCGAAGAAGAAGTTTCGGCCTTAAAACAAAGATTAAAAAAAGATATGGAACAAGTTCTTAATTCACAAAAAGTTTGTACTAGTGGTTGTAATCAATAATGTAAGTAAAAAAAGTTTATGTTATAGATGATAAAGAGAAAGCAAATAGAGAAGATTTTGCTTTTTTCTTTGTATATGCTAAAATAGAAAATGTAATAAAGAAAGGAAGAAAAGAAAATATGAAATTAAAACAATTTATAATCAGTTTAGTAGCCTTTTTATGTGCTATTGGTTTTGCAACAGGCTGTTCTATGAATCAAGCAGAAGAAAAAACAAAAGAAGAGGAAGTAAAGGGAAATTGTACCATAACAGAATGTATGAAACAAATAAAAGCCTCAAATACTATTGAAGAAATTAATGAAATTATAGGATTTGAATCTACTACAGACGCTATGATTGGAAGTGACCCGATTTGGAAATTCGATTCTAAAAACTGGATAACATTCAAAACATATGGAGAAGATGTAACTATCCAAGCCACTATTGACAAAGAAACAATTAAAGACGAAAATGTTACACTACCTACCAAAACAGAACTACAAGAATTATTAAATAAAGATTCTTTCACCTATGAAGAATTTGTAGAAAAAGTAGGAGCAGAAGGAACATTAGAAAGTATATCTGCTTCCTCTATTAGTTACGTATGGGCAGATCAAACTGGACAAAGATTAGGAGCAACTTTTAACAATAAAAGTAAAAAATGTACTGTTGCAAGTTATAGATAACAAATAAAAAAATAGTAATTTATAGAGAAAAAAAGAAATATGGATAATAAAGAAGATGTTTGTTACCAAAAGTGTTGAATCAGGAATCCCTTTGGGAGTGCACTAGCAAATAGTTATAAGTGATGTGAATTGGCATTCTATGGGCTAGGCAATCATTCATGGCTTAATGAGTTGGATATATATACATAATTAACGCGTTGTGCTAGTTAAAATTCAAAATATTAGATAGTTTAGTAGAAC
>CAJUKB010000016.1 GCA_910587325.1 uncultured Bacilli bacterium | reverse complement strand
TTGTAGACATTTTAACTAATGATAACTGTGGACATTTTAAAAAAGGATTAACATTTGTTACAAATCTTCTTTACATTTATCTAAAACTATATTACACTTATTTTAAGCGAGACACTAAAGTTTAGTGCTTGCCAATGATTGGTGCACCATCCTTTTAAGGGTGGTGTTATTTTTAATTTTACCTTTCATAATTCAACCAAAACCCCATAGATCTTAATCAAATAGGATTAATAAAACTATTATCGCAAAAAGCATCAATATTAGAATATCTTTTTTAAGGATATCATATTTATCCACTTTTTTCATACGACCACTTTCCTCCTTATCTGGATTTTAAGTGGCAAACACAACCTTTTTTGTGTCTCACAAACTCAATATATAATAAGAAAAATACAAATGCAAATGGCTAATTTCCAAAATTGATACGCCAATTTACTCTTTTGTGGCTCCAATTTGCCAAAAGAAAAGCCAAATTTAACTAATTGAACTTATTTTTAACAAAATTAATAAAACTTTATTTTTTGGTAAGCTGTCTATCCATGGTAAATATAAATCCATAATTCTTACAAATCTAGCATCTTATTTAAAAACTTTTTACTATTTAAAAATAATCCTGTATATCTTTCATAATAGCGATTGATAAAAAAATTAATTTCTTTTACAACCTCTTCACTTATTTTTAATTCGGAGATAGAATGAATATCCACATAATAATACATTCTCACTAATTTTATAGTTTTAGAGCTAACTACAATTTGATTGGTATAACATTTCTTACATATATAGCCGCCCTCATCTGCATCTAAAGTGACAATATTGGTTTTATTTCCACATAATATACAGGCATCTAGTTCTAATCCTACTCCTAAAAAAGGCAAGTACTTTAGTTCTAATATATTCGTAATCACTAAAGGATTTAATCCATTATTTATTTTTTTGATACTAGCTAGATACATCTCATACAAAATAGAATCATGGCTTTGTTTGTATACTTGGGTTGTAAGTTCCGTTAAGTAATTTAAATAACTAAGCAAAAGAATATCATTTTTAATCATTTTAAAATTATCCAAGACATCCACATCTTTTAAAATTGATAATTTATCCTCTTTGTAATAAATATAAAAAGAACCATAAGTAAATTTTATGGTTAGGGCTCGAAGACGGCTTTTCATAGATTTGACGCCTTTACACATAACGCCAATAATGCCGTATTCTTTTGTAAAAATTTGGATAATTTTAGAAGTATCTCCAAAAGGAGTTTCGTTAACGATTATCCCTTCTACTTTTGTTATCATTTTCATCACTCTTTTTACTAGCATAGGCTAAGTAGTCTTCCACTTTACCACTTTGTTTAAATTTATTCCATGCTTCTTTTTTATTCATTATTATCAATCCTCAATCTTTCTAACTATATATTGAGGATTTTTTCTAAATTTTATTCATTTTCATTAAAACCTAGTTCATGTAAAACTTTTTCTTTTTCTCTCCACTTCTTAATCGTTTTGACATAAAGGTCCAAATATACGCGTTTTCCAAGTAGTTTTTCGATATCCTTACGTGCTAGGGAACCAATGGTTTTCAAACGTTCCCCATTTTTTCCAATCACAATTTTTTTAATGGAATCACGCTCTACAATGATTTCAACTCCTATTAAAGTAACTTTTTCTTTTTCTTCATAATAGGTTGTAACACATGTAACACAATGTGGTACTTCTTCAATGGTTAAATTCAAAAGTTTTTCTCTTACAATTTCACTAATCATAAAATAAGTACTATTACTTGTAATGGTATTATCATCAAAATATTTTACATCATCTTTTAAGTATTTTTTAATAACTTTTACTAAACAATCCAAATTGTCATTTTTAATAGCGCTCACAGGCACAATATCTGCAAAAGGATATAAATCTTTATAAGTATCAATCACACTTAAAATTTCTTCATTCTTAATTTTATCAATTTTATTTAACACTAAAATCACGGGAACACTTGAATTTTTCAAACATTCTAAAATAAATTGGTCCCCTTTTCCTATACTCGTAGAGGAATCGGCTAAAAAAAGAATCGCATCTACATCATGAATTAAAGACAAAGCTTGCTTATTTAAAATTTTTCCTAATCTACTTTGCGGTTTATGAATTCCTGGAGTATCAACGAATACAATTTGGGTATCTTCCTCATTATAAATCCCTTGAATAATATTTCTTGTAGTTTGGGCTTTATCGCTTGTGATGGCTACTTTGGCATTTACTAAACTATTAATTAATGTACTTTTTCCAACATTCGGTCTTCCAATTATACTAACAAATCCACTTTTCATAAACTACCTACCTCACAAATACACCCATAATATAAGGGCCAAAAACAAATAAACCTATGACAATTGCCACTAAACTCATAATAAAACTTGCTGCACTTCCGCAATCCTTCGCTATTTTCGCAAGGGGATGATGTTCTAGCGTTACCAAATCCACTGCTGCTTCTATTGCGGTATTTATAAGTTCCATACCTAAAATAACACCAAGAGCAATAAAAACAATTGCCCACTCAGACAATTTGATTTGAAAAATAATTCCTAAACAAACTGAAAAAATAGTAGCAACACCATGAATCCATAAACTTTGCTCATAACGATAGGCATACAATAGTCCTTCTATAGAATACTTCACACTATGAAAAAAACGTTTAATTCCTTTTTTCTTGATATCATCTCTTGATATTTGTGGCATTTAAAATCAACTCCTGTTTGTCAAACATAATACTTTCTTCTTCCTTTGTTTGATGGTCGTATCCAAGTAAATGTAATAGTCCATGTACCACCAAAAAGGATAACTCTCTTTTAGAAGAATGTCCATAAGAAATTGCTTGTTCTTCCATTCTTGGAATACATATGTATATTTCTCCTAACATTCTAATACCTTTATTTTGATAGTTTTTCGCCTCTTCAAAAGCAAAAGAAATAACATCCGTAACTCTATCTATGCCACGATAGTTCTTATTGATTTCTTGTATTTCTTTTTCTCCTACAAATGTAATCGAAAATATTGCCTTTTTTATTTTTTCTTCTTTTAAAGTATTTTTGATTACCTTTTTTAAATAACGATACTCTTCTTTATATCCATATAGATTATTAATACTATACTTCATTAAAACCACCCAAGTCCAATTGTTCTTGTAAAATAAACAAAAATAATAATAAATAACAGAATACAAAGGACATTATAAAATAAATCGCTTTGGAAAAATCTTGGCAAATGTTTCTTGATGGCTGTAAGTCCAATAAACAAGAAGAAACCAATAATACTTCCTATAACATTTAATAAAATATCATCAATATCAAAAGAACGACCTATTTGAAGTTGTACTAACTCTACGGTTAAAGAAGTAATCAAACTAATAAATAAAATATGCGATACTTTATTTGCTTTAACATATCCTGAAACAAAATAACCAAAAGGAATAAAAATAACAATATTTCCAATGACATTAAATATAAAGAGTTTACTGCCAATTTCATAACGAAATATTTCTGTAAATGGAACAATATTTAATCCGCTAGTGGTATTCATTTCTGTACTTGTTAAAAGTTGAAATAGTAACAATACATAGACAATAAAAATTAAAGTTAAAAATTCTTTATAAAAAATAAATTTCTCATGATTAATTTTTATATAGGAAACCCGTATTGCAATTATAACGACTAAAAAAATAACAAGCATTGGCCATATGTCTCTAATAGCATTTGATAAAGTATCTACAATCATCTTAACTTCCCTCTTCTTCTGTTGTTGTTATGGTGTACTCTTCTACCTTGGAAACATTCTCTATGACAGAATAAAATACATCTACTTCTATTGTACTATCATTTGTACTATTTTTCAAAACTTTTCTCGTTTTTATTTTTTCATATTCTTGGAACTTGGCTTGTATTTTCTCATCCGCTAATTCCAATGCCTTATTCGTACCACTACTTATATCATAGTTATTCTTGGTTTCTAAAGTTTCATATTCTGTATCCAAATAAAAGGTAAAGTTAAAAAAACGGAACAATACTTTGCTTTCGGTTTCATAAGTCGCTAAACGACTTCTTAAAATTTTGTATTTGCCACTTTCGGATTCAAAACTAAGATTCCATCTTTTTTTGCCTGTTCTTTCTTTTGTGGTGTATTCGATTGGCAAAGATACATGGGTTTCATACCAAACTTCCGCATAGGCATTGCCACTTGCACATACGTTATTTTTAACTTCTTCATTAAATTTAATTTCCCCACTAATTAAAATATCCCCTTCTTTAACATATTGCCCTTCATGTACTACAATTTCTCCCTTCGTACTCGTTATCGAATCCACAACTCCGCTTTTACTCGCCACAATATGACAGACTTTATTTTCTTCATTAAACTTATTTTGAATTCGCTCTTCAATTCGAACAACATAACTCATACCGACGCTTTCAATTTCTAACCATTCTAAGCGATCTTTGTAGGTGTTTAGTATGTTTGCTTTGATGGTTTGTAACTCTTGGTAATCTTTTTTAATACTCCAAATATGAATTCCTTGGGCATCTAAGCTTTTACTTACTAAATCTCTTATTTCTTTATTGGAATGAATAACATTTACCTTCACAATAACATTGCTAAAAAAATTGGTTAAGAAAAGAAAGAAAAGAACAGCAAAAATTTTTAAAGGGGTAATTCTCTTTTTAATTCTAAAAAAACCACTATCTGTAACATAATAAAACTTGGCAGTCACCAATTCTTTTTTTATTCTTTCATAATCACTTTCTAATACTTTTAGGTAAAGTTCTTCATCTCTTTCTATAACATCATAAACATTAATCTTATTTTTATATAGCTTTACCAAAATTCTATTATGATGACACGCCTTGCATTTGATATAAATATAATGATTTAATTTCATCTTGTAAACCTCACATCTTCTAAAATACCTTCTATTAAAATTTCCCGTTTCTCGAGTCGTTTTACAACAAAAGAAACTCCTTTTAAAGTTAATGTAAAAGAAGGCATCGCTAAGATGATTTCCGTACTGGTAAGTTTTTCTATATCAATGTAATTAAATACATGTATTTTTTCTTCATACATATCAATATAATAATTAAAATCCATTAAAAAATTTTTCATAGTTTTATAAAGATGCATAACATCACCTATATAACTATATGTGTTTTAGAAGAAGAAAAAAACTTACCTTTGTAAGTTTTAACGTTCATAAGTTTGTTCTAAAGCTTCTATCTTTTCTTTAAAAGAATTTCTTTTTCTCAATAATTGTTCTATTCTTTCCTCTCGCATTTTGTAATAATTGGGTGTAGAAAAATAAACATCCCCTTCTTCTATTAAAGACTTCGGTATATTTAGAATTTGAAAATCTTTATTCATTCGAAACGTTAAAATATCCAAAACAGGAGAGATAGGAATAGAATTAGTGCTAGGAACCACAATTCTATCTACTACAATAAACTCCCCTAGTTTATTTTTATCTTCTTTTAAAAATAAAAATTTAGAACCATAAGGTTTTAATACTGAATGGTAATAAAATTGATGATGACAAATAACCAAATTTGGAATACTTGTTAAAGAAATAGGTTCATTTTCTAAAGAACAAGGAATAGCTTGTTGCCATATTTCTTTTTTCTTTTGTAAGGCTTTCAATCTTTCCTCTCTGATTCTATTACAATCTATAGAATCTGTAAAAACGGGATAATTTCCTTCTATCAAAGAATAGACAAAAGATGTAAGTTGAAAATCACGATTCATACGATAAGTTATTACATCGATAATTGGAAATTGTTCATTTTGCTGATTTACAATCGTATCTACAACTATAAACTCTCCTATTTTGTTTTCATCTTCCTTTAAAAAAGTGAATTTAGGACCATAAGCCTTAGAAACAGATACTATATAAAATTGTTGATTTAAAATTACAACATCTTCCATGGAAGTGAAAGAAAAATCTTTTATATTTTCTTTTATCGTAAAAATTTTTCCATCGATTATTTTTAAATGGGTATACCTTTTCTCCCATCTTCCTTGTATTTTTTGAAAACGTTCTACTATATAATCATTACTTCCAAAGCGTATAATTTTTTTATTTTCTTCGCAAAACATGAAATACTTCGCTTGTTCATTTTCATATTTTGCAAAAAAAGCCTCTTCATAGTTTTTATTAATAAGTCCTTCACAAAAATAAGTACATGTTTTAGGCTTATAGGAACCAAATTTGTTTTCTAAAGTATAACAATATACTTGTGCTTTAGCAATCGCTAGACCATTTTGAAAATCAAGATTCTCATCCTCAATCTCTATTTTTTGGGCTCCATTTCTTAAATAGGAACGTCTATCAAATGAAATATTGCGCATAGAAACATCTCCTAATTACTAATCTTTATTCTCTTCTCTTAATTTTTCTATTTCTTCAATTGATAATGCTGTAAATTCTGCTATTTCTTCCACTGCAAAATTTTTTGAAAACATCTTCTTCGCTGTTTCGATTGCTTTTTGTTTAGCACCTTGTTCCATACCTTGTTTTAAACCTTCTTTTAATCCTTCTTCTCTTATACGTTCCTTACTATACTCCAATTCTTGTTTATCTTGCCTTATCTTCTCTTCATACGAATAAAATCCTATTAATTCTTCATCCATGGTTAAATCTTCTACTGTCCTTATGATTGCCATGTACTTCTCATCTCCCCTAAACTCTTCTGCTAGTTTTTCTAAATCTCTTTCTTTTAGAAAACTTGCAAACTTCTTGATTTCTTTATTTATATTGTACTTAGAATTGTTTATATTGGCAAGCACTAAATGGATGGATTCATACATTTCACTTTCAATATGACCTTCTTCATCTCTGATTTTAAAAGTTAATAGGGGTTTATCTGTTTCAAAGTAATTAAAGTTATCTAGATTGATTACTATCACTTTAGGATACTGTTTCATACTAGCATGACTTAATTCTACTATCACCGAAAAAGCATATAAATTATTCTTATCAAAGGTGCTTGTATCTTTTCTTTGATTCATCTCGATAATAATCCTCTGCTTATTTTCTATATTTACAGTAAAGTCTGTCATTTGTTTTTTGGTAGATATTCTTCTTTTTGGGATTTCTTCTCCTCCAATGAATACTCCTCTTCTTAAAATTTCTTTTTCTATTTTTGTTACACTATGAAGAAAGTCTACTACTAATTCACGATTATTTTCATGACACATAAAGGCTTTAAACAAGGCATCATTCATTAAGTTTATATTTTTTAAATCCATAAAATCTCCTTTCTGCTAACAAAATAACAGAAAGAAAAACCAATTGCAAATGGCTAATTTCCTGAATTGAAGAAACAAAATGGCAAATTGTAACTCTAATTTACCAAAAGAAAAGCTCAATTGACCAAATTGAACTCAACTTTCTTAAAATTAGCAAAATTTGAAAAAATTTTATTTTTTATTGAAACAAATTTTTTACACGAGTAAAGAATGTTTCTTTTTCTTCTGTATTTGTTGTCTTTTTTTCTTCTTTAGGGACTTTTACACCATCTACTACAAGTACAAATTTTGTGTTTCCTTCTACCTTTTTATCGTTTCCGGCAAAAGTTTCGTATTGATTACCTAGTTTTATAACTTCTTCTAATTTATTACTTGTATTATATAAGTGATTCGTTGTACTAGATAATTTTTGAATTCCACTAGTATTAAAAGTATGAATTCCTTTATTTAATGTACTCACGCCTGTTTTTAATTCTTTAACACCACTTACAAGTTTTTTCGTTTCTTTATTTAAAGTAGCAGCACCACTCGTAAGAGCAGTTGTACCATTTACTAAACTTTTTGTTCCACTTTGCAGTTGTTTTAAGCTAGTAATTAAAGTATCAATTGTAGTAGTATCGGTTACTTGTTTGTACAAACCAAGTATCATTGCATCTTTTTGGTCTTGTGGTGTAAAATTTATACTTTGTAAATAATTTGTTATTGCTTGTAATTCTGTACTTGTAGCCATTTGTTTTTTACTAGCTTCCAAAGTAGAAATCATTTTAGAAATACCCGCATCTACACTGATAGTTCCTGCTTTTATTTTTTCTAAATTCTCATAAATGCTAGCAACCCCTTTAGCAAGTTCCTTACTTCCACTACTTAACGTCTTCATACCCTCAAGTAAATCTTTGGAACCACTCTCGATTTTATTAATGGAACTTTGAAGTGCACCAACACTTTTTGATAGGCTATCTAACTTATCAAATATTTCTAAATCCTCCATATCCAATAATTTAGGAGTTGCCATCGCATAAATACTTGGCAGTTCAAACTTTTCGGTATCCATGGTTATTTTAATGGTATCTAAATCTTTAAGTTCACTATAGTCTAAACTTTCATACAATCCTGGAGTACTAATTCCGACTAAAATAGATTGACGACCATTGTCTACTACTTTTCCATTGGAAACTGAAATATTTCTATTTTCATCATTTGAAATTGTTGTTCCGGTAACTATAGTAAAGGGCGTATATATTGTTTCTTTTTTTCCATTTACTTTTACAAGATGTTTATTTAAATTTTTATATTGAATTTCAATAGTCACATGCCCACTTTTTCCGATTAACTCGTCTAAGGAAATATTCTCGCCATCCAATTTATAAGAAATATCCATTTCAATTGGCAATTCTTTATCGGTTGTGCCTTGATAAAAAATGCTATTTCCATTACTTTGCCAAGTGAGTAAATTTTCATTTCTTTCATAAGTATGACTACTATGGGTATTGATAATATTTTCTAAGTCAGAATAATCTTTTATAACCTCTTTTTCTTCCGCATTCACTAAATGTTCCGTCACTAAAACATTTTTGACACTTCCATCCGTATTTAATTTTGCATAAACGGTTTCCTCTTTTGTTAAAGCACATACAGTGTTGGGCAAGAAAAGTATACTCACAAACATTGCAGTTGCTATTCTTTTTAGATTCTCTTTTTTCATATTTTTACTTCCTTTCTTTTTATAAGTTGTTTTTAAAATGAGTTTATCAAAAATTAGCAAGATAGATGGCAATACCATAATGACAACGACCATACTAATAATAGCTCCTCTTGAAATTAAAGCACATAAAGCCCCTACCATTTCAAGTTCTGAATAAATACCAACTCCGAATGTCGCAGCAAAGAAGCACATACCACTTACAAATATAGAATTACTACAATACTCCATCGTTTCTAAAACGGCATCTCTTTTCTCTATTTCTTCCCTTCTTAATTTCATATAAGTTGTAGTCATTAAAATCGCATAGTCAATTGTTGCTCCTAATTGAATAGTTCCTAAAACGATTGGGGCAACAAATGGTAATACCACTCCACCAAAGTAAGAAACAGACATATTTAAGAAAATAGCAAATTCAATAGCAAGGATGAGAAAAATTGGCAAACTAAATGATTTTAATACAATGAACATAATAATTAAGATACAAACGATAGAATAGGTATTTACATTACGAAAATCTTCATCACTAATGGTAACCAAATCTTTCATAAGTGGTCCCTCTCCAGCTAGTATAGCATCACGGTCATATTCACGGATTACATCATTTACTAGACCAACTTGTTCATTTAACTCATCACTTGCAATTTCATATAAAGAATTTACTAGCATCATTTGGTAATTACCACTTTCAAATACACTTACTAAATCACTTGGTAACATCTCTTTTGTTACTCCTAAACTCTCTATTTTAGAAAAAGATAAAACAAAGTCAATTCCTTCCAAATTTTCGATTTTATTTACCATATCCTCTACGTCTTCTACTTTCATATCTTTGTTGTATAATATAATTTCTGGAGAAACGATGTTAAATTTTTCTTTTAATTCTGTATTGGCAACAATACTATCTAAAGTAACAGGCAAACTTTTATCAATTTTATAATAGACGTCTACTTTAGAATTTGCAAGATACACTGGAATCAATAAAAGTAAGAATAAACTAAATATGGCTTTATAATGACGTATAACAAACTTATTTAAATGGGTAAATGGAAGGGTTAAGGGTTTATGTTTTGTTTTTTCAACCATTTTATCAAAGAATAATAGTAAACTTGGAAATACAGTTAAAACACATACAACTCCTAAGAATACCCCTTTTGCCATAACTAAACCTAGGTCACGTCCCAAAGTCAAATTCATCGTGATTAACACTAAGAAACCGGCGATGGTAGTAAGAGAACTTCCTGCAACAGAGGTAAATGTTTCTACTATGGCATCCCGCATCGCCTCTTGATTAGGCAATCCCCTTTTTTTCTTTCCTTCATACGCATGGTATAAAAAAATCGAAAAGTCTGTTGTAACCCCTAGTTGCAATACGGCTACTAAGGCTTTCGTAATATAAGAAATTTCACCAAATAGAATATTTGAACCTAAGTTGAACAGAATAGAAATTCCTATATTTAATAAAAGTAAGATTGGTACCAAGTAAGAGTCTAGAGATAGTTCTAGAACAAGCAAACATAACGCCACTGCAATCACAATATAGATTGCAATTTCACTTTCTGATAAATCCATCGTATCTAAAACCATTGCACTCATACCACTAATATGCATAGAATCACTTGCAATTTCTTTCATCTCACGAATTGCCTCAATAGTACTTAAAGAAGAGGTTGATTCTTCAAACGTTACGAATAACAAATCTGTATTTTCTTTATGTATTTTTTCTGCTACTTCACTTGGCAGAAAATCCATTGGTATATTGGTTCCCAAAACATCATAGATGGAAACAACCTTATTTACCCCTTCTATATTTTTAAATTTTTCTTCTAAGGCCAATATATCCTTACTTGGTAAATTTTCGGCAAGGACAATTGTATATGCTCCCATACCAAACTCATCCGTTAAAATATTTTGTCCCTTTACTGTTTCAATTTCTTCAGGTAGATAAACCAAAATATCATAATTGATTTTTGTAAGTTTCATTCCAATAAATGAAATTACCACTAAAACTAAAGAAACAATTAATATTTTATTTTTATTTTTACATATATGCTCTGCTAATTTTTTCATAATACCTCCATTCGTTTACTCATTTTATTCGAAACTTTTAAAAATTGCACCTACAAAAAAGAAAAAGTGTTGGATATCGTTACATTTTTATAAAAACGTATGTACAAATAAGCAACGTCATGTAGGATATCTTTACTTGTGTTTAAAAAAGAGTATAATACACATTAGGTGATATCAATGAATAAGAAAGATTTAAGAGTCATAAAAACCCAAAATACGCTTTATGATGCTTTACTAACTCTTATGAAAGAAAAAACATTTGAAGAAATTAAAGTCTCTGATATTTGTAATCAAGCCCTTATTAACCGTTCTACTTTTTATGCTCATTATACAGATAAATACGAACTACTTGCGGATTGCATTAAGAATTTAAAAAAATCTCTAACGGAAGAGTTAGAGAAAAATAAAAATATATCCAATACAAAAGAATATTATTTAGAAATGATTAAATTATTTTTAGACCATATTGAACGTCAAAGAGAAGAATATATGAGTATTATGATTAATAATCGTAATAGTATTACCATGGATATTCTTTACGACGTCATTGATCAAGATATCATTTCCCATATTAATAATGATGAAACCTTAGAAAAACAAACTATTCCTGAAAATATCATTGCTAAATTTTATCTAGGTGCTGTAGTAAGTCTTGGTTTAGAATGGTTAAAAGATAATAAAAAGTATACCAAAGAAGAAATCATACATTACTTATCTATTTTAATTCCTGATGAGTTAAATAGCATATAAAAAAGTCTCTAAATTTAGAGGCTTCTTTTATTACATATTCATAATATCTTTAAACATTTCCGTTTTGGTAAACTTTCTAGTTGCTTCTAATGCATCTGATATAGCAAGTTCTTCCAACTCGTCCATTATTGGAGGTTCTATTTGAGCCAAATTAGAATAGTAAGAAATCAATCCTTCTTTTAGGTTTAGATTATCGATTATTTTAAAATATTTTTCGGTTCTATCAAATATTATTGTAGAATTAAATAAATCATAACAACTAGCATTAATTAATTCTTCTGAAACCATGACATATTCTAAGCTAGAAGCTAAATATGTGGAAATTTCTACGCCATATTTTCTAAAAGTTTCCGCTCTTCATGCATATCACTATACTCTCTCAATTCTACATCTTTGAACGGATTCATAGAATCATCTCTTACTATTGTTATAGATAAGCAATATCCTACACCCTCTACTTTTTTATAAGGAACAAAATAAATGCATTCTACACTTTCATCTTTTTTAATTACAAACCAATTTCGCTAATTCTTCGAATAGATTCTTTCTTTGTTCTTCATTTAAAACGATATAGCTTTCAATTTCATTTGTTACTATCATAATAGCCTCCTATTTTAATCAAAAAAGTCTCCATACTAGAGACCCATTATTTTATCTTTTACTTTTTTAGATACTACACTCATATCGGCACGAGAAGCAATACTTTGCAATTCTTTCATAACCATACCCATATCTTTCATACTAGTAGGATTTATTTTAGAAAATGCTTCTTCTATTTGTTTATCTACTTCTTCACTAGACATTTCTTCAGGCAAATACTTTTTTAATAGTTCTATTTCTTTTTGCAAAACGTCTATTTCCTCTGTTTTATTAAATTTTTCAAACTCTACTATAGAATCCATACGCATTTTTACTTGCTTTTTAATGACAGCAATTACTTCATCATCATTTAAATCTTCTTTTTTATTAATACTTTCCAATTGTAAAGCACTCTTAAGCATACGTAGTACACCCAAAGAAAATTTATCTTGTTCTTTCATACTAGTTTTTAAATCATCATTTATTTTTTCAAACATTACAAATCACCTATTAATAATTTTTATGCTTACGAGCATTACGTATCATTTCTTTTTTCGCTTCTCTTTTTTGAACTCCAGGTTTAGTATAATGTTTCTTTTTCTTTAGTTCAGAAGGGACGCCACTTTTTGCAACTTTCATTTTCCAAGTTTTCATTGCTTTTTCTAAGTTACCATTTACCGCTACTTTTGTCATAATATCCCTCCTTTCATTAACTATCATGATTATAGCACTAAACGCTTAGTTTTGGCAAGAAATAAGGCTTGATTATTTTAAAGTTTTCTTGCTAAAATTTGTTCTACATCAATATCTTCCAAAGAGGTATCATCATATTCTTCTAATTTTTCAATAGAATTTGTATCAAATAGTTCTACATATTTAGAATAACAAAATGTTCCTAAAAAAATCACAAAAACGAGTAAAAGTGCACCTAACAATCTACTCCTTGCCATGCCATCAAAATATTTATTAGTTTCTTCTTTCCATTCTTCATAATTGTATTTATGTTTTTCACAATAAGAAACCATTTTATCAATCGCCTCCTGATAATAGGAGACCTCTTTTATATTTATTAAAAATTTTTGTAAAGAACTTACAATTTCTTCTCTTACCAATTCACATTCGTTATACCAATCTTCTACAATACCCTCTCCCCGAATAATAGGCATTTTGGAACAAAGAGAAGTTAAACCATCTAAACTTTCCAATACATTCTTAGCATGTATTTCTTTATCTAAATTCGGAATTTGAAAACCCATATAATATAAATAGTAATAAGAAGTAAGTATATTTAACGTTACCCACTCCAAATTGGTATCAATCTTCGTTTTACCAAATTTTTTTATTATACGTTCATCAAAGCGGTTTATGGAACCATGGGAATACATTTTCAGTAATTTTCCTATCATTTTTTCTAAATCAATATTAATCATATAATCACTTCCATTTTCCACGTTCCATTATATTATCATACTTTACTCCAATAAAAAAGAACTAAACGGTCATAAGTTCAGTTTCTTTTTCTTTTAATTTTTCATCCACAATTTTATTGTATTTATTAATCGCCTCTTGGACATCTTCAAGTAATCTTTTTTCTTCATCTTCCGGATATTCTTCACGTTTGATTACATTGTTTTCTTCTTGGCGTATATTTCGTAAAGCCACTTTGGCTTCTTCTGCTACTTCTCTTGCTTCTTTAACATATTCTTTTCTTCTTTCTTCTGTAAGTTCAGGAATCGTTAAAATAATTATCTCTCCGTTATTAATAGGCGTAATTCCAATGTTTGCTTCATTAATGGCTCTTTCAATATCTTTTAAAGTTGTTCTATCAAAAGGTTTAATCATTAATTGTCTTGCTTCTGGAACCGTTACATTTGCAAGACTTTGAATAGGAGAAGGAGTTCCATAATAGTCTACCATTATTCCATTTAACATCGCAGGGTTTGCTCTTCCTGCTCTTATATTCATCAGTTTGTTTTCTAAAGCCGTAATCGCTTTATCCATTTTTTGTTCTATATCCATTTTCTCACTACTTTCTATTTATTGTTATAGTATCATTATAATCGAGACTAGTGGTTTTTACAACATAATTTAGAATTAAATCGCCAAATTCATCTATATATATAACATACGTTTCTTGGGATTTTAAGTCATTAATCGTCTCTTCAATTTTAATATTCGGAATCCCCTCTATCACTATCTGTTCTCTATTTAAATTCGAGCGAATTTGTTCTAGTACTTCTGTTAAAGTTGTATCATATTTACTAAGTAAAGTATCAAAAGATAAACGCTTTCCACTTAAAACATCAAAGGTATAAGCCCTTATTTTACTAGAAGAAGAGAATCCGTTTTGACAAGAGTAACTAGATTCTCTTATTAAAAGCGTTACATATTCTTGATAAGTATAGACAGCGTAATCTAAATAATCTGTTTTCGAAATAGTATCTTCTTCATTACTAGAGCAATTTTCAGTTTGCCCTTTTTCTAATGTTCCTTTAATTTGATTTGCGTACGTCTTAATTTCTTCATTTATATAATTAACTTCTTCACTATTTAAATTGATAATAGGCATTTTATAAATAAGATTTAATTCTTCACTAATTGTTTCTTCATCTGTGAAATAAATAAAATCTTTACTTTTATCTTTTTTATTCTTATCACTAACCATCACTTCGTTAGTATCATTTATACTTTTTTCTTGTTTTTTATTACGTACACTTAAGAACATAAGCATAGAACACACAAGGATAATTAAAACAATAAGAAAAAAGAATAAACCGAAGCCTACATAATTATCTTCCGTTTCTTGCATTCTATTCACTTCCTTTAAATGATTTTATTGCCAAATCAAAATTGGTTTTTACTAAATTTTTACGATAATCTGTAAAATAATCTTCTGGACGTATATCCCCTTTTATATAAGTAATTTCATCATCAAAATAAAGAATTTCTCCATTTTTGACAATCACAATTGTTGGAGCAGACAAGTCCATATTTCCTATATCATCAAAAGTTAAATACTCTTTTAGCTTATTTACTATATTCGTATATGTATTGTTGTTTAAGTTTCTATCTTTTCTAAAATCATAATAATAGATTTCTTCTATATGATTATTTATCGCTACTTCGTTTAAATATTCCGCATAGTAATGACTCCATATATTACTAGGAAAACCCATAAATAAAATACCTGATTTTCCATTTAAAATTTCTAGTACTTTATTTTCATTCAAATAAACAAATACATTATTTTTAGAAATATCTTTGTATTCATTAGCAAAACGAATATTATCTACTACATCTGTTTGATACTCTTTTGTTCCTAAATAGGCAAATAAATAAATCATAATACAAAACAGAATAAGCTTAATTGCATTTCTTTTATTTTTAAAAAACTTCATATACATCACTACGATTAGTATAACAAAAAAAACAAAGTTTTTCACTTTGTTTTATCCTTTATTTACATACCATAATCTCTTCTAGTTTCTATTTGTGTCTTTCATAAGGAAATTCTATTGAATACCCAATTGCAATTCCTGTTACAAGTTCTAAATTTTCATATCCTACAAACTTAGCTATTTTATCTCTTGTATACACAACATCCCTTACCCAAAGACTACCAAGTCCTAAATCAGTGGCTTTCAAACTAATATGTTCTACAGCACACCCAATGGATAAGTAATCTCCTTCTTTCCAATCTTCACTAAACTTACGAAAAACAAGAATGAAAACCGGAGCATCTTTTATAACTCTTATACTTCCTTTTACACTACTTGTTGGATTATAAGCGTGTGTTACATTTTCTCTTCCATCCATAATTACAACGGCATTTTTTATTTGTTCTTCCATTATGCTTGCTACTTTATTTTTAATATCTCCTTCTAAAATTACGAAAAACCAAGGTTGACGATTTCCTGCCGAAGGAGCAAGTCTTGCACTTTCAATTAATTTATAAATATCCTCTTTAGCTACAGGCTCACTACTAAATTCCCTTGTACTTCTTCTTTCTTGAATTGCCTTATCTAATTCCATAAACTACACTACCTTTCTTGTTTAATATAAGAATAACAAATTCATATAGAAAAAACTGACATTTTCTTTATACAAATTATCGGTTTTAAAGATTAATTCATACCACCTGATAGTATTCTAAATTTTTCATTTGTTTCCCATATTTCTTTCAATTTGAGAAAATTAATACTTGGTTCTAACATCAAGTTGGCTAATTCATCTAGTTCTTGATACTCTTCTTCACTTAATAAAAAATTCTTTTCTTTTGCATATTTAGGCTGATGGAGAAATATAATCTCGTTGTTCATTAAAGAGTGAAAATCATAAAATAAACCCCGAATAGCTGCTGGAATACCATAAGTAATAGGGTTAGATGCATAATAAATCTCTTGCTCTTTTAACTCTTTCTTTCTTAACTTTAAATATGCCTCTGCTCCAAAAATAAATTTTTCTCTTGGTATGTCTAAAAGATTAAAATCAATTTCATATTCTGCTAAAATTTCATCATTAAAATATATATCGGCATCTACTATTATCCAACGTTTTTGTTCCTCGTTATAATATTCTGTAATCCAATGATCTCCTGCAGCATCTGTTTTACTCACATAACTTGCAAAACCACTTCTTACTTTTGCGGGTTTACCTTTTGCTTTTAAAATACTTGCTAGTAAAATGGCATCTTCTCTACAACAAACATGCACTTTATCTTGAATATTTCTATTCAGTGAAAAGTTTTTATCTCTTCGCAATAATTCTGCTATTATGCCTTGGGCTGTAGGAAATAAATCATTTTCAAAAATTAAACTTGTTTTTGGAACTTTTGTCATATCTCCATAAAAACTATCAGTATCATCTCTTTGTTCTTCGTCTTTTAAATCAAATGGATGAATAGTTTGATGACGTAAGAGTAAACACAATGTTTTTATATCATCGGGTAAACTTTTTGCAAATTCTTTATATAATCCTAAATCTGTATAACAACTCGTTTGTTTATAAAATTCTAGTATTTCATTTTTCATATACTTCCACTACCTTTCTTAATTCTTAGAATAACAGACTTAGCTTTAAAAAAACTGACATTTTCCATATACAAATTATCAGTTTTAAAGATTATCTTTTATTTTAATAGACAAGCAAATAAGTCGTCTAAAATAAAATTTGCATTTAAATAATGAATAAACTTGATAGGATGCCTATTTTTTGTAAATAAAAAAGTATTATCTTTATTAATATATGGACAACTTACCTTCATTGTATTAAACCATGTTTCATTTTTTAGATAAGCAATTACTGCTATATCCCAAAGTGGCCATCTTTCTTCTATTCCAAATGCTCGATATTTAAAACGTTGATATAAAAAATCACAAATTTCATTCTTTCCCCTTAATTTTGCTTCTATCTCATAAATAGAAACAAGTAAATTAGACGAAATAGGAGAACAGGGAATAATCGTTAAATTCACTTTTGATTCCAAAACAATTTCTACACTTTTTACGTCTCTTTTAAAATTACTATCTTGATTTTTACCAAATAGAAAGTTACTACCTAACCATATCACTTTGATTTTAGAAATTATCCCAGGACATTTTTGTATCGCTAAAGCAATATTGGTTAATCCGCTAATAGCAAGAATATACGTTATGTTATTTTTATTAGCAACTTCAACAATTTTATCCACCGCTTCATTATTTTCATTATAACCATTGGTTATATAATCTGTTGCTCCTTTATAAATATTTGACTTATCTTTAATATGTAATAAATCATAAATAATACATGCCTCATCATAACTATCTTTTATAGATTCCGCAACCGTTTTTTCATATTTTGAATGTTTGAATGGAGAAATAGTTATAGCTTGAATAGAAAAAATATCTTGATTTTTCAAAAGATAAGTAAGAGCAAATTGGTCATCCGCTTCATTAAAAACATCCGTATCTAGTATTACTTTTTTTCGCACAAATTCGTTCATAGTTTTCACCCATTATTTTTCTTACAAAAAGTATAACATGAAAAAAGACACTTTTTCAAATGTCTTAGTTTCCCTTCACTTGATTCATTACTTCTTCAGCAAAGTTGTCGTTTCTTTTTTCCATTCCTTCTCCAACTTCATAACGAACCATTTTTAAAATTTCTCCACCATTGTTAGTTACGTAGGTATTAACACTAATATCTCCATCTTTAATGAATGCTTGTTCTGCAAGACAAATTTCTTTATAGAATTTCTTAATTCTACCCTCTACCATTTTTTCTGCGATATCAGCCGGTTTTCCTTCATTCATAGATTGTTCTTTTAATACTTCACGTTCACGACTTATTACGTCTTCAGGTACGTCACTAATAAATACATAACTTGGTTTCATAGCTGCTGCTTGCATAGATACGTCTTTTGCAACTTCTTCACTTGTTCCTTTTAAAACAGTTAAAACAGCAATCTTACCACCCATGTGTAAGTAAGAACCAAATACTTCATCACTATTTTTACTGACTACTTCTATTCTTCTTAAAGAAAGTTTTTCTCCAATTTTTGCAGTTTTCGCAATAATTAAATCTCCAATTGTACCATCTTCATCAGTAGAAACTTCTAAAGCTTCCTCTAATGAATTAGCATTACTTTTTAAAATAGTATGACCAATCGTATCAATCATACTTGTAAATTCTTCATTTTTACTAACAAAGTCAGTTTCTGAATTTACTTCTAAGATAACGGCTTTATCACCATCTACATAAATATTAGCAAGACCTTCTGCTGCAATACGGCTTCCCTTTTTCTCCGCTTTGGCAATTCCTTTTTCTCTTAAATAATCCATAGCAGCGTCGATATCACCATTGCATTCAGAAAGAGCCTTTTTGCAATCCATCATACCTGCACCACTTTTTTCACGTAAATCACGCACTAAACCTGCAGTTATTTCCATAACACACACTCCTTTTCTATTTATTTTAAATTGCTAATTAATTCTTCTTTTTTCATTGTAGAGTAACCTTTTAAACCTTGTTCTTTAGCTACCGCTTTTAGTTCTGTTAAAGTCATAGAAGCATAATCATTTTTTTCTTCCTTAACTTCTACTTTTTCTTCTTTTTCCACTTTTGGTTCTTCTTTGCTAGTCTCTTCTTTTACTTCTTGTTTTACTTCTTTTTTAGGTTCAATTTTTTCTACAACGCTATCCATGTTAACTTCTTTAGCACTATTTTTATTTTTGTCCTCTTCTGTTACATAATCTACCATTTCTAAATTACGTGACTCACAAATCGCATTATTTAATACTCCTACAACTACTTTTACAGAACGAACAGCATCGTCATTAGCAGGGATTACAAAATCAACATCGTCTGGATCGCAGTTTGTATCAACTAAACCAAATACCGGAATGTTTAACTTTCTTGCTTCACGAATTGCATTTGTTTCCTTTTTAGGGTCTACAATAATAATCGCTTGTGGAAGTTTATTCATTTCACGAATACCACATAATACACGATTTAATTTATCATATTCTTTTTTAAGTCCAATCACTTCTTTTTTAGGTAATACTTCAAATACTCCTGTACTCTCCATATTTTCAATTTCTTCAAGTCTTTTTACTCTTCTTCTAATGGTTCTAAAGTTTGTGAGTGTTCCACCTAACCATCTTTCTGTTACATAGTAACTATTGCTACGGATAGCTTCTTCCTTACATACTTCGCTTGCTTGTTTTTTCGTTCCAACAAACAAGAATGTTCCTCCATTATCCGCAATTGCTTTAATCTCCTTATAAGACTCTTCTAGTTTTTCTGCAGTTTTTTGTAAATCAATGATATGAATTTCATCTCTTGCTGCAAAAATATACTCTTTCATTTTTGGATTCCATCTTTTGGTTTGATGTCCAAAATGAACTCCTGCTTCTAATAAATAACTCATAGAAACAACGGCCATAAAATATTCCTCCTTCGTTTTAACATCTGCCAAGATCAACTCCCCTTTACCACCTCTTCGGCACTCGATAAAGAAAATCCCTTAAACATGTCTATTTGCTAATTTTTTAGCCATTTGTATTTTAACAAAATCTTGCACTGCTCGCAAGCATTTTTAATATAATATATAGAAATTTTAAGAAAAAATGCACAAACTTATCCATTTGTGTTAAAATCGTTCTTTAGAAAAGTGGTGAAGCGATATGAAAGATTGTTTCGTGAATGAAAAAAAAGAAAACTTAGAAACACTAGAAGAAAAAATTTTAGAGGATGCAAACTCTTTTGATACGATTGTTGTTCTTTGTTTAGGCAAGTACGAAGAAACTTTCAGCCCTTATCTCACCTTTGCTAGTAAAGTAGGAACTATCTTAAAAGCCAACCAAATTCTTGTTTATGGAGAAGAAACCAATCCCATTCTAATCGATAGTAAACTTCCTAAAGTTTCTCGTGAAATTGTAGAAACTCATTGTAATCCATTTGTTTTAGTTGTCATGAATTCTGTAAGCGATGCAAAAAAGACAGTTGGAAATATTTATTATGAAAGTAAGTTTTACGAAAACGATAATATACTAGTGGGAGACGCCACATTAAGTTTATGTGGAAGCTTTGGTAAAAAGAAAGAAGAATATGATACCAATAGTCTTTCTATGGATTTAGTAAATGAAATGGCTACAGAGATTGCCCTACTTTTAATAAAAGTAGTAAACAAAAAGCAAGAATTAAAAAATGTAGAGAAAGAAGAAGTTATTCGTAAATTAGAAAAAGAAACCCAAAATTAGTTTCTTTTTTATTTATTTAATTAATAGAAATCCTTTATATTTATGATAGTAGTTCTTTTTAAATCCATTTAATAAGTATTTATTGCCATTTCCATATAGAGAAATAATAATTTTATCTACTCCATAATCATCAATTATTTTAAATATTCTTCTCTCTAATAAAGCAATAGTATCAATAGTAATATCATTTGTCACCTCTACAAATAGGGTTTCATTTTTATAGTATACTTCCATTTTTTGTATCACCTAATAATAGGATAACAAAAAAAATTTCGTTTGTAAGGAATTCGACAAAAGATATGGTTATTTTCTAAATCTTTTCGTTTTCTCTTTCGCTTCTATTTTCCTTACCATATAAGCAACCACAATATTCTTGGCGATACAAATTGTATTTTTTAGCTAGTGCAATGCTTTTTTTATACCCTTCTTTTTTCTTAAAATCAGAAATTAAAAACAATACTTTTTCTTCTTCGTTTCTATCTTTATTAAGCGTTTTTTCAAGTTCTAACCCTATCATATTAATCACTTTAGCATTTTTATAAGGACTTACCGTGAGCGTTGTTCCAAAATAATCAAAATGATTGTTTAAAGCTAGCTCTGCCGTTTTACGAAGACGCAAATAATAACACTTGTAGCATCTCGCTCCTCCTTCTGGTTCACTCTCTAAATTCTTTGCTATTTCTTTAAAACTTTCATTGTCATAATCGCAGTCCATAAATTCTATCCCGAGTTTGCTTTCTTTTATATAACGAATTTGTTCTTCTTTTCTTTTTAGATATTCTTCTAACGGTTCAATATTCGGATTGTAATAAAGAATAGTAATATGAAAATAATCTTTTAAAGCATCAATAACTGCTGTAGAACAAGGTCCACAACAACTATGAAGTAAAATTGTTTTTTGGTTTGGAAACAGATTTAATTCTCTTTCCATCCAATCATTATAGTTTAAGTTTTTTAGTTGGTCGTAATTGTGATTTATCCAAGCCTTTGTTTGGTTCACATCGCTTCTATTATATTTCATAGCAAAAATCCTTTATGATTCAAATTTTTGAAATAAAACACTACCATTATCCGAATCCAAATAGAGTGTTCCTTTTTCTTCCAATGTTGTATAGGATATCGCATATAAATCTAACCTGTCAATATTAACTAAATTAATATATACTTCATTTCCATCATTCATACGAAGTAGAAATCTTGTATCATCTAACACAATATCACCACTCATACTTCTTGCATATTCTATTTCACTTATTAAGGCTAAAGATTCCGGTTTAATGGTTGCAAGTTCTTTTATCAAACGTTCATAAATGTTACTTGTTACATAATTGATTAAAAAAGGAACTCCAGGATATTCACCTTCAATCGTTTCCGCACCATTTGATAAAACATAAGTTGAATTATTTCGATTATAAAACAAAACTCGTGCTTCTTCTACTTGAATGGTTACTTTTCCAAATAAATTTTTTTTCACTTTGACATTTGCTACTAAATCAAGAGAAGCAATATTTTTTTCTAAAGTACGAGTAGAATACTTATACATTTTAGGATATTCTTTTAAACCGGAAACTTCAATAATTTCATAATCTTTTACTATATTATTTCCTATAATATAAATGTTTTGCACATGGAGCTGAAAGAAAAAATAGCCTACTAAAGAGAAAAGAAAAACAACTCCCAAAAATAGGAAGAAAGTTTTCCATTTGATATGTCGCTTTACTTTTTTCTTACTTTTTTTTTGCATAGCTTAACACCTACTTTATCGTAACAAATATTTTTCTTATTTACTAGAACGAATTAATTCTTTGATTGTTTTATAAATCGTTTCACTTGGAATTATCTTTTTATATTCTACCATATTCTTTTTTAGTAAATTTATTTTCTCTTGGTTATTTAAAAGCGTATCAATCTTCTTGGCTAAAATCTCTTTCGTAAGGTTTTTTTCTTCGATGACTTCAATAATCTTTTTCTCTTCTAATTCTTTGGCATTATAATATTGATGGTTATTTGCAACATTTGGACTTGGTATGATAATACTTGGTTTTTCAAGACCGATAATTTCAAATAAAGTTCCTGCCCCTGCTCTTGAAATTACCAAATCACTTGATGCCATAATCCCCGGCAAGTTTTCAAAATAAGGAACGACTTTAATTCCTTTTAAATTGGTGATTTTCTTTTTAAATTCTTCTACATTCACATTACTTCCTACAATGTATAAAATCTCATAAGAACGATGTAAATCGCTATTTAAAAAATCTAGCATTTTTTGATTTAAAGAAGAACTTCCTAAGCTTCCCGCTACATAAACCACTAATTTTTTAGAAATACTAAAGCCAAGCATTGTTTTATCTGTTTTTTTGGTATTTAATGCTCCATCCAAAGAAGGATGACCTGTATATACAATCTTTTTGGCTTTCTTTAAAAAAAATCTCGAACTTTCAAAAGTAATGCCTATGACATCAGCGTAACGACTTACAAGATAATTCACTTTTCCCGGACGACTATTTTGTTCATGAATGAAGGTTTTAATTCCTAATTTTTTTGCAGTTTTAATCACAGGGTAAGTAACGTAACCTCCAACGCCAATTACGATATCCGGTTTAAAACTTTTCATAATTTTTAGACATTTTTTTTCGGCTTTACGAATAAGAAAGATATTTTTAATATCTCTTTTAATATCTTTGGTAAAGCCATAGATTTCTAAAAATTCATAAGGAATTTCTTTTTTAGGTACAATATCTTTTTCCATACGATTATGAGTTCCAATATATAAAACATTGACATTTTTTTCACGTTTTTTAAATTCATCTATGATGGCTAAAGCCGGATAAATATGTCCACCACTTCCTCCGGCGGAAATAATAATATTCATGCGTATCACCCTCACCACAATTATACTACAAAATAAGAAAACTTATTAGCAAATGTCATATATAATGTCAAATTAAAGTGTTCTTATTTCCATAATTTTTTCAACTAATAAATCTTTTACTATTTTATCTTCAAGTAGATTAATAGAAAATGTTTTGTTTCCTAAATGAATTTTTACGTTAATAAAATCTTGCTAAGTCACTATCCGACGTCCTCTTACCTCAAATATCATATCTTCTATTTTTGCATTTTCTACAACAATATTATTCACTACAAGCGCCTATCTAACAAATTTGAGAAGTATCCTAACGCTTTAAGCTGAACTATTTTGTCATATTTTGCAACTTTTTACTTTCTTTTTATTTTCTTTAAATATTCTCCACTATATTGTAAATAAAAATAATCTTTATCAATTTGATTTGTAAAAACATTTTCAACAAATTCATCCACTAAACTATCCGCACACGAAACATACTTTTCAAAACGAACCCAATCTTTTCTATGTTGAATTGCTTCCAAACATCTTTTTTGATACTCCTTTTGATTAAAACTATCGTTTACACAATATGCAACACTTGCTAAAGAAGCATTAATATAATTTTCAATAACAAAAGGGTCTAAAGTTCCGTTAAAAACACGTATTTCAAAAGAAGAACCATAACTTACTTTATTTATTTTAAATCCCTTAAAATGCAATCCATTTGTTTTTGGAAAGCCATTTAAATTTTCCTTTATATAATTTTCCAATATTGCTTGATTAATTTTTCCTTTTTTCATTTGTAATCCTACAGGGTTAGCATACGATAATGCATATTCTCTTACATGGCCAAAATTGCCCATCGCACTCAATTTATAAAAAACAGGTTCAAATACAATATAAAATAAAAAGAAATTAAGAAGTTTTTGATAACTTCCTCTAAAAGGTTTAGCTCCCATATGCACATGAACTCCACAATTTTCATTAACTTCACTGCTATTTTCTTGAAGCATCAAAAGAACACTTTTTAAATGTTCCAAATCCTCTTTTTGATTATATAGAATTGGAGATATAACCTCTGCCCCCAATCTTGAATCAAATTCATTCGTATCTTCGTGTTCATATAGCCAGTAAGAAAATTCATTCTCCTTAAATACAAATTTACATTTATAAGCAAGTAAATCAGCAAAGTCTTTACCAAAACGTTCTAAAATAGCATTATAGTCCTTAGTAGTGATTTTCATATCAGATTGCTTTTTTAACATTCTATCAATATCTTCGACATTTTTATTTTCCACTTCAATTTCTACTCCAAATGGATAATCAGATGGAAAGCCCAATACTTCTCTAAATGCCATACCATCACCTTCTTAAACGTTTCTTATTATAAAGAAAGTACAAGAATTTATTTTTGATTGCGACTTACATTTAAAATAATTCCAATACTTGCCATACTAACAAGCAAAGAAGAACCACCATAGGATAAGAAAGGAAGGGTTACCCCTGTAACCGGAATGATTCCAACTACAACCATTAAATTGAGTAGCGCTTGAATAATAATCCCAAAAGAAAGACCAAAAGCAAGATATTTTCCAAACAAATCACTTTGTTTTAAAGAAATGTTAAGGGCTCGATAAAAGATAAAGAAGAAAATACTTGTAACAATTAACACTCCTAAAAAACCAAATTCTTCACTAATAATGGAAAAGATAAAATCCGTTTGCGGTTCGGGAAGATAAAAATGTTTCTGACGACTATGCATAAACCCTTGTCCAAGCAAACCACCTGGTCCTATCGCATATAAGCTTTGGATAATTTGAAACCCACTCCCCAAAGGGTCTGTCCACGGATTTAAAAAGGATACTATTCTTGCCATACGATAAGGTGCCACAATAATAAGACCTACAATCCCAACAAGTCCAACTAAACCAATTTTGACAAAAAAAGATACATTAACTCCAGAAACAAAAATCATGACAACAAGAGTTAAAACAATTACCATAGCTGTACCAAAATCGGGTTCTAACATAATTAGTCCAAAAAATACCATGATTACACTTAAAATAGGCAGAACGCCTTTTTTGATATCCCGCATATTTTTCTTGTTATTGGAAAGATACTTAGCAACATAAATAATAAGTCCTATTTTTGCAAATTCACTTGGTTGAATTCCAAATCCCCCTAGTCCAAACCAACTTCTACTTCCGTTACGGATAGTACCAATACCAGGAATTAAAACAAGAATTAAAAGCAAAAAACAAATAAATAAAATTGTATTGGCTTTCTTACAATAGAAATGATAATCTACTTTAGATAAAAATAACATAATAAAAATACCCACAATAAAAAATAATCCTTGGGCTTTTATAAACTTATATGGGTCTTGAAACTTGTATTCTGCCCATATGCTACTAGCAGAAAAAATCATGACTATTCCAAAAGTAGCAATTAAAAGTACAGCTACAAACAATTTGTAATCTATTTTATTTTTCATACTAAATTTTATGAAGGAAAATAAAAAAAATGTTTAAAGCGTATTTACTTTAAGCATTTTTTAAATAACGACCCCTTGTATATACTTCTTCTTTTGATTCTTCTATAGCATCGTTACCATGAAGATAATCTTCAAAAGTGTCATGTTCATCCTGAAATCCATCTAAATGGGTTCTTTCCTGTAACACCATTCCACATACCTTACATTTTGTAACATCACGATAATTTCCTCTATCGTATTGCCAATCTTCACTTTCAACATGTTCATGTAATCTCTCTTCTTCAATTTGAAAACAAAAATCACATTCCTTAATATCTTTATAAAGTTTCGGACTAAAATACCATCTAGAATTTTTTAATATTTCTATACTACTATTTTTACAATTCTTACACATAATCTATATCCCCTTTTTTGAATTGTTTGATATGTTAACATAAACTTTACAAAATGTCAAATTTTACCAAATAAAACTTCATATGAGCTGTTTTCTGTTTTAATATTTCATTATTCCCTTAAAAAGCTTTTTACTTACATTTTAGTAAAGGATTCGAACAATTCAAAAATTTTGTATCGTTATTGTGGGGCAAATGGTCATGTATAAAACTTTCTTTGAGAAAATACTTCTTGGTGATATATGTGAAGGTTGAAAGACTTATTTATATAAGAGAAACAATGAACTTAAGTCAAAGAGAAATAGCAAATATTCTAAGTGTTTCAAAATCAAACTATGCTAGATGGGAATCTAGAGAAAATGTGATTCCTTTAAAGCATTTGGTAGATTTTTGTAATATATCGAGATTAACTTTAGACTATACTCTTGGATTATCAAAAGATAAACGAAAAATTACAGAAACTATTCAATATGACAATAAAATTTTAGGCAAGAAATTAAAAAAAATTAGATTATTTCATCATTTAACCCAATTAGAATTTGCTAAATCCATAAATACAACCCAATCCGTTATATCTGCTTATGAAAATGGTACAAAAACTATTCAAACTTCCTTTCTTTTTGAGATATGCCAGAAATATAATATTTCTGCTGATGATTTAGTGAAAAAAAATGTTTTTGAGGTTATTTATGTTGGATTATAAAAGTGTAGGAAAGCTCATTATTGCAGAAAGACAAAAATTAAATTTAACACAGGAAAAATTAGGAGAAATCCTTTTTGTAACTAGACAAGCTGTAAGTAAATGGGAACGTGGAATATGTATGCCTGATTATGATTCTTTACTGAAACTTAGTGAACTATTTTCTATTACTTTGGATGAATTAATTATAGGAAAAAGAATAAAACCTACAAACAAAATTAATAATATTATGATTGATGCATTAAAAGAAAAGAATAAAAAAAGAATTGTTTTATCTATTTTCTTTGGGATTATTTTATTTCTATTACTATTTCTATTTTTCTGCTATTATTTTGTTTCCAATTAAGAGTATTTAAATTTTTAGGAGAAAATGAAAATTATTCTATTACAAATGTTATAGGGATATTTTCTAACAAAAAATCCTATAAAACTAAATTCAGTCTCTTTAGCTAATAATTTAAATTATGATTACATAGAACTCTATTACTAAAAAGACAATAATAAAAACATTTTTTTATGCAAAACATCTGATTCTAATATTTTACTAACCAAATTTAGCGGCTATGAAGAATATTTTCGTTATAAAAATATCAACGATTTAGTAAATAATTTATGCATGGATGTCTATAGCAATAACCAAATTGAAACAATCAAATTACAATCTTTAGAATTATATTCAAATAAATCACTAATTTTTAAAAAATATGAAACAATTGTAGAGAATTCTAAGTGAATCTCCTTTAAATGTACCTAAAAAATACAAGAAGATTTTAAAATCAATACATATTAGAAAAGAATAATATGACTTTAATATATGATACAAATCTAAAAATATTTATTGTGCAAGAAACCAAAAAGGATAACTTAGAAAGATGGATTTACAATGTTGGTATTAATACAATTGTTTATCAAAAATACAAAAATAATGAATTAATAGAAGATTCCGAACAAATTTACTATTATAAATAGTAATATTTCCAAATGTAATAATCATTAAAAAAGTATGATTATTTTATGAATAAATATTTATTGCAGTATTTCAGTTAAAAAAAGAAACTATCAATTGAATTGCTTAAATTCCAATAGTCTCTTTAATTTTTATTATTACTACAAACATAAAATAAAAATGTATTTTCATGTTAATAACAAGTAAAAAAAATTTATTGTGTTTTCCACTTAATGTAATCACTTTCATAAAAGTACCAACCACTTTCGGATAACGCATCTAATTTTGTAATATATTTTAATTCGGGCTGAATTTCATTATTAATTAAATATATTATACCAATCCCTAAATTTGATCCTCGTGTCCATTTAAGAAAATATATTGTATTTCCTTGTTTACCAACTTCAGTATAACCATTTTTAAAAAGATAATTAAAAGCAAGTAATACATTTTCTTCTTTTATCAATTTACTATAGTTCTTTGATTTAAAATCTAAAGAACTAATATATGTTGCTATTGGATTATCACTAAAATAGTCTTTTATAAGAACAAGTTTTTCTTTATCCCGTCTAAAATATTTCTCTATTTTTTCTTTATTAGGACGATAATAAGGTTCTAGGCAATGATTTAATAGTAATACAAATAGAAACACAATTGAAATTATGCCAACAACTATACAATTTACAAAAATCATTTTATGTTTTTTAATCTTCATAATAAGTTCCTTTCATTATTAATAGGCATAGTATCCAGCTCGAATAGACATCCAATCATTAAATTCATTAGAAGCTTGAGCACTATTCATATGGAAATGTCCTCCTGCATAAAAAGAACAGGCATATAGTATATTAAGAGAAAAACCAAAAGCAGCTCCAAGATAGCCATAGGTATAATTTCCTAATTGCTCAGGGGTCATAAGCATACCATTATATTTTACTTTTGTTCCGACTCCCGGAAATGTTGTTCCTATAGTTTCTACCCAAGATTTTGCTCTTTTTATATCCCAAGCAGCTTCATGATTGACCCACTTATAAAATGTCATATATGAATAATAATGATTTCCCCCTGTTGCTCTTGCTATACTAGCATATCGAGATAACGCTTTATTTACTTCTAACGATACATCTCTTGGAGCAAATTGAATTGAAGTACTATTTTTAACATTGCAACTTGAACTAATAATAGTTCCAATTTGCAGTTTTCTAGGATCTCCACTATATCCAAATTTTTTCCAATTTGAGCCTTTTCCTGTAAGCATAGAAGCCAATCCCCAAAGAGTATCACCCTTTTGTGCTTGCCATCCTCCTGTAACTTGTTTCCATGTTCCAAAAGAATCATTAAAATTTATCGAATTATTCTCACAATAAGCATATAAGTTATAGCCTAGATAACTCTCACTTGTTCCAATTATTCCATCCGCATTAATAAATCTTCCCCATAATGGATTATAGTATCTACTATTTAAATAATATAACTTTGTTTCTTTATCATAATAGTAACTTCTATATCTATATGGATTGATATTTCCTATATGGTTTTCATCTTCTATTTCAGTTCCAAGAACATCTTTGATACTGACTATACTTCCATAAGAGTCATATTCATAGGTACATTCTAGTTCATAATTACTATTATAGATTCCTAGAATATCTCCTTGATAGTTCTTCTTATAATAATAGGTTTCATTATTATACTGAAATCCTATTAGGTCATTTTCGTCAGTTCTCATATAGTATAACACATTTCCTTTTGTTTCTTCAAATAGGATGTTGGAATTCTCTAAAAAGTAGTTTGTTTCTACTCCATTGACTATTTTTTTTGTTCTTATTCCCTCTTTGTTATAAAAATACTGACTATCAAGCATAGTATTTTGATATCTTTGGAGTTCTCTTATATTCCATGTTAAATTGGTATCTCCTATTTTGGTTGGATTTCCTATTTCATCATAAAGAATATTTGTTGTTTATATAATGAGAAGATAATCGACAAAAAAGGATTGTTATAGTTCAATATAGCATTCCTTGTTAACATTCTTTAATCTAATGTCCATTTTACACAAACATTTAAATAATATAATTTCAAGTTTGCTTCATCAAAAATGATTAAAGTTCCCATACGCCCTCTTTGAAAATAGGCATAATATAAATATTCCTTGTCTATTTCATTAAAATTAAAATATTTTTCTATTCTTTCTCTTTCTTCGAAAGTTGTATTTTCAAATATAAAAAGTAATTTTTGATTAAGTTCTTCCATGGAATGATTACTTATTTGGTCTTTTATTTCATCTATATCTTTCTCCTTATAATATAATATATCAAAATCAGAATCATCTTGCCAAACTCCTTGAATAATAGTATCTACTGATTTTGGTTTAGGCAAACTCAAACCGCAATTACTATTTAACACATTTATTGTGCTAAATTTTATGTTATACCATGTAAATAATATAAAAAGCAAAAAGATTATTATAAAACTATATTTAAATAATTTTTTTATATTGTTCCCTTCTTTCACTTTTTGCATATATTACTATTCTACTAATATGGCATAATTAACATCCCACTCATAAGGGGTAATTAAGCCTTGATTTTGAAAGTATGTTCCCATATTATTTAATACATTTCCAATAGAAAATCCATTTTTTTTATCAAAATCATAAACATCTGAAATAGTAATATCCGCCCAATGATTATTATCAATTTGAACAATACGAACTGTAACAGTAGCTTTTCCTACAGCAAGATGTAAATCACTAAGCCTTGTAAACTCAACTGATTCTTGATAATATGTATTTTTATTTGTTTTAAAATCATTAATAGCATTATTAATGGTCTGTTTTATTTGATTAGAATTTCGCAAAGATTCACTTAATTTGGTTTTTGTTTTTTGAGATAGATTATCGTTTGGTTTAAATGATTTTGCTAGCATATCACTGCTATAGGTCTATTTAATATTTTACCAATTGCACTTCCTAAAGCAGCACAAGTACTTTTTACTCGTTGTGTTAAATTTTTTAAAATATCTTGTATGATCAATATTAGCAATTGGATTATTCTCACAATAAGCATATAAGTTATAGCCTAAATAAGTTTCACTTGTTCCAATTATTCCATCCGCATTAATAAATCTTCCCCATAATGGGTTATAGTATCTACTATTTAAATAATATAACTTTGTTTCTTTATCATAATAGTAACTTCTATATCTATATGGATTGATATTTCCTATATGGTTTTCATCTTCTATTTCAGTTCCAAGAACATCTTTGATACTGACTATACTTCCATAAGAGTCATATTCATAGGTACATTCTAGTTCATAATTACTATTATAGATTCCTAGAATATCTCCTTGATAGTTCTTCTTATAATAATAGGTTTCATTAGACTTGTCCCGAAACTATCTACTCGCAATTTCAAAATTATAAATACCACAA
>CAJUKB010000015.1 GCA_910587325.1 uncultured Bacilli bacterium | reverse complement strand
CTATTTCAATTATACACTACTTTTATTTATCAGTCATTATGTTTAACACAACATTTTAATAAAAAAAGGAAATTCCTAATTTGCGGTGTATATATAAGAATAGGAGGGAGGGTTTCCAATTAATTATTATACAGAAATAGAAACTTATATAAAAAAGAATGAAGTAAGTAAAAAAGTAAGAGTGTTAGAAGAAAATCAAAGTACTTTAGAAAACTATTGGCATATTGGTAGATTACTAGTAGAAGCACAAGGTGGAGAAAAAAGAGCCAAATATGGAAATGGACTTATAAAAGAATGGTCAGAGAAGTATACACAAAAATATGGAATTTCATATTCAAGTAGAAACTTAATGCTATATCGTCAATTCTATATTGCATTTGCAAATGTGAACGCACTGCGTACACAATTAAATTGGACTCATATTCGCATAATTCTTCCCATCAAAGAGGAAAATAAGCGCAATTATTATATAAATTTATGTATTACTAAAAGCTTAAGTAGTAGAGAATTGGCAAAAGAAATCAAAAATAATAGTTATGAACGATTAGTAAATAAACCGGAAAGAATAGAAATTGTTACTATACCTAAAAATAAAAATATATTATCTGATATGAAAAATCCTATCTTTATTGAACTAGAAAAAGAAAAGACAATACAAAATGAACATGATTTAGAAACTACTATTCTTGCAAAACTACAAAACTTTTTTAGTCAACTTGGAGATGGATTTGCTTTAATTGATAATCAATACAAAATAAGTTGCGAAAATAAGAATTATTATATAGATATTTTGTTATTTAATGTAAAAATCAATTGTTATGTAGTAGTAGAACTAAAATTAAAAGAATTAAGAAAAGAAGATAAAGCGCAAATCGAGTTCTATATGCAGTTAATAGATGAACAAATAAAAGAACCATTTCATAACAAAACAATTGGGATTATTATCTCTAAAAAACAAGAAAAGTTAATTGCAAACTTTGTAAGAAGTGAAAGTGTTATGCCAATTACTTATAAAATAAAACAATAGTTTTAAAATTTACTAACCAATACAATACATGGTATAATGAATTTACTTAGTAATTAGTGGAGGAAGTAAATGAAGAAGTTAATATTAGTAGATGGAAATAATTTGTTGTTTAGAAGTTATTATGCCACGGCCTATTCCGGTACCATAATGCGTAATAGTAAAGGGTTTCCAACCAATGCCTTATATGGTTTTGTTTCTATGATGCATAAAATTATTGAAGAGGAAAATCCGGAATATATTGCGGTGGCTTTTGATATTGGGAAAAACTTTCGAAGAGATAAATATGCCTTTTATAAAGAGGGAAGAAAAGAAACACCGGAAGATTTAATAAAACAAATGCCTTATGCAAGAAAAGTATTAGAAGCCATGGGAATAAAATATTTTGAACTTGCTCCGTATGAGGCAGATGACATTATTGGAACACTTACGAAAATGGTTTTAGAAGACGATAATTTTAATGGTACTATTGTATCGAGTGATAAAGATTTATTGCAACTTATTAATGAACAAGTAGATATTAAACTTTTAAAACAAAAGGGATTTATTCGTTACAACCCGATTTCTTTTTTTGCAGAGTATCAAATAGAGCCTATTCATGTAATCGATTTAAAAGCCTTAGCAGGAGATTCCTCTGATAATATCCCAGGTGTAAAAGGAATAGGAGAAAAAACAGCACTAAATTTACTTTCCACTTATAAAACGATTGAAAATCTTTATGAACATATTGATAGTATTAAAGGAAAAACTAAAGAAAAATTAATTCAAGATAAAGAAATGGCTTTTGTAAGTAAAGAAATTGCAACCATTTATAATGAAGTTCCATTAGAAATTAACTCACTAGAGGAGTTAAAATACGAAGGAAATGAAGAAAGCAGTGATACATTATATTCTTTATATGAAGAACTAGAATTTTATTCTTTTTTGAAGAAAATGACGAAAAAAGAAAATTCTCCAACCATAGACAATGTTATAGAAGTAGAAAAGGGAGAGGATTTAAAACTAGGAGATACTTTATCTTACTATGTGGAAGTAGACAATACCAATTATCATATTGGAAACGTTCTTGGTATGTCGATTTCAGATAAAGAAAATACTTATTTTATAAAAGAAGAATTGATTGGAGAATGTCTGTCTCTTTTAGAAGGTAAAACACTTTATACCTTTGATCAAAAGAAAAATATTGTGGCTTTGCAGAAATTAGGATGTAAAGCTCCCAAAGTAGAATATGACTTAATGCTTTCTTCTTATTTACTCAATTACACTATTAAAGACGATATTGCTTATTTAATGAAGCCAGAAGGGTATGATGTTGATTTATTTGAGGATACTCTAGCCAAACAAAAATATGAAATGGAAAAAGTAAAGCAAGATATGTTATTTAAGAGTAAGTATATTTTAGAAACTCATGATAAATTTGTAGCAGATTTAAAAAGAGAAGAAATGTATGATTTATTTACGACAATTGAAATGCCTTTAATTCGCGTACTTGCTGATATGGAAATCAATGGTGTCAAAGTAGATAAAAACATTTTAGAAGAAATGAAAGGGGAATTAAAAGTTAAAATTGATAGGATTTCCCATGAAATTTATAATCTAGCCGGAGAGGAATTTAATATAGCAAGTACCAAACAATTAGGAGAAATCTTATTTATAAAGCTAGGTTTACCTGGTGGTGTCAAAACCCAAAAAGGATATAAAACCGATGTAAAAGTCATGCATAAACTTCTTGGTAGTCATCCGATTATAGAAAAAGTATTGGAGTATCGTAATATTACCAAAATCTATTCTACCTATGTAGAGGGATTAGAAAATTTTATTTATGAAGATGGGAAAGTGCATACGATTTTTAAACAAACTTTAACAAGAACGGGAAGACTTTCTTCTGTAGAACCTAATATTCAAAATATTCCTATACGAGATGAAGGGGGAAGAAAAATTAGAAAGGCTTTTCTTCCAACAAATGATTGTTTTTTAAGTGCTGATTATTCCCAAATAGAGTTAAGAATACTCGCTCATATCTCGAAATGCCAAGAGTTAATTGATGCGTTTGTTAATAACCAAGATATTCATATGAAAGTAGCGGCAGATATTCATGGCATTCCGGAAATAGCAGTGACAAAAGAAATGCGTTCAACGGCTAAAGCAGTTATATTTGGCATTGTTTATGGAATTAGTGGTTTTGGTTTAGGAGAAAACTTGGAAATAAGTCAAAAAGAAGCCAAACAATTTATTGAAAAATACTATGAACTTTATCCTGGGGTTAAAAGCTATATGAATGAAATTGTTGCAGAAGCCTACAAAAATGGCTCTGTTCGCACTTTGTTTAATAGAAAAAGAGTAATTGATGAATTAAATAGTGGCCAATATATGGTCCGCCAAGCCGGAGAGAGAATTGCCCTTAATACCCCAATTCAAGGAACAAGTGCAGATATTATTAAAAAAGCCATGATTGCTATTTATGAGGAATTTGAACGACTTAATATTAAAAGTAAACTTGTTATACAAGTCCACGATGAATTAATTATTGACTTAGTAGAAAGCGAGCGTGAACTTGTATCAAATATTGTGACAGACAAAATGACTCATGCTATAGAACTATCTGTTCCTTTAAAAGTAAGTAGTGATTATGGGAAAGATTGGTATGAAACAAAATAGAATATTATTTACCGGATTTAAAAAGGCACATGAAAATAATATCAGTAGTTCTGCTATTTTGTTGGAAAAAATTTCTGATGAATATGGAAAGTTTCTTTTTACCAATGATTATACAACGATTATTGATGAAATCGATAAGTTATTTTTAGAAGAGAAGTATGATTATGTTATTATGTTTGGACAAAAGCCTATAATTAAAAGATTAGCTATAGAAACAAAGTGTAAGAAAAAGAAAGAGATTGTCGAAACAAATTTTCCTATAAAAAAGCTTTTAAATATTTTAGATGAAAATGACATTGCCTATAAAATAAGCGAAAACCCAGGGACCTCTTATTGCAATTTTGCTTATTATAATGTTTTAAAATGTTTAGACGCAAGAGGACATAAAACAAAAGTAATCTTTATTCATATACCTTATAAAGATAATTTTGTAGAATATGAAAAATTTGTAAAAGTAATAAATAAGTAAAAATAGAACAGGGGAATGTAATTTATCAATAACAAATTAGAAAAAATTACAAATTTATTTGAAGATAATGAAATCAGAAGCATGTGGGATAGTGAAAAAGAGGAATACTATTTTAGTGACGTAGATGTGAGTAATGCTTTAACAGAAAGTAACGATGTTAGTAAGTATTAGTCAGTCTTAAAATTAATATTAAAAAAGGAAGGTTCTGAGTTGACTATAAAATGTAGTCAACTGAAATTAAAATCAAAGGATGGTAAATATTACAAGCAAGATGTACTTGATACGAGTTGCTTTTTGTAGATTGATTGACTCCAAGCTCAAAAGCAGAGCCGTTTAAACTATAGTTAGCCTCTTTAGAAGGAAGTATTTGCTCCAGAAATCACTATTAAAAGATCAGTAGAATATTATCGTAAGTGATAATATTGCTAAAATAACTCGTGATAATTTAGAAAAATAATTGGTAATACAAGTAGTATCAAGAAATAATTCTCTAAATTATGAATATATAGAAATAAAAAGAAATAGAGTGAGGAATATATGATAAAGAAACAACCAATAATAGGAATTATTCCTACATTTACTTGCCATGAAAGCGACCCTTATCAAGATAGGGCTCATTTTGTTACAATGTATAGTGAAAAAATAATTAGAAGTGGTGGAATTCCAATTGGTATCCTTGGAGATGCTAAAACATATACTTCTATTTGTGATGGATACGTATGGGGTGGAGGCAATCAAATCTTACACGAATATTTTCCTATAATAGAGGATGCTATAAAAAAGCAAAAGCCATTTTTAGGAGTTTGTCTTGGTGTGCAAACCTTAGCTACTTTTTTAAATGTAGTAGAAGACCAAAAAGATAATCCTTCTAAAAGTTTTAAAGAGATTTATGAGTTAAACAAAGAAAGCAATCCATACTTGAAAAAATTAGAGGAAGGGAATATTCATTTACATATTATTACGAAAGAAGAAAATTCTATTAATAGTGCAAGACATAAGATTAACATAAATAAAAAAAGTATGCTTTACGAAATCTTTAAACAAGAAACAATGGATGTAGTAAGTCTTCATGGTATGTCTATTGCAAGAGTACCAAAGAATATGAAAGTAAGTGCTAAAGCAGAAGATGGTGTATATGAAGGAGTAGAATACACCGAGAATGGAAGTTTATTACTAGGAGTGCAATTCCATCCGGAAATTGAAAATGAAAATACCTTATTTGATTGGTTAATAACTTCTTGTCATAAATACTTATATTTGGTTAATCGTGAACATGCAATTCAATATCGTAATAATTATAAAATCATTCCTTATCATTCAACTTACCCAAAATGTGTGAATGATAGTGATGTAGAAGAAAATACTTATTATGCTTGGAAAAAACTGCAAGCGTTTTTAAAAGACAATGGCTATAATGCTGAAATTGAAAGTGCTTATCGTACAAAAGAAGTTCAAGAAGAAATTTATAAACAAATTGAAAAAGAAGAAGGGATGGAATATGCAAATCAATATGTTGCCAAACCCGGATTTAGTGAACATGAACTAGGACTTGCTATTGACATTTGTCTGCAAAAAGAGGGAGAATGGTTATATGGCTTTGATGAAAAATTAAAAGACTTTTATTCTTTCTTAGAAAATCATTGTGCAGATTTTGGTTTTATACTTCGTTATCCTTATGGAAAAGAAGAAATTACAAAATATAATTATGAACCATGGCATATTCGTTTTGTTGGGACTTCAAAAATAGCCCATGCTATTATGGATAACCATTTAACGCTAGAAGAATATTTGGAAAAGGAGTAAAAGTATGCCTGAAATAGCAGAAGTAGAAACAGTACGAAATACCTTAAAAAAACAAATTTTACATAAGAGAATTAAGAGTGTTCAGGTTTTATATGAAAGAATACTTGAAACGGATTTAGAAGAGTTTAAGAGTGTATTAGAAGGAAACGAATTTGTAGATATTAAAAGAAGAGGAAAATGGCTAATTTTTGAACTTGAAAACCATTACCTTTTAAGTCATCTTCGTATGGAAGGGAAGTTTTTCTTGAAAAATAAAAGTGACCCCATTGTTAAACATGAACATATCATTTTTACCTTTCAAGACAATACCGATTTAAGATATCATGATACAAGAAAATTTGGACGAATGAATCTAATTAAAAAGGAAGAACTTGTAAACAATAAAGCCATTAAAAAGCAAGGGTATGAGCCGGGAGAAAAAGAATTAACAGCAGAATACTTGTTAGAAAAATTTAAAAAGAAAACCATTGCCATTAAAACTCTTTTACTTGACCAAACGATTATTAGTGGACTTGGCAATATCTATGCGAATGAAGTTCTGTTTGCTTCTAAAATTAATCCTTTTAAAAAGGGAAGTGAAATTACCAAAAAAGAAGCCCAAAATATTGTAAAAAGCTCTGCTAGAATTATCAAAAGAGCCATGGAACTAGGGGGAACCACGATAAAGAGTTATACTTCTAGTTTAGGCGTTACAGGACATTTTCAACAAGAGCTTATGGTACACAAAAAAGAAGGAGAAGCTTGTATAGTTTGTGGAACGAAGATTTTAAATGAAAAAATTAACGGACGAAGCACCTATTATTGTCCTACTTGTCAAAAATAAGAGATATTTTTTATGGATTTTGAACAATTATTTTAATCTAAAATTTATTAAAAAAAGAACTCTAAGCGATTAGAGTTTTTGTATGGGTTGATTTTTAATCTCAAAATTATACGTATTGGTGTTGAATAATAAATCATATAAAATAGCAGCATTTAATTCTAGTTTATATTCTATAGAATTTTTATCTACTTGGGTTTGCATATTTATGTCTTCGCGAATCGTTTTTAAATATTCTTGACCACGATTACTAAAACCTAAAATTTTAATATAGGATAATTTCTCAATATTATCCTTTTTTCTAATACCTAGTAAGATATGCGTACACATTCGACATATTTTATTATAGGTATATCGTTTTGTTTTTACATTTTTTATAAATTCATCCAAAGAATAACTATTTTTCATTTGTTCTACTAAGCGATTTTCAATTCCTTCATCTACGGTTAAGAATTCTTCTAAATGAGGTGTTGTTAGGATTTTATTTTTTAAAAGTTTAAAATAAAGTTCTTGATTCATAGGAAGAAGAGCATTTTGACTCTTTTTAGGTAAATAGGCAGAAATGTCTTCGTTCTTTAAAATTTTATTACGGATATTGGACGCACTCACAATTTGCTCCTTGCTTTCTAAATCGTGATAGGCACTGGTTCTTTTTATGGAAATTGGTGTGATGTTGAATTGATTTTTGCGAATCGCTTTTAGATAAGAAATTGCCAGTAAATCATTAGGATGATTAAAATCAAAATCTAGTGAAATGGCTTTAGCAAGAGCAGTGGGGTAGTTTAGCCCTTGCCCTAATAGTTCTTTTACTTTATTTTGATAGTTAGGATTTTCAATTTCATCTACTAGTTTATTTAATAAAGAAATATTATTTACTTCACTTCCAAAAATGAGCTTGTCTACTTTAAAATAATTTAATATGGTAATAGCGGTATTTGCAAAAATATCTGCAGATTGTGTACCATATAAAACTGGAAGTTCTAAAACCAAATCAATACCAAATTCTAAGGCGATTTTAGTTTTTTCTTCTTTACTAACTAAACTCACTTCCCCTCGTTCTAAAAAGTAACCATTTAAAACTAAAATAAGTAAAGAATCTGGATAGAGTGATTTTATTTTTTTTATATGATAAAGGTGCCCATTATGAAAGGGGTTATATTCACAAATAATACCAATTCTCTCCATAAATCCACTTCCTTTTGTCATAGTTTAGCATAGGAAAACATAAAAAATAAAGTAGAATGTAAAAAAAATTTAGTGTATAATACTTTTAGGTGGTACATATGATTATAAACTTAAACAAAATACCTACTAGTGGACTAGAAATTCATGAAAAAGTCGTACTAAATAAGGACTTATATGAAAATGCTAATGTTTTAGAGATTAAAAATTTACATATTCAAGGGAAAATTAATTATGATTACGAAAACAATTTAGTCCTTACTTTAGACGCGGAAGGCTCCTTTTTACTTGAAGATGCTATCACCCTAGAGGCAATAGATTACCCGTTTTCTTGTGAAATAGAAGAAAAAATCGAAAATATAGAGGAAACTTGTGGCAATTTTTATGAAAAAAGCAAAAATACACTTGATATTAGTGAGATTTTATGGGAAAATATTGTATTGGAAATTCCTATCAGTGCTACAACTGCGAATGTAGAAGACTTAGAACTAAGAGGCAGTGGTTGGGAACTTGCAAAGAATGAAGAAGATAAAATGGATCCAAGGCTCGAAAAATTAAGAGAGCTACTTGATGAAGGGAAGGAATGATAAGTATGTTAAAGTTAGACATTCAAAGATTTGCTGTTCCATTTAGAAGAACGAGTAAAACAAAAAAAAGAATGCGTCGTACACACTTAAAAAAAGAGGTTGGAGCAACAGTAACCTGTTCTAAATGTGGTGCTACATTAAGACCTCATCGTGCTTGTACAAAATGTGGAAATTACAAAAATAAAGAAGTAATTAAAACTACTGAAGAAAAATAAAGGACTAGAAATAGTGCTTTATTTTTAAATTAGAAAGTGTAGGATGGAATATGAAAAATGATATAGGATATTTTTATGATATAAATAGAGAAGTAAGTATGAAAGTATTTGTAGAAGCATTATGGGTTTTACTAGCCCAAAAATCTCAAACAATAGATTTTAATAGACCGAATATTAAAATAGCTGCTTTACCAACAAACTATAAAGAAATTATTGAAACAATACTTTTTTCAGATACTAATTGGCCAATAAAATTTTCTAAATTAATTGATATAAATTTTTATTTTGAAAAACAATCTAAGTGGGAAGAAGAATTTTCTAAAGCTTTAGAAAGATTCGTTACGTCTAGCAATAGAAAGTTAAAATATGATTTTCAATTTGATTATATAGAATTAGAATTTACCAAAGATGAAATAGAACAAAAACTATCAATGTATGATGAAGAATTTTTAAGTACTATGAATCATTTTGTTAATTTGATTCAACGTTTTGGAGTTAATCGTAATCATGACTTAGGAATGCGAGAAGTTGAAAGCAATTTAAGAAGAATTTTATCCAGGTAAGCGATACCTCTTTTTCAGATACTTGTGAATAAACAAGTAAAAAAGTATGTTGACAAAATAATAGGTATTTAATTATAGTAACAATACAGTTGGAAAAAACAAAACCAATTTGCATTGATTTGTCACTTTATACTTAAAGTATAAAGTAGAAAATCCAAAGTTATATTTTGGTAAGAATACTATTTCTAGTATTTTTTTGTTGCGAAAAACAATAAAAAATTCCTTATTTCTAAGGAATTAAAGTCTTAAAGTGGTGTCCCGGATGTGATTCGAACACATGACCGTACGCTTAGAAGGCGTATGCTCTATCCAGCTGAGCTACCGGGACATTTCAAGCAAGGACATTTTGATTATATAATAATATTTTGGATTATTCAAGCGAATTTATAATAAAATTTACGTTTTCACTATCATTTTCTACGTTAAATTCCACTTTATCAACATTGTAAGTGTCACGTATAGATAAGAATATCGTATATTTAACTTCTTCTAAAACGTTTCCATTTGTTAAATCATCCAACAAGTAGTTATTAAAACTTAATTTAATCTCATTTTCTAAAATCTCATAATTTGTCATTTCTGCATTGGCATGCAAGAAACTAACCAAATTGGATTCATATAAGGGAGAAGTTTTTAACTTTTCAATAATCACTTCTACTTTTTCTTGCGCGTTATTCTCTACATATGTTACAGGAACATAGTAAAAAGTATCATTTTGTTTACTTCCATAATAAATGGTTGTTTTTGTCGTATTTTTAATACTATCAATATCATAGACTTTGTTGATACCAAAATCTTTATTCAAAATAGAAGGAAGTTTTTCTTTGCTAAAAGGAAGTTCTAATAATTGTTCTCCTTCTACAAAAATGAGTACGTTTTCTACTTCATTTAATTCTGTTAGAGAATAAACAATGGCTTCTATTACTTTACGTTCTATATCTTTGGTCGTATTTAAAAGTTCTTTTGAAAAATCTACTTTTATAATTCCATTATCTAAAGAAATATCACGAATGATTGTTCCAACCGGAATTACCCCATAAAAGTCCGTTGGTAAATATTCGCTTTCTTTACTTTTTATTGTTAAGATATTTAAAATTTCTTTTGCTTTTTCGATTGTTTCGTTGGCATTTATTTTCATAGAAATACGACTGACAAAAGAAGCTTTATCTAAAACGTATACAGCACTAGTTTTAATATCAGTATAGCTAAGTGTTTGGGGATAACTAGTCTCCATTTTGGTTGGAAAAAAATAGGTAATCAGAAGAATAAGAAGAGCCAAAGAAGAAATCGTAATTCGTTTTAGTATCCCTTTTTTTAACATGATAAATCACCTAATAAATTGTATTATTTAAGACTATTTTTATACCAAAAAAAATAAAAAAATCTCATCTTTTTAGATGAGCATAATTTCATTTAATCAATACTGATTTCTCCTAATTTTAATAGTTCAACAACTGCTTGAGCACGTCCTTTAACCCCTAGTTTTTGCATTGCATTGGAAATATGATTACGAACAGTTTTTTCACTAATTCCCAAAAATTCTGCAATTTCTTTTGTGGATTTATTTAAAACCAAGAGTTCAAATACTTCTTGTTCACGCGTTGTTAATATACTACCTCTTTTCATGAGCATCCTCACTTTCTTTTCATACTTTATAATCTATAGTATTTTATGAAGTATTTCTGTTTTAGTGAGAGAATACGCCCAAAAAGAGACGTTATCCTTGAAATTTTACGACAATATACATTTTGGTGTCAAACTCTTCTTGTATTGTTCTTATAATATTATTTGCAAGTGTATTATTGTGTTCTTTACTTGCCACTGTAACACTAATTTGATCATTTTTAATTTTAATAAAACTTTCCAAATTAAATTTTTCTTTAATCTTCTTTTCTAAGCTTTCTTCTTTTCCTTTATTAGCATTTAGTGTTTGAAGAGAATTATAAGCATCATTTTTTTCTTGTAAACTTGCTTCATTGTCTAAAAGAATTGTTTGTAAGCTTTCCATCTCTTTTAACATTTCTTCTTCATCTTGTACCCTTAAAGATACTAAAATACTGCTTTCATTGGTTTCTACGACTTCTGCTTCCTTATCTGTTGTACCAGCAGTTGCTACGGCAAGTAAATTGCTGTCATCTTTTACCGTGACATAGTAAATTCCTAAAACCAATATTAAACTAAAAAGTGTAACAAACCATAAACCTTGTTTATTGATCATTTTAAATCCCTCCAACTTAATAAAAGTATACGTAGCATTATTTTTTTTATGACAAGGAAAATGTTTCATGGTATACTTAAAATAGGTGAAGCATATGCAAATGAATTTTCCTTATTTATTTTTAGTTTTTATATTATATAGTTTTGTAGGTTATCTTTGTGAAATTGTATGCTCAAGTATTAAACAAAAGAAGTTGGTCAATCGTGGATTTTTATGTGGACCCTATTGTCCTATCTATGGAGTAGGGAGTTTGTTTATACTCTTTTTGCTCTTAAGATTTAAAGAAGACCCAGTAGTTGTTTTCCTACTTGGTGCGATTATAACCTCTGCTTTAGAATATGTCACAAGTTTTGTTTTAGAAAAAATATTTCATAATAAATGGTGGGATTATTCAGATGAAAAATTTAATATCCATGGACGTATTTTCCTATTTAATACACTTTTATTTGGATTTGGTTCTTTAGTAATTATTTATACCGGAAACAATATTATAACGCAAATTTTGAGTTGGCTTTCTCCAATTGCTATGAAAATAATGGCTTATAGTTTGCTTGTAATATTTATATTAGATGTCATCTACTCTTGTATGATTGCTTATAATTTAAGAAATCGTATTATTATTTGTGAAGAATTAAAGAGTGAAAAACTTGCCAAACTTCCTGGTATGCTTGAAAAAATCATAAGAGAGCGAGTAGAGAAGTTTAAAGCCTATCCGAAACGTTTATTAGAGGCATTTCCAAATTTAAAGAATGCCAACGCAAAAGAATTTGATATTATGAAGATGATAAGGGATAAGAAAAAGCTTAGAAAAAAGAACACTAGAAAGGAAGAATAAAGTTAAAGGAATGGAAAGTTCCTTTTTTTATACACAAAAAATGTACAAAGTGAACAAAAAAGTGTTCATTTTGAACAATTGTTGTGTTATACTAAAAATAACAATAGGAGGGAAAAATGAAAGAACATAAAAAGAAAATATTAATAATCGTAGTAGGAATACTACTAATAATAGGAATAGGAATAGGAGTTAGTTATGCATGGTGGACGCATACCATAAGTCAAGAAGGAATTAATACCATCCAAAGTACATGTTTAGAAATAGCATTAGAAGATGAAAACTCAATTACACTAGAAAAAGCCTATCCAATAACAGATGAAGAAGCCGAAAAGTTACCCCCGTATACATTTACGATAACTAACAAGTGTCCAACAATGATCGAATACGATGTCAATCTAGATATAATGGAAAGTAGTAGTCGTCTATCAAGCTCTTATGTAGCCATAGAGTTTAATGGAAATGAAAAGAAATTATTAAGTACACTTGAGAGTGTTGAAACAAGTTATCCAGGAGTAGATTATGTTCCAGTAGAAGGAAGATATATAACAAGTGGAGAGTTAGGAGCAAACGAAAGTAAAACCTATACCATTAAGTTATGGATGGATGAGAGTGTAACAGTTGAAGATGATGCGATGAATAAAAGTTTTATCAGTAAAGTAGTAGTTACAGCGAAACAAAGTCATAAAGTAAGATTAGTAGATTATGTAATAAATAAAAATGAAGCAGAAGAATTTAAGCATGAAGCAACAGAACAAACACCTGCTTTAACAGATTATCGATATACGGGAAAAAATCCAAATAATTGGGTATATTTTGGTTGTGATACAAATTGCACAGATGATAATTTATATCGAATAATAGGAGTCATACCAACCCAAAGTGAAATTGGAAAAGACAAACCTTATGAAAATAGAGTAAAATTAATTCATTACTATGAATATGTTGGGGATGCTGCTGATATGTTTCCTATAATGTATGGTTCTACTCCAAGTAATAAAGCATATCGATGGAATTCAGAAAATAATAACAATTGGGAAGAAAGTACAACGCAAAAAAACATATTAAACAACAAATTTTATAATAACTTAGGTGAATATAAAAACTATATTGCCACCTCTGTTTGGTATTTAGGAGCATTAGATTATACAAAGTGGGATAATAATATTTATACACCAAATATGCTTTATAAAGAAGAAAGAGGAGCTATGCATAGTCAAAATAATGGAGCATTATCTTTTAGCGCCAATATAGGGCTAATGTATGCAAGTGATGTTGCATATATCATGGGAAATCAAGTTGTAGATAAAAATCCAATTGTAAATGCTTTTTCAAATAATTGGTTATACGTATATCGTAATGCAGAATGGGGAATTTCTCCATATTTAAACACAAATCAATCTGCAGGACAGTTTGGTGGAATATATTTTCACTATACGGATGCTTCTAACATTTTTTCTCATATCGCAAGCTTAAGTGCTCCTTTTTCTATAAGACCAACGTTTTATTTAAAATCAAATGTTTTATATGAAAATGGAGATGGTTCACAAGAAAATCCATATAGAATAAGTAATAATGAGTAATATTAGTTTAAAACAAATAAGAAAAACTAAAGGATATACGCAAAAAGAACTAGCTAAAAAATCAGGAATAGCAGATAGTACACTTGCCCGTTAAGAAACAAGAATACGAAAAGTTATATTAGAAATGTTTTTAAAACTATTATGTTTGTGTTTTAGAAATAAAAACTGTTTTTAAAAAATAATCAGAAAAAAAGAGTAAATAAAAATAAAGAAGAAAAAATCTATAAAATTTGGAAAAAATGAAATTTATAGATTTTTTTCTTCGCAAAGTTAAAGGTTTACACCACGCAAAAAAAAAGAAAAAAAAGTAGTGAAATCAAAGAGCAAAAAGAGTATAATTTAAGTATCAAATCTTAATTGAAAATTTGTTTCTAAATGATTAAGATCTGAGGATATGGAAGTAAGAGAGTTGAGGACAAAATCACTTACTTCTTTTATTTTGAGATTTAAAGATTTTGTAAGAATGTTTCCTTGTTCTAATAATTGTCTAATGGTATGAGCAAATTGAATAAAGAAGTAATGACATTTCATAGAATTATCATTTCTACTACACATATGAGAGATATTGAAAGTACCATGTTTTTGCATATGAAAAGCATTGTTTTCAATCTTCCAACGATTACGGCCAAGTGTAACAATATCTTTGATATTATCATTATTAATGATTAAATCTGTAATATATCGGAATGTAGTATCATTTTTATTTTTCTTTTCAATGAATTTAATAACATTTACTAAATTATCGTTAAACTCAATATTTGTAGATAGATAATAATTAGGTATAGTGGTTTCATTAAGAAGTTTGATATTTCCTTCAAAAGAACGATTTACTTCTTTTAATCTTTCAGGTTTTAAGTTGAAGATAAAGTTCCATTTGTTTTTCTTAACTAGAGTAATAATGGGAGTAGTAGCATATAAAGCATCTCCTGTTATTATAAATTTATATTTAGGATAGTTTTTCTTAATTCTTTTCATCATTCTTTTAAAGGCTTTAGTTTCACAATCTTGTTTTTGATTTTCATTGTTTACTTCTACATTTTCAATGAATTCAGAATCTAAACTAATGACAATATTTCCAACCACTAGCTTGCATTCTAAAACATATTTATAATAAGAAACTTTTCCATTTTTATGATTCTTTTTTATACAATTATCATTTAAGTTATAATTATGATTCGATAAACCAGTTCCATCAAATAAAAGTTGAAAGGAACCATTAAATTTATATTTATCAAACATTTTAGAACGAAGTAAAGACACAACAATATATTTTTGAATTTCTCTAAGTTCCATTATATCCATAGTAACGAAAACATCTTGAATGGTTTCCCAATAAGGAAGTTCGTTTAAATTTTGTTTGCAAATAGTAGATAGATTTTGAATACAAATATCCGTATTAAATCTATCTTTAGAAATATCATTTAAAGAAGTTAAACCACAAAGGAGGCCGAAAAGTCTTGTAACACAAATTGTTTTCATACTATACGTGACATAACTTTGATTTCTAGTATCTGTTAATTCTTCAAATTTATGTAATAATTTTGGTAGATACTTTTGAATGATGGAATATAATTCTTTTATTAAATTTTTATCTTTTCTTAGTTCTCTTCGCATTTTTCTATTCATTTCCTACAACCTCTTTTATTCTTGTATTAGAATAACATATTTTACTATCGATTGTTCACGAATATCCGTTATCTTTTTTATTGCGAAGAATTTTTACTCTTTTTCTCTGAAAATAATTAAATTTATTGACATTAATTTTAAATATACGTATACTAAAGGTATAAAAACAAGGAACAAGAAGAGTAAGAAAAGTTTTATTTTATAGAGAGTTCATGGTTGGTGAAAATGAATAAAGAAACTTTTCCCAAAATCACTTGGGAGTTGAATGTCTGAATAAAGTAAGATGTTCCGCAAATTATTTTGCGTTAACAAAAAGAGAAGAAAAATAAGGTGGTACCACGATTATTCGTCCTTTGGTATTACCTTTTTATTTTAGAGGAGGATATATGAAAGATTTTAAAGAGTTAGATAAAAGACCCATACATGTGGTAGAAAAAAGTATTTTAGAATCTTGGGGTTCTATTAATGAAATTATGAATAAACAAAATGAATTACGAAAAGATAGTGATAATTTTGTATTTTATGATGGACCTGCGACTGCGAATGGATTTCCAGGGTTACATCATATGCTAGCGAAGTTTTTAAAGGATTCTTTTTGTAAGTATCATGTCATGAAGGGAGCCCGCGTTATTCGTAAAGTAGGATGGGATACTCATGGACTTCCTGTTGAACTTGGAGTAGAAAAGGAACTAGGGTTTACCGGAAAAGGCGATATTGAGAAATACGGAATAAAAGAGTTTAACGAAAAATGCAAAGAATCTGTTTGGAAAAACAAAGAGGCATTTACAGACTTGACTGAAAAGATGGGACAATTTATTGATGTTGAAAATCCATATGTTACGTACGATAACGATTATATTGAAACAGAATGGTACATCTTAAAAGAGTTTTTTAAAAAAGGACTGTTTTATGAAGGACATAAAATTCTTCCATATTGCCCTCGTTGTGGAACAGGACTTGCTAGTCATGAAGTAGCGCAAGGTTATAAAGAAATTAGTGTAGAAACTGTAATTGTACCTTTTAAGAAAAAAGAGGAAGATGTTTACTTTTTAGTATGGACAACAACTCCATGGACTTTAATTTCTAATGTTGCATTGTGTGTGAATCCAGAGTTAACTTATGTTTTAGTAAAGTCGGGAGATTACAAATTTATCTTAGCAGAGAGTTTAGTATCTAAAGTTTTGGGTAGTGATATAGAAGTCCTAGAGGTTTATAAAGGAACAGATTTAGAATACATGGAATACGAACAATTAATTCCAGAATTAAAAGTGGATAAAAAAGCGTTCTTTGTTACTGTAGATGATTATGTTACAGCAAGTGATGGAACAGGTATAGTTCATATTGCTCCAGCATTTGGAGAAGATGATGCGAATGTAGGAAAAAAATACAATCTTCCTTATTTAAATCCAGTAGGAGAAGATGGTTGTTATACAGAAGGTCCTTGGAAGGGTATGCTTATTTTTGATGCCAATAAAGAAGTCATTGCTTATTTAAAAGAAAACGATAAACTATTTAAGAAACAAAAAATGCTCCACAACTATCCTCATTGTTGGAGATGTGGAACTCCTCTTGTGTATTACGCAAAACCTTCTTATTATTTAGAGGTTACGAAAATTAAAGACCAAATTGTTGAAGCAAACAAAAAAGTAAATTGGTATCCTGCTTATGTCGGAGAAAAACGTTTTGGCAATTGGCTAGAAAATATGAACGATTGGGCGATTTCTAGAAGTCGTTATTGGGGTACGCCTATTCCTTACTTTACTTGTAGTTGTGGTCATGACGAGATGATTGGTTCTAGGAGTGAATTAGTTAGTCGTGCAATAGAAGAAATTGATGAATCGATTGATTTACATCGTCCTTTTGTAGATGAAGTGCATTTGAAATGCCCAGAATGTGGTGGCGTTATGACAAGATGTAAAGATGTTTTAGATTGTTGGTTTGATTCTGGTTCTATGCCGTTTGCAGAGTACCATTATCCTTTTGAAAATGAGAGTATTTTTGAAACTCAATTTCCTGCTGATTTTATTTGTGAAGGAATTGACCAAACTAGAGGTTGGTTTTATACCCTTATTATTATTTCTGTATTTTTAAAAGGCGTTGCTCCATACAAAAATGTCTTAGTTAATGACTTAATTCAAGATGCTGAAGGAAAGAAAATGAGTAAATCTAAAGGAAATATTGTAGAACCATTTACAACGATGAAGGAATATGGTGCAGATGTAGTAAGATTTTATCTTCCTTATGTTTCTCCAGTATGGACACCACTTCGTTTTGATATGAATGGTTTAAAAGAAGTATATTCTAAATTTTTTAATCCTTTAAAAAATACCTATAGTTTTTTCCAATTGTATGCAAATACAGATGGAATAGATACTTCTTTATGTGAAATTTCTTATGAAAAACGTGAGGAAATTGATAGATGGTTAATTTCTAAATACAATAAATTATTAAAATATGTAACGGAAAGTTATGAGGAGTATGATTTAAATAAAGTGGTAAGAGCCATAACAGATTTTACTTCTGAGGATTTATCCAATTGGTATATTAGAAGAAATCGAAAAAGATTTTGGTCATCTACTTTAGACGATTCTAAAAAAGCCGTTTATATAACTACTTATGAAGTGTTAGTGGGATTGGTTAAAATGATTGCCCCTATAGTTCCGTTTGTATCTGAAGAAATTTATCGTAATTTAACAGGAGAAGAATCTGTTCATTTAAGTGACTTTCCAAAATATGATGAAAGTTTAATTGATGAACATATCGAAGAACGTATGGATTTAATAAGAAGTTTAATTAGTATTGGAAGATATGTAAGAGAAGAGGCGAAAATAAAGGTACGTGAACCGTTAAAAGAAGCCTTATTAGATGGAAAAAATGAAGAATTAATTAAAGACTTAGTACCATTAATTCAAGAAGAATTAAATGTAAAAGAAATTGTATTTACAAATAATTTGCAAGAATATATGAATTTTACAGTGAAACCAAACTTTAAGAATGTGGGTAAAATTTTTGGATCGAATATTAAAGAATTCCAAAATAAATTAGAGAGTTTAAGTGAAGAAGAATTAAATAAATTAGTGAATAATAAAACAATATCTATGGTGATAAATAATGAATCTTATGAAATAGATGAAACCTTTGTAGATATTCGTATTTCATCAAAAGAAGGATTTAATGTAGGAATGGAAAATAATAATTTTATTATCCTAAATACAGAAAGAACAGAAGAGTTAATTTTAGAAGGAATTGCTCGTGAGTTTGTATCTAAAGTTCAAAATATGCGTAAGACACTTGACTTTAATGTCGTAGATCGCATTTCTATTTATGTAAATGGAGATGAAGAGTTTAATAAGGCTTTACAAAATTTTAAAGAATACATTCAAAATGAAACCCTTGCTATTAGCATTACTGAAAAAGATTGTTTAGATGAAAAATACGATTTAAATGGACATGAAGTATATATTGAAATCGAAAAAGCAACCGAATAAAGATTGCTTTTTTCTTCTTTAAAATTTTACAAATTTTATTTAAATTCGTGTGGATTTAGCAAATTGGGGATTTGCACTTGTATTTATGTTGTTATATAGTTACTTTGCAAAAGACAAAAATTTGGTGTTTGCTACTTAAAATCCAAACAAGGAGAAAAGTGGTGTATGAAAAAAGTAGATAAATACGATAAAAAAGATATTCTAATATTATTGCTTTTTTTGTTAATCATATTTGATTAAAATCTATGGGAAAAAGTAAAGAAAGTTTGTAGCAAGGAGAGAGCAAAAATAGGAAAATATTTTATACAGCAAGAAATGATATTGTTTTTAAAATCATTATGACAAGACATAAAAATATCTTAAAGAAAATCATAGAAAGTATTTTAAAAGAGGAAGTAGAAGAAATTACGATATTAAAAAGTAAACTTACTTCTATTAATGTGAAATCTAAAAAAAGAGTAGTGAATATTTACATTCAAATTCAGATTTTGTATGTAAACTTAGCAATGAATGCTAACTCTAAAGGTTATACCAATACTCGAAATGAAGGATATCTATTTAATCTTTATAATAAAAGAATAGATAGAGGAGAAACCTATAGAAGTTTAATGAAAAAAAATTTTATAGGAATTAATTTAAGTTATCAAAATGGGAAGCATATAAAAGAAGAATATGTAATTAAAGAAAGAGCCCAACCCGAATTAAACTTAGTTAGAGTTTTAAAAAACATATTCAGTAAAAAAAGGAATTAAGAACTATTTCGAAAATAAAGACACTAGGTATTTCATATATTTGAATAAGGTACAAAAGTTTAGAATAGAATCCGTTGGTTAAGATAAAAAAATGTGGTATAATAACTAAGAAGTAACGTGTAAATATTAGGAGGTTTTTGCTATGTTCCATTATAAAGATATCAGTATTCACTATACGTACACCAATAACAATTATGACAAACAAATCGTTTATTTACATGGTTGGGGTCAAAATATAGAAATGATGGAACCAATTGCAAAACCATTTCAAGAAAATGTCGATACTCTAATACTAGATTTGCCTGGATTTGGAAAATCTGGGGAGCCGAAGAGCGCTTGGAGTTTAGAAGATTATGCGGATATGGTACATGCTTTACTTGAAAAATTAAAAATCAATTCTCCTATTTTAGTAGGTCATTCTTTTGGGGGGAAAGTATCTATTGTATATGCTTCAAAATACAAATGCGAAAAACTTATTTTACTTGCAAGTCCTTATAAAGTTGCTATTCCAAGAGTGTCCTTTAAAGTACGTGTTTTAAAAACACTTGCCAAAATGCCTTTGTTAAAAAATATTGCTAATAAAATGAAAAAAAATATGGGTTCTATCGATTATAAAAATGCAAGTCCTAAAATGCGTGCTATTTTAGTTAAACACATTAACACAGATGTGAGTGAAAATTGTAAACGTATTACTTGTCCCACATTAATCATTTGGGGAACAAATGATACTGCAGTTCCTTTACAAGATGCTTATGAGATTGAAAAATTAATAGAAAATTCTGCGGTTATTGAATATCCTGGTCGAACACATTATGCCTATTTAGAAGATTTACATAAAACGATTCAGGTAATGAAATCTTTTATTATTTAGAGAAGAGGAAGTATATGAAAATTTTTTTATTGTCCATCGTAATGTATGTGGTTTATTTTTTTGTGAAAACTAAAAAGTCCTTACATATGTTACAGCAAAATAGATACAATCGGGGGAATAAATATTTAAAATGGATTAAAAGCAATTTTAGAAAGAATTATTTAAATCTTGAATTGGTTTTTCTTTTATTGCCTATTTTTTTCTTTTTAGATAATGCCTTGTTAGGAATTCTTTTTAACACGATTTATTTTATAATCCTTGCTAAGTTGTTATATAAAAGTAAAACGGAACAAAAAAAGGTCCCCCTAAATTGGACAGGCAGAATTAAGAGACTTTATTTTACAACTACTATTTTGTATATAATGATCATTATGATTCTTCTTTTTCTTACAAATAAACGTTTCATCCTATCTCTATTTTTATTAGCGATTTTTATGTATCTTAATAATTTAATGGTGGTATTTGCCAATTTTTTAAATACCCCAATTGAAAAGTCTGTGAACCAATATTTTCGTCATAAAGCCCAAACAAAGTTAAAAAATTTTAACCATTTGGATGTTATTGGAATTACCGGAAGTTATGGAAAAACAAGTAGTAAAAATATTTTAAATGATGTTTTAAGTATCAAATATAATGTCATGCCAACTCCTAAGAATTACAATACTCCAACAGGTTTAATGATAACGATTAACGAATACTTAGATAAATTTAATGATTATTTTATTGCGGAGATGGGAGCTTGTAAAACAAAAGAAATTAAAGAACTTTGTGATTTAGTACATCCGAAATACGGGATTCTTACCAAAATAGGTGTTGCGCATTTAGAAACATTTGGTTCAATTGAAAATATAACAAAGACAAAGTTTGAACTTATAGAATCTTTGCCAAGTGATGGCATTGGTGTTTTGAATGCGGACGATGAAAAGCAAGTTGGTTATAAATTAGAAAATGATTGTAAAATTATATGGATTGGAATTGACAATGTAAAAAAATGTGATGTTTATGCCACGAATATTCAATTAAGTAATGAAGGAACTCGTTTTGATTGTCATTTTAAAGGAAAGAAAGATGTAGTCACTTTTACAACAAAGCTCCTTGGGAAAGCGAATATCTACAATATCTTAGCTGCCATTGCTTTAGGGAGCGCTTTAGGGTTAACGGAAAATGATTTGAAATTAGGTGTCAAAAAAGTGCAACCAGTGGAACATCGCTTGCAATTGAAAAGATATTATGATATGTATTTAATTGATGATGCATATAACGCAAATCCAGATGGTGCAAAAATGGCTTTGGATGTCTTAAATTTAATGCCAGGAAAAAAGATTGTTATTTCATCAGGTATGATTGAACTTGGAAGTAGTAGCGAAAAACTGAATAAAGAATTAGGGCACTATATGGCAAGCGTTGTTGATATAGCCATTTTAATAGGAGAGCGTCAAACCAAACCAATTCAAGAGGGATTACTTGAAAAGAAATTTAAGAAAAAAGATATCATCGTATTTAATGATATAGGGGAAGCGTTTTCTTATATGCAACAAATAAAAGAGAAAGATGCATATATTTTATTACAAAGTGATTTACCAGATGCATTTAATGAAAGTTGAGGAGTGAATTTATGAAAATTAAAGTAGGTGTAATATTTGGAGGAGACTCGGTTGAACATGAAGTTAGTATTATTACAGCAGTTCAAGCTATGGAATATATTAATAAAGAAAAGTATGAAGTGGTTCCTATTTATATTGATAAAGAAAGAAATTGGTATACAGATGAATCTTTAAGGAAAATGGAAACTTATAAAGATATGGAAAATTTAAAAAATACTTTACCAAAGGTTTGCTTAACGAAAAAAGAAAATGAATTTGTTCTTTTAAAAACAAAAGGATTCTTTAATAAAGTAGTCAATACCATAGATGTAGCATTCCCTATTGTGCATGGAAAAGGAGTAGAAGATGGTTCTTTAGCAGGGTATTTAGATACTTTAGGTATTCCATATGTAGGAAGTGACATGTTAGGGGCATCTATTGGACAAGACAAAGTCGTACAAAAACAAGTGATGCAAATGGAAGGAATTCCTGTTGCTAACTATGTTTGGTTTTATGAATCAGAATATGCAACAAAAAAGGAAGAGATTTTATCTAAAATTAATAAACTAGGATATCCCGTAATTGTGAAGCCTGCTCGTCTTGGAAGCAGTATTGGAATCAATTATGTAAAAAAAGCAAGAGATATAGAAAGTGCTTTAGAGGAAGCATTTAGTTATGATGAAAAAGTGATTGTAGAAGAAACGATTGAAAATTTGCTAGAAGTTGATTGCGCTGTTTATGGCAATCATGAAATTATGGAAACAAGTCTTATTGGAGAAATGATTACTGATAATGAATTCTTAACTTTTGAAGATAAATATTTAAATGGTGGAGGAAAGAAAGGCCCTTCTAAAAAGATGAGTGGAAGTGTTGCAACTTCCGGGTTTAAGATTCCGGCCAAATTAGATAAAAAAACGGAACAAGAAATTTATGAGTTATCTAAAAAAGCGTTCCGTGCTTTAAATTTAAAAGGGATTACAAGATTTGATTTTTTGATTAATAAAGAAACAAAACAAGTGTATGTAAATGAACCTAATACCATTCCAGGTTGTCTTGCTTTCTTCTTCTTTACACCGAAAGATGTTTCTTATGAAAAACTTTTAGATACTATTATTACTTTAACAATTAAAGATTATAAAATTAGTAAGAAAAAAATATCAAGTTTTGAATCTAATGTACTTAGTACTTATAATGGTTCTAAAGGGTCCAAAGGAAAAATGTCTTTGTAAAGATGTTTTTTTAATTCAAAAATACTATATATTTTTAAGTAACTTTTTATATGTTCTTAAATGTCGTTATAACCTTTATTTCTAAGTGTTTATGACATTTTTATTTTAGAAAGATATCCACATATATTTTTATAATTTCTTATATTTTTACTTTCAAAAGTAGTAAATTGGTAGTAAACTGGTATCGAAAACTTTTGCATAAGTCTATAAATAAAGGCTTTTATAGTTAAATTACAAGTATTAAAAAGATAGTTTTAGAATATATAAAATGAAATGGCTTGCAATTAGATTAAACTTTCTTCTAAATACTTGTAAATTACATAAAATGATAGTATAGTAAGTTTTAAGAAGAGGTGAAATTATGGAGTTATGGATACTTTGGTTAATTATTATATTCATATTGATTGTTGCAGAAGTTAGTACTGTAAATTTAGTATCTATTTGGTTTATTGCAAGTGGAATCGTATCATTAATTATTTCTATATTTTATGATAACTTTTTTGTTCAATTTGCAGTGTTTGTTATACTAGGAATCATGCTTTTATTAACAACTAGAAAATTCTTAGAGAAGTTAATAAAATCAAGAGAAGATACTAAGACTAATTTAGACCGTATACTCGGTAGTACAGCAGTTGTTACAGAACCCCTAAGCAAAAATGATGTAGGCGAAGTAAAAGTCGAAGGTAAAAAGTGGAGTGCTATTTCTAAAGAAAGCTTAGAAGTAGGAGAAGAAGTCATTATCGAAAGTATTGATGGCGTAAAATTAATTGTTAGAAAGAAGGAGAAGTAAAAATGCCATTTTTAATTGCTATTTTAATTATTGTTATATTAATTGTTATTCCAAACATCAAGGTGGTACCGCAAGCGAAGAGTTATGTTATAGAAAGATTAGGTTCTTATTATGCAACATGGAAAAATGGACTACATGTAAAAATTCCATTTGTAGATCGTGTATCTAATGTTGTAACTTTAAAGGAAATTGTGAAAGATTTTGCCCCACAGCCTGTTATTACGAAAGATAATGTTACCATGCAAATTGATACTGTTGTTTATTTTCAAATAACAGATGCAAAACTTTATACGTATGGAGTAGAGTATCCGATTAGTGCAATAGAAAACTTAACGGCTACTACATTACGTAATATTATTGGAGAACTAGAGTTAGACCAAACGTTAACTTCAAGAGATATTATTAATTCTAAAATGCGTGCTATTCTAGATGAAGCGACTGATCCATGGGGAATTAAAGTAAATCGTGTGGAAGTAAAAAATATTTTACCTCCAAAAGATATTCAAGAAGCGATGGAAAAACAGATGCGTGCTGAACGTGAAAGACGTGAAAAAATTCTTCAAGCAGAAGGAGAAAAGAAATCAAGTATTTTAATTGCTGAAGGGGAAAAAGAAAGTGCAATTTTAAGAGCAGAAGCTGATAAAGAATCACAAATTAAGCGTGCAGAAGGGGAAGCTGAAGCAATGTTAAAAATTAAGAATGCTGAAGCAGAAGGAATTAAACTTTTGAAAGACGCGAAAGCAGATTCATCTGTATTAACTTTAAAAAGTTATGAAGCTTTAGCAAAAGTTGCTGACGGACAATCCACTAAGATTATTGTTCCAAGCGAACTTCAATCAATTGCAACGATTGGCACAACAATTAAAGAAATGATATCAGATAAAAAGACAAAGTAAAAAACTTTGCTTTTTTTGTGTGCGTTTGCTAGAATAACAATTTAAGAAAAGAGGAGATAAAGATATGTATTATGAAAATGAGAGTCTTTGCAAACAATGTGGTGGAAAGTGTTGTAAAAAATGTGGTTGTGATTATTTACCAAATGACTTTACAGATTTATCTACAAATGGTTTAGTAGAAAAGATATTAGAAGGTAATATTTCGATAGTTTTCACTTTGCTTATTGGGACTTTGTCAATAATTTAGACAAAAATAATAGAGGGTATATATTAATTTTGAATTAAATTTTCAAGCTCAATAGGTGATAAATACCCTAAAGAAGAATGAACTCTAAGAGGATTATAAAACCCTTCGATATAGTCAAAAATAGCCTTATAAGCATCTTCAAAAGTATATAGTTTCATTTGATATAACTTTTCCTTTTTTAAAGAAGCATGAAATGATTCTTGAGCAGCATTTTCATCACAAGAATGATTTAAAGAGGTATAACTAAAAACAAAATGTTGAGACTTAAAGAAATCTCTATATAATTTAGAGCGCATTTGAGAACCTTTATCAGAATGACAAACAAGACCTAGTAAAGGTTTTCTTTTTTCAATTGCAACTTTAAGAGTAGCATCAACTTATCTGTTTTTTGATCTTCATACAAACCCCAAGCAACAACCTTTTTAGAAAAATAGTCAATATAAGAAATTAAATAGAAAGTACCTTCATTAATAGTTGGAATGTAAGTTACATCAGTAGTCCAAACTTGATTAATTTTTACAATATCTAAATCCTTAATAAGATTAACAATCAAAGATTTTTCTTCATTAGTAAGAGTAGATTTTCTATGAGGAAATTTTTTAGAAACAATGCTTCTAATACCAAGTAAATGCATAGCTTTAGCAACTTTAGAAATAGAGCAATCAATACCTTTTTTATTTAAAATAGCAGTAATTTTAGGAGAACCATAAATACCATTAGAGTCAGCATAAACTTGGATAATTTGACAATAAAATTGAGTAGTTATTTTCTCGTTAAAAATTCCTGTATTTAGCCAATAAAGATAAGAAGAACGATTAACATTTAAAGCATTACAAATGGTAAGTAAATTGTAATCTTTGGAAAGAATATTGATACTTTCATAATAAAGAACACCGCCCAAGTGGTGGAAGAATGCTTATTCCTATGGAAAATAACAAGTGTTACAATGAAAATCCGGATTTAAAAATACAAGAATGGTTAAGTTATCAAAAAATTTTAGAAAGAGTGATAAAAAGAATTACCGGAAAAAGTTCTCTAGAATGCCTAAAAGAAGATGTAAAAAATTTATTTATAAATTGTACGCACTGTAATTATGAAGGAGTGAGCAAATCGGAATTAGAAAAAATAGCAACTTTACTTCCTCATTTAATGCTAGTATATCCAGAAGAATATAAATTGGCTTTAGAAATATATAATAGTAGCCCTAAAAGAAATAGAATCAAATAAGAAAAGCCTTAAGGCCTTTTTTTTGGATTAGAAATTAAAACCAATAGAATTTAGAGAAGTTATTGTTTGCACTAATTCTACAATACCTTCTTTGTTTTGCAGATTATTTAGAATTTCCATTGCTTCACTTTCGTTTAAATTTTCTATAGAAATAGTATTATTTGTATCTATTTCAGGAAGACTTATATTTTTGTTTTCAACAAAATCCATTGTGATAGAACCACTAATGCCTTCAATATCAAAAGATACTTTTAAATTGATATTGTTGTCTTTTATTTTTATATCTATATTACCTTTGTAATTTTTGCCATCCATTTTAATTTCATAAGAGTAATTTGTTTTTGTATTTTTTAAAATAGAAATTGTATCGCTTTCATCATGGATAGAAAGACCCACAAATTTATTTTGTAATCCTTTTGTATAGATAGAAATGATTAAAGTTCCATCTTCTAAATTAATTTCTTCATTTTTTAAATCCATAAGCAACTCTTTTGTTTCTTCTTCACTATAGTCCATTAAATTGGAAAAACTTTGAATAAATTCTTCATTGTTTAATTCATCGCTTAATACACTTGTAATTTCTTTTACATTCTTTTCGTTTAAGATAAGTTGATTGTCAATTACTTTCGTACTTTTACCATTTAATGTAATGGTTGTATTTTTTTTAGAAAAATATTCTTCTTTTAAAGATTTATCTAAGGCGTTTTTAACATGTTTTAGAATAACTTCATATTCATTTGCTTTTTCAAATGTTTTAAACATCTCGTCCATACCTTCAATAGGAACAAGTAATTGTTTGCTATAAATATCCTGCAAGAATACATAAGCATTACTATCTTGAATATCAATAGAAGCATTTAATAGTTCTTTATCTTTGTAATCACTATTTAAAGAAATATGCATTTTTTTATCTTTTGTATCCATTCCATAATTCATACTAATTTTTAAGTTGTTAATGATTTCTAAAATCTTTTCTTCGTTTGTTTTATCACTATGAATATCAGTTTCAATCGTATATTTACCACCTAAAGTATTTGTTACTTGACTGTTTTCTTTAGAAGATTCATACACTCTTTCGATAGCGATTGTGAATACTTTCTTTGGTTTTACAGGCATTAAGAAATACGTAAGCATTCCAATAAGAAGTAATAGTACTACAACAATACCACCAATCATTAGTCCTTTCTTTGTATTTTTTTTCATATTTACATTATTTTCATCCATACACTCACACTCCTTTTTTTCATGAATGACTCCATGCTTATATTTATGATAACATAACTTATGTGTTCTTCCTAATGTAATTTTTCCGCCTTTATCTTATAATAGAAAAGAGGGATACTATGACAAAAGTAAAACATGAGCTAAAACCTATTTATGATGAAAATTCTAAAATTTTAATATTAGGCACGATGCCAAGTGTGAAATCAAGGGAAGTGGGCCTTTATTACGCCCACCCTCAAAATCGATTTTGGTGGGTACTTGAACAAGTGTTAGAAGAACAGATAAAAGATAAAACTACTTTTTTACTAGATAAACATATTGCTCTATGGGATGTTTTAGCGACTTGCAATATTACAGGGTCAAGTGATGCGAGTATTAAAAATGCGAGACCTAACAATCTTCAGAAGATTTTAAAAGAAAGCAAAATAGAAGCTATTTTTACTACAGGGAAAACTGCCTATCAATATTATTTGAAGTTTTTTAAAGATAAAATCGATTTGCCCGTATTTTATTTACCAAGTACTTCTCCTGCTAATTGCAAAGTGAAAAAGGAAGAACTGATAAAAGAATATTCTATTATTAAAAAGTATTTGTAAATAAGAAATAGAGTATTATATTAAACTTCTTGCGAAATTAAATTAAGGCCTAAAAATTAATATAAATAATTTTGAAAAAATCCCTAATTTTAATAGTTTGCTTTCTTTGATTTTTTAGATTTTATAAAAATATTTTAATTTCGCAAGATGTCTATTAAAGATAATAAAGAAAAACTTGACGCTTTATGCGAACGTTATAAAAAGAAGAAGCAACATTAAAATTAGAACGCTAAAAAATATAATTAGTCCTTGCGGGCTTTTCCTTTTTCTTCTATAATAAGTAAAAGGTGAAGCATATGTATATAGATGTACTACTAGAATTAAAAAATAAACAAACAGACCAAACGTATACATACAAAGTTCCAAAAATTTTAGAAAGCAAAATAAAAGTTGGAAAACGTGTGAAAGTTCTATTTAATCATCGCGAATTAGAAGGATTTATTTTAAGCATAAGTCATTTTTGTGATAAAGAGTTTGAAATTTTAGAAATCAAAAGCGTAGTAGACGAAGAAATTGTTTTAAATGAAGAGTTGTTAGAAATAGGGCGTTTTCTAAAGGATACCTATCTATGTAGTTTATCAAGTGCATACGCTACCATGCTTCCCAAAGCCTTAAAAGCGAGTGAAAAAACGCAGATTAATAAAAAGTATCAAACCAACTTGGTATTAAATAAAGAGTATATGGAAGCAATATCTTTGTGTAGTAGTGAGAAGCAAAAAGAGATTGTAGATTTAATATATGAAAATGCATTCTTAAGTAAAAAAGAAGCAAATGAAGTTTCAGTTTCAAGTGTGAATACGCTTTTAAAAAAGAATATTCTTAAAGAAGAACAAGAAGAAGTCTATAGATTAGAAGAAAAAGTTTTTGAAAGTGATGAAAAAAAAGTTTTAAACGAAGAGCAAAAAAATGTTTTTGAACAAATAGTATGTTCATTAGAACATCATGAAAAGTTTTTGCTTTTTGGTGTCACCGGAAGTGGGAAAACCGAAATTTATATGCAAGTCATTGAGAAAGTGTTAAAATTAAAAAAGACAGCGATTGTACTAGTTCCGGAGATTAGTTTAACCCCTCAATTTGTTACGAATTTCAAAAAAAGATTTCAAGACAAAGTAGCTGTTTTGCATAGTGGATTATCTGATGGAGAAAGATACGACGAATGGCGTAAGATTGAACGAAAAGAAGTAGAAATCGTAATTGGGGCTCGTAGTGCTATTTTTGCTCCCTTAAAAAACTTAGGTATCATCATCATTGATGAAGAACATTCGGAGTCTTATAAACAAGAAAATAATCCTCGTTACAATGCCATTGAAGTGGCAGAATATCGAGCAAAATTAAATAACATTCCAATTATTTTGGGAAGTGCCACCCCAACCCTTGAACGTATGGCAAAGTCCACTAAAAATTTGTATAAACGTTTGGAATTAAAAACGAGGGTAAATAAGCAAACGCTTCCCTTATGTACTTGTGTAGATATGGCAAGTGAAATGAAATGCGGAAACTTTGTTTTAAGTGAAAGATTAAAAGTAGAAATAGAGGCTGCTGTAAGCCGTCATGAACAAGTGATTTTGCTTCTTAATAGAAGAGGATATGCAACAACGATTACTTGTGGAAATTGTGGATTTACTTATAAATGCCCTAATTGTGATATCACTCTTACGTATCATAAAACAAAGAACAATTTAAGATGCCATTATTGTGGGTATACAACATTTAAAAAAGAAGTTTGTCCTAGTTGCAAAGCAGAACTTAATTTTTATGGACTTGGTACGGAAAAACTAGAAAGTGTGATTTGTGAAGAATTTCCGGATTTGAAAGTACTTAGAATGGATGCCGATACAACGAGAAAGAAAAATAGTTATGAAACGATAATCGAAAAATTTAGAAGTGGAGAATACGATATTTTATTAGGGACACAAATGATTAGTAAAGGGCTTGATTTTCCTCGTGTAAGTGTAGTTGGCATTATCAATGCAGATGCTACTTTAAATATTCCTGATTTTAGAAGTGGAGAAAGAACGTTTTCTCTTTTATATCAAGCAGCAGGTAGAGCAGGAAGAAAAGATACACTTGGAAATGTCATTATGCAAACTTTTAATCCGAAAAATCCAATTTTACAATGTGTAGCAGAACAAAGTTATGAGAAATTTTATAATTATGAAATGAATATTCGTAAGAAATTAAAATACCCACCATACTATTTTTTGGTGAGTTTGAAAGTGACAAGCAAAGACTATGAAGAGTGTAGTAAAGAAGCAACAAAAGTCGTGAGCTTTCTAAAGAAAAATTTAAGTGATACTTCATTAGTACTTGGACCAACGACAGCAAATGTTTTTAAAGTAAATAATGTTTATCGTTTTAATGTTATTATAAAATATCGTTTTGATAACCAATTAATTCCAACATTAAAAGAACTTGATAAACTCTTTATTATGAATAAGAAAGTAAATTTGGAAATCGATATGAACCCTACGAAGATATGAAAAAAATTTGCATTTTTTCCTATTTTATGTATATAATATGGTTAGGACAAACAAAAAGAGGCACTTTGTCGGTGTCCTCAGTCCATTAGATGGTTAAGGAACACTCAACAAAAGTTAAGTGTTCTTTTGTTATTTCTTGTTGTTGTCTATGCGAGAAATAATCACTAGTAGTATAACAAGAATAACAAGATATTCCACGATAAACCTCCTGTTGGAATTGATTTTGTTTCATGGACATCACCTCACTTTCAAGTATAAGTAATTTTAGTTAAATATAAATGAACTGAGGAAGAACACCAACTATGTGCCTCTTAAATCATTGTATAGTAATAGTAGGTGAAAAGCAATGGTAATTTGTGGGTTATTATAATAATTTTGACTTTTATGACGAAATATGCTATTATAACAAGAAATTCAAAAGGGGGATTTTGAAAATGAAAAAAGAGTTTTGGACAAAAAGAATTGCTTTAGTTGCTCTAACAGGATTAATTAGTAGCGGATTATTAACAGGATGTCAGAAAGAAGAAACGGAAAATAAAGTGGTAGAGGATGCTAATGGAGAAACAAATAGTTATAAGTATGTTGTATCTGTTACTTACAAAATGAAAGATTCAGAAGATGCAAATGTACTTTTAATGGGTTTAGTTGATGAACGAGAAAATGAAAAAACTTTTAGAAGTTTTAGAATACCGGAATATTCTTTAGTTGAAAGTTATGATCCGGAATCTTATTCAACAGATTATAAACTTGTTACAAATAGTTTTTTACCTGAACAAAATGAAGAATTTACTGAAAATGCTGAAGTTTTAAGTGTTGCGTATCTTTTAAGTTCCACAAAATATTTTTCTTATACTGATGTTTTACAGCAAGAAGAAGTATCTTTAAAAGCAAATCAAAAACAATATGAAAATAAAGAAAATAATATAAGTAGATAGAATTATTTTCTTTTTTTATGTATAATAACTCTAGGTGACTGAGTATGACAACAGTTAAAGATATAGAAAATTATTTAAACGATTATTTAGTGTCTCATAACACATTACAAAGTATAATTTTTGATAATCTTTTTTTGTTTTACAAAATAGCAAAAGAAGTAGAAGAAACTTTAGAACCTTATTTTAAAAATGGAATTTCTTTTGATATTGATACTTTAACGAAAATGACATTGAAAGATAAAATAAAATTGGTAAAAAATTATTTCCAAGATAATAGTATAGAATTTGAGATTGAGCAGTATATAAATGATGGGACTATTGCTTTTATAGATTATAATCAATTGGAAAATAATTTTGATTATTTTTATATAGGAAATTGTGCTCGAGGCAATATGCATCTTGAGAATAATAGAAAAAAATTTGTAATAGATGTTTGTGAAAATGGTCTAGTAAGTGATATTCCTACTTTAATTCACGAGATAAGCCATTATAGAGACGAGCCAAAAGAAAGAAGAAATCAAGTTAGCGATTTGTTAACAGAAACTTTAGCTTATGCTGAATTGTATATCAGTGCAGATTATTTATATAAACTTGGATATACGAATGATGCACAATTTGTATTAAAAGGAGAAGGCAACGCGCTATATCATATTGCTAAGAGTATTAAAAAAATATTAAAATTATTTTTAGTATTTATGGAGTTTGGAAATGTGTCTAAAGAGTCTTATCAATACTTTTTTAAAAGCATAAATGAAAATTTTAATGATTATACAGAAAATTTGACTTTTTTAGCAGAGCATCCCAGTATTAATGTAGAGTATGAGTTATTACATCTACTAGGTTTGTATTTGGCATCATTCTTATTAGAGGGATATAAAAAAGATCATTCTTATATGAAAACAATAGTTAAATTACATGAAGAAATAAATCAAAGTGATTTTTTAACTTGTATCAAAATGATGGGCTTAACTGATTTAGGACTAGAAGATAGAAAATGTATTTTAAATTCAATTTGTCATATAAAAGATACATATTTTAATCAAAAAAATTCATTAGAGAAAGAAGGACATTCATTATGAAAGGCTTAAAAGTGATTTTTATGGGAACTCCTGATTTTGCAGTTCCTGTTTTACAAAAATTAATAGAAAATACAAATGTAGTATTAGTAGTAACCCAGCCTGATAAATTAGTAGGTAGAAAACAGGTTTTAACACCAACACCTGTTAAAGTAGAAGCAGAAAAACATCATATTCCGGTATTTCAACCTCCAAAAATCAAAAGTGATTATAATGCAATTTTAAATACAGAAGCTGATATTATTATTACCTGTGCTTATGGACAAATTATTCCAAAAGCAATTTTAGATTATCCGCGTTTAGGTTGTATCAATGTTCATGCATCCTTACTTCCAAAATACCGAGGCGGTGCACCCATTCACAAATGTTTGTTAAATGGGGAAGAAAAAACAGGTGTTACCATTATGTACATGGCTGAAAAAATGGATAATGGTGATATTATTTCCCAAGCGGAATACGTTATACAAGAGAGTGATAACGTAGGAACTTTGCATGAAAAATTATCGCTTTTAGGGGCTAATTTACTAATAGATACATTACCAAGTATTGTAAATGGGACCAACCAAAGAATAAAACAAAATATTAGTGAAGTCACGTTTGCCTATAACATAAAAAGAGAAGAAGAAAGATTGGATTTTCATAAAAAAGGAATAGAAATAATAAATCATGTTCGCGGTTTAAATCCTTGGCCTTTAGCAAACTTTTTATTAAATGATACTGAATTCAAAGTAATAGAAGCAAGATTTGAACAAAAAGAAATAAAAAATGAAGTAGGAACTATTGTAGAAGTTACCAAAAATACTTTTGGAATTGCTTGTATGGATGGCGTTATTTATTTAGAAAAAGTAAAACCATTTGGTAAAAAAGAAATGCATATAGCGGATTACTTAAATGGTGTAGATAAAGAAAAATTAATAGGCAAAAAAGTAGGGTAGAATATGAATAAAGAATTTATAGTAAAATGTTGGAAACATCCTAGATGGCACTCTTTAATGGTTTTGGTGATATGGATTGTAGCTTTAACAATTTTAATGGGAGTTGTTTCTATTATAAATATATTTAGTAGTCCAAAAGAACCAATACAAATGAAAACACAGCAAGAAAGTAGCAGTATATCTTATGAAGAAAAGTTACAGGATTTATTAAGTGATGAATACCTTATGTCTTTTATAGTAACTAAAAATGATAATAGTATAAAATATGAAGGAACCGAGCATAATGAAGTAGTAAATGGCTACAAAGAAGATGCAAATAGAATAACCAAATATCGAATAGAAAATGGGATATTTTATGAGGTAATATTGGATCAAGTAACAGAAATAGAAAGTATTTATGAAGAAATTATACCAGATTTTTTAGATAGAAAAACACTTATTTCTTTGATTTTAGAAGCAGAAGAAGAGAAAGATATAGATAATCAAGATACTTCTAACTATGTATACGATTTTCTATATAAAGAGGAAATGGTAAAAATAAAGGTAGAAACAAAAGAATTTATTGAACAAATAACGATAGAAAGTGAAAATGAAAATTATCAATTGACATTTAGTAAAAATAAAAATTAAATAGATAAAGAGATTTTATTGAACAAAATAAATGAGAAAGGATAAACAGAATGAAAAAGAATCAAAAAAATGACGTCAGCAATTCTACAATGTCAAAAGGCTATTTAGATAAATTTATGGAAGAATTTTTTAAAGTTGAAAATGAATGTGATTTGGAATGTTTCTATGAATTGCTAAACAAGTGTTTTTTAGAAGATTGTAAAACAAATTTAAAAAATCATAAGATAGCTTGTTTTGAGGAAATGAAACTTGCTAATAAAAATCAAGTACTTTTTTGTAATTTTTTAAAAAATTTGAA
>CAJUKB010000014.1 GCA_910587325.1 uncultured Bacilli bacterium | reverse complement strand
TGTTCTTTGTACAATTATTGCCTCTAATTTAATTTCGCAAGATGTCTATTCTAAAAAATTATTTGACTTTTTTATAAATTCTCTTTAATATAATCTACCAATAAATGGAAGAAGGTAGGTTATATGTTAGATAAATTAGATAAAGAAATTAAAAAAGTGTTAAAAAATTTATTTTATGAAAAAATAATCATAATTATCGCATATTTTATGACAATAGCAGCAATGCTTTTATTAAATAATATTTATATGAAATATATAGCATTTAGTTTTATTGGAATATATATATTTGTTTCATTATGGATTAATGCCAAAGTGAATGAAGAAAAGCAAATAGAAGATATAGTAAAAATATTAAAAAATCATAATATTACAAGCTTAGATAATATAAAAGAATTAATGTATTATAATAAAGAAAGGAATAAAAAATGGAATTTTATAGCTATAGCAGGATTTAGCTTATCTATTTTTGCGTTAGTTCAAAATTCTATATTTATAGAAGAAAATATGAAGATAATTATAATTATAGAGGTATTAATGATATGTTATATAGTAATAAGAGGACATGAAGATTTTAGTAATCAACATTACATAAATAAATTAAATGATATACTATTTTATTTATGTATAAATTATGATAAATATTTTGAAAATAAGAAGATTTTTTTAAATAGATTAATAAATAAACTAATAAACTAATAAGTTATTCTTTGTAAAAATAAAACATCGAAATTTAAAGTTAACATAATATATATTATATGAAATTGTATATTTTATTAAATAAAATAATATATATATACAGTAATCTATTAGATTTTATAATTACTTTCAGTAATTTTCACTTCATATAAAGTAATTATCTTTTTTTAAAAGTTAATTTATTAGAAATTTTTTATTTTAACTTTAAATTAATTTCAAAAATTATTCTTAATCTTATTCTTTAATTATCTTCTTTAAAATAAATCGAAATGAACAACTATCCATCTTTTTTATTTTCGATTGCTTAAAATAGACTTAATTACCTATCATCTACTCTCTTTTTAATTTAAATAAAGAGGGGAGTTATAAATTTTAATTAAGTGGTTTTTAATTTGCGATTTTACAATTTTTAACCATTATCTATTAATTTATTATATGGATAAGATATTTCTTATTATTCATGGTATATACTTCTAAAGATGGAAAATTTTGTTGGATGTAAATTTAAATATTCTTTTTTTAAAAGAATAATCGCCCTACTTTTAAAATTATAGAAGAGTAGTGCTACTCCCCTTCTCTATTTCTAAAATTTAAAAAAGGTACTAACTTATACCTTTCTTGATTCAATTTCGGCTATTTTTTCAATGACTTCTTGTGCATTTGATTCATTGATTTCAGTATATCCAAGTTCTTTTAAGGCTTGGATTTTAATCGTATTTAATTGTTGTGTACGGCTTAATTTTTCTTCATTTTTTTGTTCAATTTCTTGGACAAAACGTTTATGACTTTCAGCTAGTTTGCTACGACTTGCTCCGCCATTATTATATAAAGTCAAAGCCGAATACAAAATACCTTCAAAAATAAATTGTTTATCTTCGTTAAATTTATAATCTTCTGGATTCGTAAATCCGGTTGTTTTTGACATATAACCAAAAATGTATTTAATTTCAGGAACATTATCAATAGATTGCATCATATGATACAAATATTCTATTGCATAATAATTTTCTTCCTTATTCGCATCGTCTAATAATTTTTCTTTTAAAAGATAAGTTAAATCAGCAAGTAAAGTTTGCTCCTCTTTATTCAAACCTTTCATATCAAAGTAACTATCCATATCACTTGAAGACTTAACTCCTTGATTTAAACGAGACTCTACCGCCATTAAATAATCAGTAGTTACCTTAATAGATTTAATTGTCCCTTCTTCTCCATCTTCTATATCTAATAATTTAAAAAGTAAAATTTTCTTTTCTTTGGGCCATTTATTAATGTCATCTAATTCCAAATAATTATAAACCATCTGGCGACTTACACCTAAATACTTGGCTAACCTTACTTTAGAAATTCCTAATTCTTGTAATAATTCATTTAATCGATTCATGTAATGTACCTCCTTGATTTTACATTTAAATTATATCATTTAACACTTATTTGTCAAGTGTAAAAGAGTGTAAACTTATAAATAAAATAACTTTTCGCCATCTTTATAAATTTCTTTAATAATCCCACAGCCTAAACATTCTTCTCCTAAATAAAATACACAAGCTTGTCCAGGAGTAACAGCTTTTACTCGTTCGGGATAAGAAACTTTAATATGATCGTTATCTATATATTCTAAAGAGACCGGATAGTCTTCACCTCTATAACGAAACTTTGCCGTACAATCTATAGGTCTTGCATCACTTATAAAGTTGACATCTTCTACAACACACATATCACTATATAAGTATTCACTATCTCCAAAAGCAACATATAAAATGTTATTTTTTACGTCTTTTCCGCAAACATAATGACGTTTTTCATTCCCACTAATACCAACGTTTCTTCGCTGTCCAATCGTGTAATTCATTAGTCCTGTATGGGTACCAATTTGTTCTTTTGTTTCAACATTTAAAATCGGCCCCGGATTTGGTTTTAAATAATTTCTTATGAACGCTTGATAATTTCTCTCACCAATGAAACAAATCCCAGTAGAATCTTTTTTTTCTGCTACATTTAAGCCTATTTCTTTGGCAATTTTGCGTACTTCACTTTTTTCTAGTTCTCCCACAGGAAATAAAACATTTTTTAATTGTTCTTTACTAATATTCGCCAGAAAATAACTTTGGTCTTTATTACTATCAATTCCTCTGAATAATTTATTATCTTTGCATCTAGCATAATGTCCTGTTGCCATATAATCTGCTCCAAGTCTTTTTGCTTCCTTTTTAAATAAGTCAAATTTAATATACTTGTTGCATAATAAATCTGGGTTAGGAGTTCTTCCCTTTTCTAATTCTTTTAAAAAATAGGTAAAGACATAATCCCAATACTCTTTTATAAAGTCAATACGGTGTAAGGGAATCTCTAAAATCTTACAAGTTTCTAAAGCATCATTATAATCTTGTTCTTGTGGGCATATGTTGTTATTTAAATTAGGATTACCATTGATATCATTATTAATCATACTATCCCAATTACGCATAAAAAGGCCTTCTACTTCATAACCTTCTTTTTTTAACAAATAAGCCGCTACAGCAGAATCGACGCCTCCTGAAATACCAACAACTACTTTTGTCATACTATCACCTGAATTCACGTCTATTATAGCAAGAAATTAAGTTAAAGGAAAGACAAGAAAAAAGAACAAAATTTATGTTCCTTAAAATTATATTTGATGTAATCTTACATCTTAAATGTTCTAATCATATCTTCTGCATAAGCAAATGGTTCATCATGTGCTATTATTTTATTTTATTCATTGCTTCCTTTATATTAGTGAAAGATATACTATTCATCAACTCAATAGTATGTATTATATCTGCTTTTTTACTCGTCCTTTTTCTTTTTTCTTCATCCCATTTTATACCCAACTGATTTTGAAAGTCAAAGCATCTTTTACCATTTACAAGCATAAACGAATTATCCTTTATCAATAATGAGATTTGTTGGTAACGAATATATGAAGCTATAAAGTCAGCCCAATCTTGGTATTGGTTATAAGTCATCATATCGGTATAAGTAATTATACTAGTATCAATCGGCCAATTTTTACTGCAAATACGCCATTTTTGATTATCTTGATATCCTATTAATATGCCGGTAAAATATTCTAAAAAGATCCCATTCCCAAGATATTTTACTAATGTTATAGCATTTTTTCTTATTTCTGCGTCATAATCATTAAACTCTTCATAACGTTCAAAATTACCAAATGTACTTATACTATGCGGAAAACTAGCATGTTCCGTATAATCATATTCCTCATTCTTTTCTACATTTTTTGAATTTATAGCTAAGCCTAATAAATCTTTCAATTTTACAAAGAATACATCTCCAACTTGAATTTCGACTCCGCCAAATTCTATATAACAGCTATCCTTCATACAAAACCTCTCTCTTTAAAAAGATTTTATCTTAATTTCACCCCAATAGCAATATCAAAAGACGATTGGAAACAAAATAAACAAAAAGGTCGTTTATTAAAATAATCAAAATCAGAATGACAATATATTTTAAATTTTTTATAAAAGCATAACTCTTCTTTTTTAAACATAAAATATAATTTTTTAAATAATAAATAGATTTTACAAACAACATAAATAGAAAGAAAACGAATAAGAATTTTACTAAGAAAAAGTAAAGTAAGAAATACCCTATTGCATTAATTTTAAACAATGAGAAGAATATGGGAACAATAAAACCAATCGTAATTCCTTCAAAAAAAATATAAAGAATGAGAATGGGAAGCCCTATAAAACAAAATAAAGTGACACAAATCACAATCAATATAATAAAATGATAAAAAATATTTTTAATCGTAAATACATTATTTTGAAATAAATTTGTAAGAGATAATATAATGCTTTCTTTTACGGATGCCTCTTGTTTAAAATAAAAAAGTATTCCGGTAATAAAACCAAAAAGAAATAAAATAGAAATAAACAAAAGCAAAGATTTGTGTTTTTTTAGGCTTGTCCAAATTGTTCTCATATATATCACCTTTCTTAAGTCTATTTACTAATTCTTAAAAATATGATAAATTTATTACGTTTAGAGGTGAAACATGAAAAAAAGAACAAGAAAAATTCTTGTATGGATTATGCTTATATTAATGGTAGGAAGTGTATTTGCAACCCTCGTTGGCTATATGCTTTCTGCAAGATAAACCTATCTTAAGTAGGTTTTTTTCTTGTAAGTTCTTATGAGTTATTATATAATGAAATAGAATAAAGAGGATGTGATACCCATATGTTTAGAGAATATGATTATGAAAAATTACCAGTGGTCGATATTGTAAATGAAATGATTTTAGATGCAGCCAAGAAAAACGCAAGTGATATCCATTTTGACCCTACTCCTACGGTATTAAATGTAAGAATTCGTGTAGATGGAGAATTAGTTAATTATGCAACGGTCCCAGAATCTGTTAAAAACCCTTTAATTACACGTATTAAAATTATATCAGGAATGAATATAACAGAATCAAGGCTTCCTCAAGATGGTGCAATCAAGAACTTAATAGAAGACGATAGCCTAGATTTACGTGTTTCTACACTGCCAACGGTTTATGGAGAAAAAGTCGTTATTCGTATTCTTGATTATACAATGAGTACAAATGGATTAGAGTCTTTAGGATTTTCAAGTAAAAATTTAGTAAAGGTCCAAAAATTAATTAATGAACCAAACGGAATTATTTTAATCACAGGTGCTACGGGTACAGGGAAATCTACTACTGTTTATTCTATGCTTCAAATATTAAATACAACAGAACGTAATATTATTACTGTAGAAGACCCTGTGGAAATGAAACTTGCAGGAATTAATCAAGTCCAAACCATGAGTGAAATTGGACTTACTTTTGCTCAAGCATTAAGAAGTATTTTAAGACAAGATCCAAATGTCATTATGATTGGAGAAATACGTGATGATGAAACAGCTAGAATTGCCGTACGTGCATCTATTACAGGGCATTTAGTATTATCCACTATTCACACCAATAACTCTTTAAATACGATTGAAAGACTTTTAGATATGGACGTAGAAAGATACCTATTAGGTTCTGCCTTAACCGGTGTTATTAGCCAAAGATTAGTTAAAAGATTATGTCCTAAATGCCGTACTTCAAGACCAGCTACTCCTTATGAAAAGAATGTTTTTAAACAAGTGTTAGGAATGGATATCACCGATATATATGCTCCTGTTGGTTGTGATGAATGCTACCAAGGTTACAAAGGACGTGTTGCTATTCAAGAAGTACTTGTGATTGATCAAAATATAAGAGATGGCATTACCAATAATACTCGTAAAGAAGATTTAAGAAAATTGGTTTACAAAAAAGATGGAACCACTACTCTTTTAGAAGATGGTTTAATCAAAGTAATGGAAGGATTATCTAGTTTTGAAGAAATATTAAGAGTTATTGATATTGACGATGATTTAGGTAGCGAAGATATAGCCATCAAAAACGCTTTAATTGGTAAAACGGAAAACGTTCAACCTACCCAAGTAGTTAATACTTCAAACATAGTAGAAAGTTTAGAAACATTATAAAAGACCGCTAATAAAACGGTCTTTTTCTCTACTTAAAATATTGCTAGAATATATTGGAACTTCTCTAAAAAGAAATAAATAATAAACACACTACTTGCTAAAAATGGTCCAAATGGAACTTCATTATCTTTTTTTAGTAGCATCGTCCCTACAGCATAAGGAAGAGCTAAGAAGGTTGAAAAAATAAGAGCCATTAAACCATATTTATAACCTAGAACCATTCCGATGATAAAAGAAAACTTAATATCTCCCCCACCTAATGCTTCTCTATTAAATAACATTTTTCCTATATAGCCAATAAATAACATAAATAGAAATCCGGCAAATCCGTATCCTACGTTAACGAAAGCATTTGTTATTCCAAAATAGTACCATCTAAGTCCAAATAAACAAATAGCAGATATTACAAGAGGTGAATCCAAAATAATCATAAATTTGAAATCTGTAATCAAAATAAGAATGACAAGAGAAGCTAATATTATAGAAACAAAAAATTCATAAGAAAATCCAAATTTAACATAACTTATAGCAAATAAATACCCGGTAAGAATTTCGTAAAGAAGATATTCCATAGATATTTTTTGATGACATTCACGACATTTCCCTCTTAACCCTATAAATGAAAGAATCGGTATTAATTCGTACCATTTCAAATTATGATTACATGCCGTACAATGACTTCTTGGTTTTAGTAATGATTCGTTATTTGGAAGTCTTGTTCCCACAACATAGTAGAATGAACCCATTATGGCCCCTAAAATAAATAATATGATAATATAATACATACAAATTCCCCTATTCTATTGAACTCATTAAACCAAACATTGGTAAGATAACAGCTAAGATTATGACCCCAACTACAAGCGCTAAAACGGCAATCAAAATTGGTTCTATGAAAGCTTTTAAGTTATTGACTAAACTACGATGCATTTCTGCATAATAGTCACTTACTTTTTTCATCATATCGGCAAGTCTTCCTGTTGATTCTCCTGTTACAATCATGTAATAAGCAACATCAGGTACTGCCCATTGGTCTTTAAAAGAAGTAGAAATTTTATCTCCTTTTACAATATTATCAATTGTATTGTTCATAATTTCTTTATAAATTTCATTGTTGGTAATACGGCTTAAAATTGCCATACTATCTGTAATAAATACATTATTAGCAAGTAAAGAGGAAAATGTTTTCGTAAAAATAGTAAGTTCGTTATAAATCATAATATTTCCTATAAGTGGCATATGCATTAAGAACACTTGAATATTTTTACGGAAAGCTTTAATTTTTTTATAGCATAAATAAAGTACACCGATAATTAGAACGAATACAAATCCAATAATTAAAATGTTTTCTTTCAAGAAATTACTCAAATTAATTATCATTAAAGTGATGCCAGTAATTTCAGCGGAAGAGTCTTCGTAAATTTTTACAAATTGTGGAATTACATAAAGCAAAATGAAAGTAATAACGCCTAAAGCAAAGACCATAATAATCGTCGGATAAGTAATAGCACTAATCATCTGTTTTCTTGTTTTATCTAAATCTTCATAATAATTTGCCATATCCGTTAAAGTAGCTTCTAACTCTCCTGTTGCTTCCGCAGCTCTTATCATATTAATTAATAAAGCGGGAAATAAAACTCCTTGTTTTTCTAAGGCTTTAGAGAAAGGTTCTCCCATGGTAAGTTCATAGATAATAGATTGGAAATATTTACGATATTTCTTTTTCTTTTGCATCTGATTATTTAAAATTTTTACAGATTCAGTTAATGTGATTCCACTTTTAATGTAAGTAGAAAGTTGAGTTAGCCAAAACAATAAATCTTTTGTAGACATTTTAACAGCAAAAATACTAGTGTCTCCATATAAAAAATCTATTGTTTTACTTGTCTTAATATCGTATACAGTATATCCCTCTTGAATTAAAAAGGTATTAACATCTAATTTTGAATATCCATTAATTGTTGCAGTTTCTACTTTACCTTTTTTATTTCTTGCAATATATTGAAAAACTCTTGGTGTAGCACTTCTCTCACTACCTTCATTTTGCAAGTTCAATAGTAAATCCTTGCGCATTTCTTCTAATTTAGCATTTTGTCTTTTTACAAACCAAAAATTATTATATTTTTCTTGCCATTTGGCTTTTCTTTCTTCTTCTTTCTTTCTTTTTTCTACTTCTTTTTCGTGATGGAACACTTGCTTTGTACTTTGATAAGCATGGTCCACTTCTTTGCTTGTTTTATTAAATAGAAACCTAAAAATGTCAAGGAAAACAAATTTAATACCGCGAATTGCAAATAAGAAAATATCTTTGATAATGAATAAAGGAAGTAAAAAAGCATTTGTATTTTTATTTTCGCTTGCCATATACTTTCGTCCTCCTTTATTATTCTTACTATAAATGATTATATCACAAGAAAATGTACTATGCCTAGAAAAATGTGCAACTTCTAGTAAAAAAGTACATAAAATATGGTAAGGTGATAGTATGTTTAATGCTCCGGGTGTAGCAAGAGGTTTGAGTTTCACAAAAGTGATTGGTGGACTTTCTAAAACGCTACAAATTGCAAATCAAGTAATCCCTTTATACCAAAAAGCCAAACCCATGATTCATAACGCAAGAAGTATGATGGGTATTTTAAAAGAATTTAAAAAAAGCAATCCTAAAACAATTGAAGCGAAAGAGGCTGTCGTTATAAATACAACTGCAAAACCAAAAAACTCCATAACAACAAAAAAAGAGGAATCTACCTCTCCTACTTTCTTTTTATAAATATTTTTTTAATATACGCATTTTGTAAAGAAGCATTATTTTTTCTTTCAAATGCTTATAGTTTATTTTAAGATTAATCTTTTTATATTCTTGTTGTAAATAAACATAATAGTCTTTATATGCTTTTTGGTATAACCCGAAATACAATTCGCATTTTTTTAATCTTTTTTTCTTTTTGGTATATTTTCCAATTACATAGTAATGTCCTTTTTCATAGATAACTTTTTCATTTTGCAAATAATATCCCATTTTTTTTACTTTTTTTCGCAAACAATATAAATCATTATTGGATTGTAATACAATTTTTTTTATTTTGTCTTTCTCTATTTTTTCCAAAATATGTAAAATAGTAGACGTTCCCATACCTGCGATAACAAGGGTATCAATTTGATTCTGATTGATATTCTCTAATCCATCCGATAAAATAGTGGGAATCTTTTTTTCTAAATGTTCTTTTTTTATATTCTTTTTGGCACTATTTAATGCATTTTCATTGATATCGGAGGCAATTACACTTTGACAAATTTGCTTTTTTATTAAAAGAATAGCCAAATAAGCATGGTCACACCCAATATCTACTACTCTATCTTCTTTTTCTATAAAAGAAGCAATAGAATTAATACGTAATTTGCTCATTAGTCAGATAGAAAATCCTTTAATTTTTTCGCGCGTGAAGGATGTCTTAATTTTCGTAATGCTTTTGCTTCAATTTGACGAATTCTCTCACGCGTAACATTAAATCTTTTCCCTACTTCTTCTAGAGTATGACTTGTCCCATCTACTAAGCCAAAACGAAGTTCTAACACTTCTTGCTCTCTTTCTTGTAAAGTCTCTAAAACGGCTTTAATTTCTTCTTTCAATATTTCATTGGTGGCATATTCCTCAGGAGTCATAGAACTTGCATCCGGTACAAAATCTCCTAAATGAGAATCTTCTTCTTCTCCTATCGGCGTTTCAAGTGAAACCGGGTCTTGACTAATTTTAATTACTTCACGTACCTTTTCAACTGTGATTCCCATTTTCTTAGCTACTTCCTCTTCACTAGGTTCACGATTTAATTCAAGGGTTAATTGTCTTTGGATACGAGCCATTTTATTAATGGTTTCTACCATATGAACCGGTACACGAATGGTTCTTGCTTGGTCTGCTAAGGCACGAGTTATAGCTTGACGAATCCACCATGTCGCATAAGTTGAAAACTTAAATCCTTTATCATAATCAAACTTGTCTACCGCTTTCATAAGACCAATATTTCCTTCTTGAATCAAATCAAGAAATAAAAGTCCACGTCCTACATATCTCTTGGCAATACTGACAACCAAACGCAAGTTAGATTCCGCAAGAATATTTTTCGCCATTTCGTCTCCTGCTGCTGCTTTTTTTGATAAATCAAGTTCCTGTTCTCCGGATAACAAACTAATTTTACCAATTTCCTTTAAATACATACGAACAGGGTCGTTTATATTCACATCTTTTGTAATTTCCGCATCATCTAAGATAATTGGCTCCTCTTTTTCAGGAGCTTTACCGCCATCACTACCTTCCTCTTCTTCCGCAATAATCTCAATGTTATTCTCTACAAATGTGCTATATAACTCATCCAAAGAATCATTGTCTACATCAAGGCCTTTTAAACTTTCAGCAAGTTGTTCAAAGGTAATCACACCTTTTTCTTTTCCTAATTTTATTAATTCTTCTTTTCTTTCTTCAAATGTTTTAATCACTTTCATTTTCTACACTTCCTTTATTTTCTACCTATATTTAGTTTTCTTATTACTCTTGTTCTTGCTAATATTTCTTTGTCTTGAGATGGCAAACAATCCATATAACTTAACTGATAAAATTCAGATTGGCTCATTTGCTTCATTTCTAAATCCTCTGTTAAATCGGGGGTATTTTGAATTGCTTCTCTTATCTCACTATCATTTAATGTTTTATTTTCTCCTAATGAACAAGAAAAAGGAGAATTTTGTTCTAATTTATAGTCAGTTTCAGGCTCAAAAGGTTCTGTGTTTAAGAAATTATCCAAAGGTGTAACTTGACTACACAATATATTTTCTATTTGTTTTAAAATATTCATTTTTTAACTCCATTCTATTCAAACTCATTTCCTTTTTTTAATTCGGCGATTTTCTCAAGTAATGCCATTTTTTTATTGATATCATATTCACTTTTAATTTCTTCTTTTAATTTCTTAATCTCTTCTTTTTTTATTTTCTTCTTTATAATACTTAAAAGTTCCATCATCCCATCTTCTGTAATATTCATATCTTTCTCATTACTTATTATAGCCATTATTTCATTCTTTACATTCGTATTTTCCGCATAACTAATAAAATCAGCTAAATTGATGGTCTTATGGTTTTCTAAGTAATAAATGATTTCATTAGCAATCACGCGATGGTCCTTTGTAGGAAAGATACCTAATTTCGTTTGATAAAGCTTCACATATTCTTTAGCGTTCATCATGTAGAATAAAATTTTAGAACATACTTTATCATAACTGCTTTGGCTTTCTTTTTTCTCTTTTACCACTTTTAACTCTTGTTTTTCTTTTCTTTCTATTTCTTTTTCGCCAAGCTGTTCTTTTAAAACTGCATAGGATATATTATAATCTTTTGCCAATTTTTGTAAAGTCACTTCTTTTAAAATGGCATCAGTTGTATTTTTAAGACCATCTATAACGGCTTTTATGTATTCCGCTAAATCGTTGGCTTCGTTTAGATTCTTATTCTTTTTAAAATAATTCAATTTAAAATCTACAAAAGAAATGGCATTTTTAATGTTTTCTAACATGGCATCACACCCATTTTGAATGATATATTCATCTGGGTCTTTTTCACCACTTAAGCGAACAATAGAAAACGAAATCTTGTTTTCTTCTAGAGTATTTCCAATTGCAAGTGTTGCTGTTTCTCCTGCATTATCATTATCAAGCATTAAAATGACTTTAGAACGTAATTTTTTTATCGCCTCTATTTGTTCTTTGGTTAGGCTTGTTCCCATTAGGGCAATGACATTTTTAATACCAACGGAGTAAAGTCGTATAGCATCCATATTTCCTTCGACTATAACCACTTCTTTTTGTAGTCGTATAGCGTCTTTTGCTCGATGGTAATTAAATAAAATATTTCCCTTTTTAAAAATATACGTTTCTTTTGTATTTAAATATTTTGGCGTTTCTTCTTTTAAGTAACACCTTGCCGTAAAACCAACTACTTGTCCCTCTAAATTATGAATCGGAAACATGATTCTATTTTGAAAAACATCATAGACATCTTCTTTTCCTTTATTAATAAGTCCTAAATCTTCCATCGTTTTTTCAGAGTACTCTTTTTTTCTCAAAATGGTATAGAGCATATTTTTATCTAAAGATAAACCAATAGAAAAATCTTTGATGGTATCTTCAAGTAATCCTCTTTTTTTTAGATAAGCAATTGCTTTTTGTCCTTCTTCTGTATTTAAGTTGTTTTGATAAAGTTTTAGAGTAAAATCCATTAGGGCATATTCTTCTTTAAACTTACTCTCTTTTTTCTTCTGTAGGGGTGTAGATAAAGAAATACCAACTTTACTTGCTATTAATTCTACACTTTCCGCAAAACTTAAGTTTAAATAATTTTCTACAAACGTAAATACATTGCCGGTAGCTCCACAAGAAAAACATTTATATATTTGCTTTTCCTCCGATACACTCATACTAGGAGAGTGGTCTTCATGAAAAGGACAAACCCCAAAATAATTTTTTCCTTTTTGTGTTAATGGGATATAAGAAGAGATGACATCTACAATAGAAGCATTACTTCGAATCCGATTAATTTCATCTTGTGCAATAAAGGTCATAAAAACAACCTCCTAATAATATATATTACCCCTTAGCCCTCTATTTCCTTTTTTTTACGACAAAAAAATGCAAAATTTCGTAAAATTTCGCATTTGTCTCTAAATTTTAACCAATTTACCGGTATTTGCAGCAATGATAATGGTCTGTAAAGTAGACTGATTTTTTTCAATTAAAGCAATATGTTCTTCTTCTAAAATAGGAAGTACTTCTTCTCTATTTTTTTCATATTTTGTAATTACTTTATAATAAAACGTTTCCTTTCCTTTTTTGATAAGAATTTTATCATTTGTTTTTAAGCTATCCAACTCCTCCTCTATTAAAAGATAAGCATTATTTCTAACTTTAATGTTTTCTTGATAATTGAGGTTAGGTATTTCTAGCTCCATAGTGCGATCCTTAAGCAGATTTATGGAAGACATAACAAGAGAAAAAAGCAGAATGAAAAAAGAAAAACTACCTTTTAAAAACATAATAGACATCTCCTAATAAGAAAAGAAGGAAAATCCAAGTATAATTCTTTTTGCCTGTTGCAGGAACACGAACTGTGTTTTCTTTTTTCTCACCTATCCCCAATTGTTCTAAATTCATTTTTTCTTCCTCTTCTGTATGATTTTCGGATGAAATATTATCTTTTTTTAGATGAATGGTACGTGAATAGACATTTTCACAAATCAAATCCATATGAATAAATTGCGTATCATTATTTCTTCCAAACACTTCTACTTTAGAACAATCCGCTTTTGGAATAAACTCTAACGTATATTCTTCTAAATCGTTTAGCAAAATAATTTCTATTTTTCCGTTTTTTTCTTCTGTTTTTACATTTTCTCCTTGTACTATAAAATGTTTTACGATATATTCATCATCAATTTCTAAAGTATGTTTTGTCGTAGTCAAATCTTCCCATTGAAATTCATTTTTTTCTAGATTCTTTTCTATTTGGGCAATCTCTTTTTGAAAAGGAAATACTTGCTTTCTTTCCGTATCAATAAAAGTAATGGTATATTCCTTGTATGCTTTAAATAACAAGTATTGAGTAGCAGCATAGTACTCCAAGGAGGTTTGGTTCTTATACCCATATCCATAATAAATGACTCTTGAAATTTCTTTTAAAATCTCTTTATCTAGATTGGAAATACTGGCAAGATAACTATATCCCCTAAAAAAATTTGCTGTTGGATTTAAAAAATAATACGTTTTTCCTTCATCATCCGTAAAATGAAAAATATGCCCCGATATAGAAACGCTTGGATTGGCTCTAAACGTTTTAATACTATACTCCGAAAAAACAACATCTTCATTAAATTTCAGCGCAAACACTTGCTTGCTAAAAAGAAAAAAGCTACCAATTAAAATTAGAACTACTGTTCTTTTTTTCATATATAATCTCCATTTCTAGGAAGTGAGTGCAAAGAGAATAACATAAAAAAAAGAACATGTAAAATGTCCAAAATAGGAAATTGCGTCTTAAAAATTCTAAATTCTACGTTTAATTAAGGAAATTTGCAAATGATTTAGGAAAATTAGTAAGAGATTTACCAAAATTAGAGAAATATAAACTCCTTCAAAAAAATTGGTAAGTAAGCTAAAAGGAAGGATTGTAAGCCCTAATAAAATGCTATAGAAGGCCACTCTTTTCTTAGAATAAGGAGAAAAAGAAGATAAAGGAGCAATAAAAATGAAAACAAATAAAACGGTACTAGAAAATAAATGGGATAAAATGAAATTCATATCACTTTTTAAGAAAGCATAAAAAACCAAAGTTAAAAGATAAACGCCATAACTATAAAAAGGAATCTCTTTTTTGTAATAAGAATCAAAAGATAAAACACCTAAAGCTGCAAGAGACAAAAAGGAATTCGAAGTAAACAATCCACTTTCGTTATGACCAAAAATTCCATCTAAATAAGAATAAACAAACATTTGGCTTTCTTCTAATAAATTGGCATAGAAATAACTTTGTAAACTATACAAAAGGAGTATTAACAATAATTTACCTAAAGCAATAAAATTCAAATCCGAATCTTTTTTGCTAATCCAGAAGGTATTTAAAAAAAGAAGCAAAGATAAACTTAGAATAAAAAGGCAAATATTCGTAGAAATTGGCACAATTAAACTAAAAAGCAACCCATAAAAACGATTGGGAAAAGGATATTTGTTTTTAAATAAAAAGTCAAACAATGCGCCAATTCCATATCCACAAATGGGATAGAACAAAATTAAAAACAAGTGAGAAAAAGAATAATAATGTTCCAAATAAGGAAGCAAGCCATTTTTATACCATCCATAAAGTACAAAAAAGAAAAAGAATACATACAATTTCTTTATTAAAGGAAAATGAATAATTTTATGAATTCTATTCATATTTATCACCCTCTAAATATTTTTGTAAAGGAATATAGGAAGGACAAATGTAACTGCAAAGCCCACAATGCATGCATTTTACTTTCATTCCTAGTTTGTATGCCATCAAAGGATTAGAATGAATAGGACAAATAGCAATACACTTTCCACATTTAATGCATTTTTTTATATTTCGTTTTTGTTTTTTCATCATAATAATGCCTTCTAAATCTGGAGTAACAATGAGTTTATTCATATCTAGTTGAATTCCTTGCATCATGCCATTCACATAAAAAGAACACTCTGACAAATCTTCATGAAAAAATTTTTGAAACAAATCGACTACTTTCACTCCTAATTTGGTTTTAATCACAAGAGGATTTTTCGTTCCACTTCCACTCATCGTAAGAAAATGTTCTACAATTGGTTTTCTTTTTTTAATATTTTGGTAAATCTCATATACTTCACTTGCCTTTAAATACACATAATTATTTTTTATACGTAAGTATTTAATTAAAAACGACTCTTTCCCAATTAAATATAAATCTTCCACTAACTTTAATTCTATATTTTTATACATTCCTAAAACATTTTGGTAAGCTAAAATGGTTTCATTATCCGTATTTTTTAAAGCGATATAGACTTTACTATTTGGATATACATTTAATAAAGCATCCAAAGCATCTGCTAAAAATTTAGTATATTCTCTTTGCAAAAATACTTCATTTTCAATATAAGGCTCATCATCAATTCCGGATATAACGAATGTGACTACATTTTCTTTGTTTAATTTTTCTTTTAAATGTGTATTAAAAATATCTTCTATTATCATTTCTTTGGTTAAATTATTGATTTTCTTACGTGTTGCAACAATTTGTTCTTGTTTCTCTTGAAAATCATTAGCAAACACTAAACAATTCACTTCTTTTCCATTAGGCAATAAACATTTTTCTATTTTTGTAAGTTTTCCAGAAACTGGTGCATACACATTTTGGTAAATTTTACTTGCTTTTTTAATAAATGGTTCTTTTTTCAAATCTTCTTTTTTAGGTGGAAAGGGAATATAAACAAAATCAGGCGTAAGATACTCTTCTATTTTATTTGAAACTTTAATTGTACTATCCTTATCCAACTTTATTAGTTTTGTCATAACATCCACCATAAATATTGTATCAAAAGGCTTGGGTAAAGTCTATAAGGCAAAAAGAAAAAATAGCACTTGTGTTAAAAGGCTATTTATAAATATTCTTGGTAAACTAAAATGATTTTGAATAATTATCTATTACTACTACGTTTCATTTTGTCTTGTAATAATTTCGAAATTTCGATTGCGGCATCAATATTGCTATTATTAACTTTTATCGTCTCAGGAAAATCTTTATAAAACTCATCATTATCTGCGATTTTTGTCATATCAAATCCTAGTTGTGATAATTCAAAAGTTTGTTTAACATCCCAAACATCCTTTCCACCATATTCGCTTGAAACACTATCTAAATCGATTTCTAATTCTTCAGCATTTTCAATCATAAATAATGCACCTTGATAAAATCGCATTTCTAAAGCTACCGCAAGTGCATTTCCCCACCTGCCACTTGGTAATGGCATCCCTGATTTACTAGCCTTCGTTAAAACACTTAATTGTTCACCTGTTTCAACATTTTTATTATAAGAAAAATCGTTTAAAACCTTATATAAAACTGCAAAATGATTATAAGCGGTTCTACTTAGATTTAACTTAATTACATCCATTGTCATATATATTCCCCTTTCAAATATTGGTTGCTATTCTACAATAAAATGGTTCTTTTGTCAAATTTTCGTTCAAAAAAACGCATTTCTCACTTAAAATCTTTCAAGAAATCATATAAGTTTTTGGCAACTTCTTCCGGTAATAACTCTTGCAATTCTTCGATAGAAGCACCTTTCATTTTGACAACACTTCCATACTTCTTAATAAGCATTTTCTTTCTTTTCGCACCTATACCACTAATATTATCTAAAACACTAGAAATACTTCCTTTACTGCGGATAGTACGGTGATAATTAATGGTATAACGATGGACTTCATCTTGCATACGGGTTAAATAGTGAAATACGTTACTCATTCTATCAAGTTCAATCACTTCATAAGTATCTCCTCTTATTAAATCATTTGTTCGATGATGGTCATTTTTACGTAAACCACATACCATAATCTTCACGTTTAACTCACTCAACACTTCTTTACAAGCGTTAATTTGGTTATTCCCACCATCTACGATAATTAAATCCGGTTTCTCACTCTTTTCTAATAGCATTCGATAATATCTTCTATACACAACTTCTTTCATTGTATGGTAATCGTCATTTTTATCGACTTGAATTTTGTATTTACGATAATCATTCTTACTAGGTCGTCCCTCTTTAAAAACCACCATTCCGCTAACGGAGAAATTGCCAAAAAGGTTTGAGTTGTCAAATAAATCAATACGATGCAAACTTGTAAGTCCAAGTAAGTTTTTTAACTCTTCATTAGCTGATTCCGTTTTATACTCATCTTTTTTGATGAGCTCTAGTTCATTTTCTAAGTTGATTTTAGAATTCATGACCGCCATTTCTAAAAGTTTTTTCTTAGGACCTCTTGTTGGTGTTAAAAATTTCACTTCTAATAAACTTTCTAATAATTCTCCGTTCATATCCTCTAGTACCAATATTTCTTTGGGAATTTCATGTTTACTATAAAAATTCATGATGTATTCATCTAATTCATCAATAACTTCACTAACAACCGGAAAAATATCGGACTTTCCTCCTACCATCTTGCCATTACGTAAGAAAAAGATTTGAATACTTATATAGCCTTTGTCAAAATAATAGCCAATCACATCTCGATTCACTAAATCATGTAATTCTACCTTTTGTTTATCCATAATAATTTTGATATAATCTAGTTCTTTTTTTAACTCAAGAGCCATTTCAAAATTTAAAGTCTCACTATATTCGTTCATTTTTTCTTCTAAACGTCTAACCAAAATTTTATCATTCCCATTTAAAAAACTTAGAATTTCACGTTCCATTTTTACAAGTTCTTCCCCGTTTAAAGATTTACTACAATACCCTAAACATTCGTGAATATGATAGTATAAGCACAAATCTTTTTTCGCTCCTTCACATTTTTTTAAAGGATACACTCGATTTAATAAATTGACAATTCTTCTTGCCGCATAGGCATTGGGGTATGGACCAAACAATTTCTTGTTGTCTTTTCTTTTTACATTTAAATAGCGAGAGACTTTTACTCTAGGATAAGGCTTAGCTATATATTCAATGTAAGGATAACTTTTATCGTCTTTTAAAAGAATATTGTATTTGGGATTGTATTCTTTAATTAAATTTAATTCTAATACAAAAGCTTCTAACTCGCTACCCGCAACAATATAAGTAAAATCTGCAATCTCTGAAACCATTTTTTTTGTTTTTCCTGTTTGGGTACGATTAAAGTAAGAGGAAAGTCTACGATGTAAGTTCTTGGCTTTTCCAACATAAATAATGGCACCATCTTGATTTCGCATTTGGTAACTACCGGGTAAATTAGGAACTAAAGATAATTTTTCTTTAAACATATGCTTTCCTCCTTTATTACCATTATTATACTATAAAATTTTTAAAAAATAAGATATAATACTGCTCAGGTGTTTATTTATGAAATTATTACATACCTATACATTAGAAATTAAAAAATCAAAATTTATTGCTGTTTACTATGAAATCAATACCAAAGAAGAAGCGTTAGAGATTTTAGAAATGTTAAAAAAAGAACATAAAAAAGCAAGACATATTCCCTATGCCTATAAAATTGATAATGTAGTAAGAAAAAGTGATGACAAAGAACCTAGTAATACGGCAGGAACTCCCATTTATAATTTAATTGAAAAAAATAATTTAAATCATATTTTCATTTCTGTTGTTAGATATTTTGGTGGAATTAAATTAGGGGCCGGAGGGTTAACACGCGCCTACTTAAATGCTGCCAAAGAAGTGATAAAAGAAAGGACAGATTAATATGCCACTTGTTACGATAATCATACCTGTATACAATACCAAAAAATATGTAAAGAAATGTTTAGATTCTGTTGTTAACCAAACTTATAAAAATATAGAAATTATCCTTATTAATGACGCAAGCACAGATTACTCTTTAACTATTTTAGAAAATTATAGAAGAGAATATAGAAATATTAAGCTAATAAACAATCCTATAAATTTAGGAGTATCTATTTCTAGGAATATTGGTTTAGATTCTGCCAATGGAGATTATATTTACTTTTTAGATAGCGATGATTTTATAAGAAAAGATGTCATTGAAAAATTAGTGAATTTAGCCACTCTATATGATGTTCCTTTAGTAGAAGCGAAATATACAAGTGTTTTTACAAGCCATGAATCAAAACGGAATATCAAAGTAGAAAATAGATACATAAATTTAGAAAAAGAAAAAAATACAATAAAAAATTATTGTGGTATTGCTTGTAATAAATTATTTGCACATAATTTAATCAAGAGAAATATGAGATTCCCAGAAAGTCTAAGATTTGAAGACAATGCTTTTATTTATCCCTTTTTAACCATCGCCAAAAAATCTATAGTTACAAATGAAGTTCTTTATTTTTATCGTAGGCATTTCAGTAGTTTCATTGTAAGGTCTGCCTTATTTCCTAATGATACTATTTTGGATTTATATGAAATTGTAAAAATAATGAAAGATAAATGTATTGAATTAGGAACTTATGAAGAATACCAAGAGGTATTAGATGCTGTTGTTTTAGAAAAAATATTTGATATTACACAATTATGTTCTACTTGGATTTCAATCAAAAGCAATGACAAAAAACAAATTATCAATAATTTATACCAATACAATAGAAAGCAATATCAAATGCCCAATATAAATCATATGTGCAATTCTAATTTAAGAAAAAAAATCTTTCGCTATTACATTAACGAAAATGCCCATGATACTACTTACGAAAACTCTTTAGAACCTGCTAAAAGAATACTTTCTAAATATAAAAGATGACTATATAGTCATCTTTTATAATTCCTTTAAAATTCTTTCTAATTCTTCTTTAGGTTTAAAACCAATTTCTTTTTTGACTTCTTTTCCGTCTTTAAAGAAAACAAGCGTGGGAATACTCATAACCCCAAAATCTCTTGCAAGTTCAGAATGTGTATCGGTATTCACTTTAATAATACTTACATTTTCTAGCCCTTCTAAAACATTACCAAGCATCTTACATGGACCACACCAATCAGCATAAAAATCAACAATATGTACTCCACTACTCACTAAATCACTTAGATTATCTTGTTCTAAATACTTAATCATTTGGAAACCTCCCCATATTTTGCAACAATTGCATTTGCGTCTTTAATATTTAATTTATTCTTTTCTAATAGTTTATTCGCATTCTCTACACTTAATACCTTATATTTTAATAGAATATCCAAACCATCTTGATTTAACTTATCAGTATTTCCATTTTTACCATATTCTTTATTTAAATTCACTACTTCTTTTACAGCGGTATAAGTATCATCTAAAACATTGCTAACAATCGGCGTTTTTCCTAATATAAAATCAGCCATTTTACTATCACTTATTAAACTATTTTGCACATTAAATTGTACTAAAGCAAATAATATAGCAAAAACAAAAATATACATTTCTAAAAATCCAAAGATTGCCCCTAAAATTTTAGAGGGAATCCCAAGTATTATTGTAAATTTCAAAAGGGTTTCAATAATACCGGAAATTTTGATAATAATACTTAAAATGGAAGATAAAACGGCAAATAAGATAACAAAGGCAATTGCCTCATAAATTAAAATATTTAAAACGGTAATTCCTACATTAAAAAACGGCAAGTACGTATATAAAAAAACCGATAATGGATTTTTCAAGGTAAAGGATAACACAAGCACTAAAATAGTTCCTACAAAAGAAACAACACTTTTAATCACTCCTTTTTTAAATCCGATTACTGCCCCCATAAGCAAAAACAAAATAATAATAGCATCGACAACACTTAACATAAAAAACACTCCTTTTCTATTATCATTATATCCCATTCCTAGTGAAATTAAAAGTAAATTGTGTTACAATAGGATTTGAGGTGAAAACTTATGACAATCGTTTTTAAAGTAAGTGAAAATGTTGGAAAAAAAATGACCGAATATTATAAAAATGTAAGAAGAGAAAAAACACCACCCTATGCGGTTTTCCAAGCTGTAGAAGCGGATACAATTATAACTTTATATGAAAGTGGTAAAGCTATGTTTCAAGGAATTAGCGCCGATATTGATGCTAATATTTGGGTAGATATGGAAAAAAAATTAAATGGTCGTGTAATTGATATTAATGAACCTAAAAAAGAGAAAGAAAAATACCAAGAGGAATTAAATTATTTTTATAGTATGTCTACTATTGGTTCCGATGAAGTAGGAACCGGAGATTATTTTGGTCCGATTGTTGTAACAGCTGCTTATGTAGATAAAGAAAAAATACCTTTAATTAACGATTTAGGAGTAAAAGATTCAAAAAAATTAACAGATGAAAAAATCAAGAAAATAGCTCCAACACTTTTAAAAGAAATCCCTTATGTCACTTTTACTTTAAACAATGAAGAATACAACAAATACCAAAGCATGGGTTATAACATGAATAAAATCAAAGCCATTTTACATAATAAAGTTTTGTATGCTCTCACCCATAAAGAGGAGAAGTATTCTTATCAAAAAATCGTTGTAGACCAATTCGTTTATCCTAGAAAATATTTCGAACATATTTTAGAAGCTACGGAAAAAGTAACAGATATAACATTTACAACCAAAGCCGAAAGCAAATGTGCAAGTGTAGCCTCAGCAAGTATTATCAGTCGTTATATCTTTTTAATGAAACTGGAAGAAATGAGTAAAGAATTGGATTTAGAAATTCCTAAGGGAGCCAATGACATTGTAGATGAAATTGGAAAAGAAATTGTAGAAAAATTTGGAATGTCAAAACTAAATGAGATTGCAAAACTAAATTTTAAAAATACCGATAAAATAAAAGAAGCTTTAAAATAAGGATAAGCTTCTTTTTTTCCACTTTAAAGGGCTTTTAATAAAAAAGTTTTGAGTTCTAAAAATTTATCCCCTGCTCCACTTTTAATTTTATAATCAACGCTAGCAAGCTCTTTTAAATAAGTTTTCAAATCGTCTTCATAATAAGTAGAAGTTTCTTTTAGAATTTTATCAATTTGCCACTCTTGTAAACTTAAATTTTTAGCAATATCATTTTTGTGAAAACCATTACGCATCAAATTAGATACACTATACATTAAGCGATATTCACGAGCAAGAAGCATTAAAAGGGCTATAGGGTCTACTTTTAAAGTATATAAATCATCCAATAATTTTAAAGCAAGTTTACTATTTTTATTGATTACAGCTTCTACAAATTTAAAGTTATTGTCTACTAAAGCCTTAGATACAATTTCTTTGACATCTTGCAATTTGATTAGTTGAGGTTCTTTATAGTATAAGAATATTTTATTTAATTCGTTATAGGCTAAATCATAATGATTTCCACATGCATTTAAAATATAAGTATTTGTTTCATTGTCTATCTTAAATTTATTTTGAAAGCAATAGTCACGAACCTTAGTCATTAAGTCATTTAGAGATAAATTGCTTACAGAAATCACTTTGTATTTTTTTGCAAATTCCTTATACACTTTTTTTCTTGCATCCACTTTGTCATAGGTGGTAAAGATGATTGTAGTTAAAGAAACCGGATTTTCCATATATTTAAAGAGAATTTCTTGGTCTTCCTCTTTTGATTTTGCGCTTGTAAAAAAAGTTGCATTTTTAACAATTAAAAATTTTTTTTCTTGAAACATAGAAACATACGTGGCCTCTCCTATGACATCTTCTAAAGTAGACACACTTAAGTCCATTGTGACAATATTTGTATTATTTTTTACAATTTTCGTTATTTCTTCCTCTAGCAAACGATAACTTTCTCCATAAATTAAATACATACAAAATCCTCCTACCTCTATTATACAACATTTTGAAATTCCCAAAAGAAAAAAGAAGAAATTTTCTTCTTCATCTATATAAACACTACAGTAGTGTACTTTATTTTATGCAAGTGTTTGGAAGATGTGAAACTTACCTTTGCTAATTTTTATTTCTATCGTTCCCATTTCTTGCGTATTTAAAATAGGAATTTTTAACTTTTTTAAACTTTCTATCGTTTCCTTTGAAGGATGATGATAGCGGTTGTTTCTCCCTGCAGAGATAATGGCATACTTAGGATTTACATTCTTTAAGAAGGCATAAAGAGAGCTTGTATTAGAACCATGATGTCCCAGTTTTAAAACACTAGAAGAAACATTGTATTGATGCATAAACTCCTTTTCCACTTTACTAGAGGCATCTCCCATCATCAGAAATGTATAGTCATAAATTTTCAGTTTTGTAAGAATACTATTGTCATTCTCGTTGTCACAAAGTTTTAGAAAAAAAGTTTGCATTTCAAAATATTTGGATTGATAATTTTCTACCTGTGGCCATTTTTGAATTAACTTCCTTTCTTCTTCATTTATATTATCTTTATTAATCATAACTTGTTTTATCTTAATATCATTTCCAATTGTACTAGCATACCCTAAATGGTCTTTATCGCCATGAGTAATCAATAATAAATCAATATTACGTATGCGCTTACTTTTTAAAAATGTAACAATATTATCTCCTAAATTAAATTCTTTATTTCTTATTTGAAAATCTTTTTTAGGAAAACTTACATTCCCGCCAGTATCTATTAAAATCACTTCTTTATTTTGTGGTGCTATAAACAAAGTGGAATCGCCTTGTCCTACATCCAAAAAATAAACTTCGTATTGAGACTGAAAAATATTTTTATTATAAAAGAAAACAACAAGTAAAAATAAACACCCAAACATTTTTTTAGAGCGCAACTCTACCCCTAAAAGTAATATGCCATAATAAATAAAAATCTCAAGCAAATTAATTTTTCCAAGTATAAGAGGAATGGCTATACTTGCAAAGCAACCATTTATCTTTTCTAGTAGGAAAACAAATCCCTCAAAGATTGGAAGAAAAAAAGGAAATACAAATGTTAAAAGAGCAAGCGGGAATACAAAAGTACTAATAAAGGGAACCAAGACAATATTATTAAAAATAGAAAGCATATTGATTTCATAATTTAAATAAACAGATATTGGGAAACTAAATAAGAAGGTAATAATACTTACAAGAACAATTTGTAATAATTTATTTTTTTGTTTTAATAAAGAAGAGCAAAACAACAAAGAAAAAGTAACAACAAATGTATACCAAAATCCCACATTATAAATATAAAATGGATTTATAAGTAGCAAGAGAAATGCCGTCAGAAAAAGAACTTTTATCCTAGATGTAGAAATTCCCAGTTTTTTATTTATATCTAATAAAAGCAAAAACAAAATGGCTCTTAAAAAAGAAACTGAAAATCCAGTAATGAAGAGATACAAAAACAAAAAGGAATAAATCACCATTTTCTTAAACCTCCATTTTTTTAAGACTTTATCTAAAAAAATGTATAAAAAAGATAAATGCATACCAGATAATGCAAATAAATGGCTTACCCCATTTTCCATAATATTTTCATATTCTTCATGGTCAATTAATGTTTTATCTCCAATAATAAAAGCACGCAAATAAGAATGATTTCCTAACTTTATAATTCTTTCTTCTACTTTATTTTTTATCGTATTAAAAAATCCAATCGGATAATCCATGATTTCTAACTTAGATGCTTGAAAACAAAAATAAATTTTCTCATGGTATAAATACTTTTTATAATCAAAAGTATTAGAAATAGTCATTCCTATAACCTCTTTTGTTTCTCCATTTAACTTTAATGTTTGCCCTACTTTTAGACTATTTTCTAACTCCCCCTTTTCTTCCTCACTTTTGATATAGTAAGTCGCACTTATTTTTTCTTTGGCTTTTAAAAGCAAACTAAGCTTATCTCCGTCTATACTGAAAGATACAATCTTAGCTGTAATTTCTTTTGTATATGTAGGAATTTTTGTTTCATACTTTAAAATATTCGTAAAAAAGAAAATATAGAAGGCGAGAAAAAGAAAAAATCCAATATAGAAAACATTAGATTGTAATATAATCTTTAATTTTCTCATAAACGGATTCTCCTATACCAGAAATGTTTTTAATATCCTCTATCGCTTGAAATGGAGTTTTAGCACGATATTCTAGTATGGCAATAGCTTTTGCTTCTCCGATACCATTTAAAGTCATCAATTCCTCTTTGGTTGCGGTATTAATTGAAACTTTTTTATTCGTAGGTTCTACTAAAGAAGAATTTGTATCTTTACTTTGACTAGTTGAAGAAGTACTTGAAATAGTCGTTGCTTTTTGCTTTTTTAATTCTGTTTTGGATAAGACAACAATCATATCCTCATTATTTAGTCTTTTACTCAAATTGATATTTTCAGTCGTTCCATTTGTCTTTAAGCCTCCGGCAATTTTAATTAAGTCATTGACAATGCTTTTCGCATCTATTTCATAAACTCCCGGTTTTTTCACATACCCTTTAATATCTACTTTGATTTTAGATGATTCTTCTTTAGTTTCTTCCTCTATTTCTGCTAAAGGGCATTCTTCACAAACACATTCTTCTTTTTTCTCATTATGATTTAAAAAATAGCAAACAGAAAAAACATTTGTCAAACCTAAAAATGCTATGGCAATAAAAAGAATCATTTTACTTTGTAAATACTTTAATATAAAATCCATATAAAATTTATCACCTCCAATCATATATATACACCGCAAATTTGGAATTTCCTTTTTTTAGGCAATAAAAAAGGCAATTTTTTTAAATTTGTCTAATTTATTTTATATAATTAGTTAAATATGAATCTAATGAAAGTCTTCTTCTAAGTACATTTTCATCTAGAATATCGCTATTTTGTAAATCTCTCATTTGTTTTTGTGTAAATTCGGAACTCTTTTCAAATTCAAAATTAGCAAATAACTTTCTTTCTTCTTCTAAGTCCACTATTTTATTTATATAATAATGAGCTTCTTCAATATACCCTTTTTCTAATAAATACATAACCATAATCTCGCTAGGCAAACTTACTACATTGTCTGTATAAGAATAAACGCTATGTTTGCTTCCATAACCAAAAGAATTTAGAAAAATATAAGCATGCATATGATTTGTATCTGTATTATCTAATTGTCCAAAATAATTATAGTCTAAAAGTCCCTTCTCAATAAAGCGATTTATAAACTCTTCCTGCTCTGCTAATCCTTTTTCTCTATCTTCTTTATGCAATTCTGGAGCATAAGTGCGCTCAACATAAGAATGCAGATGATAATCAGGCAAAGAGGTATCTCCAAAATCGCCATAAATTATGCTTTCCTCAACTTTTGGAATTTCAGTAAATTCATAAATATATTTCGTTTTGCTTTTATCTACTTTTTCAATATAATCTTCTAAACCTAGTCCACCATTACGATACAAATCATAATCTTTTTTAAATTCTAATCTATAAAACTCCACTTTTTTTGCTAATTCTTCTCTATATCTTCGTGCCTTTTCTTGATTTAACTGCATATTGTATATTTCATATTTTACTTTTTCTTGACTACCATTTACTTTTATAATTTTCATCCAAAACCTCCTAAATATATATTTATAGTAACACAACAACCTCACATAATCTACTACAAACTTGCCATTTCTCTTTGCAATTTTGCAAGTCTATTTTCATAAGCCACTCTTTGGACTACAAAAAGCATTAAAATTAAATTAATGGTAAAACTTCCGCCATAGGTTAAAAATGGAATAGGAACTCCTGTTAGTGGAATTAAAGCAAGAACTCCCATAAGATTCACAAGTAAATGTAGAAGAATAAATGAAAACGTTCCATAACATAATATCATATTCCTTACATTTCCTTTGGCACCTTTCGCAATCTTTAAAATTCGATACAAAATATAAAGATAGCCAAGTAAAACTAAAATGCCTACAATAGCTCCTAATTCTTCAACAAGAATGGGAAAAATAAAATCAGTATGGGCCTCTGGTAAATAAAGATACTTTTGCGTAGAATTCCCAAGCCCTACCCCAAATAAGCCCCCATTATGAATCGCAATAAAACCATTACATACTTGGTATCCTGTCTCCTCTTTATACCTAGAACATGGATTTTTAAATTGCAAACGACTTAGTTGTCTAGAATTTAAAATATTTGCTCCACTATAAACTAAACCGATTCCTAAAAGAATAATGCCAATACAAAGTACTTTAAATAATTTTAGTTGATTTTTCTTATCAAAAGGGACCGTTAAAAAGGTTAAAAAGGCAATTCCTCCAATGATTAAAGCACCCCCTAAATCCGGCTGCATAGCAACCAAAACGAAAATTGTCCCTGCAATTGCTAATGGAATTAAGTTATAATATAAATTGTTATTTTTCTTTTTTACACTACGCCCATAAAATACGGCCATATAAAGAATTAATACTGATTTTGAAAATTCTGCGGGTTGTAAATTAAAGAATCCTAAGTCGTACCAACTCTGTGCATTATTGGTAATCATCCCGTGGAAAAAAAGACCAACTAAAGCCGCCAAAATTCCAACAGCAAGCACAGGAACAAACAACTTATATCTTGAAGTTTTAATATTTAAAACAATATAAATGCCTACCAAAAAAGAAAATACGATAAAGATAATTTGACGAATAAAAAAATAATAAGAAGAAACATTATATCTTAAAACGGCAGAAACACTAGAAGCACTTAAAATCATTACTAGGCCTAAAATAGAATATAAAACCATCATAAGAAACAAAGGAATATCAATTTTAGAAAGAAGTTTCTTCATATGCCTCACCTATTTTAATCATATCATAAAATAAGAGTATTTTAAAAAAAAGTAGCAAAACTAGACACAACTTAGGTATTTTAAGTAGCATTTTTTTTGAAAATAAATAAACTATAATAGATACATAAAGGAGGTATAATATATGTATTATTACGGAAATAATGGCTACTACAACGCAGGTTTTGGTGGCGGATATGGTGCTCCTTGTTGTCAAAATACAGGGTATGCCGGATATACTTCTGGTTACGGTATCGGCGGCGCTATATGGATTGTTCTATTCATACTTCTTATCATCATTATTGGTGCAGGATGGAATTGGAACAACAATAACTAGGAAGTTTCATCTTCCTTTTTTTGTGTTTTCTTGATACAATAAATGTCGAAAGCAAGGGATTTTTATGAAATTACCAGATATAACAATATTAGATGAATTTGATAAACGATTACGATTGATTAGCGAAGAAGTAACGTTTCCCCTATTAGAAGAAGACAAAGAAAATATTAAAAAAATGTTAGAGTATTTAAAAATCAGCCAAATAGAAGAATGGCGTGAAAAATATGATTTACGTGCCGGAATGGGGCTTTCTTATGTACAAATCGGAATACCTAAAAGAATATTTGTAGTCGTAGATGAAGTAGAAGAAAATGAATTTGAAAACTACGTGTTAATTAATCCAAAAATTATAAGTAATAGTGAAGAATTAATCTATGTAGGAGAGGGAGAAGGATGCTTAAGTGTAAATCGGGAAGTAGAAGGAATTGTACCTAGATATGCAAGAATTACAGTGAGTGCGCAAGATATAGAAGGAACCCCATTTACCATTCGTGTTCGTGAAGATTTATCTATAGCTTTTCAACATGAAATTGACCATTTAAACGGAATTCTATTTGTTGACAAAATTGACCCTAAAAATCCTTATAAAAACGCAAATATTATGCGTGAGATTTAAAAGGACTTTACTTTTATAAAAATGTATATTAAACTTATTTTAAGCGAGACACTAAGTTTAGTGCTTGCCACATGGTGTAAGCACCATCCTTTTAAGGGTGGTGTTATTTTTAATTCTACCTTTCAAAATTCAACCAAAACCCCATAGATTTTAATCAAATATGATTAATAAAATTATTATCGCCAAAAGCAACAATATAAGAATATCTTTTTTAAGGATATCGTATTTATCAACTTTTTTCATACGACCACTCTCCTCCTTATTTGGATTTTAAGTGGCAAACACAACCATTTTTGTGTCTCACGAGTTAAATATATAACAACATAAATACAATTGCAAATTGCTAATTTTCTAAATTGATACTCCAATTTATCTTTGTGTATCGTCAATTTGGCAAAAGAAAAGTCCAATTGACTAAATTGAACCGATTTTTCTTAAAATTTGTAAATAGTATCTGTTTTTATATTATCTTGTTTTTTTATTCTGCTTATCATCAAATGATATTTTTTGGCGAATTTCCATTAGAGAAACTAATTCAATATATAAATCTTCAGGATTGATGCCATGTTGTGAACATAATGTAGGATTATTAAGCAATACTAAATTATTTTGGATTCTAGTTTCAATTAAAGTAGCATAGTCAAAACATCATTTAACGAATACGTGCCTCCTATTAATTCATTATCTTTTATAAAATCAATTAAATCTTTTCTAATAGAATTTTTCCCTTCAAACATATACGCTTTCTCCTTCATTCAAAAATAGTCTATCATTTATGCTACACATTTTCAAGTTTTACACTTACAATTTTACTAACCCCTGATTCCTGCATCGTTATTCCATACAAAGTATCAGCATATTCCATCGTTCTTTTTTTATGGGTAATCAAGATAAACTGACTATTTTTCTTATACTCTTGTAAATACTTACCAAATGCATCTACGTTTGCTTCATCTAAAGCTGCTTCTACCTCATCAAGTACACAAAATGGAACCGTTTTTACATTCAATACCGCAAAGAGTAAAGAAATAGCGGTTAAAGTTTTCTCTCCCCCACTTAATAATCCGATAGAGTTCAGTTTCTTTCCTGGAGGCTCTGCTACAATCTCAATTCCTGTTTCTAAAATATTTTCTGGGTCAGTAAGAGTTAGCATTCCATTACCTCCCTTAAATAACTTTTTGAAGACGGCCGTAAATTCTTCACTAATTAATTTGAATGTTTTGCTAAAACGTTCTACCATAATCGTATCCATTTCCTCAATAATGCTAATTAAGTTCGTACTAGCACTTTCTAAATCTTCTTTTTGGTGATTCAAAAATTCATACCTTGTACTTACTCGGTCGTATTCTTCAATGGCAAAAATGTTTACTTCGCCAAGATGGGCAATCTCTGATTTTAGACTTGCTACTTTATTTTTTGCAACTTCTTTATCCATGTCTAAAACATAAGATAACTTGGCATTTTCATACGTTAAATTATAATTTTCATTCAAATTCAACAATAAATTATCAAGCTTGATATCTAACTTACCAAGGGTAACTTCCTTCATTTTTAAATCATTTTGTAATTTATTATAGTTACTATTTTTTTCACGATATTTTTTTTCTAATTCGTCAATTTCACTTGCTAAACTATTTTTTTCTTCTTTTAATTTTTCTAAATTATTTTCTGTGATATTTTTCGTGTTTTCTGCTTCATTTAACTCTTCTAGTAAGACAATTAATTTCTCATCCACATGTCCATCTTTTAAAGCGTTAGAACCTTCAAGTTCTTTATTCAATTCCAATTGTTTTTGTTTTTTGGCTTCTAAAAAATTTTCTTTTTCATGAATACTTTCTTTTAAATTAATAATACTACGATTTAGCATCTCTTCTTTTAAACTTAAATTTTTTAATTGTTCTTCATAATTTTCTAGTTCTTTTTTGTTCTTTTCATTTTCTTCTTCTTTTCTTACAATTTCCTTTTTAGTAGATTCCAAATTCATTTTGTCTTTTAAAACACTATTTTCATTTTTGAAAGTTCCACCGGTCAAAGAACCTCCTGCATGCATGATTTCACCATCAAGACTCACAATACGATATTTATATTCTAAAGTATGTCCTACTTCATTTAAAACATCAATATTTTCCACTACTAAAACATTTCCAAGTTGATTTTTGATAATACTTTCAAACTTCTCTTCATATGTAACTAAGTCAGAAGCAATACCAACAACCCCTTTCTTATTCAATACACTTTTTAAAATATTATCAGGAATATATTTTTCTTTAATTATATTTAAAGGAAAGAAGGTTGCTCTTCCTAACTTATTTTCTTTTAAGAACGCAATACATTCTTTAGCAGACTTCTCGTTTTCTACTACAACGAAATTGCAACTTGCACCTAAGGCAACATCTATAGCGTTTACGTATTCATCCGGAATTGCTATTAATTTTCCAATAGTATTGTAAACTCCTTTTAAACGAACATTATTTAAAACATTCTTAACTGCAATGGGCATTTTAGAATCATTAAGTAAATTGTTTTCTAAAATTTCTTTTTTACTTGTTAAAGAATACAATTCGCGAATATTTTCTTGGTATTTGTTTTGTAAAGAATTTCTTTTGATTTTCAAAAAACTCTCTTCTTCGTTAGTATCTTCTAAATCATGTTCCTGTTTTTTCAAGTCTTCTGTTAAATGATTCGTTTCATTTTCTAATAACTTAATAGACTTATCAAGCTCTAAAATCTCTTCTTTCAAACGGACAACGGTATTTTCTACATCACTTGTATTTCCAGCAAAATTTTTCCTTTCGGTATACATCACTTTTTCATTTTGTAAATTTACAAAACGGCTTGTGGCTTCCAAAAGTTTTTGGTTATTATCACTAATTTCTTCTTCCAAACGAATACTTTTTAATTTTAAAGTTTCTAAACTAGAAGCATCATCACTACTTGAAGCATCTTCATCTAGAATCTTGGCATTCAATTCTTCAATTTCTGTCTTTAATTTTGTATAGGTTTCGTTTATATCTGTAATTTCTTCTGTAATCGTAGCGATTTCTATATTTTTAAGTTCTTCCTTTAAATCAAGATATTTCTTCGCATTCTCACTTTGCTCTTTTAATGGCTCTAGATTCACTTTTAATTCTTCAATAATTAAATTGACTTTCTCAATATTTTCTTTTGTTTTTTCTAATTTTCTTAAACTTTCTTCCTTACGTTTTTTATATTTTAAAACACCCGCTGCTTCTTCAAAAATGACTCTACGTTCAATTGGTTTACTATTCACTACTGACTCAATGCTTCCTTGGCTAATGATATTAAAAGAATCATTTCCGGCACCGGTATCCAAAAATAAATCCGTAATATCTTTTAATCTTACTCTTGCTCCATTAATAAAATATTCACTTTCTCCGCTACGATACAAAACACGTTTCACTTCAATTTCTGTCATATCACTTTTTAGGTATTTATCGCTATTATCAAACGTCAAAGAAACTTCAGCACGACTAGCTCCATTCCTTGATTTAGAACCGGCAAAAATAATGTCACTCATCGCACTAGCTCCACGAAGACTTTTTACAGATTGTTCCCCTAAAACCCAACGAATAGCATCCACAATATTTGATTTTCCACTCCCATTAGGTCCAACAACACACGTAATATTATTATCAAGAACAATATTCGTTTTATCTGCAAATGACTTAAAACCATTGGCTTTAATACTCTTTAAATACATAACACTACCTCCTATCTACTACTTTTTTGATAAGCATCTTTTGCTGCTCTTTGTTCCGCTTCCTTTTTACTTCCTGCTATACCTCTTCCGTAAATCATCCCATCAATATGAACTTCTATAGTAAATGTTTTTTTATGAGCAGGACCTGTTTCCTCAACTAAAACATATTCCAAACTTTTTTTGTCCGTTTGTACCATTTCTTGTAGTAAAGATTTATAGTCATACTTAAATTGTACTTTCTTTTCTATATAAGGAATAATCGTATCAAAAATAAACTTTTTTACTACTTCAAGACCGCATTCTAAATAAATCACCGCTAATACACTTTCAAAAACATCTGCAACAATGGTAGCATTGACATCCTTTTTTTGTCCGTGTCCTACTAAAATAAATTTTTTTAAATCAATATCTTTAGCATAAGCATCAAGTGCTTCTTCACAAACATAACTTGCCCTTATTTTACTCATATCGCCTTCTTTATAATTGGTATTTAAAAATAAATATTCACTCGTTACAAGCTCTAATACAGCATCTCCCAAAAACTCCAAGCGTTCATAATTTTTAGTATTATGTTCATTAGAAAAAGAACTATGCGTCAGTGCTATGCGTAATAACTCTTCGTTTTTAATCTCAATTCCATAACTTTCTAATTTTTCTTTCATTAAGTTTCACCTTCTTTAGTCTACTTGTTCATTATATCACGGATATTTTTGAGTGTAAATTAAATGATTTGCATTTAAAAAGCATCTATCTTTAAATAAATGCTTTACTCTTCTATATAAATTTTTCTTTTTAAGACATAATAATCTATTCCCTTTTTTTTACCCTCATCATCATAAAGGTCAAATGGATTTGGATTTGAATTCTCAAGATAGCAATCATCTTCATCATTTGGGTTTGGTATTTTATCAAACCATAATTCATTGAGGCTATCAAAAAGTGTGTATTCTCGTTTAGGCTCTCTAGAAATTTGTTTTCTTTCTTTCCTAGACATTTGAGCAATATTTTCTAGTTCAACTTTTATTTGTTCTAAATCATAACTAAAGATTTTATCTTGCCATCTCACTCTTTCTAAACGTGGAACATATAATTTATGAAAAAATTTTTGATATTTTATTTGAATAACCATTCTTTGTGTCATCAAATAATTCTTTTGAATTTCTAAGGATTTATTTCCAAAATAAGTAGCAAAATCCTTTCTTTTTTCTTTCGTTCTTTCTAATTCTTTTTCATCTGTACAAAATAGATATAACAATACACGTAATTTCTCTAATTTTTCAATTTGCTCATAAGAAGATATATCGCCTTCAATAGAAACACTTTCTAAATTATAGAAACCTGAAATAAATAGTAAGTCTTTATCTTTTAATCTTGGAGTACTATATATTTCTAACTTACGCATTTTAGAAGCATCTGTCGTTAAAAAGAAATGCTCATAATCCATATTTTGCAAATTATCAAAATGCGTACATATATTATTTAAATGCAATACATTTTTATTTTGGTTCATGATTTTACTATTGCATAATTTAAGTGTTTGTCCTTCAAAGCCATTAAAAATATCCAAACTTGAAAACGTAGAACCACTATCCATATATGTATAAATTCCTTTAAAATACCCAAAATTACAATTATCTGTAAAGAAACAACTGGTAGTAGAAAATTGCAACAATTTAGGAAAACTACTGATTATAGCAATATCTTCTTGTGTTAACTGATAATGCCTTATATCTATATTTTTAATATTCTCAACATCTAAAATGTCTTTTTTAAAACCATCTTTTTTTAGAAAAAACATTTCATTTTCTCTTATATATTGAAGCATCACTCTTAAATAAGGGGCTAAATGAATATCACTTACTTTTTTATAATTCTCTTTTGAATTCCAAATCGTTATGTCCAAGTGAAAATATTTAACATTAAACCATACACCAATACTCAGTTTGTCAAAATGCAAATAAAAACCATCTAGAATTTTGACTTCTTTAAACAAACTATAACGTTTTTCAACTTGATAATCCATTTTAAACCCACCTTAATTTAGAAATTGTTTTCTCTTTCTTAGCTTATTTTAAAGCCTTTCTTTTTTGTTGTCAATCTAGAATACGGGAAAGAATTTACTTTAACAAAAATGTGTAGTAAAATGTAGTGTATGAAAAAAATATGTATTTTCCTAATACGTTGCTACCAAGTAATACCGCTTTCTAGTCATAGTTTATGTCGATTTACCCCAACTTGTAGTGAATATATGGCAGAGGCAATTAATAGATTTGGAGTAAGAAGAGGAATAAAATTGGGGCTAAAAAGATTAAAAAAATGTCATCCAAAAGGTGAATTTGGCTATGACCCTGTCCCAAACGAGGAGGAGCTATGAAAAAAACAAAAATTTTAATTATGCTAGTGTGCATTCTAATGGCAACTACTGCCTGTAATAATAAAAAAAGTGATGGTTTAAAAGTTTTAACTACTATTTATCCGATTAGTTTCCTTACAGAGCAAATCTATGATAGTGGGCATATTTTAAGTATTTATCCGGATGGTGCAGATGTAAATAATTACAATCTAACTAGCAAACAAGAAAAACAATATGGTAAAAATGATATTTTCATTTACAATGGACTATCCGATGAACAAGATATAGCTAAAAACTTAATCAATAATAACCATAAATTATATATTATTGATGTTGCTTATGGACTAAAATATGATAATGGTGTTGAGGAGCTTTGGTTATCTCCTAATTATTATTTAATGCTAGCAAAAACAATCAAAGATAATTTACAAAATTTTGTAAGTAGCAAATATGCAAAAGATGAACTAGAAAAAAAATACGACGAACTTGCCGAAAAATTATCCATTATGGATGCCGAATTAAGAACGATTGCGAAAAGTGCCAAAAACTTAAATAAAAATACAATTGTTGCTTCTTCTAATATGTTTAAATATTTAAATAGTTATGGATTTAATGTAATTTCTTTAGAAGAAGAAAGTAATATCAATAGCCTAAAAAATAATTTTCAAAATAATACTTATACTACACTATTTATGAAAGATACAGAAGAAAAAACAGAAGCCATTACAACATTAGAGAAAAGCGGTGCTAAAATCATAACGGTTAAAACTATGCAAACTTTAACAACGGAAGAAAAGGAAAACAATGAAACCTACTTTACCATTATGAATGAATATATGGAAAATATTAAAAATGCAACTTTAGGAGATTAGTTAAAAACGAATCTCTTTTTATTTCATAAGTTAAAGGAAATACATCGCTACTTCTTCCAAAATTTACGATTAATTTTTCTTATTTCTTAGAGATAATAATTCCAATAATTTTCTAAAGTGCTGTAGGTATTTTTCTAACACTCTTACTTTTTTAAATGGATAATAATACCTCTTCTCTATTCTTAAATATACAACGCAAATTGAGGATTTCCCTTTTTTATTAGAAATTTTCTTTCACTTTTCATAAAAAATTCGTGCTTGAATTCAATTGAAAGTTCCCGCAAAAATTAGTAAATGAAAT
>CAJUKB010000013.1 GCA_910587325.1 uncultured Bacilli bacterium | reverse complement strand
TATTTGTTCTTTGTACAATTATTCTCTTTAATTTAATTTCGCAAGATGTCTATTAAAGAAAATAATCTAACAGATAAAATTATGCAGATATGTAGTGATAATCTATGTAATGAAATCAATATTTCTCGTTTAGAACAAGATATAAAGTCTTTTATTAAACAAAATATAAAATACTTGCAAAGTAAAGATAGCGATTCTTCCATAGAAGCAGAATTAAAAGGATTTCGGATTGATAAAATAGTTATCAATTGCTGTCTTTAACTTTATCTCCTTGGAACACATTACGTTTAACCATTTCTTTATCAATGTCATTTAATACACAAAACTTCTTTACAAGCCAAGTGGGTGCTACTAAATCCTCTATATTTGGATCTCCAGTAATACGATGAATCACTATATTAGGATTTAAATGTTCTAATTGTTCAATCACAATATCAATGTATTCTTGTTTGGTAAGAATAGGAAATGGTTGTTTATGATACATTGTTTCAAGTTCAGTCCCTTTTAAAATATGAAGCATATGAATTTTAATTCCATCAATTTCTAAATCATTTAAAAACTTAGCCGTATTTATCATATCTTCTTTTGTTTCATAAGGAAGCCCATTAATAATATGAACAACCACTTTTATGTTTCTTTTTTTTAACTCTTTAATAGATTCTACAAAGTTTTTGACATCATGGCCACGTTTGATTAATTTTAATGTTTCTTCCTTACTAGATTGTAATCCTAGTTCTACAGTAAGAAACGTTTTTTTATTTAATTCTTCTAAATATTCGTAACATTCGTCTGTAATGGCATCACTTCTAGTGGCAATAGAAAGACCCACAACATTATCTAGATTTAAAATGGTTTCAAACTTTTCTTTTAATATTGAGACAGGAGCATAGGTATTTGTATTGGCTTGGAAGTATCCAATATAATATCCATCTGGCCATTTATGTTTAAGTACATTTTTTACTTCATTAAATTGTTTTATCAAATCCTTATTTTTAGAAGTATCGTAATCATTACTACCATGCAAACAAAAAATACATCCATTGCCATTTTTAAAATTAGGGCATGAAAAGTTAGCATTTAAACTCACTTTAAATACTTTATGTTGGAATAAGGTTTGGTAATAATAATTTAAAGTATGATATCTTTTATTATCTAACGTATAGGGGAACACAATATTTACCTATAGAATGTTTTTACAACAAGTCTCTTTCAATTTTTTTATTTCTTGTATAGTTAAGTCTGTACTTTCTGCAATTTGCTCTAGAGTTAATACTTTCATCTTTAATAATTTTTTAGCCGTTTCAATCGAATTTTGTTTAGCACCTTTTTCTATTCCTTGCTCAATTCCTTCTTTCCTGCCTTCTTTATATGCATCTTGTTTTAACTCTTCTATTTCTGATGCACGAAACTCGTCATGATTGTAATAGAGTAAACTATCAAATTCTTTCATAAAGTTTTCCATTTTCTTTTCCACCTTATTCATCATCCTATTCTTATTATACAAATTATTTTTAAGTTTTTTATCTTGGCATACAAAAATATAAAGCAACCATTTTAAATCTTTTTCACTTAAATTTCTAATTTGATTATAATCCAATTCGGATAGAAAATCTAGATTGATATCGTATAAATCTATATTGCTATCTTGTCTTTTTAGGTGGTACTTTTCTTCCATCATGACACTATGATAAATAAATTCTTTTTTTTCATACAAATCAAAGCAATCCACATTAATTTGTACAATTGGCTTTATATCATATAATTTCCCCGGAAATGTTTGTCTAATGATTAACTGTGCCACATAAGAATTGTTTTTCATTCTACTTTGTTTGGTATTTAAAGTATTTATTTCAATATTGACAACCATATCCTCATTTTCCACAATAATATCTACTTCTTGGTCTTTCGTATGAATATTTTGATTTACCTCTGTATCTAATAATTTTAAGTTTGCAAGAACATACTCGGAGTCAATATTTAAAACAGCCCCGATAATACTTGCTAAATAATCACGACATTCTACATCTTTTAATAATTTTGTTATAAAGACATCTTTTAAAAACATTTTTTCTTTTACCATTTACTTTGTCCTTTCTTAAAATATGGTTGTCTATTTTAAGTAAAAATGTTTTTTAATCAAGACTTTCGACAAAACTTGGCAAAAAAAGTATATCTTGTTCGAACAAATATGCAAATATAATGCTTATTTTTTTATACTTCGGCGGATTGCAACTCACGCATGTTTATGATAAAATAAAAAAGAATAGAGGGTGTTTTCTAGTGGCGAATATTGATGAACATTTTAAAGTGAACTATGCAAATGCAAAAGCAAAAGACAATGCTATTTTTAAAGGAAAAAACTATCGTATTACCATTTTAAGTGAAAGACTAATTCGTTTTGAATATAGTGAAGAGGGAGAGTTTTATGATGGCCTAACCGAAAGGGTCATGAATAGAAACTTTGAGACACCTGCATACACTGTGAAAGAAGATAATAAATACTTAGAAATTGCCACTAAATATTTTAAACTGACGTATGCCAAAGGAAAACCTTTTGCTGCTAGTAAAATGGCACCTGATGCGAACTTAAAAGTACTCCTTCAAAATACCGACAAAATCTGGTACTTCAACCATCCCGAAGCTAGAAACTTTAGAGGAACCGCAATGAGTTTAGATGAGAACAGTGCAAAGGTAGGTTTACATAAAGGACTTTATTCCACAGATGGATTTGCTTCCCTAGATGATTCTACTTCACTATTACTCACCGAAAATGGAGAATTAGTCCCACCTACCACTAAAAGAGTAGATACTTATTTATTTATTTATAGAAGAGATTTTGGCCTTTGTTTAAGAGATTATTTTACGCTTACAGGAAGACCAAGCTTAATTCCTAGATACGCACTTGGCATTTGGTGGAACAAAGACGAAATTTATAGTGCTCAAGATTTAAAAAAATTACTTGCTGATTTTGCACGTTTCCGTATTCCATATTCTGTTTTATTATTAGGAAACAATTGGCATGTTAAAACGGATTTACCAAACACGGGATACACATTTAATAAAACGTTATTTCCTAGACCAGAAGAATTCATAAAGTACATGCATGAAAGAGGCGTAAGAGTAGGGTTATCCATAGACCCAAGTGAAGGGATTAGTAAAGAAGAGCCAGGTTTCTACAACATTAAAACCCATTTAAATATAGAAGAAGAAAAAAAACTTCCTTTTAATGTATTCAATACAAGTATTTTAATGGAGTACTTTCATGAGTTAATTAACCCTTTAAACGAAATAGGCATTGATTTTTTCTTTTTAGATTACTACAACAAAAAAGACTTAAATACCTTAAAAGCTTTAAATTATTACCATTTTAATGACTATAAAAAATATGCGCATCGAAGAGGGATGTTATTATCAAGAAATTCGCTTGTAGCTCCTCATCGTACACCCGTGCATTATTCGGGAAAAACAACTGTTAGTTGGGATACCCTTCGTTTTCTTCCTTTCTTTAACTCTACCGCTAGTAATATTGGTGTTTCTTGGTGGAGTCATGATGTTGGAGGCTACAAAGATGGAATTGAAGATAGTGAGCTATATTTGCGTTTCGTAGAACTAGCTACTTTTTCCCCTATCTTCCGTTTTAGTGCTAAACACGGCCATTATTACAAAAGAGAACCTTGGAAGTGGGATATTAAAACCTTAAACATTGTTAGAGATTATTGTACTTTAAGACACCGTTTAATCCCTTATTTATATGCAGAAGGATACAAATACCACAAAACAGGTCTTCCTTTAATACAACCTTTGTATTATCAAAATCCAGAAGTATATGATGAACCTTTATACAAAAATGAATACTATTTTGGTGGAGAATTATTTGTAGCACCAATTACAAATAAAAAAGATATAGTCATGAATCGTGCTATTGAAAAAATATTCTTACCTAATGGGATTTGGTATGATTTTAATACCGGAAAGAAATTTCTAGGAAATAAACGTTATGTAACGTTTTATAAAGATGAAGACTATCCCGTTTTTGCAAGAGCAGGTAGTATTGTGCCTCTTGCGGATTTAGAACAAAATATTAATGTGACGAATCCTCCTAAAAAAATGGAAATTCATGTATTTCCAGGAAGAAGCAATACATATAAACTATACGAAGATGATGGCTATTCTTCACTTTTTGAGGCCGGATATTACATTATGACTTACATTGACTATAACTATTTACAAAACAACTACACGTTAATCATTCGCCCTGTAGAAGGAAAAACAGGCATTATTCCAGAAACAAGAGATTACAAAATAAGATTTAGAAATACTAGAGAAGCTGATGATGTTATTGTCTATATTGGAAAAGATGTTGTAATTCCAAACAATTATGTAGAAGATAATGATTTTATTGTAGAAGTAAAAGATGTACTCACAACAAGTCAATTAACCATTAATTGTAAAGGAAAAGACATTGAAATTGATGCAGTACGTATTATTAATGAAGAAGTAGACTCTATTATCAGTGATTTACAAATCGAAACAATACTAAAAGATAAGATTGCCAATATTTTCTTTAGTGAAGCAGACATTAAGAAAAAACGTATTCAAATTCGTAAACTAAAAAAAGATGGACTAGAACCAATCTTCATTCGTATGTTTTTAAAACTTTTAGAGTACATTAAAGAAATTTAGTGTACTTTTTCGTTTATTTATGTTAGGATAAAAAACACTTTATAAAGGAGTAGGATTATGCCAACAGAAGATAAGTGTACTTTATTAAAAAAGAATAGAAAGGAATTAGTAGTCAATATGCTTTTTTGTGGAATTCTAGGGTGTATTGCTGGAGTAACTCTAAGTCACATAGTGGGTTTTTATATTTTTTCTATAATAAGTGCTGTATTCGTTGCAGAAACATTAGGTTTAACTGTTAATCTTAGTTTAATAAAAGAGATTAAAAACTTAAAAGCAAACCTAAAACAAGAAAAAACAGAAATGGAAATAGAACAATTTGAAGTTTTACAATTAGAAGAAAGAAAACAAGAAGAATGCCAAGAAAAGAAAAAATTTTTAGTAGAAACACCTATTACGCAAATGAATTTGTATGGATATCGAGGAGTATTTTATCCCATTTATTTTGATTTAGAAGAAAAGCAAAAATTTAACAAAGACAATGACATTCCAATGCAATTTTTACATAGTTTGGAGTTTATTGGAGATTATGCAGGCAAAAGAAATGTAATTCGAATATATAGTCAAGAGAATATAGTAAACAATAAAGAACATTGTGTAGCAATGGATGAATACGGATATGTTATTCTTAATAAAGAAAAAAGCATTCAAAATAAATCATATATTTGGGAAACTTGTAAAGAATATATTGATGGAATAAATATTAAGGATATATATGTAGAATTTCAAAAAAGAGGAATTGTTCTAGAAAAAGATATTTATAATCAAGAAGAAACAGAACACCAAAATGAAGAAACGGCAAGAAAAATAGTTTTAAATAAAAAATAGATTGAAATATATCCATAAATTTACTATAATAAGGAAAAGCGATGAAAAAAGAGTAGTAGTAAAACATTTATTTTAAAGAGAGTTCATGGTAGGTGCGAGTGGACAAATAAACTTTACAAACTTGCTTTTGGAGCGATTTTAGGGTAATCTCCTATAGCAGATTATAAAGCTAGATTCATCTAGGAATTAAGGTGGTACCACGGCAAATTCGTCCTTATGCGAATGTGTCGTTTTTTATTTTTTAGAAAGGATGTTTGTTATGGATATTAATAGTCCCACATTTATTGCTTATTTTTTTCTAGTCCTCTTTATTATTGGATACATCATAAATTATATTTTTGATTTCATTAAAATAAAAAAGAATAAACTAGAGAATATTATGCTTATGAGTTATGTCATAAAAAAATTTAAAATTAATAAGAATAAAATAAATTATAAAAGTGAACTCAAATGGATGGCGCTTATTAATAGTTTTATTATTTCGAGTGTTGGTACATTTGTTTCTTGTATTGATACCTACATATTTTTGCAACTTGGAATTGGATTTGTATTACTATTTTTACTTATTTATTCTTTGTATGAAATATATGGTAGACATTTAGTGAAAAAGATAAGGAGAGAAGAAGAATGAACTTTAAAAATATTGAAAAAAAATGGCAAAAGTTTTGGGAAGAAAATAAAACCTTTACCGCAAAAAATGAAGGAAAGAACCCTTACTATATTTTAGTAGAGTTTCCGTATCCCTCAGGTGCAGGGCTTCATGTTGGGCATGTAAGAAGTTATACAGCAAATGATGCAATGGCTAGAATGATGCGTATGCAAGGATATAACGTATTATTTCCTATGGGGTGGGATGCTTTTGGAGCACCTGCTGAACAATATGCCATTAAAAATCACATTCATCCTAGTGAGGCTGTAAAGGAAAATATCAAAACGTTTAAAGGCCAAATGCAAGACTTAGGATACTCCTTTGATTGGTCTAGAGAATTTTCTACAACTGACCCAGAATACTATAAATGGACCCAATGGCAATTCTTACAATTTTATAAACATGGAATGGCATATAAAGATACAATACCTGTAAATTGGTGTCCTACGTGTAAAAGTGTGTTATCGAATGAAGATGCCGCAGGGGGAGTTTGTGAACGTTGTGGTGAATCTGTAGTTCAAAAAGAAAAATCACAATGGATGCTTCGAATGAGTGATTATTCTGAGAGCCTACTTGAAGGACTTAAAGACACTAATTTCGCAGAGAAAGTGAAACTTGGTCAAATCAATTGGATTGGTAAATCAACAGGTGTAGAAGTAGATGTCGATATAGAAGATGGTGGACAGTTTTCAATATTTACCACTTGTATTGAAACAATTTATGGAATTACGTTTTTTGTAATAGCACCCGATGGGAAATTAATCCAAGAATTACTGCCTAGAGTAGAAAATAAAGAAGAAGTACAAGCCTATATAGAAGAAACCAAGAAAAAATCCAATATGGACCGTACAGAACTTAATAAAGGAAAGACAGGTTGTGAACTAAAAGGACTTAAAGCTATTAATCCAATCAATGGAAAAAGTGTTCCTATTTTCATTGGAGACTTTGTTCTAGGTAGTTATGGAACAGGAGCAGTGATGGCAGTGCCTGCGCATGACGCAAGAGACTTTGAATATGCTCGTGTTCATAACTTGAATATTATAGAAGTCATTGAAGGTGGAAACACTACGGAATCTGCTTTTGAAAAGCATGATTATTTAGGCAAGGGTTGCAAACTTATTAATTCCGAAGAATTCACAGGTTTAACTGTTGAAGAAGCAAAAGAAAAAATTACTGAAAAACTAGAGAGTGCTGGTATTGCAAGACGCATTCATAATTACAAAATGCGTGATTGGATATTTTCAAGACAAAGATTTTGGGGAGAGCCTATTCCAATGGTGAATTGTCCTAAATGTGGTTGGGTACCATTAAATGAAAGCGATTTACCTTTATTACTTCCAAATGTTGCAGAATACGAACCTACCGATAATGGCGAAAGCCCACTTGCAAAAATAGAGGATTGGGTCAATACCACTTGTCCACATTGTGGTGGTCCTGCTAAACGTGAAACCGATACAATGCCGCAATGGGCAGGTTCTAGTTGGTATTTCTTAAGGTTTATGGACCCACATAACGCACAAAAATTTGCGAGTATGGATGCTATGAAATATTGGGGCCAAGTGGATTGGTATAATGGTGGAATGGAACATACTGCAAGACACTTACTCTATGCGAGATTTTGGGTCCAATTCTTACATAACATTGGATTAGTTCCGAAAAGTGAAATGATTTGGACTCGTGTTAGCCATGGGATGGTATTGGGTTCAAACAACGAAAAGATGAGTAAGAGTAAAGGAAATGTCATTAATCCTGATGATATTGTGCGTGAATATGGTGCAGATACTTTGCGTGTATATGAAATGTTTATGGGAGATTATGAAACCGATGCACCTTGGAGTACGGATTCTTTAAAAGGATGTAAACGTTTCCTTGATAAAGTGATTCGTCTAAAAGAGAAGGTTATGGAGGAAAAAAGTGGTTATCAGCCATCTTTAGAATCATTAATTCATAAAAGTATAAAAAAAGTTACAAATGACTTAAGAACAATGGGATATAATACCGCAGTATCTACTTTAATGATTTTAGCAAATGCGTATGATGATGCTGAATTTATTACAAAAGAGGAATATAAGTTGTTATTAACATTATTAAATCCAATTGCACCCCATATTACAGAAGAATTAAATGAAGAAATAGGTTATACTCCTATTTGTGAATCTTCGTGGCCAGAGTATGACGAAGCAAAAACAATAGATGCAGAAAAAAATATTGCTATACAAGTAAATGGAAAAGTACGTGCTATAATTTTAGTATCCCTTAATGAAGAAGAGAATTCTATCAAAGAAAAAGCTTTAAGTGAAGAAAACGTAAAGAAATTTACAGAAGGTAAAGAAATTGTCAAAATAATTGTAATACCTAATAAAATCGTCAATATTGTTGTAAAAGAAAAGAATTAAGGTTGGTTTAATTTTAACTTTAATTCTTTTTTGTTATTTAAAATAGTAGGATTGATAAAATTTTCAAAATGATAAGCATTTTCTCTTAATATTTTTAATTGATTAGGATTTTTACAAAGTAAAAGAAATTCCATTACTTCTTTAGGTAAATTACAGGAAGTAATAGTGTGCCAAAAGCATTGATATCCAAATTGTTTAATAAAATTTTGAAACTCTATTTCAAGAATAAAAGCTAAACTTTCCAAATACATTTTAGCTATATCCGTATAAATGGAAGGAGTAATAAATTCAAATGGTTTGACATAATAGGCGCTTCGTACTATTTTGGGAACACTTTTTTTTCTTGCATCATCCAAATCAATAATGTAAGCTTTTCCGATACTAATCATTAAATTAGTAGAGTGTATATCTCCAATTACAATATAATGGTGTAAATATTGTAAAGCAGAAAATAGTTGTTTTATGTATTTCAGTTTCTTTTCATAAGGCAAATGGTCTCGATATAAAAAATAAAGGGAGTGTGCATTGGGAAGAAGAGGCATTCGATAGGCGCTCTTATAAAATGGAATGCTTATATCTTTTGTGCTATAGATAATTTTTCACGCTCTATTGGTTTTATAACATTATTATGTTCAGGAATAGAAATTAGATAATCTATCCTATTATTAATGTTTTTCTCTATAGCTTTAATAAGAGTGTTATTGTTTTCTATAAATAATTCACCATTGTAATGTTTTCCATGGTATAGAGAATTCATTTTAATTAAATCGTCGTATTGAATCGAAAAAGCCATTATAACCCCATCTTTGTAGCGTATATTCTATCCATTTTTAAACTATTTGTCAAATATTCGTCCTTTTTTGCAATTTATTTTTGTTATGATAGCCAAAAAGGTGGTGCAAAAATGAAAGTCAAAGTATTTGATGAATCCCATGAAAAAGACTTAGAAAGAGCGATAAATGCTTTTCTAAGTGCAACAAATAGTGATATAATGGACATTAAGTATAACGTGGCTATTGCGGTATGTGGAGAAGAACAAATTTATTGTTTTTCCGCTCTTGTACTTTATAGCTCAAAAGAATGAGTGATTTTATGAAAAAAAGTTCATTTATAGAAGGAACAATTATCGCAACCCTTGCAATTGTGATTACTAAAATTTTAGGAATGCTTTACGTCATTCCTTTTTATGCAATGGTAGGAGCAAGTGGTAGTGCTTTGTATGCGTATGGATATAACATCTATGCTATTTTTTTAGATATATCTACGGCGGGACTACCTTTAGCGTTAAGTAAAATTATAAAAGAATATAATACTTTAAATAGGAAGGATGCCAAAAAAAGGGCATTTTCGATTGGTCTTAAAATGATTAGTATAATTTCTATTGTAATTTTCTTGATTTTAATTTTATTTGCAAAACCATTAGCTTCTATAATTTTAGGAGAGTTAAATGGAGGGACTACAATCGAAGAAGTAACATTTGTTATTCGTATGACTTCATTTGCGATATTAATTGTTCCTTATTTAAGTATTACAAGAGGCTATTTACAAGGGCATAACATTATTGGAATTTCTAGTGTAAGTCAAGTATTAGAACAAGTATTTCGTATTTTAACTCTTTTAGGAGGATGTTATCTAGCTTTACATATTTTTAAAGTTCCCATGAAATATGCAATTGGCATTGCCGTATTTGGTGCTAGTGTTGGAGGTTTGGTTGCTCTATTATACTTACTCATTAAAATGAACAAAAGTAAAAAAGAACTTGGTCTTACCAAAATAGAAGAAAAAGATGAAATTACCAATAAAGAAATAGGAAAAAAAATTTGTTTCTATGCCATTCCTTTTATTATTATAACGATTGTTTTTTCCATTAATAATTTTTTAGATATGGTCATGATTCTAAGAACACTCGAACACTTAGGTTTAGAAACCGCCCAGATTGAATTTGCAACGACTGCCATTACAACATGGTCTACTAAAATTAGTATGATTGTAAATTCAGTAGCAACCGGAATGGTGACAAGTTTAATTCCAACTATAGTAGGGGCTTATACCTTAAAAAAATGGGATGAGGTCAATAATAAGTTTAATAAAGCTTTGCAACTTATTTTAATTATTTGCCTTCCAATGTGTATCGGTTTATCCTTATTATCAAAAAGCGTATGGAGTGTATTCTATGGTTACAATGAAATAGGTTCTTTCATTTTCTCCATGCAAATATTGGTTTCTTTATTTTATAACTTATTCTTAGTTACTAACTCTGCACTGCATGGTTTAAATAAATCAAAAGTCGTTTATAGAAGTGTCATTATTGGACTTACTACCAATGTTTTGTTAAATATCCCTTTCATGATTTTATTCTATAAAGTAGGACTTGCTCCTTATCTAGGTGCCATTTTAGCAACCGCAACTGGTTATATCTTAGCGTTTACTCTATCATTGAAAAAATTAAAAAAAGAACATGGTTTGCATTACAAAGAAACATTCAAAATGGGAGAAAAGTTAATTTTACCAACCCTTGCCATGTTACTTGTCGTTTTAGTTTTAAAATGGTTCCTTCCTATAAATTATGCGAGTAAAATCTCTTGTTGTTTTTATATAGGAATTATTAGTGTTATAGGAGGAGTTGTTTATTTGTTTATTACCTATAAAATGGGATTGTTAACCAAAGTATTTGGTAAATCTACTATAAACAAAATCATAAAAAAACTTACCCTTGGGAAGGTAAGTATAGATTAAAGCATATACATATTGGTTGTGTTGTCAAAGTTTTCTGTGGTAGTAATTCCTTTGGTTTCTAATCTACTAATACGAGCATCCATTCGATTGATTTGACGTTCGATTTTAGCAAGTCTTGATTCCAAATCACTTGTATAGTCTCCACCCATGTTTTGGGGATTATAGTTCATTGGGGCAGGTCCTGAATAAAAACTTTGACTTGCTTGGGAACCGTATGCTGGGATAGGTCCTTGAAGACCTTGATTCATCGGCATATTAGGAGTTCCCATATAACTAGATTGTGAGAAATTTGCCTCGTTAAAAAAGGCATTACGGTCTTTTTTCATAAAAACACTTCCTTATGTTCCTATTATATGTAAAGAATTAGAAAGTAGTGATAAAAGTTGAGATTAAGAAATGTAAAAAATGCAAAACAAATACTAGACGATTGTGAATATGTAATAAAAAGTCCACAACATTTTAAAGGAAAATATGAAAGTCTTTTTAAAAATACAAATCCCATTCATATTGAAATTGGAATGGGAAAGGGAAAATTCATACATGAGATGGCTAAGTTAAAGCCTGATATCAATTTTATTGGAATTGAAAAATACGAAAGTGTTTTGGTACGTGCTGTAGAAAAGGTAAACACAGAACCACTTCCTAATTTAAGATTAATGTGTATGGATGCTTTAAACTTTCCTGATATCTTTGAACATGAAATTTCTTGTATTTATCTAAATTTCTCTGATCCATGGCCTAAAACACGTCATGCCAAAAGAAGATTAACAAGTCCGTTATTCTTAGATATTTATGAAAATGTATTTGTAAATGAAAAAAGAATAATTCAAAAAACAGATAATTTGATTTTGTTTGCGAGTAGTTTGAAAAACTTAAACAATCATGGTTATTATTTTGAAGAATTAAGTCTTGATTTAGCAAGTACAGAAATACCCAATGTAGAAACCGAATACGAAACAAAATTCAAAAGCCAAGGAGTAAAAATTAACTATTTAAATGCTTATAAGAAATAAATGTAACAAATATGATACTAATTATTTCTTTTTTCTTGCGAACTTTTTAATATAGAAATATAATGAGAAAGAATGGAGAGTATATTTTAGACGAAATATATGTAGTTTTAGACAAGATTTAGTGAATTAGGAATTTAATTCTATATAATAATCAATCTAAATGAGGGGGAATTTTATGAAAACAGGTTTAAAAAGATTAGAAACGGCTACATCTAGGAATTTTACAACAAAAATAGGAATGGATATAAGAAAAGAAGTGAATGGACCATGGCGTATCATTCTTAAAAGTGCGACAAAAAGAGAAATTATTATTGAGGATTTTCCCATTTTAGAAAAAAATAAAAGTTATATTTTTGCTTGTAATCACTCTTTTGATGAAGATGTTATTTCATTATTAAGTTCCATTGACAGAAATGCATACGTTTTAAATGGAACTACGGACCAAACAGAGCATAATCCAGTGTTTTATGCCTTATGGGCAAATGGAATGGTTTATACAAATCGTTTGGATGATTATAGTAGAGAAATGTCTATTTTTAAAATGGAAAGAGTTATATATAACGGGAATGGTATGCTTATTTTTGTAGGTGGAGGATATAACAATACAGAAAATCGTATGGTTGAAAATCCTTTTAATGGTGCAGCTACTTTAAATCACGAAACTGGTAAAGAAGTTGTTCCTATGATTAGTTTTAATGAGTTTGGTAGTGATAAAATCTATATTCGAGCAGGAAAACCATTAGATTTAAGAAAATATGATGTTTATGAAGGTGGCCATATTATTCAAGATGCTTTGGCAACGATTTATTATGATATCTTATGTGAACATACTGAAATGATAGCAAGAAAAGATTTGTTAAATCACATGATTTATGTAACTTATATAGAAACTTTGAAAAAAAAGAAAAAAAAGCAACATGATTTAGATAGAGTATTAAAATTACCTAATGACCCAAGAGCATATTGGATGGAAATGCGAAAATTAGTTTATGAAGCCCAAAAATGGTACAACGATGTATGGCATGAGGAGTTAACGAAATATGCAGGGCATGGTGTAACTACGCCTGAAGAATCTAGAAAATATGTAGATTTAGTTCACATTACAGCTGAAAATGCAGCCATATTTGCTGATACTCTAGTAAGAAGAGAAGAAGACAAATATTTTGACTTAGAACAGTACTTAAGAGAAAATGTTAAATTGCAAAGAAGTTTAAAGGATCGTTTATTGGATCTCCCTAATTTAGTTAGGAGAAAAAAATAGATTCTTTTTTTATGAAAAGTTTGGTAAACTATAAACAGAATAGGAGTAAAATTTATGCCTTTAGAATATCAAATTCCTTTAGTATCCTTTTTGTTTATATTAATTTTAAATATCGTCTATTTTCCTAAAAAGAAATTGGATTTAATAGAAAATAAACCCTATCATTTTATTTTAATAGGTTCCGCTATTGTTGCAATAATTGATACAATTTTACACATAATTAGTTCTAGTTGTGATGCATTACAAATAATGAAATATTATCCCTTTATTGTGATTTCAAATAAAATACTTTCTTCTTTTTTTGTTATGATTTTTTCGGCATTATTATCTTATGTACTATTAATATCTTATAGAAATATTCGTGAAAAGCCTAAAAAGATGTTTATTCCCATTTTTATAATAAATGGGCTTGCTATTTTAATTATTTTTAATTTACATGTTGAAATTATTGAAGCAGTGACGGCTAGAAATGTTGTGGGTTCAGCAATTTTGTTTGGCTATTTATTAGTAGGAATTTTGCTTGCTATTTCCGTGATTATTAATTTTATAAATTTTAATAAAAATGATAAAAGATTTTGGGCTATATTTTTGATTTTATTTACAATTATCGTATTGTATATTTTAACAATTGTACTACCTGGTATTATAATTTATGATTTAATTTTAGCACTTATGTGTTATATCATGTACTTTACTATTGAAAACCCTGATTTAAAATTAATTAACGAACTACAATATGCCAAAGAAGCAGCAGAAAAAGCAAACCATGCTAAAAGTGATTTTTTATCAAGTATGTCTCATGAAATAAGAACTCCTTTAAATGCTATTGTGGGTTTATCGGAAGACATTGCTTCTTTTAAATATGAAGTTCCACCTCAAGTAATAGAAGACATAGAAGATATTAATAATGCTTCTGCTACTTTACTTGAAATTGTGGGGAACATTTTAGATATTAATAAAATTGAAAGTGGAAAAATGGAGATTGTAACAAGTCCCTATAATCTAGTAGAAGAAGTAAAAAAATTAGTAGGTGTAACTACTACTCGTATAGGAACAAAACCTATTACATTCCAACTAAATATCGCCCAAGATATTCCTTATGAACTTTTAGGAGATAAAGTCCATATAAAAGAAGTGATTAACAATTTACTTTCTAACGCTATTAAATATACAGAAAGTGGAAGTATTAGTTTAAACATTCAATGTATTAATAAAAATGATATAAGTCTTCTTCGGATTAGCATCCAAGATACAGGAAAAGGAATAAAGGAAGAAAATATAAATCGTTTATTTAATAAGTTTGACCGTTTAGATGTAGAAAGAAATACAACGATTGAAGGAACAGGTCTTGGTCTTGCCATTACCAAAAGATTAGTAGAAATGATGGGTGGAAAAATCAATGTCCAAAGTATATTTGGAAAAGGCTCTTTATTTGTAGTGCAAATTCCACAAAAAATTAATAAGTTAAATAATCCAAATACAGAAAATGTAGAATTATTAGATGTAAGTCCCGTATATGGTAAAAAAAGAATTCTTTTAGTAGACGATAATAAATTGAATATTAAGGTGGCAAGAAGAGCATTAGATGGTTTTGATTTTGAAATAACAGAATGTAGTAATGGACAAGAAGTTTTAGAACAAGTAAAAGTTGGAAATGAGTATGATTTAATTCTTTTAGATATTATGATGCCTATAATGGGTGGAGAAGAAACATTGCAAAAATTAAAAGAAAAAACAGAGTTTGCTATACCAACGATTGCTTTAACAGCAGATGCGGTAGAAGGTGCAGAAGAAAAATACATAGCTTTAGGATTCACAGACTATTTAGCAAAACCATTTAATAAAGTACAGTTACAAGAAAAACTAGATAAAATATGGAAAAAATAAACTATTTCAAAAAAACCATTTGTTTGTTATAATAGTAAAGTACGGAGATTAGGAGGGGACTTATGAAAAAAGTTCTGCTACTACTAATGCTTGCATTCTTGCTTACAGGGTGTAAGAACATAAACCAAAGCAGTTATGAAGAAATTATTGCTTTTGGCTTATATGACCAAAAAGTAACATTCAAAAATAAAACATCGCAAGGGTATAGTTATTATTTGCCCAAAGGATTAATTGTGATAGAAGATGTAAACAACAATTTAACGTTAAAAGGGGAGAAATACAATTTATATTTATATGTGGATTTAATTAGTTACTACAACAAAAAAGAGGATACCTATCAAGAAAACAACACTTCTTATTATTCTAAAAGAATTACAAAAGACGATAAATTTGGTTACTTGGAAATAAATTTACGCGAAAATGACAAATATTTAATTGAAATTATGTATAATTATGCTAAAATAGAAGTGATAGTAAATAATAAGGACATCAAAGAAGTGCTTAGTTATGCGATTTCTTTATTAAGTTCTATCTCCTATAATGATAAAATCATTGAAAACATGATAGGGGCAGACATTTTAAATTACAATGAAAATGAATACAACATTTTTGAAACCGTTGGAAGTGATAATAGTTTAATACAGCGTGGAAATGAAAGTACAACAACTTCAAATCAAAATGATGTGCCAGATACAGATTTAATTAATTAAGAGGTGAAAGAAAAATGGGATTATTTAATAAACTAAAGAATGCCTTATTTGAAGAAGAGGAAATTGAAATACCTATAAATGAAACTCCTTTAGAAAATAAGCCAGCACCAGTTATTAAAGAAGATAGTGTGGAAAAGAAACCGGAAATCGAGAAAAAAAATATCGATGCTTTACTAGACGAAGAAAACGAAAGAGATTTATTCAAAGCAGAAAATACCTTCAAATTTCCTGAATTTGATGAAGAAGAGTTTAAATCAAGTTACAAACCACCAATTGAAAAGGAAGAAAAACCTGCACCGGTTGTAACGCCAAAAGAAAATCCAACTCGTGTAAAACCAATTACTTATGATTATGACAGAAAGCCAAAACAATCTCGTAAAGAAAATGTGAAGAAAGAGTCAACAGAGGAAGTGAATCAAAAGAAAACATTTAGACCTTCCCCTGTGATTTCTCCTGTTTATGGCGTACTAGATAAAAATTACAAAAAAGAAGACATTATCACTGTAAAAGAAGAGAAACCAAAAAAAGTTTTTGATGTAGATGCTATTCGTCGTAAAGCTTTTGGTACTTTAGAAGAGGATATCGAAAGAACTTTTGAAGAACCAAAAGAAGAATTTTTTGGAAGAAGCGAAAAAGGAATTGATGACTTACTAAATGATTCTGCAGACGAAAAAATTGATTTAGCATATGAAAAAAGAAGCAATACTCGTGAATCTCGTAACGAAAAACAGACAAGGGCTAGAAGAGAAGAAACAGAATTAGAAACAGTACCAAGTGAAAGACGTGAATATCGTAGAAGTGCCGATGAAGACGAGTCGGAAGATAGAAAATTATATAATGATATTGAGCGAGAAATGGCTCCAACAAGTGAATTACAAGTATTAGAGCAAACAAGTAAAAGTGAAGAACAAAGATTTGAAGAAGATACGTTAGAAAACGATTTATTTGATTTAATTGATTCTATGTATGATAGCAGAGAGGAAGACGATGAATCATGAGTTTTTGGTTAGATTTTTTACCAATAGTTATTTACATATTATTAATAATTTTCTTAATAATTGGCATAATATTAGGTGTAAAGTTAATAATAACACTAGATAAAGTGGAAAAAGTAGTCGAAGATGTGAATGACAAGGTGCAAACTTTAAATGGTTTTTTTCATATCATTGATTACACTACTGATAAAATTGCTCTTGCAACGGATAGAGTTGTAGATGGTGTTGCCTCTTTATTTAATAAGTTATTATTTAAGAAAAAAAAGAAAAAATTAAAAAAGGAAAGTGAGTGAATCAAAATGAGTAAAAAGGGAATGGGAAAATTTGTAGCAGGTGCAGCTATTGGTGCAGGCTTAGGGCTTTTATTTGCTCCTAAAAAGGGGAGTGAAACAAGACAAGAATTAAAAGAAAAAACAAAAAAAATGGCAAATGACATTAAAAATATTGATAAAGAGGAAGTCAAAGCAAAATTAAATAAAAAAGTGCAAGACTTAAAAAAAGATTTAGAAAATTTAAATAAAGAAACAGCTAAAGAAATGATAAAAGAAAAAGGAAATGCTTTACTAAAAAAAGCCGATGAGTTAATTGACACTGCCAAAGAAAAAAGTGCACCTGTTGTAGAAAAAGCTGCTAAAGAAGTGAAAGAAAAGACAGTAACTATATTACAAAGTGCTATTGATAAAATAGAAAATACAGAACCAAAAACAACGTCAAAAAAGAAACAAACGACTAAGAAAAAAAATGCTTAGTCGTTTTTCATATAAAACGTTCGCAATTTATAAAAAATCATATTATACCTAATTTAGGCGTTGCCAAATCGGATAACGCTTGAAAAGATTTTTCGGTATTAAATAAGCATCTCTTTTATTACTAAAAGTAAAATAATTACGATTAGTAATATTACTATTACTTTAAGAAAATAAATTTTTGCATTTCTACCTCACATCATTCTCTCTTTCGAATCATGAATTGAAAACCAAAACCCCCCGTCAAAAGGACAAAATCTATAAGGAATGCCCAAAATGGTAACACGGATTTGTATTATAAAGTTAAATTTCATTTAAAAGCGTTTCGACAAAACATGTCAAAACACTTTTAAATGCCTATTGTAAATTTATAAAAAAGATTGCAGACAAAGAAGAACTATGATAGAGTATAAATAGAAAAATGTTAATAGTGATAAATGTTTCAGTAATTATTTTTATGGAAAGAAGAGAATTTACGGAAGGTGAAAGTGAATCAAGTAAAAATAATGAATTACCCATTTTGAATTAACGAACGGTAATGCGTTATAGTTAAAAGTGCATGATTATTTCATGAATTAAGGTGGTACCACGGCAAATTCGTCCTTAGGATGCGTTTAGTCGTATTTTTTATTGGAGGTATTATGTATAGTTGGGAATCGTTGTATAAAAAAAATAAAGAGCTAGATGAAATTTTTTTTGCAAGATATGAAAATGTTAATAAATTTTATGAAAAAAATTGCATAGAATTTTTAGTTGAACTTGGTGAATTTATAAATGAAACGAAATGTTTTAAATTTTGGAGCATCAAAGAACCTATAAAAGAAAACATGCTAGAAGAATTAGGGGATTGTTTTACTATGATAATGGTTTTCTACAATTTGAAAAATATACCTTTTGAACCAAATAATATTTCGATTGAAGATAATGGGAATTTATTAGAACTTATAAATACTACTTATTTTTTAGGAACAAAATTGTATACAGAATGTGATAAAGAATTATTAAATACTTTGTTTAATAAATTATTAAATATAGCAAGTATTTTAAACATTAACGAAAATGAGATAAAGAATAGTATCCATTTAGTTCATAAAAAAATAGAAAATAGATTAAATAGTGAATATTAAAAATTGATTAAAGGAGTGAAAATAAATGACAATATTTGAAGATTTAAAATGGAGAGGGTTAATTAAAGATATTACTTCTCCCGATTTAGAAGAAAAATTAAATAAAGGAGGCATGACTTTCTATATTGGAACAGATCCTACAGCAGACTCTATGCATTTAGGACATTTATCAAGCTTTTTGATTTCCAAAAGATTAAAAGATGCAGGACATAATCCCATTCTTTTAATTGGTGGAGCAACAGGAAGAATAGGAGATCCTCGTCCTACAAGTGAACGTGAGATGAAGTCTATTGAAGAAATTGAACACAACATTGAAGGACTTACAAAACAAGCAAAGAAATTATTTGGCTTTGAAGTAGTAAATAACTATGATTGGTCAAAAGATATCAATTTTATTGACTTTTTAAGAGACTATGGAAAATATTTTAATGTCAATTATATGTTGGATAAAGACATTATTAGAAGAAGATTAGAAACGGGAATTACTTTCACCGAATTTTCTTATATGATTATGCAAGCCATGGATTTTCTACATCTTTTTGAAACAAAAAATTGTACTTTACAAGTAGCAGGCAGTGACCAATGGGGGAATATTACAGCTGGTGTTGATTTGATTAAAAAGAAAATTGGTGGGGAAGCTTATGCATTTACTATGCCACTTGTTACAGATAAGTATGGCAATAAGTTTGGCAAAAGTGAAGGTAATGCTTTATGGCTTGATAAAGAAAAAACTTCAAGTTATGAGATTTATCAATACTTAATCAATTCTGATGACGAAAAAGTAATTGATTATTTAAAAGTATTTACTTTCTTATCACGCGCTGAAATAGAAACTCTAGAAAAGAGTAACAAAAACACTCCTGAACGTAGAGAAGCGCATAAAGCTCTTGCTCGCGAAGTTATTGTTTTCTTACATGGGGAAGAAGAATATGAACGTGCAAAACGTATGAGTGAATCTTTATTTAGCGAAGATATATCCAAACTTCCTGCTAGTGACATTATAGAATGTTTAAAAGATATTCCTGCATTTGAAATTCATAAAGATACGCATTTAATCGACTTGCTTGTAGAAAGTAATATATGTACAAGTAAACGAGAAGCGCGTGAAATGGTTAGTAGTGGTGCAATTTCTATTAATAATAAAAAAGAGGCCAATTTAGAAAAAGTAATAACCAAAGAAGATTCTATTGAAAATAAAATAGTTATCATCAAAAAAGGAAAGAAAAAATATTATCTAGGCTTTTATAAATAACAAAATCCTCCTTACTCATACATTACATTGAGAGGAGGACTTTTTATGTATCAAAATTCTTATGGAGTTAGACCTATGCAAAATAATGGAGACCGCCAATTCTTTTTTCCATTTTTAACAGGAGCTTTGGTTGGAGGTGCTGCTGTAGGACTTACTCGTCCAAGACCAATCTATAACGTAGCTCCAAATAGACCTTATCCACCTATGGGACCAGGACCTTATGGAAATTATTCTTATAGTTATTATTATCCTTATGGAAGATAAAAAATAAGTTTTACTAACTTTGTTTAAAATGAGTTCAATTCGGCGAATTGAGCTTTTCTTTTGGTTAATTGAAGATATAAAAAAAGGTAAATTGAAACTCTCATTTGAGAAATTAGCAAATTGCAATTGTATTTGTATTTGTGTTGCTATGTAGTGTCCTTGCGAGACACAAAAATGGTTGTGTTTGCCACTTAAAATCCAAATAAGGAGGAAAGTGGTCGTATGAAAAAAGTCGATAAATACGATATCTTTAAAAAGATATTCTTATATTGTTGCTTTTGCGATAATAATTTTGTTAATCATATTTGATTAGAATCTATGGGGTTTGGTTGAATTATGAAAGGTAAAATTAAAAAAACACCATCCTTTAAGATGGTGATTGCTAACAGGCAAGCACTTATAGAAGTGTCTCGCTTAAGTTAAGTTTAATATATATTTTTATAAAAGTAAAGAAGATTTACAACTAGGAGAGGAAGAAAAACTTTCTATTTCTTAAAAAGAGTAGAACTCTCTTTTTGGGTTATCTTTAAAATAATTCCTATCAAAATAAAATACACAATCATATTAGAACCTCCATAAGATAGAAAAGGAAGAGGAATTCCCATAATAGGCATTAAACCTAAATTCATTAAGATATTTTGGATTTGCTGAAATAAGAAGAGAAACAAGAATCCATGAATGAAACACTTATATTCTGTTTGTTTAACAGAAATAAGTTTAGAGATAAAGAAACAATTCATAATAAAGTATGCACTTAATAAAAGAAATCCTCCTACAAAACCAAACATGGAAAGGTAAAGAGTAAAAACAAAATCTGTTGGAAATTCGGGGACATAAAGAAGTTCAGTTTGAATACCATGCCCTAGGATTCCTGCATTTCCAATCGTGGTTAAGGCGTTGTTAAGTTGCATTCCACTTCCATCTCTAAAATGAATTATTCTATCCATTCGATAAAAGAAACTAGTCCCAATCCAATTTATTAATGTATCTTGTTTAAATAAATATAAGTAAATAAATCCACCGCTAAATAAAAGGATAAGAAAAACACCGATGATAAACCATCGTTTTTTTATACCTGAAACAAGCAAGACTGCAAGTAATAAAATCAAATACATAATAATGGCTCCTGTGTCTGGTTCTAAGAAGACAAGTATACTAGGAATAAAAACAATAAAAACACATTTTAAAATATAGAAAAGTTCTTTTTTTCTCCCTTGTGTGCGAAATTCATTTGTCACTTTTGCTAAGTACAGTAGTAGAGCAATTTTCATAAATTCACTTGGTTGAAAGTTAAAGACTTTAAAATGAAACCATGCCCTTGCTCCATTTGTTTCTTTCCCTAAAAATAAAACAAGTAAGAGTAAAATGTTTCCGAGTAAATAAAAATAAAAACTATAGCAAAATAAAAACTGTATTTTTACTTTAGAAAGAAGAAAAAGAATAAAAAATCCTATTCCAAACCAGAGAATTTGTTTCATTAAATGACCGGCATAAATATCTTTGACAAATCGTACTTCATACATGCAAAAGAAACTAGCCATCATAATGAGTACTAGCGGAATAAAGAAAAGTAAATTGTATTTTGAAATTATCTTTTTCATATTTTTAGTATGCAACAAAATAGGGAAAAAATCATAAAATGTAACGAGGTGTTCTATAATGAATAAAAAATTACCGAATGTTTATGCGGTTCCAATTACAAAAGAATTGAAAAATAACAAAGAAATATTTAAAAGTTCTGAAGGTGGAATGAGAAGTACTCCTATAACAGATGCAGAAATCAATAAAATCTTTAATGATAAAACGCATGTGTATAAAACAAAAGTACAAATTACAACAAGTAAGGGTGTTAAAGAAGTCGATGTAGTAGGAGAAACGAAAACTTCTTTACTCACATTATCTGGAGAAACCATTAATAAACAAGATATTTTAAACATAAAAAAAGTGTAATTTTTACACCTATAGGATTTCGTCTATATACTTTTTTAATTGCCTAGCATCTTTTCCAAAAATAATTTTAAGCTGATTGTCAATCTCTACAATTCCTTTGGCTCCCAATTTTTGAATGTTATCTTTATCTACAATAGAAACATCTTTTAAAATCACTTTAAAACGAGACATATTACATTCGGCATTTACAATATTATCTTTTCCGCCTAAATAATTGATTAGTTTATTGGCTTCTACGCTGAAATCTCTTTTCATTAACTTAATCACAATTAATGATATTAAAACAAGTACAATTGCTATAATTAAATATTGTATCCATGTATCCATATTTTATCACCTATTAAAATTATACAACAAAAAAGGATTTTTTAAAACCTTTTTGAATTTAAGAACTATTTTCTATTATTTTCATAAATTATTAGTGAGAATACATGAAAGGGTGAATGATATGTGTAATAAAGAAAATAATCACGAAAATGCAAGTTGTATAGCTGAAATTTTAAATGTAATACTTGTTCTTCAACAAAATGCATGTCCTGATAGCTGTTTGGATTCTTGTGATAGACCAATGCTTGGAGGCGGGCCTAATTGCCTAATTTGTAATACTAGACCAATAATGCTTTATACTTGTTGTGGTAATGGAACTCCATGGGCAATGCCAACAACAAAAGATTCTACAGCAACTTGTACACAAACAAGTTCTACATGCTCAAATGTATTTAGAGTAGAAAAAGTAGATGGAAATTGCTGCACTTGCCGTGTTCTTGCAGACAATCCAGATACAACGAGTCTAAATCCATATGTTGCAACAAGCTCATTTTTTACAATTAGTCTAGATTGCATTTGTGCCATAAGATGCTTAACGGATACATTCGTAGATTGCGTATAAGACCTTTAAGGTCTTTTTCTTTTGGAATAAAAAAGGAACATCAGTTCCATTTAATATTGATACAAACGATATAAATTAATAGAAGGTGGGTTTAAGAAACGTATATTATATTTATAAGTACCTAGTCCACTTGAAATATACATCTTTATATTTTCTTTTTGATAAAAAGCCTCGACATAATGGTTTACACCTTGTTGCTTTAATAAAGTTCCTCCAAAAGGTGTTTTTATAAGACCATGTAAGGTATGACCCGTAAAAATAAGATTTGGAGTTATATTCTCATTTTGTAGTTCATCTAGAATAATTGGTTCATGACTTAACCATATTTTATATACGGATGTAATATCTTCACTAGAAGTATTTGCTGCAGTAATATCATATTCTTTTTCTAATAAAGAATCGGTTCCTATAAAGAGTAAGGGATCATTTCCACCATAATACAAAAAGTCATTTTTATTGTTTAGAATGAGAAAACCTGCATTTTCCATTATATCATTAAAACTATTTTTATCTATATAGTCGTTATCTCCAACAACTGCATATTTTTTATAAGTTGCTTCTATCTTTTTTAAAATTTCCTTTAATTTGTTTTTCGCTTCTTCATTTAACTTAATACTACTATTAAACAAATCTCCAGTAAATAATACCACATCTGGTTTTAAGCTGTTGATTTGTTCTACCACTTTTTCTAAATTTTTTTCATTCATACTCGTTCCATATAAAATATCAGAGAAATGGACAATTTTCATGCCATGAAACGAATAGGGAAGATTATTATCTACAATAGCATACTCTTTTACTACTAAGCGATTTGGTTCTACAAAACGAATATAAAGATAAAAAAGTACCACAAGCAGTAAAAAGATTAGAAGTATTTTTTTGAAAGTATTTCCTTTTTTGTTTTCTTGTTTTTCTTCTATAGTATTTTCTAACTTCATAGAATTCACCCTAGAAAATGCATAGCAAGGATTAGAAAAACAGACATACTATTATGAAGCATGTGAGGAATAGCAGAGGAGAAAATATTTTCAGTTTCATAATAGGCTTTGGCAAAGAAAAATCCTAAAGATCCATAAGGAATAATGAATAAAAATTCACTGATATGAGAGAAAAGATTGGCAATTGTAAATTCATCCAAAGCAGTGAGTACATGTAATCCTCCAAAAATAGCTGCTGAAAATAAAGCATAAGGAATTTTTTTCGTAAAAGATTTTCGAAATCCATAACGGAAAACAATTTCTTCTAAGAAAGGTCCAAAGAAAACAATCACGGGAATCATACAAAGAGGGGCAGATAATAAAACTTCTCTAGTTTCTTGTTCATTGATGGCGATATTTCCTAAGATAGAAGAAACCACTAAGTTGGAAATCATCATGACAATTAAACCATATCCCCAATAAGAGAAACCTTTATTCAAATATTTTTTAGGTTCTTTTATAAACTCTTTCCATTGTCTCAATATGTCTTTATGAATAATCAAAAGGATAACAAGCAAGGTTAAAGCATACACTCCTAAATAAGCTAAATTAAATGCCCAAAAATTTTCACTTTGAAGTGGCTTCTTAAAAATTAGAGCAAATAGGTTTGGACAAATCAAATAATAAAGAACAAATAGAAAAACACTAAATAAAATCCCTTTTGTAAACTTTTTTGCTTTTTCCATATTAATCAATATACCCCAAAGATTTTAATCTTTCTTTAATTTTTACTTTTGGTGTGTAACCACTTATACGATTTAAAGTGGTAGCTTCTTCTCCCTCATGATAGAAAATAGTTGTTGGAGTACCAGAAACATTGACATATTTATTTAACGTTGTTGTTTCTTCACTACTTAAATTTGTAAGATTTACAACAAAGCCATTTAAATTTACTTCTTTTAAAGTACGATTAAGTTCAGGCAAATATTGTTGACAATGAGAACATCCTGTTTGGCTGATTACCAAAATAAAAGTGTCTTTATTATTGATTTTGGTTTCAAGTTCTGTTGCTGTAATCTCAGTTAAGTTACTATTTTCTTCTGTTTTGAAGGCTAATTTATAGACTAGTAAAATTCCTACAACTACAATGACTGCAATTAGGAAATAAAGAATTAAATTGTTTTTTTTATTTTTCATTAAAATCACCATTTAAAATATACCATAATTTTGGAGTTGTGGCAATTTGTTCTAAGAAATTTAGGCATAAAAAAAAGAATTCCTAAAATAAATATTAAAATTAGAAAAAAAGAAAAACTCTAAACAAACGAAAATGAAATTTATTTTTCCAATTTGATTTTATTTTCATATTAAACTATATAGTTGAAAGTAAAAAAAGTCTAACTTCTTACAGACTGTTGACAAAGTGATATCAATGGTCTTTTTCTTTGAGAAAAAATATAGTATAATAAACGTAGCGAGAAAAAATGCCTTTTTTTAACCAAAAAGTCATTGCTAATCTCGCTTTTTAAATGCAAAAATGATAAAATAAAAATGGTTAAGATAAGGAGTAAAAAAAATGGCAATGAGCAAACAAACCTATAAAAATGATTGTATGATATTAAATACATTAAATGAACTAGTACCAGAAGAACACTTAGTAAGAAAACTAGATAACTGTATAGATTTTCAATTTATAGAAGAATTAGTTAAAGGTTTATACAGCAAGGGAGGAAGACCGAGTATTCCACCAGTGGTACTTTTTAAATTAATCTTTATAAATAAAATATTTGGGATTAATTTCATGAGAAGAACATGTGAAGAGTGCAAAGTAAATATAGCGTATCGATGGTACTTAGGATTGTCTATGTATGATGAAATACCAAACTATTCCACATGGAGTCAAAACTATATAAGAAGATATAAAGATAGCAATGTATTTAATGAAATATTTGAACGTATATTATCTCAAGCCATGGAATACGGATTTATAGATATGGAAACAGTGTTTGGGGATAGTACGCATCAAAAAGCCAATGCCAATAAAAATAAATATACCGATGTTGAAGTAGAAATCGTAAAGAAAGAATATGAAGAAGAACTACTAAAAGAAATTAACGAAGAGCGAGTAAAACATGGTAAGAGACCCATTAAAACTATAGAAAAGACAGAGATTATGTTTTCAGAAGAAACAGGAGAAGTAATAGAGAATGTAGATAGGAAACATATAAAAGAAAGTAAAACAGACCCAGAAAGTGGATGCTTTCATAAAGAAGAAAAAGAAAAATGTTTTGCTTATTCTCATCATACGTTTTGTGATAAAAATGGATTTGTTATAGCAAAAATAACAATACCAGGAAATATTCACGATAGTGTATCGTTCTTTAGAGTTTATAAAGTATTGAATGAAAAATTCAAAGATAAAATAAAAATATATGTTTAGATGCAGCGTATGCGACCCCAGCGATATGTAGAGAAATCATATTAAATGGTCATATTGGATTGTCAACACTTTATTAGACAATTTTTATAAGGACATTTGCAATCTGTAAACGGTAGGTGTTTTATAATCTAAAGAACCATGAATGCGAATATTGTTATACCAATTTACATAATCAAATAATTCCCTTTCTAACTCTTCAAAACTTTCAAAACGGCGATTATAAGCAAACTCCGTTTTTATGATTTTATAGGTTGCTTCTGCTACTGCATTATCATAAGGGCATCCTTTTTTAGATAAGGATCTTTTTATTCCAAATGCTTCTATTAGTTCATCAATTATTTTATTTTTAAACTCATTCCCTCTGTCCGTATGAAATATATTTATTTTTCTTAAATCATAGGGGATTTTTTTAAATGCTTGGTAAACTAACTTTGCATCTTTATGTACTCCTGCTGCATATCCTATTATTTCTCGATTCCATAAATCTAGTATTAAACAGATATAGTTCCATTTTCCTGCTACATTTACATAAGTTAAATCACTTACAACTACATCTAATTGTTCTTCTCTTTCAAATTCTCGATTTACTATATTTTCTATTTGTTCTTCATTGCAAGTTGCTTTATGTACCTTAAACTGCTTTATTGTATAGTTGCTTACTAAGCCATTTAAGTACATAATTTTTCTTATTCTTCTTAGACTTACTTGGTAACCTAATTCTTGCAATTTTACTTTTATTTTTCTTGATCCATAATTATTTCTACTTTCTTTAAATATTTTTATGATTAATTCTTCTAATTCTTTATCTTCAATATCTAGTATGGAATAAAATGTATTTTTCATTACATAATAGCCACATTAGTAAAAGGTGATACTATGAGTCTTTGGGCAAAAAGTTTAAATCAAGAAGCGTTGCCTTCTTTAGAAACAGAAAAAAATGTGGATACTTTAATTATTGGAGGAGGTATTGCGGGATTAACAACCCTTTACTATTTAAAAAATACTCCTAATGTTTTTCTTGTGGATGCGAGTTTAGTAGGGGAAGGAGTTACCAAAAATACAACGGGAAAATTAACGTATTTACAAAATACGATTTATAGTGATTTAAAAAACAATATAAATTATGATACAGCAGCCTCTTATTTAAATACGCAAAAAATGGCAATCGAGTTAGCAAAAGAAATTATAGAAAGAGAAAGAATAGATTGTCATTTAGAAAAAGTAGATTCCTTTGTTTTTACAAATAAGGATAGTGAAGTAAAGAAATTAAAACAAGAAAGTGCGTTTTTAATTTCACAAGGTATTGAAGTGAAAGAAGGAAATTTACCTCTTAAAGTACCTTATTTATGTGCGATAAATGTGCCAAATACCTATGTTTTTCATCCTATTCTTTACATGAATCATTTAAAGAAATTATTAAAAGATAAAATCTATGAACATACAAAGATTACAAAAATAAAACAAAAAAATGGAAAATATATTTGCTATAGTGGGAAAACGAAAATAATTGCTTCCAAAGTGATTGTTACCTGTCATTATCCTTTTTTCTTTCTTCCTTTCTGTCTTCCCTTAAAGTCCCATATTGAAAAATCGTATATAATCGCAAGAAAAGTAGAAAAAAATCCAAAGTTTTCAGCAATAAATGTAACTAATCCAAGTATATCTGTACGATATTATGAAGACAAAAGCGGAATTTATGAAATTTGTTTATCTAGTTCTCATAAGACTTCCGATAATCAAGACGATTTAAAAAATTTTAAGAATGTTAAAAGAATTTTTAATATTAAGGATGAAGATGTAGTAGCTTCATGGAGCAATGTAGATATTATTACAGATGATAAACTGCCCTATATTGGAAAAATGAAAAAGAACTTTTATATAGCATGCGGTTTTAATACTTGGGGAATGACCAATGGAATTCTGTCTGGCTTTTTATTAAGTCGAAAGGTTTTAGGAAAAAAAATTCCTTTTGAAGATTTGTTTTTAGTAAAAAGAAGTAACTTTTACCAAGTAAAAAATTTTTTCTCTAATCTATTAGGCAGTGCTATTTCTTTTATTGGAAGCAAGAAAAGAAATAAAGATTGGTATAAAAAAAACTTAGTATTTACAAAGAAAAATGGGAAATCCATTGCCATTTATACAGACAAAGAAGGAAAAAAACATCTTGTTTATACCACTTGTCCACATATGGGATGTAGTTTGGTTTTTAATGAAAAAGAAAAAACTTGGGATTGTCCTTGTCATAGTTCAAGGTATACTATGGATGGAGAATGTATAAAAGGACCGAGTACAAAAGATATAAAGTATAAGGAATAGTTAATCTTTTATTAGACTTAATTTCCTTATTTTTTCTTGTAAGTTTTGGTAGCCATCTTGCATAAAAGTAATCCCATGATTAGTTAAATTTCTTTCTAAATCATTTGTTTTATTATAACGAATTTCTTCAAACTCATGAAAAGCAAAGTCTCTATCTTGTGTATATAGTTTTTCTAAATCTAGACTTGTTAAAAAAGAAAGGGTATAGGTAATTAGGTCTTGCGGTTCATCAAGCAAATATTCACATAATGTGTCTTCATCTAATTGTAAAGAAATGAGATTTTCTATTAATTTTTGGTTTACTTTTTCTATTTTAATTTCTTTTTGGCTATGATAAAGAGAAACTGCTACAGATAATAAATAAAAGCTTGTACTTGCTTCCACTACACTTAAAAACTCATGATATTCTAATATTTCTAATGTTCTAAAGGTTACAATATTTTTTTCTTTTAAAAACATGCGAGAAAGAAAATCAAAATGATATCCTTCTAATTCAAAAAGATATTGAGAATGGTTATTTAAAGAGATGTTAGTACCAGACGATAAATAAATACCATGCGCAATTTCATGGTTTAAAGTACAAAAATCATTAATTGTGTTCTCTCTTTCAATTAAGAAAAATGGTTGATAATAAGGATAATAGAAAGGATATGTCGAACCTACATAATAGTTTAATGTCTCGTTATTTTGAATGCGTAAAACGCCTTCTTCTTTGCTTAAGTATTTATCTACAAGGGATACATACTTTTTATTTGGAAGCCAATTAAAAAAGTCATGAGATAATAAAACAAGGTCATCGTTGGTTAAATTTAGTTCAGGAACATTCTTAGCATTTGAAGTCATTTTAAAGTTTTGAAGAATATAAACTGAATTTCTAATCCATTTTTTAATAATATTTAGAATTTTTTCAAAATCGACTAAAGTATTTCTAGGTAAAAATTCGGTTTTATCAGCGTATGCTTGACAATCATCAAATGAAAAAACATCTTCTTCATTATAAATATTTTCCATTTCTTGTAGCATAGATAATTTGTCTTTTATTTCTACTAAATCTTCATTTTTTAAACCCTTTGTATGTCTTTTTAAATCCATATATTCTTTTTTTAATTTTTCTATTTTTTCTTTATCCCAATTGTATTCCATAATTGTTCCCTTCATTTGTTTGGTTATTATAAGCAATATTGGATAAAAATGCAAATGTTATGTTATAATTTTTCTAGGTGAATTATTTATGGATATAAATAAAATAAAAAACGAATTAATAGAACAAAAAAAATCAAAGTTCAAAGGAAATATCTATCATTATTCTCAAGTAAATTTTTCTTATAATTCCAATAAAATAGAGGGTAGTAGATTAACGAGTGACCAAACAGAAGCTATATTTGATACTTCTTCTTTTATCCCAAAGAGTGAAGATTTAATTCAATTGGACGACTTAATTGAATCTAAAAATCATTTTAAATTGTTTGACTATATGTTAGACAATGTGGATGCTAAGTTATCTAAAGAAATGTTGATTGAAATGAATAAAATATTAAAAAGAAATACGAGCGATGAAGAAAATCCAAGATACAATGTAGGAGGTTTTAAAGTAGTTCCCAATATGATAGGACTTGTGAACGTAATTCCTACAACGGCTCCTGATAAGGTAGAAAAAGAAATAGAGAGTTTACTTACGGAATATAATGCAAAAACCAATATTACTTTAGAAGACATCGTTGATTTTCATTATAGATTTGAGTGTATTCATCCTTTTGGAGATGGCAATGGTAGAGTTGGTAGAATGATTATGTTCAAAGAATGTTTAAAAAATAATATTATGCCTTTTATTGTACTAGATGATGACAAACCTTATTATATGAGAGGATTAAAAGAGTATAAAACGGATAAAATGTTTTTAATAGATACTATAAAACATGAACAAGATTTGTATGAAAATATTTGTAAAGAGTTATTAAATTTTGAAATAAAAGGTGAAAAATAATGTATATTCCTAATGCTCATAAGCAATATGATGTTTTGCCCACTTGTAGAAAATACAATATTGAAATGATTGTTTGGGACAACGAATTATTAAAGAAAATCCAAAAATTAACGAATATGACAGACCATGAGGCTTGTCCTTATGGACGTTATTCATCTTATGAAGATTTTTTGGTTGAAATGGAAAGTTGGCTTCATAGATTTCCAAATGCCAAGCAAGAAATTATCGAATATAAAAATTCTGTTATAAAAATGAATAATAAAGATTTATGGGGAATTGTCAAATATATTGGAGAATCAAATTGGAGTTTTACTAAAAATAAATATTACTATGTTGTCATGTATGTTGAAAATAATTCATGGGTAATGGAAAACATTATTGATAATGAGGAATATGACGCTTTCTTAGTATGGGAACCTAGTTGTACAGAACCTGTTGATTTGTTAAAGGATTTGGAAATAGTACTTGACCCAAGTTATAACTTAGAAAATGAATTTGTTAAAATAATGAAAAATAGAATTAAGGAGTAAGTATGGTAGAAATTATAAATAAAGTAAATAGAGAAAATTTAGAAAGTCTTTTAGAAAATAAAGGCCAAAATGAAGTGGGAGAAGCAATGCTTTTTTTTGCTAATCAAGTTCCTAAAATTAAAACAATAGAAGATTTAAAAACTTTAGATAAATTATTTTATTCTTATTTTAAAAGTGATAAACATACGAAAAAATTTGCTTGTACATCCGAAGAAATTTTTGAAAGAAAGACGTTTTCAGGATGTTCAGATATTGGACTTGCCATTTCTGCTATATTAAGAATGAAAGGGATTCCTACTATTTATATGGAGAGTGCCAAAATAGAGTGGATAGGCTATGTACAAGCGAATGATGAAAGACAAGAATGTATGCAAGGACATATTTTTTTAGAAATATATTTAAATCATAAATGGTATTTGTATGATCCGACTTTTCGTGTTCTTTATGACAATTACGATTATACGAATTTATTTTTGCCAAGAGGTTTTTATGTTTTTGCAAAGACATTAAATTGCCATGAAATTGGTGTACATAGTGTTGCCGATGAAAAAAAGATAAGTATAGAAGTAGTAAAAGATTTCGATATATCTATTTATAAAGAGCCAAATTATTCTGTTGTGGATTTAAGAAATCCTAATGAAGGAATATAAAAAATATTTTAAAGAATGTGTTATAATTTTTCTAGGTGATTTTATATGAAACTAAGCAATGAATGGCAAGACTATGAATGTATCGATGCTGGTGGTGGAGAAAAACTAGAACGTTTTCAAAATATCATTTTAAGAAGGCCTGACCCACAAGCTATTTGGAAAGTAGAAGATTATCATACTTGGGAAAGTATTGATGGATTTTATCACAGAAGCAGTGAGGGTGGGGGACATTGGGAATTTAAGAAACGTATCCCTGAATTTTGGACAATTTCTTATAAGCATCTTACTTTTAAAGTAAGTCCTACCAATTTTAAACACACTGGAATATTTCCTGAACAAGCAACGAATTGGGATTTTATTATGAATAAGATAGAAGAATCAGGGCGTGAAATTAAGGTTTTAAATTTATTTGCTTATACAGGTGCGGCGTCTATGGCAGCGGCAAGTCGTCATGCTAAAGTCGTCCAAGTAGATGCATCTCGTGGAATGAGTGATTGGGCAAAAGAAAATATGAGACTCTCTCACTTAGAAAACGAAGAAATTCATTTTATTGTAGATGATTGTGTGAAGTTTGTGAGTCGTGAAATAAGACGTGGTAATAAATATGATGCTATTGTGATGGATCCACCAAGTTATGGAAGAGGACCAAATAAAGAGGTTTGGAAATTTGAAAAAAACATTTATTATTTAATTGATTTGTGTATGCAGATTTTATCGGATAAGCCTTTATTTTTTTTAATTAACTCTTATACAACAGGAATTTCTTCTATTGTACTTGAAAACATTTTAAAAACAACTATTTTAAAAAGATATCCAAAGGGAAAAGTAAGTGCTGGAGAAGTAGGTCTTCCTATTACAAGAGATAATATGATTTTACCTTGTGGAATTTATGGGCGATGGGAAGAATGATACATATTTTATATGAAGACAATCACTTATTAGTAGTAGAAAAGCCAATCAATGTTTTAGTTCAAGCAGATAATACGAAAGATAAAGATTTGCTTACCATGTTGAAAGAATATTTAAAAGAAAAGTACAATAAACCTGGTAATGTGTATTTAGGCCTTGTTCATCGTTTGGATAGAGTAGTGGGTGGGGTTATGGTATTTGCCAAAACTTCAAAAGCGGCGGGAAGGTTATCCAAACAAGTACAAAATCATGAATTAAAAAAGACTTACTATGCGGTAGTGGGTGGAAATTTAAAGGGAAAAGGGCATTTAGAAAATTATTTATTAAAAGACGAAAAGACAAATACTTCCACTGTAAATAAAAAAGGAAAATTAGCACAACTTGATTACGAAGCAATTGCTAACAAAGAGAATCTTACTTTAGTAAAAATCAATTTAAAAACCGGAAGGCATCATCAAATAAGAGTGCAATTTAATTATTTAGGTTATCCACTTTATGGAGACGCTAGGTACAATAACAATTACAAAAAAGGGGAACAAATTGCGTTGTTTGCAAAAGAATTGTCTTTTCTACATCCTGTAACCAAAGAGAGATTAACTTTTCGTTTAGATTTACCAAATCGTTATCCTTATACGTTGTTTAATGAATAACTAGGAATTGTAGTCTAAAGGTTCTTTTTTTTTCATATAAATTACTAGGTGATGCTATGGAGTACCGTGTAAATATTCCGTACCCAGAGGTAAGTGTAGAAAAAAAAGATATTGAAATTGCGAAAGACTTACTGAATTCCTATGCCGGAAGAGTAAGTGAAGATTCTGCTATACATGATTATGTATTTCAAATGATGATGCAGGATAATGAAGAAATAAAGAAAATATTAAGAGGAGTTGCCATTGTGGAAATGGAGCACTTGGATATTTTAGGTCGTCTTATTTATGCACTTGGCCTTATCCCTTTATTTGCAAGTGTTGTAGATAATAAAACAAAATGGTTTAGTGGGGAATATGTAAATTATGAAAAAAATTGGGAACAAACGTTACTTGATAATATTTTTCAAGAAGAAGTAGCCATTAAAAATTATGAAAAAATTATAGCAAAAACAAAAGATAAAAATGTAAAATATATTTTAAAACGAATTATATTGGATGAACGTATTCATATAGAAATATTTACAAAGTTACTTGAGCAAATGAAATAGAGTTTTGAAAAGGCTCTTTTTGTATGGAGTAAAATACTATGTCTTTTCAAATTTTTCGTTTTACTAACTTATCTTGCCATGTTATAATGTTTTTATAATGAAGAGAGGGTTCGACATGGATAATAAGTATGATGTAATCGTAATCGGAGCAGGAAATGCAGGACTTGTTTCAGCATTAGAACTTGTAAAATGTGGAAAAAAAGTTCTTGTTTTAGAAAAAGGAAATATTCCAGGAGGTTTTGCTACAAGCTTTATTCGTGGTCGTTTTGAATTTGATGCCTCTTTGCATTCTTTATGTGAATATGGAACAGACGAACATCCTGGAGAAGTTTATAAATTGTTTGAAAAGTTAGGCATTATAGATAAAATCTCTTTTGTGACAATTCCCGAGGCTTTTCATGTTTATGCTATGGATGAAAATGTGGATTACAAACTTCCTTTTGGAATACTAGAGTTTATGGAGCAAATGGAGAATATCGTTCCTGGCAGTTATGATTCTTTAAAAAAGTTTTTTGTATTAGCAGAAGAATCTAGAGAAGCTTTAGCCTATTTAGAAGAAAATAAAGGGCTAGTAGACCAAAACTATTTAAAGAAAAATTTTCCGGATTTTTTGAAAGTTTCCACTCATACAGTAGAAAAAGTTTTTGATTCTTTAAAAATGCCAAAAAGAGCCAAAGAGATTTTAGGAACTTATTGGGTGTATTTAGGAAGTCCAACTTCTAAACTAAGCTTTGTTCATTTTGCATCTATGGTTGTCTCTTATATTTCAAAGGGGGCTCAAATTCCCTATAAAAAGAGTCATGAAATTAGCATGACGTTAGCAGAAGAAATAGAGAAGTTAGGCGGAGAAATAAAGTATTTTTCGTTCGTAAAAGAAATTTTATTTAAAGAAAAAAAAGTAGCAGGTGTTTTGCTTACTAATGGCGAAATTTACGAGGCTGACCATGTTATTTCTAATGTTTCTCCAACATTTGTTTATGGAAACATGATTCCTAAGCCAATGGTTCCAAAAGAAGCAATGAAGTTAACCAATTCAAGAGTACTTGGTGCAAAAGGGTTTTCTATTTATTTAGGTTTAAATCAAAGTGCTAAAGATTTAGGCCTAGAAGATTATAATTATATTATATGTGAGAGTATAGATAGTAATAAAGAATACCAAAATAAAAGTTCAATTAAAAATTGTAGTAGCATAGTAAATGTTTTAAATAATGCCATTCCTTCTTGTTCACCTAAAGGAACAACGATTATGACATTTACAAGTTTATTTATGGGGGAAGTATTCTCTAAGAACGTAACAGAAAAAAATTATTTTGATATGAAAAGCAAAATAGCAGAAAATATGATTGATGCTTTTGAGCGTACGACAGGTATAGTGATTAAACCTTATATAGAAGAAATTGAAATTGCAACTCCTGTAACGTTTGCAAGATATGGAGGACATCCGGATGGTGCTATTTTGGGGTATAAAGCTACTGGTATGGACAATTTACTTCCAAGATTGCTTACTATGGATAGTGAAAATTATATTCCTAACTTGCGTTTTTGTGGAGGTTTTGATGTAAAACTATCCGGATATCATGCCACTTACTTATCAGGAGACTTGAGTGCAAGATTAACGTTAAGAGATATGAAAGGGGAAGAATAAAATGGAACTTGATTTAAAAGGATTAGGAAAAAAGGATATGCTTCTTTTAAAAGAAATACCACAGGAAAGAGAAAAAGTAATCCGAAATTCTTCTTCTAATGCAATTAATACTAAGTTTGTTGCTAACGAAATTGCAGAGAGCCTACATCCTACTATTCAATATGTGAAGGTTGCGGATATTATAGAAGAAGGAAGAGATGCTAAAACGTTTGTCTTCGTTCCCGATATTGATGCTGGAACGAAAAAATTGGCAACTTTTAGACCAGGACAATATATAAGTGTTAAAGTAGAAATAGAAGAAGGAATTTATAGAAGACCTTATACTCTTAGTTGTAGTCCTAAAAATGCTTATGATAATATTTATACGATTACGATTAAAAGAAGGCCAAGAGGAATTGTTTCTAACTACTTTCTAGATGAAGTGAAAATGGATGATAAGTTTACGATTAGTGCTCCTTCAGGAAATTTTTATTACGAACCAATAAGGGATGCAAAACACATTATTGCTCTTGCCGGTGGAAGTGGCATAACCCCTTTTATTTCTATGGCAGAAGCGATTTTAGATGGTATTTTGGATTGCAAATTAACTATTCTTTATGGAGCAAGAACAGAAAGCGATTTGTTATTTCATAAAAAGTTAGAGGAGATGGCAGAGAAGAGTAAATATATACAAGTAGAATATATTTTAAGTGAGGAAGAAAATCCGAATTATCAAACAGGATTTATTACCAAAAAACTTATTGAAAAATATATGGAAAATGAAACTTCTTTCTTTGTTTGTGGACCGCTTTCTTTATATGATGCTATGAACGAAGTCTTAAAAGAATTTAACGTACCAAATAAATATATTCGTACGGATGCCTTTTTTGGAAGAATGGATTTGCGAGGAAATGATTATTACAATTTAACTATTTTAGCACGTGGACAGGAAGTGAATATCCCTTGTTGTGCTAGAGAAACGTTGTTGTATGCCATGGAAAAAAATGGAATTAATGCTCCAAGCAAATGTCATGTAGGGGAATGTGGTTTTTGTCGTAGTAAGTTAAAAAGTGGTAAAGTAAAGACTTTTGATGGAACTATCCGTACTGCGGACAAAGAATATGAATTTATTCACCCTTGTGCCTCTTTTCCTGAAAGCGATGTTGTTATTGAATTGCCGTTTTAAAGAAAATAAAAAATCGTTCAGCTGAACGATTTTTTATTTTATCTGTTATAGAATTCAACAATAAGACTTTCATCAATTTCGCTATTTAATTCGCTTCTATCAGGAAGTCTTAAATAAGTTCCTGTCATTTTCTTAGCATCAAATTCAACAAATGCTGGGCATTTTACATTTAATTCTAAAGATTCTTTAATTGCTTTATGTTCTAAAGAATTTTCTTTAATACTAATAACGTCACCTGGTTTTACTTGGTAAGATGGAATGTTTACTTTTTTACCATTTACTAAGATATGTCCATGATTTACTACTTGTCTTGCACCACGTCTAGTTCTAGAAAGTCCCATACGATAAACTAAGTTATCTAAACGACTTTCTAACAATTTGAGTAGGTTTTCACCTGCAACACCTTTCATACGACTAGCACGATCGAATGTTTTTCTAAATTGTTTTTCTGTTAAACCATACATCAAACGTACTTTTTGTTTTTCTTGTAACTGAACTCCATATTCACTTATTTTTTTACGACGGTCTGCTCCATGTGCACCAGGTGCATAAGGACGACGTGCAAGTTCTTTTCCATTTTCTAAAAGGGAAAAGTTAAGTCTTCTTGCTTTTTTATAAGCAGGTCCTGTGTATCTTGCCATAATATTCTCCTTTCTTTTTATTTTGCTATAAGTTGTGAAATCTAAAGGGTTAGGGAGTTTATATCAATCATTTCTCAAAAAGGCAGTCTTTAATACTTTGAAATTCTTATAAACACGTTAACACTTTACAATTTCGCTGCCAAACTCATTGCACTTTATAATTATACACTATATTTTTATTATGTCAAATCAGAAAATATGCGAAATTATTTATTATTGTTCTTTTTTATAGAAATAATTCTTGATATACTTAAAAAAAAGTAAATATAATTAATTGAAATCAATAAAACATAATTAGGGATATATTCCATATCATAATTAGATTTTGTAATATGAAAAATATTTATTGAAATAAAATAGAATAAGAAAAAGGATAAAATCATGGAGTCAATCATATTAAAATCTGAGCCTAAAAAGTAGCTGAATATAAGATTTAGAACTAAAATTAGAATTGCTAAAATAGACATACTAACTGTATGGAACAAATTAAAATTAGTTTTTTTGGATAAAAATCCTAATAAAATAAATACAGGAACAAGTATTAAAAAGCCAACAGTACTTTGAATCGCATAAGTATTAAATATTTTAGAAAAAGTTACAAATAAAATACCACTTAATATTGAATAGATAAATAAAAATATTAAAGCTTTATTTGGTTCTAAATTTTGTACTTTTGGAGGTAGAATAACAATGAATGCGATGAAAAAAAAGATAAGAGAGAAGATGAATAAATATAACCAGATTCCAGTAATATAATTTAAAACATTGTTTTCAATAAATAAAAAACTACTAATATAAGTTAACGCGTTGTGCTAGTTGAAAGATAAAATAGCAGAAATATGAGTAGAATTATT
>CAJUKB010000012.1 GCA_910587325.1 uncultured Bacilli bacterium | reverse complement strand
TTAGATTATTATTAAATTTTCAAAGAACTAATGCGCTAATACATATACTAGTTAATACACGCCCATGAGAGGGGCGAGGGGCGAAGCCACCAAAGCCCCCTCATAATAAGGGCTAGTATTACCCCTTATTATGTAGCATGTAGCATGTAGCAATAATTTGTAAAATTTTTTACCTTAATGTTAATCTTGCCATCATTTAAAACAATAGCAAGATATAACATATCGGTAGTTAATAGTTAATTGTTAACTTATTTTTTGCTTGTTTCGTTAGAATCGAATATATTTACAACGCTTACATTTTTGTATTTGTCATAATAGAACTCTACATCTTTACCTACAAGACTTAAGATTTCTGCATTAGTTAGTGCTTTATCAAAACTATTTGTTAAGACATCGTATCTAACTTTTACTTTTGAAACATTAAGTCCTTTAGAATTTTCGCTTGTAAATTCTTCAGCACAATTAAAGTTAACATTGTGAAATGGTTTGTTTTCAAACTCTCCAATTCTTTCCTCAATGCCAATAATTTTCATTGTTTTATGGTCTCCTTTCTTTAGATTTTGTGTAATTTAATTCGGCGCCGTTTCAAAATTACAAGTTCATTTTAGCAAAAAAAAAATATCTTTTAGCCCACCGACGATGGAAAATAAAGCCTTATAAATAAAGGGTTTATGCGCTTATATAATTTTGAAATCGCTATTTTAAAGCAAAAAAATTCCACCATCGTTGGAAAAAATCGTTTCAAAACATAAAAAAAGAACATATTTTTTTAAAATATGCTCCAATTTTTAGTTATTATCTAGTTTCGCCACCATCATTTAACCAATATTTTTTTGCAATTCCAACTTCTTCTAAAAACTCGTTACACTCTGCCATCGTTTTTCCACTAAATTTTTCTATAAGTTGGGAGTAGGCGTGGTGTACTTTATTACCTGGCTCAAAACCTAGTCCCCATGCTCGTAGTAAATCTTCAACATTTTTTAGGTTTATTTTAAATACTATCGCAAATGATACAAGCGATGTCATAAGTGGCTTTTTATACCCATTTATTAAATTATAGTAGGTACTTTTACCTAGTCCCGTTTCGTTAATAAATTTTTGTGGTTTAGGGTTGTGTGTTTTTTTTACCACTTCCATAACCTCAACATAAGTTTTGTTTATTTCTTTGTCTAGTGCAAAATTTTTCTCAAATTCTTCTTTTAATGTACTCATAAATACCTCGCTTCTAATAATTTTATTATATTTTATCTAAATTTATATATTTAAAAAGGTCGCTAAAATGTTCTTTTGGTGTTCCGTCCCATAAATAACCATATATTGTTAATGGCTCTCTATTAGTATCACGATAGGTTATACGACCAATATTGATATAAAGTATGTCTTCGCTAGAGTCTAGTCTCTTTTCAATTTGTTTTATTGCGCCTATATTATTGTCTGTTATAAAATTACTTTCTTCTTTAAATTTGCCCTTAATTGGAATTACACTATAAATTTTAAATCTTTCCTTTTCTTTAACTGATTCGACTTTCAATTCAATTTCTTTTATTACAATTTTGTTTTCTTCTTCTAAAGCGACAACTTGATAAAATTGTATAAAATGCCCGTGAACTCCCCATCGTCTATCAGTATAAAATATATCGCCAACTTTGATATTGTATTGATTTTTTATTTTATTAACCATAAAGCCTGTCCTTTCATTAAAATTATACCATTTTTAAGCAATATAATATATAGCAAAACAAAAAATAATTTTGGATCATAATTTATTTATACCAAAATTATTTTATTAGTTATTTATATAATCATACAATTCACTTAAAAATATGGAATAGAAAAACCAACCGACCATTATTATACATAGCCATAATGGTTTATCACAAGTCATATATGTATAACTAGGTATAATAGTGTTAGGGTCTTTTGGAATTGTAAAAGCAAATAGAATAATGATTATATAACCTAATATTGCCATTACTTTAAATAAAATTTTTTTCATTTAATTACTCCTCTTTCTATTACAAATAAAAAGTAGTATTTAAAATGATTAAAACCTTTATAAATACTACTTCTTTTTACTTATTTAATTATATACACCTTTATATTTTTTACATGCTCTTGTCCGTCGTTGTATGTTTCTTTTGGTTGGGTAGATAAATACTTATATTCTTCATAACGACTATCAATATCACTAGGTAAAGCACTTCCTACTATGCCATGAAAATTGACATCTATAGTCCATACCCATTTAGAATTGCCGTCCATATCTTCGTAATATTGCCAACGCCATACTAAAGTTTTTGTAGTATAATCGCATAACGAACTTGGTTTTGAAGTAGACCAACTACCACTTTTTTGATTACAAGTAGGTTTCTTATTAACTTTTAAAGTAAATTCTTCTTCTATTTTATTGTTGCTAGAGTCTATCGCAACATATTTTAAATTATATGTTCCCTCTTTATCAAAATTATAATCGCCATCGATGGTGGCTTTGATTTCTTCTTTTGAATTATCATTTACTTTGACATCTTTTAGTAAATCAATTTTCGTTCCCTCTGTTGTACTCAATTCTTTTTTGTATTCAATAGTAGGGGCTTGTGTATCAATTATAGTTATTTTAAATGTTTTAGTTTCTTCTTTTTCTTCCATCTCATATTTGATAGTGATTTCTTTTTCCCCTAGAGTAGATGTGTCTATTTTTTCGTCCTCGCTTAATACTTTGACTTTGTTTTCTTCGCTAACCATAGATAAAAGATTTACTTCGCTATTGATTTCAAATTTTAAATCTTCTTTCAATAAAATAGTATCTTTTTGCTTTTCTTCTTGCTTTTGATTATCTTTGTTATTATTCATTAGAATAACACCCGTTGTTACTCCACCAACTGCGACAACTCCTACAATAATACCTATAAGCACCTTTTTGCTTATCTCTAAACCTAAAAGTTTCATTTTTTCACTCCTCATACTTTCTATGTATAACATTTATAAAATGTTACAATTTTAACAAAAAAATGGAACGCTTAAAATACTTCTTGCGTTCCGATACTGCATTTGCTAGTCATACTGCATTACTGCAACTAACAATACTACAATGTCGGACTTAAGTACTTCTTACCGACAATATAATTTTAGCATAACATTTTAATTTTTGTCAACTATTTTTGTATTCAATATTTTGAATACTTATTTTAAATATATGAATATAATCTTAAAAATAATACAATTATATATAGAAAGGGCGTGAATATATGGAAAAATTTAAACCTAGTAAAAAACCTTTAACAAACGATAAGATAGTAATATCAATTCGCATGAATATTGATAAAATAAACGAAATAGATAAAATCGCAGGTACAATAGATGTTAGTAGAAAAGAACTAATAAATCAATGTATAGAATATGCCCTCGAAAATCTAAATATAAATAATGAGAAAGAAGAGGAAGAGAAAAAGAACAATAGTTAACCCCAATATTGTTCTATTTTTTTTAGGATATCCTCTTTTTTATATGGCTTTATAATAGAATAATTGCATTTTTGAAATAATCTTTGTATAATTTTCATCCAATAATTTCTATAATCTTCATAATCATAGTATTCGCTTTTTAATTGTATATAGTCTACAACATCATAATTATCGTACATTTCATAGTGCCAAGATGGAAAAGAGTATGTGGGTAAACACTTAGGACTCCAACGCTTAACATATATTTCATTTTTAGCAATTAGAATACATGTATCACCTTCAAAATCTAATTCTACTAATTCATTATTTTTTATTGATTGTTGCATTTTCCATATATCTATATCATTAAAATTACATTTTCTTAAATATTCATTATGTAGACTTTTTTGCCATTTTTCTTGTTCTTTCAACTCATGTTCTCTCAATTCGTCCATATTATTAAAACCACGCTCTTTTAACCATTTGTTTATAATTTCTTCATATTCTTCCATAATGCCCTCCAAATCTTATTTAAATTATACCATATTTAAATAATAAAAAAACGACTTCTTATCGTTTCTTTAAAATAACATATCAAGACTCTTTATCAAATCTCTTTCTAAAGTAGTAAATTAGTAGTAAAAATCCCTAATAATTTTGCAAATATGCCTTAAAATAAAGGCTTTTAATCAAAAACTAAACTTTTATCATAAAAATCTAAATAGTGATACTGCTTTAAATGTATTAAATAAAATTAAGGAAATGTATACAACCAAAATGAAAGCAAAATATCCTTTGTTCAAAAAAGAAGAAATTGAGAAAGTAATTGAAATGCAATTAGTGTCTTATAATGGTAAAAGAAAATTTGAAGAAGAAATTTCAAGGTATTTAAGAAAGTCTTACTAAAAAAAGGTAAGGCTTTTTTCTTGGCATTAGTACGTTTGTATGCTAAAATATTTTTAAGGTGGTTAAGATGTTTAGTTTTATTAAAGGTATAGTTCGTGAAACCGAAAAGAATTATATTACGCTTGAAAATAATGGAATAGGATACCAAATTTTTGTTGCCAATCCTTTTAGCTTTCCAATGGAGGAAGAGAAGAAAGTTTTTATTTACACCTATATTAAAGAAGATGAATTTTCGTTATATGGTTTTAATACTTTAGAAGAAAAAGAATTGTTTTTACGCCTCATTAGCGTAAAAGGAGTTGGACCTAAACTTGCCCTTCCTATGTTTTCTTTAGGAAGTGTCACTGGAATCATTGATGCTATTGACAGAGAAAATATTTTGTATTTAACTAAATTTCCTAAAGTAGGAGAAAAAGTGGCTCGTCAAATCATTTTGGATTTAAAGGGAAAGTTAGCCAAAAATGATTCTGCTACAACAACTGTAGGTTTAGAAGAAGTAGTAGAGGCGCTAGAAAGTTTAGGATACAAATCAAGCGATATTAAGAAAATTCTACCAAAAGTGGACCCTTCTTTGAAAGTAGAAGAACAAATCAAAGATGCATTAAAATTGTTATTGAAATAGAAAGGAGCTTGTATGGAAGATAGAATTATAGATGCCGAAGAAAAAAAAGAGGACGTATTTGAAAAAAATATTCGTCCGCAAAGTTTGGATGAATATGTTGGACAAAGTGAAATTAAAGAAAATTTACGTATTTTTATTAAAGCAGCGTTAATGCGTGAAGAACCCTTAGACCATGTGTTACTTTATGGCCCACCAGGACTAGGGAAAACAACCATGGCACATATTATTGCCAACGAACTAGGAATGGGTATTAAAACAGCGAGTGGGCCTTCCATTGAAAAAACAGGAGACTTGGCAGCTATTCTTTCTACATTAGAACCCGGGGATGTTTTGTTTATTGATGAAATTCATCGTATGCCAAAGTTTATAGAAGAAGTTTTATATCCAGCGATGGAAGATTTTGAAATTGATTTAGTAATTGGAGAAACAGGAAAATCAAGAAACATTAAAATTGATTTGCCCCCCTTTACACTTGTTGGAGCAACCACAAGAGCAGGCGATATCTCGTCTCCTTTACGAGACCGTTTTGGTATTATTTCTAAGTTAGAATATTACAAAAAAGAAGAACTAGAAAGTATTATCAAAAGAACAAGTCGCGTTTTGGATATGCCAATTGAGGATGAAGCAGCAAGCGAATTAAGTGGAAGATGCCGAAAAACACCACGTATTGCGAATCGTTTATTTAAAAGAGTTCGTGATTTTGCCCTTGTAGAAGGAGATGCTTCTATTACCAAGGAAATGACATTAAAATCATTAGAACGTTTAAAAGTAGATGAAGATGGTCTAGATGGAATTGATATTGAGTATTTAACAAGTTTAATTACCAAATTCAATGGCGGGCCTGTTGGTGTAGAAACCATTGCAACATCAATTGGCGAAGAAGTATCAACCATTGAAGATGTTGTAGAACCTTATCTTTTACAGGAAGGGTTTATTAAAAGAACACAACGTGGTCGTGTGGCATGTGAAAAAGCATATGACCATTTAAAAATTACACATAACGAATCGATGTTTTAGGGAAGTGTTATTATGGAACTAGAATGCATTTTAATTTCGAAAGATAATCAACAAATTAAATGTAAGTATTATGAATTAGATAGAATTTGTCAAGGAATAATTCAAAATGAAACAAAAAATTTTTGTGCGATTAAAATAGAAGTGTGACAGTTATTCCAATTTGCCATCAAACTTCCGGGTACCGATAATGTGATAATATGGCTGAGAATCAGCTACAATTAGCAAAGCTAAAATCAGCCTATCACATTATACCCCTAAAAGTTTAATGTTTTCTCGGCATAAACTGCCATAACAAAGAAGTAATAATCGCACAGTGTAGGTTTGTCAAACCCAACCAACGAAAATTTTTGGAAAGGATTGATAAACTGTGAGTAAACCAAAAATTACTCAGCAAATGAGATACCGTGAGTCTCTCATTAAATACGCCTTAAAACACGGCGTATCAAAAGCGTCTCGTGTCTATAACACGAATAGACAATACATCTATCGTTGGAAGAATAGATATGATGGTGATATTCGTTCTCTAGCAAATCAAAGTAAGAAACCAAAAAGTCATCCTAATCAACATACCCAAGATGAATTAAAATTAATCAAAAATATGTTTGCAAAGAATAAAGATACAGGTTTAGTTGTTCTTTGGGTTAAATTAAAACAACGTGGATATACAAGAAGTGTTTCTAGTTTATATCATCAATTAAAAAAACTAGAACTTAAATTTTCTACCCCAAAGAAAAAGAAGAAAATGAAACCTAAACCTTATGTGCAGATGACTTTTCCAGGAGAACGAATACAGATAGATGTTAAAACCGTTCCATCAAAATGTATAGTAGGTCAGTTCAAATTGTATCAATACACAGCAATTGATGAATTCTCTAGAGTTCGTTACTTACAAATTTATGGAGAAAAATCTACTTATACTTCTTACAAATTCTTGTTAGAAGTGATAAAGAGATTTCCCTTTAAAATTTACACAGTACGAACGGATAACGGACCAGAATTCACCAAAAGATTGCTGTCTAAAGATCCAAATGATAAGACAATATTTGAACTTGGTCTAAAGAAGAATGGAATCCACCATGACTTAATTAAACCTTATACCCCAAAACATAATGGTAAGGTTGAACGAAGTCATCGAAAGGATAATGAACGGTTTTATTTGTCTCATCGCTTTTATTCATTAGAAGATGCCAATAAGCAGTTGCAAGTTTATCTTAGAGAATATAATAATTTTCCCATGCAACCTCTAAATTGGAAATCTCCTAATGAATGGCTTCGTGATTATTTTAGCAAACTAAAATAATCTATCGTTGGTTTGTCGTTACTTTGTAACTTTTGTTTGACAAACCTACATAATTCAAAATGAAACAAAAAATTTTTATGTCCAAAAAAAGTTTATTGAATTCTCTCAAAAGTATTCTTATTTCACACCTTTCTTTGATTTTGTTTTGCAAGAATTAGGATATAAATTAATCAATGCTTTTGGAGTTCAAAATGCCGTGATGTATGCGGTTAATAATCAAATTCATTGGGCTCATGGAAATCAAGATTATGTACTATTTTCCACTTTTGATGATGAACATATTGGTTTAGAAAAAATGAGTAAGGAAAATCTTAAGCTGTGCATGTTAGATGAAAATTTATATGGCATTGCTCCAAAAAATATGGGACATGAACTTGTTTCACGTCTTGTATTACACAATTATTTTTTATACGATAAAGAATTATTTCAAAAATATGTAGAAGACAGCCAAGGAAATTTTTACTTCTTTAATCATACAAATTTTTTAATGGAAAATAAATCGTTTTTAAGGCTTGAAGTAAATCATAAAAATGAAAAAAATCAACATTTCGTCGCTTTTAAAAATCGGGATATAAATTATGAAGTACAAGGATATAAAGAAAATTTATCACAAGAACAAGATACATTTATTAAAGAATTAAAAGAAAATGGTATTTTCATGGAAATGGATATTCATTTGAATAGTAAATTGGAGAGTGATTGTAATTATGCAAAATAAAATAATTATTGTAGAAGGTCCTCAAGGAACCGGTAAAACAACTCTAACCAATTATTTAAGAGATAATATTGCTGGTTCTAATTTATATCGTTTATCAGGGCAAAAAGATAAGACGTCAACCGGAAAGAAAATAAGTTCTGAAATGTATATTGCTTTGTTGGAATATCTAAAAAAGATGGAGATTGCACCAATGGATTTGATTTTTGATAGAACATTTTTTACAGAAGAGGTCTATGCAAGACTAGGATACAAAGAATATGAATTTACGGATGTGTATAAGGAATTAGTAAATAAGTTAGAATCCTTACAATATGATATTTATTTAATTTTATTATATTTAGAAGATACATACAATTTTGAACAAAGACTTGCACGAGAAAGTCATCATAACTATCAATCTTTTAGTATAGAAAATAGTCAAAATCAACAGAAAATTTATTTAGAACTAGGAGAGGAGCTTAAAAATTCGCGTATAAAAATTATTCCCCTAGCTATGGATAATTTTGATGTAGCTTATAAAAAAATAGAAGAAATATTTAATATAAAGAATAATAAAAGTTAGGTTGACAGTGTAGATCTAATAATGAAAGAAGATGCTTAAATGAAAACAAACGAATTTGATTATGTATTACCCGAAAAACTAATTGCTCAAATACCCTTAATTAATAGAAGTTCATCAAGACTTTTAGTTATGGATAGATTAAATGGTAATTTAGAACATAAGCATTTTACAGATATAATTGATTATTTAAATAAAGGAGATGTTTTAGTTCTTAATGATACGAAAGTGATTCCTGCAAGACTAATTGGTTCTAAAATAGATACTAAAGCGACAATAGAGCTTTTATTATTAAAAGAAATTGAGAATGATACATGGGAATGCTTGTCACGCCCTTTTAAGCGATTGCACGTTGGAACAAAAATTGAATTTGGCTCTTCTTTATTAGTTGCGGAAGTAAAAGAATTAAAGGCCAATGGCATGGTGATTGTAAAATTTTCCTATGAAGGAATTTTCTTAGAAATATTAGATAGGTTAGGAAGCATGCCTCTTCCTCCCTATATTCATGAAAAACTAAATGACGAAGACAGATACCAAACCATATATGCCAAAAACATAGGAAGTGCAGCAGCGCCAACAGCAGGACTTCATTTTACAGAGGAATTATTAAAAGAAATTGAAAGTAAAGGAGTTATTATTACACGAGTAACTTTACATGTTGGTCTTGGAACATTTCGACCTGTAGAAGTAGAAGATGTAACAAGCCATCAAATGCATAGTGAATTTTATAAAATGGAGAGTGAAACTGCCAAAGTTTTAAATAAAGCCAAAAAAGAGGGAAGACGAATTATTGCTGTAGGGACTACTTCCACTAGAACTTTAGAAACCATCATGCAAAAATACGGAGAGTTTAGAGCATGTGAAGGCAATACTGATATCTTTATTTATCCAGGATATGAGTTTAAGGCAATTGATGGATTAATCACCAATTTCCATTTGCCAAAAAGTACATTATTAATGCTTGTAAGTGCTTTTTCTAAAAAAGAATATATATTAAAAGCGTATGAAGAAGCTGTAAAATGTGAATATCGTTTTTTCTCTTTTGGAGATGCAATGTTTATTAAGTAGTGCTATACTAATAAACAAGGAGGTTTTTCTTTATGGAATCATTTGAAAAGAACTATATAGAATTAGAAAAGAAAAAATATCCAAGAGTGGAAAAATTAAGTCAAAATGTTTTTGGATATATTGATATTTTAAATATAAATCAACTAGAGGTTTATATTATGTTTACGTGCAATGAATTTGGTTTGCCTATTGGAAAAATTATAAATACCTATTTTGATTATGCAGATATTCCTATACTATCTAGTAAATTATGGTTGTTAGAATATAAAAAAGATTTATTAAATCGTATTACAGAAGATTTAGAATGTAAAAAGGAAAAAATTCATTAAAAAACGGGGATAATATAAATCTGATTTTAAAAAAAGAACTACTTGAATTCATTCACTTTATAGTTCTTTTTTATTATCTTTTTTTATCAAATTCGTCAGCTATAGTAGGAAATCTTTTATTATAGTATTGTTCTATTTGTAGTAATCTAGCATCATAATGAGTATTAAACTCTTCTTGAAATCTTCTTTTGCTGGTTCTTCAAAAGAAATTTGTAATAACTTAAGCTCTGGGTCAAAAGCAAGAATTAAAAATAAAAACGACTCATCATTCATACCAATTTCATATGGATTACCTCTGTTATTTAACAAGCAGTAAAGACTATATAATCTTTCTTTGCAATTTAATTCTTGATTATGTTCTCTCCAAAATTGTACTTTTTCTTCAATTTCATTTTTTCTCCCTTCTGTTATTTTTTTAAAACCATAGAATCTATTTTTCTCGTAAAAAAGCTTTTTCTGGTTTTGATTGTAAGCATTTTCACCATTTTTGTTTCGTATAATATCATAAGCTTTATTCATGAGTTCCTCATTTCTAACACTATTTTAAAGAAGAAAGATGTTTAAGTCAGCGTTTATTTGTGATATAATGACTGCGATGTAAAAAATAGATGGTGATAATATGAAACTTGATTTTAAATTAAAAAAAGAAGAAAAGAATACGAAAGCAAGACTTGGAGAATTTACCTATAACGGAAAAGTGTATGAAACTCCTATGTTTATGCCTGTAGGAACACAGGCGTCTATTAAAACGCTATCTCCTGAGGAAATAAAAGAAATGAACGCTGGCATTATTCTTTCTAATACTTATCATTTATGGTTAAGACCAGGCGAAGACATCGTAAATAAAGCAGGTGGGCTTCATAAATTTATGAATTACGATGGACCTATTTTAACCGATTCAGGGGGATTTCAAGTTTTTTCTTTAGCAAAACCTAAAGATATTTCGGAAGAAGGCGTCGTATTTAAAAATCATTTAAATGGAGACAAATTATTACTTACTCCTGAAAAATCCATTGCTATCCAAAATAAATTAGATAGTGATATTGCCATGAGTTTTGATGAATGTCCTCCAGCAAGTGCCTCTTACGAATATCTAAAACAAAGTATTGAAAGAACGCTTCGTTGGGCAGAAAGAGGAAAAAAAGCTCATCAAAACGAAAACCAAATGTTATTTGGAATTGTTCAAGGAGGATATTACGAAGATTTACGTAAGTTTAGTGCAGAAGAAACGGTTAAACTAGGATTTGATGGTTATAGCATTGGAGGAGTTGCAAACGACCATGAAAGCAAAGAAGATATGTATAAAGCGTTTATTTATTCTACTGAATATTTACCAAAAGATAAACTTCGCTATGCCATGGGGATTGGAGAACCCATTGATATAATAGAAGGCGTTATCCGTGGAATTGATTTATTTGATTGCGTAAGTCCAACTAGATTGGCAAGACATGGTCACGCCTTAACTGGAAATGGTAAAATCAATTTAAAAAACGCAAAATACAAAGAAGATTTTACTCCGATTAGTCCAAAATGCGATTGTTATGCTTGTAAACATTATACAAAAGCGTATATCAAACATTTAATTAATGCTGAAGAAACTTTTGGTGCCCGTCTTTTGTCGATTCACAACATTCGTTTTTTAATCTCCTTAACGGAGGAAATAAGAGATGCAATCAAAAACGATACATTACTTGCTTATCGTGATGCATTTATTCAAAATTATTATGGTGAAGATTATGAGCAAAAATAAAATATGGATTTATGTTACGGTTGTTTTGGCAGTTCTTTTAATTGCCATACCTTCTACATATAAAGTAGTAACCAAACACAACAAAAGAATGCTTAAAAATACAACCCAAAAAATTATAGAAACAGCAAAAGATTGCTATTATAACAATTCTTGCATCAACGAAGAGATTACACTAGAAGAATTATACGAAAAAACAGGACTTACGGAAATGTATAATCCTGTTACCAAAAAAATATACAATAAAAATTCTTATGTCAGTGTGAAAGAAAATTTTAAATTTATTGAAGTATCTTAGAGTAAAGGAAATCCTTTATTCTTTTTTTCGATTGATGCCTAAAGTAGCCCCTACAACACTTGCAAATAATAAAACCATATAATAAATAACCCGTATCAAACTAAACCCTGTTTGGTAAAACACTAAGTTAAAAAGAAGTAAAACGGCTAAAAGAAGAAAGCCAATTTTTAATCCTGCTAAAAATCCTCTATTTTCTGTCTTTTTGCCAGTCTTAAATCCAAATGTAAAGAATACCAATGCCATATAAAGAAAAGTGAGGACGTTTACAAATTTTGTCGGGAACAACAAATAATAAAGAAGACTAATGACTATACTTCCACCTATTAAAAACCCTAGAAATTTAAGGATAGTCATGCCATAAACTTTCACGTATTTCATTTCAATCACCTACAAAACTATATGAAATTGATTAAAAATTTATGAAATAAACCATAATAGTAGTGGAGAGTGAATATATGGAACTTTTAACAATTGTTTTTAGAACAACATTCTTTTATTTTTTTATTGTACTTGCCTATCGTATTATGGGAAAAAGAGAAATTGGGCAACTAGGAGTTATTGATTTAATTGTCTCTATTTTGATTGCAGAATTAGTAGCCATTAGTATTGAAAATATTAAAGATTCTATTTTCTTTACCATTATTCCTATTCTTTTATTAGTTGTATTAGAAGTAGCACTTGCTTTCATTAGTATCAAATCTAGAACATTTAGAACTCTTTTTGGAGGAAAACCTTCTTTGATTATTGCAAATGGACACGTAAATTATAAAGAAATGGTACGCCAGCGTTATAGTATGGATGATTTATTATTAAGTTTGAGACAGAACTCAATTAAAAGTATTGATGAAATTGAATATGCTTTTTTAGAACCAAACGGAAAACTATCTATATTTAAATACAATATACTACGCACCAAAAGCAACTACCCAATGCCTATTATTGTAGATGGTACATTACAAGAAAAAGCCTTAAGTTACATTAAAAAAGATAAATGTTGGCTAGAAGAAGAACTTGCAAATAAAGGTTTGCAAATTGAAGATGTTTTCTATGCTTTTAAAAAGAAAAATAAGATTTTCTTAATTAAGAAAAGTAATTTGTAAAAAGAAATGTCAAATTTGATTAAATATCCCTAATCTTCTTATCTCTTATGTTATGATATTTAAGGTGAAGCATATGAGCGATGTAATGGATGAATGCATTGATATTTTAAATGAGGATGGTACTAAAACAGGTTCTTGTGCCACGAAATCCGAAATTTATGAAAAAGAATATTGGTATCGTTCTGTGCATATTTGGATTATTAACGATAAACATGAACTATTAATGCAAAAACGAAATCCTAATAAAAAGACGTTTCCTAATTTATGGGCGTTATCTTTAGCAGGACATGTTCTATCAAATGAAACAAGTTTAGAATCAGGTCTCCGTGAATTAAAAGAGGAACTCGATATAGAGGTAAAACCGGAACAACTAGAGTTTTTATTTACTATTAAAAGAGAGCAACCTTATGAAAATTCAGTTTTAAAAGTATTTGATGATGTCTATTTACTTCCATGGAACTTAGACGTAGAACACACTAAAGTGCAAGTAGAAGAATTAACGGATATTAAGTTTGTGTATTATGAATATTTACAGACTATTTTAGAAAGTCATGATGCATCTTATGTCCCTATTACGGAAGAAAATGAAAGATTATTTGCATTATTAAAAGAGCGTTTTAAATAAAACTTCTAGCTTTTCTAACATAAGTTTAAAGTGTATAATAAATTTATAGTAAAGAAAAGAGGATTTTTTTCTATGGAAGAAATAAAAGTGATTACGATTTATGATGATGAAGACTATTTAAGACAAGTATCAGCTCCAGTAGATTTAAAAGATAAAGACTTAGATATGGATATTGAAAAGCTAGAGAAATATTGTTTAGAAAATGATGTTTATGCTATGGCTTCTGTTCAAATTGGTATTCCCAAACGTTTAGTATATTTAAAAAATACAAGTATTGATTATGCTAGGAAAATACAAAACAACACGGTTACGGAAGAAGAAAAAAATTTTAGCGAAGCTAGAGTACTCATTAACCCTGTGATTAAATCTAGAGAAGGACTAACAACCTATTGGGAAAATTGTGCAAGTTGTTTAGACAATATGGGACTTGTCAAAAGACCTTATAAAATAGAAGTAGAATACGAAGATAGAAATAGAGAAAAGCATTTAGATATTTTTATTGGCTTTGAAACTACCGTTTTATCTCATGAAATGGACCATTTAGACGGAATTCTTCATATGGATATCGCCGAAGAAGTAATCAATATGCCATTAGAAAAGCGAAAAGAATTTCGAAAAACACACGATTATACTATTCTTGCCGAAACAGGTAATTTTGAAGATTTAATTTAAATAGAGAATACTAAAATGTATTTCTGTGCTATAATGAATAAAAATAAAGGGTGATACTATGACACGATTAAAAAATAGTAAAAAAACAAAACAGGGAATGTATTTTGCTCTTATGGGAATATTTTTAGTTATTCTTTTCGTAAATTTAGTGGTCATTCATCACGTTAATTTGTTAAAAATAAAAAATACATTTTCTAATTTTACAGCAAGTTCTTCTTATGAAATCGTGTATCACACTACAAAACAAAATCCAAAAAGAAAATTATTTGATTACCAAAACTATCATTTTTATGGATATGGATTAAATGACGTTAAAATTCAGTATTTAGGTTTAGAAATGAATTTGAGAACAGCTTTAAAAGAAGAGTATTTTACTTTTGGTGAATTTTTAAGTAATTTTCAGTTCGTTTATGAAACCGAGGATAAAACAATAGAAAAATATCAAAATAGCAATGTAGAACTCACCATAAATAAACTAAATGAAGAATATATAGACGTTATTTTTAGTAGGAAAGGTTAGCCATTACCTTTTTTATTTTGTATAAATTCGTACCTACTACAAAGATAATATTGACAATCTCAGAAATAATCAGCCCATAAAGTCCGATTCTAAAGAAGGAAAATACAGCTAAAACAATTGTTTTTAAAATGACTCCAATAAAAGTAATTTTCATTGTAAACTTGGCAAGTCCTAGACCTTGTAAAGTACTAATTAAAGGGCTTTCTAAATAGAAAAGAACAAAGAAGGGAGCAAGTACTGTAATATAATTTATACCACTTTTCGTATGATACAAAATCCACAATAGGGGCTCTTTAAAAAATAAAATAAAAATACTAAATCCAAGACCTAAAATAAAAGAAATCCCCATAGCTTGTTTGAAACGGCGTTTTAACATGTCTACATTTCGTTTTTGATAACATTTACTAATTTCAGGAATTAAAGCGCTTGATATGGCTGCAACAAAAAAGGATGGCATAGTAAGAAGAGCGATGGAGTAAGCATTATAAGCCCCATATTCCATTAAAATAAATTCACTTGAATATCCGACAAATAACAAAATATTGGTTAGGATAATGGGTTCAAAAAAGAAACCAATATTTCCAATAAACCTTGAAGAGACTGTAGGCAAGCTTACATTTAGTACTTCTTTAATGGTATGTACATTTGGTTTTAAATCTTTTTTGGTAATAATCGCATTTTTCGGAATAAAGAATAAGAAAACGATAACAGAAGAAACCTCTGAGATAATATTAAATAAAATTAAAGCAGCTACAGCAGCAAGAATACTAATTTTCACAAAATAAGGAAGAAAGAAAACGATTAAAAAGAGTCTGACCACTTGCTCTAAAGAATTCGATAAGGCATAAGGAAGCATTCTTTGTTTTCCAAAAAAATATCCTTTCACAATACTAGATAAACTAACAAAAGGAAGAGTCACTGTGCAAGCAAGCAAAAGAATATAGGCACTTTCATTCTTAAGTAAGTTGTAGGCGATAAATTTGCTTGTTAAAAACATTGCACTAAGAAGAAGGATATTAACAACAACAATAATCAAAACCGAAGAACAAATAATTTTAATACTTCTCGTTTTTTCTTCTGCTACTAGTTTTGAAATCGCAAGTGGCATTGCAAGGGTTGCAATGGTAATCAAAAGAGAATAAGTAGGCATTACAAGAGAATGTAAACCAACACCTTCTTCTAAAATAATTCTTGTATAAATAATTTTAATGATAAAACCTAAAATTCTTGTAACAAAACCACCTAAAATTAATACTAAAGTTGATGTTAAAAATTTGTTTTTCATTTCATTCTCCTTTAAAAATATCCATTTTTGCTTTATAATAAATATATGATTTAGGAGGCAAAATATGGTAAATGAAAATTTTGGCACATTAAAAGACTTGTATGAGAGAGTAACACCTGCCCTTAAATCTAAAGTAAAAGAACTAAAAAACAACCAACTTTCTTTTGTAACAGAAAAAGATGTATGGGATTGTTTGCGTAAGACCAAATGGAATGGCGAAAGTGATTTAACACTTTATGATATTGTCAACGATATCTTATTTATAGAAGAAAAAGAAATATTAAATTTTTTACATTTTAAAGAAGAAATTCATATAAAATATGAACAACCAAAAAAACAAGTAACAACGGAGGATAGTGATACCATTTTATGACAATAGAACCGAAATTAGAGGATTTATTAGAAAAATTAAAACAGAATTTTGATGAATCCGATTTAAAAGATATAGAAAAAGCCTATCAATTTGCAGAAGAAAAACACAAAGGAAAAGTTCGTTTGACACATGAGCCCTATATTACGCACCCTTTAAATGTGGCGCTTATTTTAAGTGATTTAAACGTTGACAAAATTACCATTATGGCCTCTTTAGTCCATGAAGTCATTAATAATGGAGATACAACAGAGGAAGAACTAGAAAGTACTTTTGGGAGCGAAATTACCAAGTTAGTGAAAAGCATTAGTACGATTAATAAACTAGAACTACCAGACGATAAAGAATCGTCTGCTCTTTACTTAAGAAAAGTCTTAGTGGGCCTTGCCGAAGATGTGCGTGTTTTATTTATTAAACTAGCCGATAGACTTCATAACATGCGTACTATTTGGGCCGTGAATCCTGAAAAACAAAAAAGAAAAGCGAATGAAACCATGAACGTTTTAATTCCGATTGCACATCGTTTAGGAATTTACTCTATTAAAAGTGAATTAGAGGATTTATGTTTAAGATACTTAAAACCAGATGTATATGAAGATATTTTAAAACAACTTGATGCCTCTATAGAAGAATTAGAGCAAGTGTTAGAAGAAATGCAAGATAGTATTAGTGATATCTTAATGGAAGCAGGCATTAAATTTCATATTAAAAGTCGTGTCAAAAGCGTTTATAGTATTTATAAAAAACTTTCAAAAGGAAAGAAATGGAATGAAATTTATGATATTCTAGCTTTACGTGTTATTGTAGAAAAAGAAAGCGATTGTTATCTTGCTATTGGATTGATTCACTCTAAGTTCCGTCCTCTTGCAAAGCGTTTTAAAGACTATATTGCTATGCCAAAAGAAAATATGTACCAATCTCTTCATACTGGAGTATTTGGAATAGATGGACAAATTTTTGAAATTCAAGTAAGAACGCATGAAATGGATGAAATTGCAGAAAAAGGAATTGCGAGTCATTGGTCTTACAAAGAAAAAGGAACGAAGAAAATCCAAAGTATGATGGAACAAAAACTAGAAATCTTCCGTAATATGATTGAAACTTACAAAGAAAGTGAGAATGTAGAAGATTTTGCTACAAGCATGAATACAGATTTTTTAGGAGAAAGTATTTATGTATTTACTCCAAAAGGGGATGTTATTGAGCTTCCAAAAGGGGCAACGCCTATTGATTTTGCTTATCGTATTCACTCTCGTGTTGGAGATACTACAGTGGGAGCTATCGTAAATGACGAAATAGTGCCATTATCTTATGAACTTCAAGACAACGATGTCATTAAAATCAATACCAATAAAAATTCTACTCCTAGTAAAGAATGGTTGGATTTTGTTAAAACAAGTGGTGCCAAAAACAAAATTAAATCTTACTTTAGCAAACAAGACCGTACCGATTATATTGAAAATGGTAAAAATATCTTGGAAAGAGAATTAAGAAAGCAAAAACTTGCCTTTAATGAAGTCTTTAGCGAAGAAAAATTAGAGAAACTTTATAAAGACTTAAAAATAAATGATATGGAAGAAATCTATCTAGCGATTGGTTCTTTCCGTTATACGGCTGGATATATTATCAAATTAACGACGGAAGAAAAACAAAATGTAACAGATGCTTTAATTGAAAAAGTAACCAAAAATAAAATAGAACCAAAACACAATAATAAAAATGATATTGTAGTTGGAGAATACAACGATATTTTAGTAACGCTTGCCAAATGTTGTAAGCCGGTAAAAGGGGACAATATTATGGGTTATATTACCAAAGGAGAGGGAATAAGTGTCCATAAAGCAGATTGTCCAAATATCCTAGAAAAAAGGGAAAGACTTATTGATGTTGTATGGAGCGAAAACAATGAAAATGATTATTATACGGATATCTATATTGAAACGCTAAACGATAAAAACTATGTAAGTGATATTATTAATAAAGCAAGTGTTAAAAATATTAGTGTAGTATCATTAACTACGAATGAGACAAATGAAAATACCCTTTATACTTTAACGATAAAGGTGAAAAACACAACTGAATTAAATGACTTTTTAAATAGTCTATATAGTTTAGCATTTGTTAAGAAAGCTGGTAAAAAGTAATGCGTGTTGTTGTGCAAAGAAGTCTTCTAAGTAGCGTAAGTGTAGAAGAAAAACTTATTTCAAAAATACCTTTTGGTCTAGTACTCCTTGTTGGATTTACTGATGGCGATACATTAGAAGATATTGATTACATGGTAAGAAAAATTACCAATTTACGTATTTTTAATGACGAAGAAGGCATTATGAATAAAAGTATTTTGGATGTAGGAGGAAGTATATTATCCATTAGTCAGTTTACTTTGTATGCGGATACTAAAAAAGGAAATCGTCCTTCTTATATGAAAGCCATGAAAGGAGAAGATGCAAAAATCCTTTATGACAAATTCAATCAAGAGTTGAACAAATTAGTAGAAACAAAAACAGGAATTTTTGGAGCAGATATGCAAGTAAATATTCTAAATGATGGACCGGTTACTATTCTTTTAGATACGAAAAGTGATTACTAAATCCTAAAAAGTTCTATATAATAAAATGCACCAAAAAGGAAGTGAACTCTATGAAAGAAATATTACAGAATTGTTATGGTCATTTTGAAACAATAAAAATAGAAGAAAACATTGTTAAAAAATAATTAACGCGTTTTGCTATTTAAAATTCAAAATATTAGATATTTTAGTAGAAGCATATGGATTGTTTAAGCCAAATACTAAATTTATATAAAGAAGGAATAATCATAGAAGAATATCAAATAAAAAATGAAAATTATTCTATAGATAATTTTAAAAATCCTATTCCAACTTATTGGGATATTGGGAAAGTTTATCAAAGACTTATTATTATGAATAGTCAGAATGAAGAAGAATATATTAATTCTTTAGTAGAAGTATTAACTTCTTGGATAATACCTAAAATAGATAATTATGATAGTAGTATGTACTATGAAAATCCTTCTTATATATTTGCATGTTACAAAGAGGGGAAGATATTATAGGTTCTATTAATTTAAAATTACGTTTATTATTGGGAGGATAAAATGGAAACAAAGTTATTATGGATAATACCGGGGGGGGGGTTCAATCTAGAAGATGGTAATCCAATTACTTATGATTTAGATTTAGTAAATAAAAAAGACCATCCTGAACGTTGTAAAGAATTTTGTGAAGAAGTTGGAATTGATTGTGCTTATTGTAGTTCACATCAAGATTTTGGAAAATTACTATCGTCTTTAGGAATGATTGTTGTTTTTAATTCTGCATTAACAATAGATGGAAGGTATTTTTGTACTATTTTTTTGCCGGAGCAAATGACGGAAAAACAAATTGCATTTTTAGAAAATACGAGACAATTATTTAAAGAAAAATATTATGAGAAGGAAGCTCTTTTTAGAGTAAAGGCTTATACAAGCAATTTAGAAAACTTTTCTGATAGAATTGATAAAAACTTTAGAGATTTATATATGGAAAGCATTATTTCAAACAACGAAAATGATAATGGACAAGAATTATTATATAAAGAAGTAGAAAACCAAAAAGAGTTATTAGGAAAGAGTATTTGATTATTTATATTCTAGAAAAAATAAAATGCTAAAGTTTAGCACCTTTTTATATGCCTGTGCTATAATACTAGTAAGGTGATAAAATGTTGGATTTAAAAACAGATTCTAGAAAAGTAAAGCCAGGAGATACTTTTATTGCAATACGTAATGTTGTAAGAGATGGGCATGATTATATTGAACAAGCAATAGAAAATGGAGCAACAAAAATTATTTGTGAGGAAGGCTTATTTCCGGTTGAAACGGAAATTGTAGAAGACACAAGAAAATATCTAGACGAATATTTATATACAAATTACTATCCAAAAATTAAAGATATGAAGTTAATTGGTGTTACAGGAACCAATGGAAAAACAACAATTTGCTTCTTAGTTTACCAAATGTTAAAGAAATTAGGACGTACTCCTGCTTATATTGGAACCATTGGCTTTTACTATCAAGACATAAAAAAAGAATTAAATAATACTACTCCAGATACAGACCTTTTATATGAAATGCTATTAGAAGCCAAAGAGGCTGGTTGTGACGTTGTTGTCATGGAAGTAAGTAGTCATTCTCTTGACAAAAATAGAATTTATGGACTAGAATTTGATGAGGTTGCTTTTACAAATCTTACCCAAGACCATTTGGATTATCATAAAACAATGGAAAATTATTGTAATGCGAAAAAAAGATTATTTACTTTAACTCGTAATGAAAAAATAGCCGTAATTAATGGTGATACCGAATACGCAAAAGAATTTATAAATCCAAAAAATAACAATATAATCATTAGTACAACAAATGGAGATTGTATTATTAAAGAGATGGTTTTTTCTCATATGGATACAAAAATCAAATTTAGTTACGAAGGACAAAAGTATGAAACAAGTATTAAAATGGTTGGAAGATACAATGTATACAATTTTTTAACGGCTACGATGTTAGTACAAAAACTAGGATTTTCTATCGAAGAAATTTTAAATTTAACAAGTGAACTTTCCGCTCCAAATGGACGAATGGAAAAAATTGATTATAAAACAAATAGCATATTCATTGATTATGCGCATACGCCTGATGCCGTAATAAATGTACTTAAAAGCGCCGAAGAATATAAAAAAGGACGCGTAATTACCATTATTGGTTGTGGTGGAGATCGAGATAGAACGAAAAGACCAATTATGGGTAGAGCTGCGGAAGAGCATTCAGATTATGTCATATTTACAAACGATAACCCACGTACCGAAGATGAACATCAAATTATGCAAGACATCTTAGATGGTTTAAATAAAGAGAATCATGAAGTGATTTATAGTCGTGAAGAGGCCATTAAAAAAGGAATAGAACTTTTAAATGAAAACGATTTATTAATGATTTTAGGTAAAGGACATGAAGATTATCAAATAATTGGAACAGAAAAACATCATTTTAGTGACAAAGAAGTAGTTTTAGAAAATATAAAGTAAATAAATTTATATTAATGGAATATAATACTAATGGAAGAGTAGAAAATTATTTTAATTATTTTAATTAGTAATTATAATTTATATGAAAAATTGACTTTTTGTATGAGTTGTAGTATAGTACTATTGCATTGAAAAAGTGCAAAATAATGTAAATGTTAATCGCTTCCGAGTGGCGCGAGTAATAAATGATCTCGGTCGTGAAATGTTAATCGCTTCCGGATGGTGCGAGCTATAAGCGATTCCGGTCGTCAATGTTCGAAAACTTTATCAAATGGATAGAGTTTTCTTTTTTTCCATGATATATTATTTATTGGAGATGATAACATGAAGATAAAAACAGGCTATTTATATCATATTAAAGATAAGTTTTTTGCTATTGTTAATGATAATAATTTAATGACAAATCATGAACGTGGTAAAAAAAGATCAACTTATTTCACTATTGAAGATAAAGAAATATTATGGTTCATTCCCTTAAGTAGTAAAGTGGAGAAATATCAAAAAGTAGAAAAGTTTGGGTTTTGTAATACAATAATGATTGAAGAAATACTTGGACAAAAAAGTGCTATTTTACTTCAAAATGCATTTCCTACGCTAAAAAAATATATTGATCATGTACACACTATTGATGGTATACCTGCGAAAGTGCCAGAAACATTGGGTAAAATAATACTAGATAATTTTAAAAACTTATTAAAATTAAAATTAAAATCAAAAGGCATTAATTTATTTTTTGCAGATATAGATAAAATAAAAGAACAAATGCTTGAAGAATTAGAACAAACGAATAAATAATACTTTATCTTTACAAGGAGAAAAATTCATGAAATACCAAATTCAAAATGGAGCTGTTTTTCTAAGTGGTAAATCCATTTTAGATGAAATTAACTTTGAAATTACCGACAAAAGTCATATTGGAATTGTTGGAAAAAACGGAAGTGGAAAAACAACTCTTTTAAATGCTTTGCTTGATAATGAAATACTAGAAGAAGGTCTAGGAGAAGAGCCTTTTAAAATTAATAAAATAGGTTCATTTTCTATAGGCTATTTAGAACAAATTACTTTTGAAGAAGAAAACATAACCCTTTTAGAAGAAATTAGAAAATCTTTCCATGAAATTATTACAATAGAAAGAAAACTAGAGGAATATGTAAAAATGATGGAAACAAATACGTCTAATGCTTTTATTGAAGAATATACTAATCTATTAGATAGATATAATTATTTGGGTGGTTATACGTACCAAAAAGAATACGAAATTATGTTAAAAAAATTTGGTTTTAGTGAAAGTGATAAAAATAAAAAAATTAATTCTTTTTCAGGAGGAGAACGAACGAAACTTGCTTTTTTAAAACTATTGCTATCAAAACCTGATATTCTATTTTTAGATGAACCAACGAATCACTTAGATATAGAAGCTATTCTATGGTTAGAACATTATTTGAAAAATTACAAAAAAGCCTTTGTAGTGGTTTCCCATGATAGAATGTTTTTGAATAATATTGTAAATACAATTTATGATATATCTTACAATAAAGTAATGAAATATATAGGAAACTATGAAGATTTTGAACGTCAAAAGAAGGAAAACTATGAACGTGATGCAAAAAATTATGAAAGACAACAAAAAGAAATTAAAAGACTAAGAGAACTATATGAAAAATTTCGCTATAAACCATCTAAAGCCTCTATGGCTATGTCTAAACTTCATAGTATAGAAAGAATGGAAATTCTAGAAAAGCCAAGAAAACAATGTGAAAAAACATTTAAAATGAACTTAAATAAAATGGAACCAAGTGGGAAAACAGTTTTAACTTGTAAAGATTTAAAAGTAGGCTATGACAAAGTGCTAGCAAACCTTAGTTTTGAAATTTTGCAAGGACAAAGAATCGGTGTTATTGGTGCCAATGGTACAGGAAAATCTACACTTTTAAAAACCATTCAAGGTTTAATAAAACCACTTGGTGGTAGTTATTCTTTTGGATATCATGTAAAACTAGGTTATTTCGACCAAAACTTAGAAATGCTTGATACCAATCATACCATTTTAGAAGAATTTAAATGCATGTATCCTAGTATTTTAGAACATGATGCGAAAAGTGCTTTAGGAGCCTTTCTTTTTAGTGGAGAGGAAGTAAATAAAAAAGTAAGTGTTTTATCAGGAGGAGAAAAAGTAAGACTACAATTATGCAAAATTTTATACGCTCAGCCAAACTTTTTAGTGTTTGACGAACCTACCAATCATATGGATTTAGTAGGAAAAGAAAGACTAGAAAGTATTTTAGAAACCTATAAAGGCACTATCCTTTTTGTATCGCATGATAGATACTTTGTTAAAAAAATGGCAATAAACTTAATCGTTTTTGAAGAAAATAGGGCAACTTATTATCCGTATACATATGAAGAATATTTAGAAAAACAAAAAGATGTGATAACTTCAAAAAAAGAGTCTTTCAAAGAAAAGAAAGAAGGAAATACAATTCCAAAAAAGAATTTACAAGAAGAGAAGAAACAAGTAAAAAAAGTTGAAAAAGAAATCGAAAAGCTAGAGTTGAAAAAGAAAGAACTCAATCAAGAACTAGAGAATCCTCTTGTTTATCAAGATTATGAAAAAGCAAGAGAAATTCAAAAAGAATTGGAAAGTATTGATGAAAATCTACAAGGTTTAGAACAAGAGTGGGAACGATTAATGAACTTAATAGAAAGTTGAAAGATTGCTTTTTCATACGAATTATAATATAATATTTTTAGATATTTTAGGAGGTTTTAAAATGGTTGAATTTAGAATTGATAAAGAAACATCTAATTATATAGTAATGGATAGACATGGATTACTTTATTTAGGATTAAAAGGAAAAAATTTACCTAATGATGCATATCAAGAGGTGTCTAATATGATTAATGGTTTAGTTCCCTTTGAATATTCTGCAAAAGAAAATTTAGAACAAATAGGAAGTTCATACCTTAGTTCATTTAAAATAAGGAAAGATAGTGTTATTGGAAAATATTTAATAGAAAATGCGGGTTATAATGAAATAATAAACAAAAGTGAATTTATACACTATAGTGATATTGTTAATGCTTTAAATATAGCTCTTTTTGATGGAGAAGATAAAACTTCTAATAAAATTTTCCCTTTATTTAAAGAGCGGATTTTTGGCTCCAAGAAGGAATTGTTAAAAAAATTTCCAGAATGGGTGCTAGATTATATATTAGAAAATAAAGATTTTGAAAAGCATTTAAAAAAAATAGATAGTATTAAAGAACTAGGAAGTGAAGAACCTATCCAAGAAGAGAATGCTTATGTCGTTTATGAAGATGGAGAATGGTCTATTAAAAATCTTGAAGAAGAGTATAAACGAATTTCTAAAAAAGCATAATTTTAGACAAAACATTTGATTGACTTCAATTAAAAATCGTAATAAAATAAATCTATAAATAAATTTTTTTCTATGGAAAAGAAAAAGTAAGAAAGAATTTTTCTTTCAAGAGAAGGCTAGAATGCTGCGAATGCCTAAAGAAAAACTTTTTGAAAAGACAACTTTTTAAAACATAGAAACGCATAGTTTTGCGATAAACATTTAAGAGTACCTAGTAAAGTAAGGTGGCACCGCGGAAAAATTTTTCGTCCTTACAATGCTTAGGTTTTTTTATTTTTAAGGAGGAAAAGATAATGATAACAAAACCAAAAGGATGCTATGACGTAATAGAAAAGGACGCATTAAAACTAAAGAAAATCAATCGCTATATTGATTACTATTGTGAATTTTATAACTACGATTTCATTCGTACTCCCATATTTGAATCCCGCGATTTATTTCATAGAACAGTGGGGGAATCATCCGATATCGTAACAAAAGAAACTTATGACTTTAAAGACAGAAGTGACAGAGAACTAACACTTAGACCCGAAGGAACAGCCGGAGTGGTACGAAGTTTTATTGAAAACAAAATGTACGGCTCTAATATGCCTAGAAAACTATATTATAATGGTACTATGTATCGTTACGAAAGACCAGGACAAGGAAGAAATAGAGAATTTACTCAATTTGGTGTAGAAATTTTAGGAAGTAATGATGTAGCAACAGATGTAGAAGTCATTTCTTTTGGCTATCGTTTATTTGAAGAACTAGGTTTTAAAGACTTGAATGTCAAAATAAACAATCTAGGTTCTAAAGAAGATAGAGAAAACTATAAAGTAGCCTTAAAAGAATACTTAGCCCCTCATATAAATGAATTATGTGAGGACTGTAAAAAAAGATTTGAAACCAATCCGTTACGTATCTTAGATTGCAAAGTGGATAAAGATTCCGATATTTTAAAAAATGTACCTAGTATTTTAGACTACCAAAGTGAGGAATCCACTAACCGTTTTAAAAAAGTCTTAGAGTATTTAAACTACTTAGATGTTGATTATGAGATTGATTCAAATTTAGTAAGAGGTTTGGATTACTATGACTATACGGTATTTGAAATTGTTTCCAGTGAAGAAATTTTAGGGGGAGCAAGTACCATTGCAGCAGGTGGAAGATACAATGATTTAGTGGAAAGTCTTGGAGGACCTTCTACCCCATGTATGGGATTTGCTTGTGGTCTTGAAAGAGTAATGCTAGCCATGGATTCAATTGATAAATTAGAAAAACGACCTTTAGACTGCTATATTCTTTATGTAAATGAAGAAGAAAAAATCAAAGCGATAACTCTTGCGCAAGACCTTAGAATGAGTGGAGTAAGTGTGGATTACGATACAACAGGAAGAAGTTTAAAAAGTCAATTTAAAGAAGCCGATAGAAATCACGCCGAATTATTAATATTACTTAATAGCGAAGACTTAAAGATGGGATTAATTACAGTAAAAGATAATATTACCAAAGAAGAAGTAAAAATAGACGAAAACGAAATTATTGATTATATCGTTTCGAATGGATAGGAGAAGAAACATGGATTTAAAAGAGTTATTTGAAAATATGAAAAGTTTAAAAAATACAGAAGTTGAAATAAATGGTTGGATACGTAACCATCGTAGACAAAAAGATTTTGGTTTTATTGATTTTAGCGATGGGACATGTTTTAAACACATCCAAATTGTGTATGATACAACGCTTTCTAATTTTGAAGAAATTAGTCATATCTTAGTAGGAAGTGCCTTAAACGTGAAAGGAATGTTAGTTCCAAGCGAAGGAAAGCAAGAGGTCGAAATTAAAGCACACGAAATTACTGTTTTAGGAAGTTGTCCCGATGATTATCCTATTCAACCTAAAAGACATACAAAAGAATTTTTAAGGGAACAGGCTTATCTTCGTCCCCGCACGAATCTTTTCCAAGCCGTATTTCGTGTACGTAGTGTCGCTTCCTATGCCATTCATAAGTATTTTCAAGAAAAAGGTTTTGTATATTTCCACGCGCCTTTACTTACTGCAAGTGATTGTGAAGGAGCAGGAGAAATGTTTCAAGTCACTACTTTACCAATAGATAAATTAAATGGTGAAATTGATTACTCTAAAGATTTTTTTGGGCGTATGACTAACCTAACTGTAAGTGGCCAATTAGAAGCCGAAACATTTGCAACTGCCTATAAAAAGACATATACATTTGGTCCAACTTTTCGAGCAGAAAACTCAAACACCAAAACCCATGCTGCAGAGTTTTGGATGATTGAACCTGAAATGTGTTTCTGCGATTTAGAGGGTGATATGGATGTTATGGAGAGTATGCTTAAATATATTGTGTCTTATGTCCTAGAACATTGTCCTGATGAGATGAACTTCTTTAACGAATTTGTAGAAAAAGGAATACTAGAAAAACTAAACAAATTGTTAAACTCTAAATTTACTAGAATTGACCATGAAGAAGCCATTACAATACTAAAAAATGCTAATGTAAAATGGGAATTTGCCCCTGAATATGGTGAAGATATTGCCAAAGAACACGAGAAATATATTACTGAATATTTCGATGGCCCTGTATTCATTAAAAACTGGCCGAAAGACATTAAAGCCTTTTATATGAAACAAAACGAAGACGGCAAAACTGTTGCGGCTGTAGACTTAGAGGTACCAGGAGCAGGAGAATTAATGGGAGGCAGTCAAAGAGAAGAAGAATATGAAAAGTTAGTTACTCGTATGAAAGAAATGAATATGGATAGTGAAGGACTTGATTGGTACTTAAACTTAAGAAGATATGGAACTTGCATACATTCCGGATTTGGTATGGGATTTGAAAGATTACTAATCTATCTAACAGGGGTAGACAATATTCGTGATGTCATTCCTTATCCTAGAACGCCAGGAAATTGTGAGTTTTAAGAAAGAAGAATTAAAGCATGAATAATAGTGAAAAGATATTAATAAATCAATTGTTAAAAGGGCAAGAATATTTAATTAGTGAATTTTTAAAAAAAATGATACAACACGAATTTTTAATGCCAATATTTACGGATGTTCAGAAAGAAAAAGTAAAAAAGAAAATTCAAAAAGAAAAGAAAGAAGAGAAGAAATGATGAAACAATATAACAATGGAGAATTTAGAAAAAAAGATATAGGAAAAAAATACACTGTTTATGGTTGGGTAAACAAACGTCGTGATATGGGTGGTGTCATATTCGTTGACTTACGAGACCGTTCAGGATTTTTACAAGTTGTATTGAATAGAGGCTTTTTAAAAAGTGATTTTGAAGTAGCAGAAAGTTTAAAAAACGAATACTGTATCAAAGTTGAAGGAGAACTAATCGCCCGTACAGATGACATGATTAACCCTAAAATTCCAACAGGTGAAGTGGAATTAATGGTGGAAAATTTGACTATCTTAAGCGAAGCAGAACCTGTTCCCTTTAACATTTATGAAGACAAAGAAGTAAATGAAAATATTGGATTAAAATATCGTTATTTAGATTTAAGAAGAGAAAAATTACAAAATACAATCAAAACGAGAGCAAAGATTACATCTAGCGTTAGAGAATACCTAAACAACAAAGAATTTTTAGAAATAGAAACACCTATTTTATGTAAATCAACTCCTGAAGGGGCACGAGATTATATTGTACCTTCTCGCATCAATAAAGGTTCTTTTTATGCACTTCCTCAAAGTCCTCAAATATTCAAACAATTATTAATGGTTGGTGGGTTTGAAAAATACTATCAAATTGCTAAATGTTTTCGTGATGAAGATTTACGTGCCGATAGACAGCCTGAATTTACCCAAATTGACTTAGAAATGAGTTTTGCTGGACAAGACGATATTATTACGCTTGTGGAAGGCATGATTAAACATGTTGTCAAAAAAGTAAAAGGAATGGACCTAGAGGATTTCCCAAGAATGCCTTATAAAGAAGCTATGGAGCGATTTGGTTCTGATAAACCGGATACAAGATTTGAAATGGAACTAAAAGATTTAACGGACATCTTAAGAGGAACTAAGATGAATGTATTTAATAATGTGATTGAAAATGGCGGTATTGTAAAATGCTTAATTGTTAAAAATAACGGCGATAAATATTCAAGAAGTGATGTAGAGCATTTAACCGATTTTGTAAAAATTTATGGAGCCAAAGGGCTTGCTTGGTTAAAATACGATAACGATACCTTTAATGGTGTCATTGCGAAAAACTTAGAAAGTGATAAATTAGAAGCAATGCGTACAACTTATGAGATAACAAATAATGACTTAATCTTAATTGTTGCGGATAAGAAAAAGATAGTTTACGATTCCCTTGGCGCTCTACGTTTAAAAATTGCAAACGAATTAAATCTAATCGATAAAGAAAAACTTAATTTCTTATGGGTTGTTGATTTTCCAATGTTTGAGTATTCTGAAACCGAAGGAAGATACAAAGCCATGCACCATCCTTTTACTATGCCAAGTGATTTAGAAAGCCTTGCGACTGATAAAGAAAATGTATTAAGTATTGCTTATGATATTGTCCTAAATGGATATGAATTAGGTGGTGGTTCTGTTCGTATTCATAACCCTAAAGTACAAAAAGTTGTCTTTGATGCTTTAGAACTAACAGAAGAAGATATAAAAAACAAATTTGGATTCTTTATGGATGCCTTTAAATATGGAGCTCCTCCACATGCAGGACTTGCGATTGGACTCGAAAGATTTACCATGCTTTTAACAGGTACTGACAACATAAAAGACGTTATCGCCTTTCCTAAAACGCAAAGTGCAAGTGATTTAATGAGTGAAGCGCCAAATATTGTATCAACAGAACAATTAGAAGAATTAGGAATTGAAATAATAAAGGAGGAAGAAGATGTCTAAATTTACTAAAGAACTAGTGGATGATTTAGCTGCGAAACTTTTAATTGGATTAAGTCCTGAGGAAAACCAAATGGTACTAGATGAATTTGCGATTATTGATGAGGAGTTAAGTAAAGTCGATAGTTTTCCTGATATCAAAAAAATTGAACCCATGACTCATACTTTAGATGATTTTACTTTTACCTTAAGAGAAGATGTTGCTAGTGAATCAATTCCAATTGAAGAGGCATTAAAAAATTGTGATAAAACAGAAGGAAGAGAAGTAGAAGTACCAAAAGTAGTAGGAGGGGAGAATTAATGGATAAAACAATAGAAGAATTACATAGTCTCTTAAAATCAGGAGAAGTAACAAGTAAAGAACTTGTAGAAGAATCTCTTAAAAAATCGCACGAAGTACAAGAAAAGTATAACGCTTTCGTAACCATTTTAGATGATGCGAAAGAAACAACTATTACAGATAACTTATTATCCGGTATTCCTTTTGGAATTAAAGATAACTATTCAACAAAAGATATATTATCTACGGGTTCTTCTAACACTTTAAAAGATTATGTGCCTTTCTACACAGCAACCGCTGTACAAAAATTATTAGATGCTGGGGCTATTCCTGTAAACAAAACGGTTTTAGATGAATTTGGAATGGGTGGTACTGGTACAACAGGCCATACAGGAATTGTCAAAAATCCTTGGGATCCTACACGTATGACAGCAGGATCTAGTGCAGGAAGTGTTTGTGCTGTTGCTGCTGGAGTTTATCCTTATGCTCTTGGAAGTGATACAGGAGATTCTATACGAAAACCTGCAGCTTTTTGTGGAATTGTTGGATACAAGCCTACTTATGGTATGATTTCAAGATACGGGTTATTTCCCTTTGCATCAAGTCTAGACCATTGTGGCGTTTTAACAAGAAGTGTAGTAGATGCTGCTATTGTTGCTGATGCTATGAAAGGAATCGACGAACATGATATGACTTCGTGGGACTCAAGCGATATTCATCTTTATGAAAGTTTAAATGGAGAAGTAAAAGGAAAGAAACTATGCTACATCAAAGAATTATGTGATATAGAATCCTATGAAAATCCTACAGATGAATTAAAACTACATTTAGAAAACTTTAAGAGTAGTTTAGAAGTATGTAGTTCCTTAGGAATAGAAGTAGAAGCTGTTTCAGTAGACCAAAAACTTCTGAATGCTCTACCAAGTGTGTATGTTGCCATTTCCTGTGCCGAAGCAACAAGCAATATGTCTAACCTAACAGGGATTATCTTTGGCCCTCGTGGAGAAGGGAAAAACGTGACGGAAATGATGATGGATCACCGTACAAAAGGATTTTCCACCTTAATCAAAAGGCGTTTTGTAATCGGGTCTTATATCTTACAAAAAGAAAATCAAGAAAGATACTTTAAAAATGCCCAAAGGGTGAGAAGACTACTTGTAGATACTTGGAAAGAATTATTTAAAACATATGATGCGGTTATACTTCCAGTTGGAAGTGGTCCTGCTAAACACTTAGATGGTTCTAAAGACATTTTAACGAAAGACACCGCCGCATTAGAAGAACATTTACAAATCGGTAATTTTGGGGGATTTCCTTCTATTACAATTCCAGATGGGTTTATAGACGGACTTCCAGTTGCCTTAAATATCACGGGAAACTGTTATGATGATGAAAACGTTTTAAATATTGCCTATGCGATTGAAAGTAAAATGAATTATAAAAACCAAATAGCAAAGGAGGTACATCATGAGTAAATATAAAGCCGTAATAGGTCTTGAAATGCATTGTGAACTTAAAAGTAATTCTAAAGTATTCTCAAGTGCAAAAAATTCCTATAACGAAACACCAAACGACAATATAGCTCCTGTTGACATGGCATTTCCTGGAACACTTCCTGTAGTCAATAAAAAATGTGTTCGTGATGCCTTAATGATGAGTATAGTTTTGAATTGCGAAACTCCGGAATATATGTATTTTGACCGTAAAAACTATTATTACCCTGATTTGCCTAAAGGATACCAAATTACCCAAATGGATGCACCTGTTGGTGTAAATGGGCACATTGAAATTGAATGCAACGGAAAAAGAATTCCTGTAGATATTCATGATATTCATTTAGAAGAAGATGCGGCAAGTCTTGACCATTACTACGATACATCTTGTATAGACTACAATAGAGCAGGTGTCCCTCTTTTAGAGCTTGTAACAGAGCCTTGTCTTTCTAGTGCCGAAGAAGCAGTCGCATTCTTAGAACATATGAGAAGTACTTATAAATATTGTGATGTATCAGAAGCCGATACCAAAAAAGGCCAAATTAGATGTGATGTAAACGTCTCCATAATGGATTGTGACGCTACGGAATTGGGAACACGAGTTGAAATCAAAAACATCAATTCCTTTGGAAATGTCTTTGATGCTATCAATTACGAAATCAAACGTCAAAGTGAGTTAAAAATGCAAGGAAGATATGATGAAGTAGAGCAAGAAACACGTCGTTTTGACGAAGAATCGGGTACTACTATTAGAATGCGTAGCAAAGTAGATTCGATTGATTATAAATACTTTGTCGACCCAAATTTACCAAAATTTAAAATTGATAAAGAATGGCTAGAAGAAATTAAAAAAGGGATTCCTCTTCTTGCTTTAGAACGAAAAGATAAATATATAGAAGAACTTGGATTAAGCGATTATGATGCCAGTGTCATTGTAAAAGAGCGTGAATATGCAGAATATTTTGAAGAATGTCTTTCTTTAGGAATGGATGCAAAAATAGCAAGTAATTGGTTAACTACTCAAATTCTTGGAGAAATTAATAGAGAGGAAGTAAATTTGAAAGATTTCTATTTAACGCCTTCTTTATTAAAACAAATTATTGATGAAATAAAAAAAGGAACTATCTCTTCTAAACAAGCCAAAGAAATTTTTTACAAAGCAGTAGAAGAAAAGAAAGAACCGAAAACTTTTATTAATAGTGATATGGCACAAATTTCGGATAGAGGAGAATTAGAATCTCTTATTAATAAAATATTAGAAGAAAATGATGCCCAAGTAGAGCAATACAAAAGTGGAAAAGATAACTTATTTGATTACTTTGTAGGCCAAGTTATGAAAAATACGAGAGGAAAAGCCAATCCTGTCTTAACGAAAGAAATATTAAAAGAAAAATTAGATAAGTAGAACATTTTATCTTATAATAAACTAAATTTAAGAGGTTTTAATTATTTTATTTCCAAAACGAGTAAAAAGACATACAATACAAAAAGGTGACAATCCAAATGAAACATTATTTCGTAAATTAATTAGTTTCCAATTCCCTGCAGAGGTAGAAGTATTAGATGAAATAAACACTTTTGAAGCAAGAAATGAATTATTTAAAAGTATAGATGTGCACTAAGAATGATAAGCATTTCATTTGTTTATGAAAAAGAGGAAAACTATTCATTCTTAAATACTGTACAAAACCATTTGAATTAAATGATGGAATCTATTATACTATTTTAAATTTAGATGGGAAAATTAGAAGGAAAAAATTATTTAAAGGAAATACATTTTCTAAAATAGAAATTATTGATTTAAACGGCTATGAATCTATAAAGCATTTATAGAAGAAAGAAAAATGTATGTAATGGAATAAAACAAATAAGCAATATTATATGGAAACGTTTAGAGAGAAAAGATGTTATTCCTTTTAATATCTTTAGTTTACGTTATTTTTCTGTGATTGCATTATGTATTTAGAAAAAATTAGAAAAAATGGAAATTCTAATGTATAATAATACAAAGGAGAAGAGATTACATAAATGAAAGTAATAAATCATAATACATTGGTTATTGTTGAATTAACAGAAAACGGAAAAAAAACACTTCTAGAATGTATAAAAGAATATCTTTCTCAATCAAAAGGAAGCGTTACAACTGAGGAGATAAAAAAATATTATAAAAGCTATCGTAAAGATACAACCCACTTTCAATTTCATTTTTATGAATTGATAAGAATATTTGGAGTTTTAATGGCTGCAGATATAGTAGAGGAACTTGCTCCATTCAAAGGAGAAATATTAATAGACGAAACAACATTATCTGATGTTTTATCAGAACAAAATACACTTCATAGATAAATCATAAAAAAGAAAAATTATAAATCAAATTTTTCTTTTTTTCTTGTCGTAAATTATTTGTTTGTGGTTCTATAGATAAGATAGAGAAAGTAGTATAGGTAAAAAATGGAAGCAGTAAAACATGATTATTTAATATCATTACAAAGTGAACTTGAATATTTACGAGAAATTATTTTAACCAACTAGATTGCAAATCAAATGATTTAATTAAGAATGAATTAGAAATGTTACAATATCGTATTTCATGTCTTCATTCTTTATACCATTATATTAAAAGCTGCAATCCGACATTAGATAATGAAAAGATCGACAATTTAATCGTAGCAAATTTAGAACAGAATTATAATGAACATATAAGATAAATGGCAAATCGTTGTTTATCTTTTTTCATTTGTGATATACTATAGTAGTGATGCAATATGAATAAAATAAAAAGAATTTTTAAAAATATAGTAGATTTTTTTAAAGACATTCGTATAAGTACTATTTATAAATTAGTTGGAGTCTTCTTATTAATTGCTATTTTATTTTGGATTTATACGACTTGGAAAAAGAATAATACTTTTAAAGAAAATAACCAAAACACCATAACTTTAAATGGAAAAGTAACAAATAAGAGCGAAGATTATATTATTATAGAAGATTCTGCTAATAATGAATATTTAATTCCCAATACCAATGAAGAAGATTACCCAATCGGAAGTGATGTAAGTACTATAATAAAAGATGTAGTAGAGCAAGGAAGTGATAAAATGCCTACTACTATTACAAGTGATAATGTACGCATTACAAATGAAAAAACAGAAAATAGGAATGCAGATAGTGAAATTGTAGCTTATCTAAATGAAATCGAAAGTTACTTTAACGATACAAGTTTACAAGAAGAAGTAAAAATGCGTTTTATTACAATTGTAGATTTTCTATTTTATAATGGTACAATAAAAGGGTATACTTTAAATGATATGTCTTCTAAAGCCAAATTACAAGTTTTAAAAATCGCCTTATCTATTGATAATAAAATTGAAAACTACTTACCAGGATACAAAGAAACGATTTCAACAACAACTGGAAAAGCCTATACCGGAATTAAAAATAAAATCATTGAAACTTATTTAAGTACGACAACCAAGATTTGTAATTATGATAAAACCTTATGTAATGATGCTATAAAAGACTTTCAAGATATAAAGAATGCTTTTTCTATTACATGGAATGTCATTAAAGATTTGCTTTCAAGTGGAACAGACCAATTGAAAACATGGTATGAGATTTATAGTGGCAAAACAAGTTAGTTTATGATATATTGGTTATGAAAATAAAGAGGTGAGACTTGTGTTTGGAAAAATAAAATATATTAGTGAAAATGTAGCTTTTGTAGAAAATGAAGGTGGAGATGCCGGAACTTCTGATATTATGAATATTAACGTAATCTTTGAAGCACCAGACCAAAGAATTTTAGGAGAAGTAACAGAATTTAACAAAGAAGAAATTAAAATTCGTTTCTTAGGAGAATATTTAAATGGAAGATATGTAAATGGAGTGATTAGAAAACCATTACTATCAAGCCAAGTAAGAATTATCAATAGTGAAGAGTTAATGGAACTAGTAGGACGTGAAAGTGCTTCCTCATTCGTTTTAGGAAATAGTGCGATTTATAAAGAATACAAAGTTTGTCCAAGTATTAATGACTTACTATCGAATCATGTAGGAATATTTGGAAATACCGGAAGTGGTAAATCTTGTGGAGTAGCTAGAATCGTCCAAAACTTATTTAGTAATCCCAATATGCTATCTTACAATGCCAATATCTTTGTATTTGATGCTTATGGAGAATATAAAAATGCTTTTGGAAGTATTAATAAAATCAATCCAAATTATAGTTATAAATTTATTACCACCAATCCGGTGGATAGTGATGATTTCTTACTGCAAATTCCAGTAAGCTTACTGAATTTAGATGACTTTGCACTTCTTTTGCAAGCGACAAATCACTCACAACTTCCCATTATCGAAAGAACCATTCGTTTAGCAAAAATATTTAGTCAAGAATCTGAAGATTCTATTAAATACAAAAATCATTTGATTGCCAAAGCTCTACTTGCTATATTATTTAGCAATCAAACAACAGCTAGAAAGAAAAATGAAGTATTTCAAATTATTGAAGTATGCCATACCAATGAATTTAATTTTGATAGTACAATTAATGGGTTAGGGTATACAAGAACATTTTCAGAATGTTTTGAAATTGATTCTAATGGATATTTTGGGGAAAGCGTTTTAATTACCGATTACATTTTAAAACACATTGAAGATTCTTATGAAGAAATGGAAGAACCAACCGAATATAGTTATTCCTTACTTGATTTTTCTAGAGCCTTAGAATTTACTATGATTAGTGAAGGGTTCCAAAACAACGAAAGACTTTATGACGATGCTGTTATATTAAAGGTTCGCTTAAGTACCATTTTAAATACCAAAGTTGGCAAATATTTTTCAAACAATGGATTTATATCATTAGAAAAATATGTTAGCAGTTTAGTAGTCAAAAACAATCGTAAAGCCCAAATTATTAATATCAACTTAGAAGATGTAGATGATACGTATGCGAAAGTTATTGTAAAAATTATGTCGCGTTTGTTCTTTGAATTTTCTAAAAACTTAAAACAAAGAGCAACTATTCCATTTCATATCTTTTTAGAAGAGGCTCATAGATATATTCAACGAGATAATGATAATTATTTACTTGGTTATAATATCTTTGAACGTATCGCCAAAGAAGGTAGAAAATACGGAGTTTTATTAGGTATTATCAGTCAAAGACCTGTCGAAATATCGGATACGGTTATTTCGCAAGTATCCAATTTCTTAATATTTAAAATGACCCATCCAAAAGATATTAAATACATAGAAGAAATGTTACCTAATATTTCTAGTGATGTCATAGAAAAACAAAAAACATTACAACCAGGAAGTTGTGTAGGATTTGGTGGAGCATTCAAAATTCCTATGATTATGCGTTTAGAATTACCAAATCCACTTCCATATTCATCAAATTGTGATGTAGCAGCAAGATGGAATGTAAAACAAAATACAAACAATACTCAAAATCAAACTAGCAATCCATAATGGTTGCTTTTTTTAACTAGTTTTAGTAAAATTTAAAAACAGAAATGGAGGATTTTTTATGGAATTTGATTCTTATTTATTTGACCTATATTTTGAGGATATAGAAAAATATTCCTCAAAGGTATATTACGAAGAAATTGCGCAGATGATTTTTAAAAGAGTAAGTGAGAAAAGAGCATTAAATTTTGATTATGTTATAGATTTAATAGATTTTGCTATTGAATGGTGGGGAGTAGAAGATTATTTAAATGAACTCCCTAATAGAAAAAATATAATGGGAATTAAATATGATTCCCAAGACACTCAAACAATTGTACCTGAAACTATTTTTGAAAAAAATAACTCTTATACTGCTTATTTAGAAGGATATGAAAATGATTTCTATCATTACTTACATATAACGTATTTAGTTTTAAAAGAAATAGAATATTATAAATTATTTAGAAATTATCAAAAAGAATATGGAAGTACATTAAAAAATACGATTTTACAAATAAGCTATTTTAAGTATGTAGAAATGCTTCAAAACTTTTCGCATGTTTATCCCAAAAAAGCAAAAATACAAGAAAATCAGATATTTGCACAGAAAAAAACTTTCTCTTTATATAGAAACCTTGCTCCTGAAGAACGATATACTAATATTGCTTCCTATAGCGATATTTTAGAAATAACACAACTTCTAGAACAGGAAAAAGTAAATATGGTAAACAAACTTGATTTATGTAATATCTTTTTAAAACCTTATGCATTCATAGAAACATGTAATAGATGTAATGAAAATAATGAAGATATGTTATCTCCAACTCTATATTATTTAGACAAATTAAAGTATAGTAAAAGAAAAATAAATAGATTAGTAAGACAAAGTGAAGATTTAGATGCTAATGAAAGATTAAAATTAGGCCTTATATTGACAGAAAATGAATTGTATAAAATTCGTAAAAGCCAAAACGAGTTAGAAAGAACTTTAAAGATGCAATAAAACCAACGAAATGAATATCAACAATAAGTTGATTTTGTTTTTATAATATTGTAAAATAATAAAGCCAAGGGGGAATTAACTATGAACGAAAATGCTTTATATGAAGCCAAATTAGTTGAAGTAGAAGACAATTTAGATGAATTAAAAGATATAAATATTGAAACAAAAGAACTAGAAAAACAAGTAGCAAAAATTAAAGAAGATACAGAGAAAAAAATCAAAAAATGCTATGAAGATAATTTAAATAGTGTGTTTTGTAATGATTTGATTAAGAAAATTTATTACGAAGCTACTAAAAGTTTAGATAAAATTAACAATATTATCATAAGAAAATATGAAGAATTCTATACAATTATAAATACATATAACGAATTAAAAGATATAGATATAACTATAGAGAATATTGAAAGAATAAAAAATAGCACCATAACTTTGTTAAGAAGAATATTGCAAACAACAGAAACCATTGAAAATTATAATGAAATACTAAACAAAATTTATAAATTCGCCTATAAAGTAGTGAAGTATGAATTACTATTTAAGAAAACAAGCGAAGTTCTAAACTTTTTAAAAGAAAATATTGCCTGTATATCACCAATTGCTAAGATGGTTAAAGAAGATATCCAAGATTTATCTGAAAAAGAACTAAAAGAACTAGAAGAAAAATTAGGAAATATTAACAAAAATGGATTTGATGATATCTATTATTTGGATAATAATTTAATTTCTTTTCTAACAAATAATAATACTGAAAATAATTCAAAAAAATTTTTAAAAGAATTAGAAAAAAGTATTAATGATACTTATTCTAATTATGAAAATTTAAAAATACAAAAAGAAAATAGTGAAAAAAATATAAGTTTTAAAATCAAAGAAATTAAAGATAGCAAAAAAATCAAAAATGCGATATGGCGAAAAAGAACAAGTCAAAAGGCTTTATTTGCTTTAAATATTTTAGGAGTACTAGGTGCATCAATAGTTGCCTATAATTTAGTTGGCAAAATCCCCGATACTAAACGTTATAAAACTACTTACACCGTTTATGATACAAGTAATCCTGATGTCTTAGACGAAAAAGTCTCTTATGATAAAGAGCAAGCAAATAAACTAGAAATTATTGAATATTCGCCATGGGAAGCCCCAGGATACTTTAGAGATGAATATAGAAGAAATGTATATAAATATGTCTTAACAAATAATATACCCTATAGTGAAAATGTCGAAGATTATTTAAATGCAGGTTTTAAAGAATATATTAATACTGATAGCACAAGTATTAGCACTGAAAAAAATGAAGAAAATCCTATGGAAAATTATAAAGAAAATAAATATATCATAACACAAACCTACCAAGATAGAACTGACTTTAAATATGTCGAAAATAAATTAGCTAAAATGTTAACACTTATTGCTAGTATTATAGGGATTGGATATATTGATCACATAATTGTTTCCATTTATCGTGCAAATAAAACAGACACAAAAGAAGATTTATTAGAGGCAAAAAAAGTATTAAAAGATGAGAAAAGATTATTATTAGAAGAAAAAAATAGTTTAAATTCGCTTAAAAATGATTTAGAAATTGCTAAAAAAAGATTTTTAGAACAATATGAAGAATTGCCAAAATCATTACAAGAAGATAAAGAAATTTTAAAAAAAGTACATAAAATAGAAGGCAATAAAGATTGTCATTATAACTAATAGTAGAATAACATAAATTTATTTGCTATTCTAAAAATACTATGTTACAATGAAGTTACCTAGAGGATATAGTTTGTTTCACATAAAACCGACTATTGGATATTCTTGGGAATCTAATTGAAGTGTGGTGTAGAAAACTAACCCATTAAGTGTTGTTAGGATCCTAAAACATTTCATGTGATGCCCACCTCGCGAGAGCGGGCTTTTATCCAAACAAACTTTCCTTTGGGTTTTTATTTGTTTAAAAAAAGGAAGTGCAGCCTATGTTTGATAGAACGTTAAAAATAATAGATGAACAACTTTTAGAAAATATAAAAAAACAAAGAATTCTTTTGGTAGGAGTAGGGGGAGTAGGAGGATTTGCTTTAGAAAGTTTAGTACGTTTAGGATTTCTAAATATCACACTTGTAGACGCAGATGCGATTGAAGAGAGTAACTTAAATCGCCAAATAATAAGTACTCAAGAAAATCTAGGTAAAAAGAAAGTAGAAGTAGCTAAGGAAAGAGCATTAAATATTAATCCAAATGCCAACATAATAACCTATAATTTATTTTTACAGGAAGAAAATATGAATGCTATCTTTCAAGAAAAATACGATTATATTATCGATGCATGTGATACAATTACTACTAAATATTTATTAATAAGAAAAGCATTAGAAACAAATACGAGAATTATTTCTTGTATGGGGACCGGGAACCGTTTAGACCCAAGCAAAGTTACTATCACAAGACTTGATAAAACAAATAATGACCCACTAGCTTCTGCTATGCGTACTATTTTAAGAAAGAATAACGTTTCTTTAAAAGTTCCTGTCGTATGGAGTAGTGAAATTCCTAAAAAGAGCAAAGAAAAAGCAGTAGGTTCTATTGTTTTAGTCCCTGCCGCTGCCGGATTACAACTTGTGTATTTTATTCTAAATGATTTAATAAATAGAGTTTAATTTTACTTCTTTAATTGTATTTAATAATGTAGCAGGATGTTCATCCTCATTTACAATTTTCGAAATCGCCGACATTATCGGTGTTTTTATATGTTTTTTATTAAATAGATATAAGCAATGTTCTAAAGAACTTAATCCTTCAATCGTATTATTTTCTTTAAAAGTATCCATTTCTTTTTTACTTTTCTTTTTACCTAATAATAAACCTAAATGATAATTTCTACTTTTACTAGAAGAGCAAGTCACTACTAAATCTCCAAACCCTGCTAAACTATGTAGGGTAGTTAAAGAAGATTCATACATATATAAAATGGTTTCTAATTCTTTATAAACAGCTGTTAAGTAATACGCAAGAGTGCTTTCTTTGTATCCAAGTCCTGCAAGTATTCCTGCTCCAATCGCATAGATATTTTTAACACTTGAAGCTAAAGAAACACCTATATAATCACTTGTAAATACTACTTTTACATTTGGATTTTCAAATGTCTTTAATAGAGTAGCTTTATTTTTCTTTCCTCTACATGCAATGCTAAAAGCAACTGGGTCTAAAGACAAAACATCTTCTGCAAATGTTGGACCACTTAAAACAGCAAGTGGATTTTTTAAAATACTTTTTGCAATTTGGTAAGCAAATTTTCTTTTTTCTCCCATCATAGTAATTCCTTTTGTACCAATACAAACAAGGACATTTTTATCAATTTTATCTTTTATAGAAGTACAAGCACTTTCTACAAATTGAATAGAAGTCATTAAAAATACAACATCTACATCTTTTAAAGCTGTGTCATAATTAGGAGTAAGGGTTATATTACTAGGAAATACCTTATCTTTACATATTGACTCTAATTTGTTTGTTTTTTTGTAGTCAGTTACAAGTTGCTTATTTTCACTCCACATAATAATTTTATTTTCGGTATTTTGTGCTAACATATTGGCAATAGAAGCACTAAACACACCTGTTCCAATAATTCCAATTTTCATTATTCATTCCCACCTTTCATTTCATTATACAATTTGTTCATGTTATCTTCAACCTTATTTTTCTTATTTTGGTAATATTTTTTACCTTTTAAGTTAGTAGGCAAATATTCTTGTTCTACCCAATCATTTTTATAATCATGCGGATATTTATAGGTTGTACTACTAGTTTTAATGTGATTTGGCACATTCCCTGTATTTCCAGCATGAATATCGTTTATAGCGGCATTTATGGCAAGATAAGCACTATTACTCTTAGGAGATAAAGCCATCTCTGTAACAATTACACCAAGAGGGATTCTAGCCTCAGGTAACCCAACTAATTCTGATGCATGAATGGCAGCCATAACTTTAGGACCAATACCAGGATTAGCAAGTCCAATATCTTCATAAGCAATCACACTCATTCTTCTATAAATACTATCCAAGTCTCCTGCTTCTATTAAACGTGCTAAATAGTGTAGGGAAGCATCGACATCACTTCCACGAATCGACTTTTGAAAAGCGCTTAAAACATCATAATGCCCATCTTCATTCTTATCATGAAAGAATACGGGTTTGCTATTAATTGATTTTACAAGTTCCATATCTACTTTTTTGTCCTCATTCGTAGAAGAGTAACTAACCTCTAACAAATTAAGAGCACTTCTAAAATCCCCTGAAGAAAGATTCGCAATATAGGATAGCGTCTCCTCATCAATCTTTATACCTTCTAACTTTTCGCAACCATGTTTTAAACCCAAAACAATATCTTCAGTTGTAAGTTCATGAAGTTCAAAAATTTGTACACGGCTTCTTATAGCAGGATTAATCTTGTGATAAGGGTTTGATGTAGTAAGACCAATTAAAATAATCAAACCGCTTTCAATATAAGGAAGAAGAATATCTTGTTTATCTTTATTCATACGATGAATTTCATCTACAATTAAAATCATTTCGCCATTCATTTTTGCTTCTTCTATCACAATATCAAAATCTTTTTTATTGTTAATCGTAGCGTTTAAAAAACGATGTTGAACACCAAGTTCACTCACAATCGCATAGGCAATCGAAGTCTTTCCAATACCAGGTTTTCCATATAAAATAAAAGAAAATATTTTCTTATTACGAACCATATTGGATAAAATTTTACCATCACCAATTAAATGGGTTTGCCCAATAACATCACTAAGTTTTTTGGGTCTTAAAATATTTGATAAAAGTTCCATGCAATCACCAAAATAATTATATCATAGCATTAAAAAATAAGGCAAAAAAGTAGCCTTAAAAAGTAATTAAGATTCATTTTTGTCTATTTTCCATTTTCTAGAAAGTCTTAGTTCATCCATCTTCATTTCATATTCTTCATTTGTTATAGGAAAACCATATAACAGTCTATCTGCTAAAGAAAAATTTTCTCTATATCGTAAACTAATAGTGTCAAAATCTTCTTTGTTATACCATGCATAATTAGGAAGAAACTTGTCTGCTTCAATTAAATGAAAATATTCTAAAGTAGGAGCAATTATAATATCATTTTCTTTCTTATAGCTTGAAATAAGGTATTCTAATAATTCGGATTTAAAAAAGTCCATTAAATTAGGAACATAAGGAGCTATGTATGATAAAAGAGATAAAATTTTCATATTAGCGCGAATATTTGCATACCTTTCATCAAAATCTAAATCATAGAAAGCATAATATTGGGCTCTATTAGCTTCATCTGATAATCTTAAAAGATCTGCATCTATATTTGTTCCGAACATTTTTCTATTAACATTATGTCTGTGTTCAATTTCATGTGAAAGCATTTCACTTACAAGGTAATTAGGAAAAAATAACCTTTCTCCGCAAGAGAATAAATCTAAATATATATGATATGTTTCTATCAATTTTTCTATATTATTTAAATAAATAGTTATTGTTCTCCTACTAGAAGAGGCAGTTATTAACTCACCTTCAATCTGTGGAGATGGTTCAAATTTAACCTCTTGAACAAATTCTTTTAAATTTTTAAAATGAACTTCCATACGAATAAAATTTTCAATAAATTCTTTATCTACTAATTTACCGCTTTTAGAGTATTCATAAATTAGTTTAAATATCTCTAACATCAAAAACACCCCTTAAATTTGTAGCATATTATAGAAAAAATATCTTAATTTGTCAAATTTGACACATTCACAAAAACTCTTTATACTTAAAATAGAAATAGAGTGAATAGGCATGACTAATGAAGAGTATTACAATAAATATTTAGATTATTTGCAATTTGAAAGAAAATTATCTAAAAATACCATTCTTTCTTATCAAGATAACTTAAATCGTTTTGAAATCTTTATTCAAGGAAAGAGTATTAAAGATGTAAAAAGAAACGACATCGAAGCTTATTTAAAATTTAATGATAAAATGTCTGAAAAGAGTAGAGCACATTACCTAACTGTTTTACGTAATTTCTATCAATTTCTAGTTTATGAAGATTTAATAGATACAAATCCTTGTGAAACGATTAAAATGCCAAAAATCACTAAATCTCTTCCTCATTACCTAACAGAAGAAGAAATAGAAAAACTCTTGTCTTTTCCATTAAATACCCCTTTTGACTATCGCAATAAAGCCATGTTAGAACTTTTATATGCCACTGGTATTCGAGTAAGTGAACTTGTAAATTTAAAATTAAATAACATTCATTTAGAGGAAGATTTAATTCGCGTATTAGGTAAGGGAAGTAAAGAACGTATCAGTCCTATTAGTACTATTTGTGAGAAATATTTACGTATTTATATAGAAGAATATCGTAATACTTTATTAAAAAATAAAACAAGCGAATACGTTTTTATCAATAATTTTGGAAATCCGATAACACGACAAGGTTTTTTTAAAAATCTAAAACAAATTGCCAAAGAGCAGGGGATAGAGAAAGAAATAAGTCCTCATACATTGAGGCATTCCTATGCCACACATATGCTTAGTCATGGAGCAGATTTACGTATTATCCAAGAACTTTTAGGACATAGTGATATTTCAACTACGGAAATTTATACCCATGTTGTAAATGAAAAAATAAAAAATGATTATGAAAAACATCCTCATGCAAAAAAATAAATAAAAAAGCCTAGTATTTCCACTAGACTTATCTGCACTATAATCGTACAGAATTAGAAGTTTAACAAATCGCTAAATCAAAATTAACGATTTTGTTCGTTTCTACTAGAATTTCTACTATTTGTTCTAGAATTTTTTTCGTTTTGTTTTTGGTTATTTTGTTTGTTATTTCTAGAATTAGTTTTAGAATTTCTACTATTACGAGAATTACTATTATTATTTCTTTCCATAATTCTTTACCTCCCATTAGTATTATGTACTTTTTAGAATACTTAATTCATAAATTTTAGTGGTGATGATATGGAAATTATTGGTCCTTTACTAATATCTACCATTGCAGGGCTATCGACAACTTTAGGTGCTTTAGTAATATTCTTAAAAATTAAAAATCAAAACATAAACAAATTTATTACATTTTGTTTATCATTTTCTATAGCCATTATGATTGGTATTAGTATAACCGAACTCATTCCAGAATCTTTATTTCAACTTTTAAATGAAAATTGGAGTAGAGGAATTATTACAAGTATTCTTTCTTTTATTGTAGGGGTAATTTTAATTAAATTCTTTACAATTTTAATAGACAAGCAAAAGAAAAATACCACTAATCTTTATAAACTTGGGATTTTAAGTATGCTTGCTTTAATGCTCCATAACTTTCCGGAAGGGATTGCCACCTTTTTAAGTGCTTACCAAAATATGGATTTAGGGATTAAACTTGGAATAGCAATCATGCTTCACAATATTCCGGAAGGTATAAGTATTGCTGTACCAATTTACTATTCCACCGGCAGTAAGAAAGAAGCGATTAAAAAGGCCTTTATTTCAGGACTTGCTGAACCACTTGGAGCTATTCTTGCTTTCTTGTTATTCAAAAACTTTATCACAGATACATTTATTAGTATTATACTTTTATTGGTGGCAGGAATAATGATTACAATTTCGATAGAAGAAATCTATCCAGAAGTGCGCAAATACAAAGAATATAAATTGTTTTATTTAGGAATGTTTGTTGGCATTGTTTTGCTACTTATTAATCATTTTTGTTTTTAAGAGAGGAGCTTTATCATGAAAAGAGTAGGGATAATCCTAAGAGATTATACAAGCAAGAGGGGAAGTGCTTTATTAGGAGTTAGAGAAGATTTAATAGGATACTTAAGAAACTATTCTATAGAAATCATTTGCATTCCTATTGTATTTCAAAATAATGAATATGAGGAATTAGAGAGAGTAATAAAATTAATAAAACTATGTGATGGCATTATTTTACCTGGAGGAGCAGAGGAATACGATATTGACTATAAAATAGTCAAATATTTATATGAACATGATATACCTACTATAGGTATCTGTTTAGGAATGCAACTAATGGCCCTAACATTTAATGGAGATATTAAGCTCATTGGAAATGAAACACATCAAAAAAAGGAAGGATATGTTCATGAAGTAAAAATAAAAGAGGGGAGTAGATTAGCAGATATTTTAAAAAGTAATAAAATTCTAGTAAATAGTCGTCATATAGAACGTATTACAACTACTGATTTACCTATAGTCGCCATTTCTAATGATTTAGTAATAGAAGCAGTAGAAGATAAAAATAAAAAATTTTTTATTGGCGTACAATGGCATCCTGAAAGCTTAAAAGAAGATATATATTAGACATCTTGCGAAATTAAAAAGAGGAAGAAAAAATGTTAAAATTATC
>CAJUKB010000011.1 GCA_910587325.1 uncultured Bacilli bacterium | reverse complement strand
TCTTGTTTATTCTGGTTATCATTTTATTCCATCACGCACAATCTAGGACACAGCGTTATTTGTTAAAATATTATCAGAGATTGATATGATAGATAAAAATGAATTCTAGCATTATGTTAATAAATAATTATAAAAACCAAAGGGAACAAAATGTTATCATTTTTAATGAGTGTGTTCAAAATTCTGCGTAAATGATAACTTTCCATGATAAAAGCAAGATAAAATTTTACTTCTTTTTGTTATTTAAATATTAACATATATTTTAAAATTTTCAAAGAAATTAAATTCTACCATCAAATATTATGGATAATTCAGATAATATTGGTCCCCAATTTTGATAAGGTGCAGTCCATTTTTTAGTAATATTTTTTGTTGATAAATACAAACATTTAAGTAGTGACATATCTGTTGGAAAAACGGACTTAGTTTTCGTATATTTCCTAAACTGTCTATTTAAAGATTCAATAGCATTTGTAGTGTACATAATCTTTCTTATTGGTTCTGAAAACTGGAAGAATGGACAAATAGCATCCCAATTTTCTTCCCAAGTTTTAAATGTTCCAATATATTTATCTTTCCATTTCTCTTTCACTTTTTGAAGTTCTTCATAACCTTGCTTTTCATTCGTAGAAGTATAGATTTTCTTCAAATCTTTACAAGACTCTTTTAAGTCTTTATAAGATACAAATTTAACTGAGTTTCTTATCATATGTACGATACATCTTTGTTGAATGGTTTTGGGAATTGCAGTTTCAATAGCTTGTTTTATTCCTGTTAAATTATCGCTACACATGATTAAAATATCTAAAACTCCTCGTTGTTTCAAATCATTTAATACTCCTAACCAAAATTTAGAAGATTCATTTTCTCCAATCCATATTCCTAGGATTTCTTTATATCCATCTTTATTAATTCCTAAAACGATATAAGCAGCTTTTTTCACCACTCGATTTTCTTCTCTTACACTAAAGTGCACAGCATCTATAAATAGAATGGGATAAATACTATCTAATGGCCTTTCTTGCCATTCCTCTATTTCTGATATGATTTGATCTATTATATTACTCACCATAGTAGCTGATACTTCTATACCATATAAATCCTGGATTTGTTCATTAATTTCTCTAGTAGTTAATCCTCTTGCATAAAGAGAAATAATCTTGTCTTCAATTCCTGACGCATCTCTTGTATTTTTAGGTACAATTTTGGGCTCAAATTCTCCTTTTCTATCTCTAGGTGTTTCAAACTCAAATTCTCCAAATTCACTTTTTAAATTCTTTTTTGTTGTACCATTTCTATAGTTTATTTTTTCTGTTGTTTTATCATATTTTGAATATCCCATTGAATTATTAAATTCTGCATTCATCATTTCTTGTAATAATTTTAATATCTCTTTTCCTTTATTATTTTCTTTCATAATAAAAATCTCTCCATTTCTTTTATTTTATCATGGAAAGATTTCTTATTTACACACTCTTTTTAATAATTTTTCACTTATTGTGACGTATTCATACGGTTTGGTTTAATACTTTTCTATTTTTTAGATGTATAATCTAAAAGCTAATCTTAGATTTTCATTTTTAAAACTTTTGTAACAAAAACAAAGCACTAATTTAATGCTTTATTTTAATTTAAATACATAACGATGATTTCGTACAGTAAGTAATAACTCAATAACATCTGCATCTAATACTTCTTGTCTTGTTTCAAAAGCTAAAGTATTTTGCATATTCTTTGTTGTTCGATTTGTTAAAGAAACAATTTTTGTGCTTCCATCTTTTTGATAGCGTAAGGAAAAAAATTGATTAAAAAATTCTTCCTCTGTTCGAATGACACTTTTAAATATAGAGCCTTCATCCAAACTATAGTCCATTCCTAAAATAAGCAAAGTTGTTTTTTCGATTGTACCAGAAAGATTAGTTGTAATTTTATCTTTTAACTTTGTACAACGATTCTCACTATAGCAATAATCATAATCATACGTATAACTATTTCGAAATTGATAAGAATTCACTTTAAAAGTTGTTAAACCCAAAGTTGATTTTCTTAAATTAGCAATTTTATCCGTTGTTAAAACTTCTTCTTCCTTAATCTCACTTACTTTTGGAGGATTTAACACTATATTTTTATACTTTGCCGCTATTTCTCCTACTTTGTAATCAATACTTTCTAGTATTTTAATGGTATATTCATTTGTGAGTTCTGCCTCATCAATTTCATACACCAAAACATAATAATCTTTTGCTTTGGATTTAATTTTTTCTTGCTTATAAGGAATTCCATAATCAATAAAAAATTCCCCTCTATCTAGCGTTGGATATATATTTTTACCATTTAACACTAAACGAAAATTCGTATAATCTAACTCTTGACTATAGTTCGTACGATTTTCTATTTGGAGTTGTAAAACTAAATAGTATTTTCCTTCTGTTATAACATTTCCATTTAATCCTAAATTGGTTACGATACTATCTGTAATTTGAATATTAAAATAATTATGCGTCATTTTATCACTCATATGATAAGTTTTATTATATACTCCATAATTCAGATATAAAGCTGTTCCAATAAATATTATAAAGACAGCCAAAATACAACTAAAAATAAAGGTATTCTCTAAAATATAATATTTAGTTTCTCGTAAAAAACGCCTGAAGGTTCGTTTGGCTTTATAGCCTTCCACATTTAAAGAAAATTCAAATTCTTCATTATCAATATCGGTAATTTCTAAGTCTTTTAAGTCATTTGCAAAATCAAATTTTTTAATATCAAAACCAATACCTCTTATTAAAGTATAAATAAAGAAGAAATACTGCGGTAAACAAATGACAACAGATACATCACGATACGCTCTTGCCGTTTGTGCTGTAATCAAATTATGCTCCATATTACTTAAAATACTATAAGTAACTCCTATTAAAACAAAAAGAACAATATAGTAAAGTAGAATAAAGAAGTATAACTTAGTAGATTTCTTTTTTTGACGCATTAAATAGTAAATAGCAAGGACAACTCCAATAATTATTAAAACCGCCAAATACATATAAAAACTGATATGTTCAGCAGCAATATTCAAAATATTAGTTGTATAGTTGTTGCTTACATAGGTTCTAAAAAAGGCTGCCACGCGAAATGTTTTGCTAATCAGATACCCAATAGGCACAAGAAGCAACAAATGAATTATACGAAAATGTTTGATTAAAAAAGCGTAAGGTTTTTTTAGTATCATTTTTAATCCCCTTTTCTCTATTATTAATCATAACACAAAAAAAATAGGAAGCAAACCTATTTTATTTACTCTTTTTCGCCAAAATTTGTCCGGCAAGCAAATAGATTGTCGGATTGTTTTCCATTAGTTTTTCTTGTGTGATTTTAAACGTATCCGAAACAGTTTCTAAAGTATCTCCCTCTTTAGTTATATAATAACTGTACCCACTTTTGGGGATTAATATTTCTTGATTAGGATAAATAAAATCATCTAGCTCAAGACCATTCATACTTGCAAGTAGTTCAGGATTCATATTATATTTTCTACCAATTTCGTATAAAGTGTCTCCTTTTTCAATCACATAATAATTAAAATAATTTTCTGGGGTTTTTGGAACAATCACATCCATTCCCGCACGTACTTGTTCATCATAATAAATGTTATTAATGCTTTTTAAAACATCAACGTTTGTATTAAATCTTTTGGCAACATGATTTAAAGTTTCTCCATTTTTTAAAGAATATTTATCGTACATATCATCACTCCTAGTATAAAGTATGCTAGGCGAAAAAAATGGTTCAAATATGTTTTAGATTACTTTTTGGTTAATTCTAACATTAAATCTTGTTCTTCTTGTTTTTTTAGCACATCCGTAAATTCCATACCACATTTTTCATAAATAGTCTTTACTTCTTCAAGCGTAACATTCTCAGTATACCATTCAAAATATTTTGAATAATATTCACTCTGTTTAAACAATAATATTCTTCCTGTTACAGTAAATAAATCTATAACCTCATTACTACATTTATCATAGGAAGTATTTAGTTTTACAAAAAATAATCTATCTAATTCAAGGATTTCGTCAAGAATTGCAACACTATTCAAAGAACATGGAAGTAAATGTTTTTCTTTTTCAATATAATCTGTTAAATAAGATAGAACTTTAAAAGATTCTTCTCGACTCATCTTATTAGGAAGCAAAAAAGGCTGAAAATAAAAATCCATTACACTCACATTATTCGGCCTCATACCATAACTTTCACCTATTCTATGATAATCTAGATAATGTAGTCTATATACATTTTGATTTCCTAAAGAATGATTTTCTAAATCCGCTTCAAATTCATAATCTCTATTCTTTGATTCTATTTCCATAAACTATCTTACCTCCCTACTACACTATATCCTAGTTTTAGAAAATAGTTAATATCTCAAAAAACAAAAAAGAACCTATTTTTTACAATAAGTTCAATTCTTTTTTACGACCAACTTGCTTCACTTTCAAACATAGTATCATATCAAAAAAACACGTGTCAACGCATATTATATTTTACTCTTACTTTTCATTTTGGCACGAATTTCTTAATCAAGTTGCTATTACAAAGAATTTAATTAGGTTTAGTATTTCGACAAAACATTTCAAAAAAAGAAGAAATATATCTTCTTAAACAATATAAATCATATTCTTATAATTAAAATTCCACTCAAAATTACGAATTGTTAATACTTCTCCATCGCGAGCATTATAGTAATAAAGTTTTTCGTCAACTAAATAATAAACAGTATCTTCTTTTGTAGAAACAATTTCTTTAACATTATAATTGGAGATTCTTGTTTTATAATCCCCTTGTACTTTATATAACTGATTATCTTCTATTTTAAAAGTTGTATTTTCTTCGTAAGTAAAATACATTTCATTACTTGCTAACACATTCATGTTAATAGCTTCCCATTCCCCATTTGTTAATATACGCCCTTGATTATTATTGGTAATGTTTTCAATTAATAAACGCTTTGGATAAATCTCATACTCTACTTTATTTTTCTTATCTACCAAATACGCCCTTTTAGAAGATGTTCCTAAAAAATAAGTATCGTAAGAAATTTCTTTTTCTAATGCAATTTCACGTAATTTATCTTTTTGAGTATTAATTACATAAAATTTTTGAAAAGCATATTTACTATCATAGTCTGCTATTACTATATTTTTGCCTACTTGTATTGCTAAGGGAATATTATAAATATCTTCCTTAAATAAAGAAATTGATTTTTGTTCTTTATTGGTAATAATATCAAAACCTTCGTAATTCCAAATATAGTATTTTGCGTTATTTAAAGCATATAAAGTCATATTTTTATATGTTTTTTCTTCATAAGAAATTTCCTTTTTTAAAAATGGGGGAATGATTTCTTCATCCTCAATTAAATGAAAACTAATATATTCTTCGTTTTGCATGCATAAAGGTTCTATATCTAATTTAGAAGATTTTGGAATTATACAAAGAGTATTCTCTTTTTCTTTAATCTCTACATCATTCACTAACTGTTTTGATTGAATGAACTTATGATAAATGCGAATAAAGAATTCTTTTTCTTTTGTTTGAAAATGGAATTCATATAATTTCTCTTTTTTATCAAAGTGTTCTTTAATCTGTACATCATTTAAAGTATATTCTACTTCATAGCTTTTACTATGAAAAACTCCATAAAATAAAATAAGTAACAGTAGCAAAAAAAGAAAAACATTTTTTTTCTTAATCTTGTTTAACTTGCGCATATTTTTGTTTTTCCTTCATCATAAATTCTGAAATATTGGTTTCAATTTCAGGTAAACTTCTTTTATCCAAATTTGATAAAATAATTACTTCTTTTACCGTATCGATTGTTAATTTTCCCCAACGGATTCCACGATAAACTTGCATATCGTTAAATAAATCTGGTGTAATAGAATTTAGAGAATATCCAACGATTACTCTTTTTTGACCAAGTAAAATTCTTTTGTTTGTTAAAGCAACAACACATGTAGAAAACCAATCTAGGGGATGTTCATTTTTCTGTCCTACAAAAGCATATAACACTTCTTCTCCTGGATTTAAATGTTGTTCAATGACACTACAATGTTTTTTTAAACGATTCCAAGTTACAGTTTTAGGGTATTGTTTTTTAAAATCTAAAATTTGTTCGTACAACAACTTCAAATTAGTCACCTCTAAATTTATTGTAACCCGAATTGTGAAGTTGTGCAATTACTTTTGTTTGGCAGGTATTCCTACAACTGTTGTATTTGGGTAAACACTTTTTAATACTACCGCCCCTGCACCTATTTTAGCATTTTGACCAATCACGATATTTCCAAGTATTTGGGCATGAGCTCCCACTAAAACATTATCTTCTAAAGTTGGATGTCTTTTTTCTTTAGAATCAGTTACGCCTCCTAAAGTTACACCATGATGTAGAGTAACATTGTCTCCAATAACAACTGTTTCTCCAATGACTACACACTCACCATGGTCAATAAACAAATTATGTCCTATTTTTGCACCCGGATGAATTTCAATTCCTGTTTTTCGTTTTCCTTTTTCTGATATAAATCTTGCTAAAAAGTAGTGCTTATGATCATATAAAAAATGAGCAAGTTTATAATAGATTTGCACAATAAAGCTTGGATACAAAAAAACTTCCCAAATGCTTTTTAAAGCGGGATCTTTAAGTTTAATCAATTCTATTTGTTCCTTAATAAATTTCATAAAATCAACTCTTTCTGTATTTTATGAAATTAAAAAGAATAGGTAAGTGTAATTAACCAAAGAAAAAGCCATCTATAAAAGATGACTCTTTTTTAAACATAAGTTAATAAGGCAAAAATCACAAGTAAGAATGCTAACATTAAAGATGCAAATTTCCAAATGTGTTTTATCCATTTTTTATATGGGATATTTAAATAAGAAAGACCTATTAACATTATAGCACTAGTTGGAGCAACAAACTGTACAAGTCCATTAATGGCTACATAGATAACCATTCCAATATTAAAAGATGTTCCATAAGTTGTAGTTAAAATATCACCAAGTGCATATCCGGCAAATCCAAAGTCAATATGAAAGAAACTTGATATAGCAGCAGAAATAGTAGCTAAGAATGGATTAAATCCATCAGCAAAATTAGTAATCCAATTACAAATTGTTACTGTAAAAGGAGACCAATATACAAAGACAAATACTGAATATACAAGTAATAAAAGTAGAAGTGGCTTGATTACTTTTTTAATCCCTTCTATGGCACTATCAAGTACATCATCAAATTTAACACCATAAACAATAATGGCTAGTAATAATACAATTGCCATAATAATGGTAATAGTATATAAATCCCAAGCCCCAAATGCTGTTGCATTATTTCCTAAGATATAGGCAAGGATTGTATAATCTCCTACTGCAAGTTCTGTTAACCATGTATGGAATTTTGTAAATATCGTAATATTAAAGTTTTCACTCCAATTAACATATCCTAAAATCGCAAATACAGCAATTAGACTTAAGAATACTACCATTGGCCATACTTTTACTTTTTTATTTTTTTCTTCTTCCGTTACGAATAAATCTACAACCTTTTCGTCATTCTTTTTATTAGAAAGAGCTTTATTCATATGTCGAATCGTAAAGAAGTTAAATAATATAAAAGCAAGAGCAAGAATTCCAAAACGTATTGCAAGTTCTTCTGTAATAGAAACTGTTTGGTAATAATTTAAGTAATTGATAAAATAGATAAATCCTTCACTACCATAAGTAGCCCCTAAAATACCAATTAACATAGAACCGAATGTACATAAGAACACTGTTATTCTATCCATATTCATTTTACTAGCAATATTAATAATAAATGGAATAAAGATTAAAATCGCATACGTTTGTGTTAAAAAACTTGTAAGCAATGCAATAAGTAATGAAGATACAAGTACAAACGCTTTTTCCTTTCCTTTTAATTTTGTAGCCATCTTATTAACCAATGCTTTGTATCCCGAGATATGCGTAATCACTCCATAAAAGATTCCAACAAATAAAATGAACATTAATTGTTGAATAAAGAAATTCGCACTATACACTCCCGATAACAAAATATCAGAAAGTCCTTGTCTTGTTAAACCTGATTTAATGTAAGTTCCACCTGACAAACTTCCGGCAGGAATAATCCATGTAAGCACAATAGTTACTAAAACTGCTAATAGAGCAATTTTTAATAGGTCATGTTTTTCAAACATACTTTTTATTTTTTTCATTTTTCTACCTCCTAACAAAAATTATAGCACAAAATAACGCAAAAAAAAGACAATTATGTCTTTTTTAAATGAAAATTTAAATAAAATTCTTGTGAAAAATACTACTCTTTTGGTTTCATAAGTGGAAATAATACAACATCTCTAACAGAAGAAACATTATAAATAAGCATCATTAAACGATCAATTCCAAAGCCAAGACCAGAAATTGGTGGCATCCCTTGTTCCATTGCAAGTAAGAAATCTTCATCTAAGTCCATTGTCTCCTCATCCCCTTGTAGCTTCGCTTTTAATTGTCCTTCAAATGCTTCACGTTGTTCTAAAGGATTTACAAGTTCAGAATAGGCTTTACATAACTCTGTTCCTGCTGCTACCACTTGGAAAACATCTATTCTTCTAGGATCTTCGTCATTTCTTCTTGCAAGCGGGATTAAAACACTTGGATAATTATATATAATTGTTGGATCTACAATATTGGCACGAATTTTTTTCTTATATACAAAATCAATAATTTGACTTAATGATTTATAGTCTGCTAGTTCCTCATCTGTAAAAATCCCAGCAGCAATAATTTTTTCTTTTAAAATACTTGGTTCTTCGATTGATAGAAAATCAAACCCTAAAACTTTCTCCATTTCTTCACAATAATTAATTCTATCCCAAGTTTCTTTTCCAAAATCCAAAGTAAGATCTTGATACTCTATTTTAGTAGTACCTACAAGTTCCATTAAAAGTTCTTTAATAAATCCTGTATAAAACTTGATATTATCTTCATAATTCCAATAAGAAGCATACCATTCTACTTGGGTAAATTCTTGTAGATGCTCAGAATCCATCCCTTCATTCCGAAAACATTTTGAAACCTCATATACACGATTAAATCCCGCAGCAATACATTGTTTCAAATACGTTTCCGGAGCAATTCTTAAATTACAATCTAAATCTAAAGCGTTATGATGCGTATAAAATGGTTTAGCACTTGCACCACACACTGCCGTTTGGATAATAGGCGTTTCTACTTGTAAAAAACCATGTTCTGCTAAATATTTATGTAAGAAATTATAAAATTTACTTCTACCTAAGAATACTTTTCTGCTATCTTCATTCATAATTAAGTCAACGTATCTTTGACGATATTTAATTTCTTGATCAGCTAAACCATGGAATTTTTCTGGAAGTGGTCTTAAAGCTTTTCCTAAGAACACAAAACTTTGTACTCTTAACGTTTTTTCTCCAGTTTGAGTAGTAAAAATTTCTCCTTTTGCTCCAATAAAATCTCCTGTATCGATTTGTTTTTTAAAGAAATTATAGTTTTCTTCTCCTACCGTATCTATTTTAAATTCTAATTGCATATCCCCTTCTAAATCACGAATGCGGATAAAACTTAATTTTCCCATCTTACGCATAAAAATAATTCTTCCAGCTATTGAAACATTCTTTGTTTCATCTAAAAGTGTTCTTGCTTCCTTTAAAGTATGACTAACTTCATATCGATCTGGATAAGGATTGCAAACTTCTCTTATTGCCTCTACCTTTTCTCTTCTTACAATTTCTTGTTCTGTAAATGTTCTTTCCATCTCTTCACTTCCTTTTTTCGTTATGTCTAGTATACAAAATGGCTAAAAAAAATGCAAATTATTCTGCATTTTTCTATTTCTCTAACTCAGCAATTTTCTTATTCCATTTTTCTTTTTCTTCTTCTAGTTCATTCTTCTTTTCCTCTAATTTCTTAATTTGCTCTTCTTTTTCTGCTTTTTCTACTTCTAAATCAGCAACGCTTTTCACTTCTACATTCACATTCTCTTCACGATTATTTTCTTCTTTTAGTTCCAAGTATTCTTGCTCTAACCTTGCAATTTCTTCTTTCAAATTAGCATTTTCTAAATTTTTTGTTTCTACATTTTTTATACTAACATTATCCAAATAAACAATTAAAAAAGCCATCACTAGAAAGAAACCTTGTATAGAACCAATAATTATTTTTTTCTTATTCATAATAAATCGCCCTTCTTCCATAAAAATTATAAGCATTTTCAAAAACTTTTTTATCATATTTAACATACGTTCCAGTTAATGGATCTGATACAATAACTTTACTTGAAGTCGCTCCAATTAAAACCAAACTATGAAAATGACAATACCAAGTAATTGTCTTATTAGATTGATCACTAGTACTTGTCCAAGTATTACATTTGATTGGAGTTCTTCCATAAGAAGAAGCCCACACTTGCACTGGTTTTCCACTTTTTACAATTTCTAATACTTCATCTAATGATTTTCCTGTCGCCTTTTTAATTCCGCTTTTAAACTGATTGGCAACATCGATAATTGGATTTTCAAATACTCCATAACCACTTTTACTTTTAGGATCTCCTACAAATTCTATTTCAGGATCTGCCCCGTATTTAATCCCATTCTTAATATAAGGAGCATCTCCTTTTCTTAATTTAGTAATGATTTCATTTGGAGTAACTTTCACCCCATGGTACTTTAAAAGTAAATATAAAGCAATCGATTCACAACCGTTAGGATACTCTTTTCGTTGATCAAAAGTTGGAAAATTCTCTATTTGATACAATGCAGTATTTTGCATCTTTATATACAAAGCATTATATTCTTGTTTTAACTTTGTGATTTCACTCGTTAAATTACGTTTATTTTCTTCCAATTCATTGATAGAATTATCTAAGGCTATAATTGTATTTTCTAAAGTTTCTACTTCTTGTTTTACTTGATTTACTGCCTTTTCTTTTTCATTCTTTTCCTTCCGTAAAATACGATTTTTTTCTACTAAAGGATAACTATTTTGATAATCTTGATAATAGACAAAACAAATACAACTTAAAAAACAAGCATTTACAAAACAAAAAATAGGAAAATAAATTTTCATACTTCCAATTCTTTTCTTTTTCTTTAAATAGTACCACAAACTAAATCCTACTAAAATAATGAGTAAGTAAGCCATTACAATCCACTTCATAAAATCACATCCATATTATATGATAAGATAAGTTAAGTTGCAATTTATTTCTTTTGACAATATATTCCATCTAAAATATAGCCATTTGAACATTCATAACGTATCTTAGCAGGAATTTTAACTTCTTTCACGCATTTGTCTCCTTTTAAGGTATAACTAGAATCAGAGCATATATAATGGCTAGGCTTTTGCTCTTCACTAAAAGTACAATATCCACCATGCTCATCGTTTAAATCAATATAAAATCTTCCTTTTAATTCTGTTTTGCATGTTTCTTCTACGATAGGAATAATATCCTCTTCTTCAACAGAAAATCCATATGCCAAAGCAGTAAAATCAAATTTCATCGTATAAGTATTATCTCCCATAGTAAGAACGACAGGAGTTGCATTTGTTTCTATCTTTGTAATGCATTCTTTTCCTTCTAAAGTATCTCCTTCAGAGCAATAATAAGTTTCAGTAGGTCTTATTTTTTTAACAGTTTTAGTACTGCTAGATGGTTCTTCTTTTACAATTGGTACTTCTTCCGAATTTGATTGTTCTGCTTCAAGAATTTCTTTACTGGTACCTTCATTTTTTTCTTCTACGTTAACATCTTTTGTTTTATATTTAGCAAAAAACCATTGATTAAAAGAATAAAATCCAAAACCAATTCCTCCTAATAAAATAAGAACAATAACGACTTTCACTTGTTTTTTTAATTTCATACAAACACCACTTTTTTATAATTTCATTTTATCATGCATATAAAAGAGAGTAAATGAAATTAAAGAATTTTGGCTTGTTTTGTCGAAATCCTTGAATTTATAATGAAACTTTATAATACAAACTCGTGTTATCAAATAAGTAGCGCTTGCGCATCATTAATTCTTATCAGGAGAAACGTTGTTTGATGGTAGGAAAGTGAGTTGTAAGTATGAATAAAGAAAATTTACAGTTTACTGTTTATCTTCTCTTGGGAATAATTGTTATGCTAGTTTTCGTTATTCTTAAATTAGCATAAAAAAAGCGCTAACTACAATAAGTAGTATAGCACTTTCAAACCAATGCGAGCGTTATCCAATTTTGATAACACTTACATTACTAACATATACAATTTTGTATTTTTATACAACTTTTCTTTATAAAAACTTACTTCACTTTTTTAAACCTTCCATTGTTAGCGTATAAAGCGTATCACACACTTCTAAAATATATTTCCTATCATGCGATACACTAATAATACAGCCGGAAAATTCACGTAAACTTTTACGAATAATAGGATTAGATAACGGACTAACATTCCTTGTAGGTTCATCAAGTACTAGTACATTACACTTAGATAAAACAAGTTTTAGTAAAATTAACTTTGCTTTCGATCCATTACTTAAATTTTCTATCTTGCCTGTCATTTCTTCTCTTGTAAAATTAAGATTTCCCAAATACATTCGTGCAGTTGTTTTATCAATCTCCCCATCACACAGATAATCCAAAACCATTATAAAATGTCCTAAAACCAAACTATAATCTTGTGGCATATAGCCAACTTTTATATCTTGTCTTTCTTTTAAAGTCTCATAGATTTTAGAAAGTAAAGTAGACTTTCCTACTCCATTTTTTCCAACAATACAAATGTGTTCATTCCCTACAATTTCTAACCGAATATCTTTAGCAAGTGCATGTTCTTCTATCATTAACTTAGATAGTTCTAACTTTAAAATAGTCTTAGTTTTAGGAAGAGCTACATTTTCAAAATGAAGATGAATATTTTCTTCTACATCTGGCACTTCCGTAAGCTCTTTCCTATCCAGCTTCTTCTCTTGTGATTTTAGGGTATGCATTTTTTTCTTTAGCAGTTTTGCCCCATGAGGATTACTTCTAGAAATTGTATTTTGTTCGTGTTCTACTTTTTGCATCACTTTTTTTAATTTATCTTCTTGTTTTTTATATTCTCTTGCTTCACTATGCGCAAGCTGTGTTTGCTTTTCTAGTCCTCGTAGTCTATTTGTAACATACGTATCATAATCTATATGTAATAGAGTATGCCTACATTCTGTTTTATGTTTTACTTGTTCTAAATGTAAAATTCGATTGGCAGTATGAGAAAGAAGCGTTTCATCATGAGATACATAAAGAATAGGTTTTTCTGTATGACAAATAAATTCTTCTAACCACTCAAGCGTTTCAATATCTAAATCATTTGTTGGCTCATCTAAAAAGAATATATCCACCTCTAAAAGCAATAATTTAAGTATTCCTACTTTTACTTTTTCACCACCAGATAATGTACCTAATTTTTGATTTAAGATTTCTTCTTTCAATTGTAATGTTTCTATGTATTTATAGAATAAAGTAATTTTTTCATAATAAGCATTTTTACTTTCAAACAAATAAGCAAAAACACTTTTACCAAAATGTTCGCTCTCCAAACTCTGTTCTAAATACCCAATCGTATACCCATGAGAAATTATACTTCCTGTATAAGTAGCATACTCACAAATTCCTAGTAAAGTTTTAATTAAAGTAGATTTCCCGTTTCCTTCTTCTCCAATAATGGCAAGTTTATCCTCTTTATTCAAAGTAAAAGATAAGTTTTCAATGATTGTTTTATCATTTTGTACAATCGTTAAATTTTTAACTTCAAACATTTATGCCTCCTATTTGGCATAATTAAAAGTTTATGCCTGACTTCTTATCCTTCTCTCATCTTCCCACCTCCAAGGTAATTCTTAAGTATATTATAACACGTTTAATTCAAAAAAATGACTTATTAAGCCACTTTTTTATTTCTATATCGATCTTTTGGATCTAAATATTCTTTACGAAGACGAATGTCCTCTGGGGTTACTTCCACATATTCATCATCTTCAATAAATTCTAACGCTTCTTCTAATGTAAATTTCTTAGGTGTTGTTAAATTAATGGCTTCATCTGCACCACTACTACGTGTATTCGTTAAGTTTTTATTTTTACAAGGATTGACATCTAAATCATTATCTCGGTTATGAATTCCCACGATCATACCTATATATACTTCTGTTGCTGGTTCAATTATCAAAGTGCCACGATCTTGTAAATTCCATAAAGAATAACCTAAGGCTTTTCCATTTTCCATAGAAACCAAAACACCATTTTTACGTCTTGTAATTTCTCCTACAAACGGTTTATATTCTTCAAAACTTCGAACCATTATTCCTTCTCCACGCGTATTGGTAATAAAGGCACTTCTATAACCAATTAAACCACGAGTAGGTGCACTAAACTCTAAATGCGCTTGGTTATTTTCGCTTGATACAACTAAAAGTTGTCCTTTTCTTTCTTGTAAATCACTAATTACAGTACCTGAATATTCTTCAGGACAATTAATAATAACACGTTCAAATGGTTCATATTTTTTGCCATCTCTTTCTTCCATCAACACTTGTGGTTTAGAAACAGATAACTCATACCCTTCGCGACGCATATTTTCTAAAAGAATAGATAAATGAAGTTCTCCACGACCACTCACTTTATAACCATCCGCATTTTCTAAAGGCTCTACAACAAGTCCTACATTTGTTTGTAATTCACGTTCTAGTCTTTCTTTAATATGACGAGTCGTTAAGAATTTGCCACTTTTTCCAACAAAAGGAGAGTTATTTACTAAAAAGTTCATAGAAAGAGTTGGTTTTTCAATCTCAATTGGTGGAAGTGGTTCCACATGGTCTTTATCACAAATGGTATCCCCGATAGAAATATTAGGGCACCCAGCAATCGTTACAATATCTCCATAATAAGCAATATTTTTTTCTATCTTATTTAAACCTTCATTTACAAAAACTTTTGTAATTTTGAATGATTCTAAACTTCCGTCATTTTTAGATAGTGCTACCATTTGTCCTGCCTTAATAGAACCTTTTGTAACTCTACCAATTCCAAGTCGACCAATATATTCATCGTATCCTAAATTAGAAATTTGCAATTGAAGTGGGTCATTTTCATTTCCTTCAAATGGACTAACAACATCTAAAATAGTATCTAAAAGTGGAGCGATTGAATTACTTTCTTCTTCTAATGATTTTTTAGCAATTCCATCTCTTGCAACCCCATAAATAATTGGAAAATCAAGTTGTTCATCTGTTGCATTTAACTCCATAAATAAATTAAATGTCATATCCACAACCTCTAGTGGTCTTGCATCTTTTTTATCAATTTTATTAATAAATAGAATAGGTCTTAAATTTTGTTCTAATGCTTTCTTTAAAACAAATCTTGTTTGTGGCATTGGCCCTTCTGCAGAGTCAACTAAAAGTACAACGGTGTCAACTGTCTTAATGACACGCTCCACTTCACTTGAAAAATCCGCATGCCCTGGAGTATCCACAATGTTAATTTTAACATCTTTATAACGAATGGCACAGTTCTTAGAATAGATAGTGATTCCACGTTCTCTTTCAATATCGTTGCTATCCATCACACAATCTACTTTTTCATCGTGTTCGGAAAATACACCATTTTGTTCAAGTAGGGCATCAACTAAAGTACTTTTGCCCGCATCAACGTGTGCAACAACTGCAATATTGATAATTTTATCCATATAACTCAACTTCTTTCAATCTGTCAAATTATACACCAAAAAATGGCACTTTGCAAGAAAAAGGCCACTAACGAATCGTATACAACAATTTTTATATTTATTTTATATATATTATATTGAAATAATATTTGAAAAAGATATTTTTTATAAATAGTACCTTTACAGCTTTCTATACACATTCCAAACTATTAAATTTACAATATCTACTTTTTATTTTCTAATAATCTTACTTGGTGAGTAGCATCTTGATATTTTAAGTAGAACGTATCACTTTGTAAATATATTTCTTTTGCTTCCTTTGTTTTTAAAAAGTTAGGATTACATTGTGCAAACTTAAATAGCTTGATTCTATTTCTATCTAGCGCATCCGCATCTTTTAATACATTGGATAAGATTTGAATATTTTCTTTTTCTACTTTAGAAAACGTAAAATTTTTAAAATCCACTTCATCAACCTTAGATGCATGTGTTTCAATTAGTAAACAAATACCCTTAACCTTTTTAACATCAAAAGTATCCTTTAGTTTTTCTTTAGCAATTTGTGCTCCAACAATTCCATGCATTTTATTTGAAACTAGAAGACTTCTTCCACAATCATGATAAAGAGCAGAATAAAACAAAATATTTTGGTTTTCTAAAATTTCTCCATTGTTCTTCTTTTGATTTAATATCCACATGCAATAACATAGTACTCTTTCAATATGTTTTAGATTATGATAAGGAACATGGCTATTTACATATAATTTTTCTTGTATTCCTCTATTTACTAATTTAAAAATAAATTGAATTTGTTCTTCTGAAAATCCGATACTAGACAAATAATGTATATCCATATTTTTTATATAGCTTTTTTCCATATACTACTCCTTTATTTAAATTATTTTTCTACTTTTTAAGTAATCAAAAAGAACAGGGCAAATATTTTCAATATCTAAACTCGTATTTTTAAGAGCATAATTTAGTATATCGGACATTTTATAAGAATTCTCTACATAACAAACTTTTAATTTAGACGAATCTATTCCATGATTTGAAAAAGTATGTAAATTCCATTTATCCATTTTTGTGGATTCTAAATCTGAGTACTTTAAAGAATATCCGGCTTTTATTAAATAATCTCTATCATATTTTTTTGCTTTTATTTGGTCTACATCGTCAAAACTAAAATCTATTCCTTCTTTTATGTCTAAATGCAATAAGACATACCTTTTTAAAAAATGGTCAAAATATTTATAAGCAATAAGTTTATGGATTCTATTATATTCCATATATTTGAAATAAGCATTTACTATTGATTTAGGAAACCATTTGTATTTCATGACCTTAGCACCTAAGTTAAACAAGCACGGAATAAGAGGATATACTGAGCAAACATGTATCCAGCAATCAAATAAAATTAATAAATTATCAAGACCCTCTACAAAAAATACTTTTTTTGTTTTTTCAAGAGACATAGCATGAATACCAATTTTAGGCACCAATCCAATTTCTTTTATAGAAGCTAAGTTTTTTTGTTTCGTAAAATGAAAAAAATGAGTATTCATATCTTCTTGACTAATTTGGTATTGTTTCATATTTACACCTCAATTAATATAATTGTAGCATAATATACTACATAAATAGAAAAAAAGAAGATATCACACTATCTTCTATTTCATACTCTTAAACCATTTTTCAAACGTTTTTATAAAAAAAGATAAGGCAACGATTACATATAAAATTTCAATCACAAATCCCCAAACTGCAAGTATTGTAATATTATTGTTTAAAATGATTTCTACAAGTCTATCTCCTAAATCCCTTACAAAGATAAAAGGAATTTTTAAAACACAAGTAATCACAACGAGTAATAATAAATCAAGTAATATTTTCGTTCTTTTTTTACCATCACTATTTTTTAAAATAGTACTTAAATCGACTAAATCGTTATAAAATGTTTTAAACCAATTTTCTTTTTTATCAATCGTTTTATAATTTAAACCATGTTTTTTAGATACTTCTTTTACAATACTCTCCATACTTCCAAAACTTTTAATGATTTCTTCATCCGGTTCTTTTGAACTATCAATTTTATTAATGTAGTAAAGTACTTCTTTTTCCAATTCCTCTTTTTCTAAAAAAGATAAATTCTTTCTTAAACTTTTTAAGAATGTATTCCTATTCATAAAGTTCACCATCTTCTTTATTGTAGAACATATCTTCATAATAACTGCATTTGCTTTTTTCTTTTAGAGAATGCACAATCATACAATCCTCTTTAGTTGTTTTATCTTTTTCATAACGTACAACGGTTGTTTTTTCGTTATGCTCTCGAATACTTACCATATCTTTCAGTAAGAAAATTGTATCGGTCTGTCTTTCTACAAGTTCATTATTATTTACAATGTCTAGTTGTCTGATTATACTAACAGGAGAATAATAAATGGGAACATTTGGCATAAATCTTGCAATATAAGAAGTTTTTTTATTTAAATGCACAATATTTTTCAAATACAAATTAATAATGGATTTTTCTTTTTCTAAATAATAGCCATAAAAACTTTTATTTAACGTTTGCTTTAATCCTTTTAATATTTGAATAACTTCTATTAAAGATAGCATGAAAGACTCAAATGTTTTCATTTTAATAATACTAAAATACTTCACTCTAATTTTCGCATTAACATAATAATCTAAAGTGTTATAGGCATCATTAAACAAATGAATTTGATTATCCAAAATAAGGCGGCTAATCACTTCATTGCTATTTAACTCCGTATCTGCATTTTTCTCCATTAAAATAATTAAACATTCTCTTAAAAAAGAAGAAGCAACAAAACATGCAGATTTTTCTTTTTGACTTAAATTTCCAAAAATCACTTTTAAGGTATTATACAAATCTTCTTTGTCAAATTCTTCATAATACTTATTCTCTATCATTGGTGGTAGTGTTATATTTAATTTTTCAAAACTAACAAGATAATCTCCTAACACATTTTCATCTATAGATTCACGATTTTGGTACTTTTCTTTCACTGTTTTTTGTTCTTTTTCTATGTAAGTTTTTATATCTACCATTTTTTTACACTCACTTAAATTATCAACAGAAGCTAGTAAATCAAGAGGATTTTGTTTAGATTGAAATAATTTCTTCTTTTCGTTTATCGCCTCATCTAAAATCGCAATTTTTTTCTTCATATCTTCTATTTCAAAAGGATAACGATTTAACAAATAGGTATTTTGAATGGTAGAAACACTCGATTCTACATTAGACAAATAACGAAATAAAGTATTGATAAAATTTCTGATATCTTCTATTGTTTTTAAAGCATCAAGTTCACCATGTAACTTTCTTAATAATTCTTCACTTTCATCCGGATTATCTTTTAAAAGTTCGAGGCTTTCTGTTTCTTCTTTTATTCCTTTTTTATATAAACTCAACTTATTTTTGTATTCACTTTTTAGCTTTTTTAAAGTTTCGGTCATTTCTTCTACTTTTATGTACGTTTCATTTTGCATTCGTATTTTTTCTTTTAATACTAAAATTAAAATCGTAGCAGTTCTTAAAAGCTCTCGTTTTTTTAAAGTATCTTTAGGTTCTCTTACAAGTACTTCATCACTGCCAAAACTTTTCATGGCATCTACAGTTAAAGTATTTCCTTTATAAACATAACTTACTTTTGGTGTTTTAATCTCGTAATCGTCAAATTCTACCATTATAGGATATTTGTCTTTATTGTTCATAAACCACCAATATTGGTAAACCACTTCTTCTGTCTCTTCCAAAGTATTTAATAGTATTACTCGCTCCAAATTTCCATAATGTTTATGAGGCCATACAAAATAAATCCCAATGTTTTCCTCACTTTGGTACAGAAAAGGTGCACGATTAATAGCATAATATCCGTATTTTTTTAAAACACCTAAAATTTGCATTTTTTCTAACATACGTATCGTATCCCCTTTATTCTAAGAAATATTATAACATATCTCACACTTTTTTGCTACTTGATAATTGCTAGAATTAGAAGTATGATAAGGAAGAAGGGATGGAAACTATGAAAGAAGAAAAAACAACGTTAATTAAACCGAAAAAAAAGAAAGAAAAAGAGACGGACAATTTAAAAATTTTAGGCCCTATTTTAATGCTCATCTTAGGAATTATTCTTCTAACCAATTCAAGTAAAGCGGTCATTATTGTATTTTACTCTATTGGAGCTGTTTTTATTTTAACAGGTATTTTTAACTTAATTCGTTATTATCAATTAAAAAAAGAGATGAATATAGAAGACAATAGCAAATTAGTGTTAGGAACAAGCATGATTTTTATTGGAGTACTTATTTTAATTCTATCTGGTGCTATCGAAACCTTCTTGCGTTTTATTATTGGAATTATTTTAATCTATAATGGACTTAAAAATGCTATACTTTCTTTAAATACAAAAAATTATGTTACTCTAATTATTGGAATTGCCTTAATTAGTATGGGACTTTATACCATTCTAGCTGAAAATATTATTTTCCAAATCGTAGGTGTTTTGTTAATCATTTCAAGTGTAGTAGATTTTATTGGATTATTAAGTACGAGGAGCACAAAAAAATAAAGTCATAATTGGCTTTATTTTTTTTTGGTTTTCTTTGTTGAAGATGCCTTAGTAGTCGTTTTTTTAGTTGTTGTTTTGCTTGCTGTTTTTTTTGGTTGTGTCTTCTTTTTGGGAGACACTTTTTCTTCTACAATTTCTTCTTTTGATTCTTCTATTACTTCGTTACTTTGAGTATCTTTTGCCATGTAGATTAAGAATGCCACTCCTGCCACTACCGCAATTAAAATCACAATCGTTGTAGCAGATGTATCCTTTTTTTCAGTAATAGAGGCTACTATATCTTCGCTTTCTTTTTCATAAGCATTTTTAATGGCAGCTTTTATTTGGTCATCAAAAGTATTAGCATATCCTTCGAAATGTGTAGCTCCTATAACAATAAAGGGAACTCCACTTAAACTTACACCTAATTTTTTCGCTGTTTTTTCCATAAGTTCACTATTCACTTTATTGTTTAAGACTTCTTTTGTCACCAAATTAAAATAATCTTTGTATTCTTCATCTTCCCCTAAAGAATTAAAAAACGTAAGTGCATTAGCACAAAATCCACAGCCTTCTCTTTTAAATAAATAGACATTTACTTTTTCTTTTGCAAATACTCCCATTGGTAACATAGCAAGTATAGCAAATATCATGATGAATCTTTTTATTATTTTCATCCTAACTCCTCCTTGTGTCTTTATTATACAATGTTTTATCGTACTTTTAAAGTCCGTTTCTTTTTATTAGTTACACTATCTTGATCAAATAAATATTCTCCATACTCTTTTAAAAGTAACAATATATACTCTCTTTGTTGATACAAATTTTTAAAATATCTTCCCCTTATAAAATTTTTGAATTTATAAGTATTTTTAACTTCTAAATACATTTTGTCATTTTGAAAAACAAATTTCAAATAAGATAAATTAATATGTAAAGCACTCGCTATATTCTTAATCATAGGTACATCCTTTTCATCCATATTACGTTTTTTATAAAAGTAACAATAATACATTTGAATTTTTTCTTTATGATTATAATTTCCTAACATCTCCATATAAGCATCTAATCCAACTTTAACACTTTTTTTACAAAAAACTAATTCTATTAATTGTTTTTCTGCAAGTTCTCTTAAAAAATAAGTCGTAAGTCCTTGGCTAAAGCTACGATATGGATAATTGCTTCTTTTAGGCAAATCTTGATAAAAATTAAATAATTCTACAAAAAAACAAGTTATAGCATTCGGATATTGAAATACTGAAAGCGTAAAAGGAAAAGAGGATAAATTCTGTGAAATATCATAATATATACAATCATTGTTCTCTTTTCCTTTTTCAACAAAAAAACTTTCTTTTACATGAAAATATTCTTTCATACACATCAAATTATGCTTAAAAATCTCTAACCTTATTTTTCCTTGTTCTAATCTTTCTTTCATATTCTCCATAAACCCACCTGCCCATTATTATACAAGAACTCCTAAATTTGTCCACCAAAAAAGAAGAATTATTTTTCGTTCTCCTTTTTTAAACTACTTTCTAGCTTTTGTTTCGTTTGCTTTATTTTACTTTCTTCTACATTTTTCATATTGTAAAATCCTGAGTCTTCCATAGATTTAAAAATTTCATAATGCATTTTTGCTGTATCTTGCAAGGCTTTTGTAAAGGCACCAAATACTTTTTCATTTGTCGATTCAATAAAACCATGCATATACAAATCATTAATTACTTTACTACCAAACATTAAGTTTTCCATTAAATATTTATCGTCCATAATATCCCTCCTTATAAAAGGTTCATAAACATTTCTAATATAGATTCATGTTTATGTCCTAATTTTTTTACTACTTTTACTAAGTTTTCATCCGTCAAACATTCTTCTGTTTCACGAATCGTTTTAATCATATAAAGTTCATGATTAATTGCATCTTCCACATACAATAATTCTTTTTCTGTCATATTAAAATACCTCCACTATTAGTATGAAATTTTTTTCTAAAAACAAAGTGTTAAAAATTGGCAAAAAAAAGAAAACTATACATTTTTATAGTTTTCTATTAAAACAAACTAATTTGCTCTTTTGTTGGTATTTCTCTTTTATAATCTTTAATGATTTCACTCATATCGCATAGTAAATGGTACTTATTGCATTCCTTAACAAAAATCTCTAATAAATCAGGATAGCGAAGAGGATTGCAAACCACATTATTTCCATAAACACACTTATAATCACTTGCTAAACCTTTATACATTTTTTCAATATGTTCATAGTAATAGTCATGCACATTACTTCGTAAAGTCATCCCCATTTTTGTATAAATAAACTTGGCATTATTTTCGCTTGCTAAACGGACCATTTCTTTAATATTATCTGCGCTATCTGTAATAAATGGTAATACTGGTGTCATTAAAACACCTGCATAGATATCATTTTTTCGCAAGTTTTTTAAAACTGCAAATCGTTTGCTAGAAGAAATCACATTTGGCTCTAAAAATTTAGCCAAATCATCTTCATAAGTCGTAATACTTATTTTTATAATTACATTATTGTTTTTTCCAATCTCTTTTAATAAATCAATATCGCGTAAAATTAAATCACTTTTTGTATCAATGGATACCCCAAAACCATATTTTTTAATTAATTCTAACGCTCCTCTAGTAATTTTATATTCACGCTCTAATTCGTTGTAAGGATCCGACAAAGTCCCAAAACTAACAACTCCTTTATATTGTTTACTCGCAAGTTCCTCTTCTAATATTTTTAAGGCATTTTCTTTACTTTTAATCTCATCAAAATTCTTAATATGATATGTATCACTTCTACTATCACAATAAATACAACCATAGGAACATCCTCTATAAAGATTCATGTGATAATCAATTCCAAACCAAAGCATACCTTGTTCGCTTTTTGTCATAATTGTTCTTGTTTTTACGTATTCCATAAAACCACCCAATATCTATATTTTCTTTATGTTACAAAGACATTTTTAATACATTAGAATTTTCTAATTCTTCTATTTTCTTTTTCTTTAAATTCCAATCTTCATCAAATTCAAAAAAAGCATTTATTTTCTTTCCTTCTAAAACTAAAGGCAACCAATATTCGTCAACAGGAAACATTTTATCATATGGAATTTTATCAATTAAAAACCATTTTGGACACATTTCTTCGCTTTCACTAGGAATACCTTCCCACTTGGTTGCAATATACAAATGAAATATACAATCTCTTTTTTCACTAAAATTTATAGATTCTACTTCTACAGCACCAACATATTCATATAAAGTCGGAATTACATTAATCTCTTCTTTAGCTTCACGTAACATTGCCATTTCAGGCGTTTCATTTGCTTCTAACTTTCCGCCAATACCATTGTATTTTCCAACACCAAAACCACGTTTTTTCATAGCAAGTAAAATTTCATTATCTTTTTTTAATAATAAGAGCGTTGTTTCTAATTGCTTCATTCAAAACCCACTTCCCTTACCCACATTATATCATAAAAAAGATTTTTAGGTCTTTTTAACATATTTAAAAAACTTAGAATATAATACATTGTAAATTTAAAAGGAGGAATTTAAATTGAAAAGAAAAATTTTAGGAGTGGTATTAGGTTTATTAATCATTCTAATTGTTGTAGTGACTGCAACTAAATTAACATCTAAGAAAAATGATAGCTTAACCACTATAAAATTAGCAGAAGTAACACATAGTGCTTTTTATGCTCCTATGTATGTTGCTATTGAAGCAGGTTACTTTAAAGAGAACGGCATCAATATTGATTTAATCTTAACAAGTGGTGCAGATAAAGTAGCTGCTGCTGTACTATCAAACGACGTAGAGATTGGTTTTGCAGGACCTGAAAGTGCTATTTATGTTTACAAAGGTGGAGAAGAAGATTACTTAACTACTTTTGCAGGACTTACAAAAAGAGATGGACAATTTATTGTTTCAAGAAAACCAATCGAAAACTTCTCTCTAAACGATTTGAAAGGAAAAGAAATTTTAGCAGGTCGAAAAGGGGGAATGCCTGTATTAAACTTCCAAAACGCTCTTAAAAATGAAGGAGTTAACGAGAGTGACATTAATATGAATACAAGCGTAGAATTTGCTTCTTTATCAGGTTCATTTATCGCCGGAATGGGAGATTTTGTCAATCTTTTTGAACCAAATGCTACTAATTTAGAAAAAGAAGGACTTGGATTTATTGTTGGAAATGTCGGTGCTTATTCAGGAGAAGTTCCTTACACAGCATTCTATGCTAGAAAAAGCTACTTAGAAAACAATAAAGAAACTGTTGCAAACATTACTAAAGCCATAGAGCAAGGATTAGAATATGTGCGTACACATTCTGCAGAAGAAATTGCGAAAATCATACTTCCACAATTTCCAGACATTTCACTAAAAGACTTAACCGCTATTGTGGATAACTACAAAAAATATGACTCTTGGTTAACAAATCCATTTATTACGGAAGAAAGTTATAAAAATTTAGAAGATATTATGATAAGTGCTAACTTACTTGATGCTTATGTTCCATATGAAAAATTAATTAACAATTTCTATCATGAATAAGATTTTAGAAATTAAAAATTTATCCAAGAAATATCATACAAAAGAGGGAGAGATTCTTGCTATAAAAAATATCAACATTGAGGTTTTAGAAGGAGAATTTATTTCGTTGGTTGGTTCTTCCGGTTGTGGAAAATCAACCCTTCTTAATATCATTGCTGGTTTAGATAGTGAAAGCATTGGAAGTATAAAGTTTCATAAACATAATCCCAAAATCGGATATATGTTCCAAAGCGACTGTTTGTTTCCATGGCTTACCATCTATGAAAATTGCTTACTCGGTTTAAAAATACAAAAACAAAACTCAAAAGAAAATCAAAAATATGTATTGGATTTACTTAAAAAATACAATTTATATGAATTTAAAGATAAATATCCTACTTGTTTATCAGGTGGTATGAAACAAAGAATAGCTCTTATTCGTACTCTTGCTTTAAAACCGGATATATTGCTTCTTGACGAACCTTTTAATGCTTTAGATTATCAAAGCCGTCTTGCCATTAGTAATGATGTTTATGACATTATAAAAAAAGAAGGGCAAACTGCTATAATGGTCACCCATGATATTTCAGAAGCCGTCTCTATGTCATCAAAAGTCTATGTGTTATCAAAAAGACCTTGTATGGTAAAAAAAGTATATAAAATAGAACTTGAAAACAAACAAGACCCTATTAGCAATCGAAAAGATAAACGTTTTATGGAGTTCTACGATTCTATTTGGAAGGATTTGGATGTCAATGTCTAAAGAACAAAAAGATTTTTTAAGAAAAATAAAGAAAAATAAAATTGTTATTCTGATTACCCAAATTGTTGTTGTATTTCTTTTCTTAGTAATATGGCAAGTATTATCAGATAAAAAAATAATCAATCCTTTTGTCTTTTCAAGTCCAAAAAAGATTGTAGAAACTATTGTCTCTTTACATCAGAATTACCAACTATTTTCTCACATCTTTACAACCATTTTTGAAACATTAATTGCTTTTATACTCGGAATTTCTTTAGGTTTTGTGATAGCAATTTTGCTATATGAATTTAAAACGCTTGCTAAAATTGTAGACCCATTTTTAACAATGTTAAATTCCCTACCTAAAGTAGCTTTAGGACCTATCATTATTATATGGACAGGAGCCAATACAAAATCCATTATCACTATGGCGCTCTTAATAAACTTAATCATTAGTATTATTACCATTTACAATGGATTTTTAAATACGGATACATACAAAATTAAATTGCTAAAATCGTTTAAAGCAAATAAATTACAAATATTGAAAGAGGTTGTAATTCCAGCTTCCTACAGAACCATTTTATCTTCCTTAAAAATTAATATTTCTATGAGCTTAATCGGCGTTATAACGGGTGAATTTTTAGTTAGTAAAAAAGGTATCGGTTACCTTATTATCTACGGAACACAAGTATTCAATTTAAACATCGTAATGAGTGGAATTATTATTTTAATCTTTATCTCTTTCATTTTATATGAAATGATGAATTTATTAGAAAAGAAATTACTAAAAGAAAAATAACAAAGCAGATTATGTTTTGTTATTTTTTATGTGCTTATACTTACTTATAAGCTTTCTTTTTATTACTTTCTCTCATCTTTATAAGTATTTTCTTGTAATAAGAGTAAATCAATTTATTACATCCATAACTGTGTCCTATCAAAATAAATCTTTTATAACCTAATTCTTAAACTTTATTAATTGCTAAATCAATATCATAAATTGAAGCCTCAAAAATTTCATACATACAACCACATCTTTTAAAGGATCCATCATTTATTACAATATCATTTTCAATAGAATGTCCTCTATTATGTTCGTAAAGAAAACCAATATTATTTTCCACTAAAATATTTCCTCAAACAGTAGCAAAATAATTATCAACTATTGTTTGGCACATACCATGAATAAAGGTAACACATATTTTTTTCTTTGCTATTAAAATGAACCATTGGTAATTTTAAACCCTCTTCTGTATAAGCATTATTGATAAATTCAATATTATTCATAATTCCACACTCCTAAATGTCCTTTCGCTAGAATTGGTTTATCTAATAATTCCACATTTTCTAAAATCCAAGCATATCTTCCAACTGAATATTCACCACAAATATATTCCTTATAGTTATTTTCTTTCATATTATTTATATATTCTTCTGTCATATACACACAATTACTAGAACACACTTACAAACAATATGGCCAAAATTCATTTCTTTGTTTTCTAATAAAGACATCAATTCTTCATCTTCTAAATCAGCTTTAGATGGTTTAGTCATACTTGCATGAATATATAACTCTCCTCTGTAATTAGTTTTCCAACTTCTAGTTTCAACTAGTTTCTTTTTTTCTTTTATTAGAGTAACAAATGGCTCTGTCAAACTCAACACTTTCATTACTTTATCACCTTAAAACTATACTTCTACTAATTCCTTAGCAAGAAGTTCTATAATGGTATTTATTTTATCCATAACTTCTTCATATGAAATATTTTTAGCATATTCTTTTTTTAATTTAAAATTTTTAAAATTGTGTTTTAATCTATCACTTACCTTTATTGCTTCAAAATTAGATTTAATTTTATCAATATTAAATTCTACATTTCTTCTTTCAAAAGTATTTTTAATAGCTTTCTTTAATTGTTCTTTATTCAACTTGTCATAGTAATTATCTAATATCATATATAAATCATAGAAGTCCTTATTTCTAGTATTCATAATATTATCTGTTATAAATGTTTCAAATTTTTCAGCAATTATAGTTTCTAAATTAAATGCCATAATATTAATATAGCTATCATCAAACATACATTTATATTTAAATTCTAGTTCTCTAGGAGTGATAGGATCTCCAACTGTTATATCAATAGATAATGGTACTTGTAAATGTTCTTTGTATCCTATTAGTTTAATTCTTAGTCCACCATAAATAGCATTTAGTCTAATATCTCTACTTGAAAGCACTTCAAATCTAATATCATCATCGCACTCAATATTTACTATTTCATTTATTATTTTTGTAAGTTCTTTTATATCCATTGGAAGCCCTTTAATCATAGTATCCATATCTTGTGTAGTTCTTCTTTCATCGCCGAATATTGCTGATAGAAGAAGTCCTCCTTTTAAAATAAAATTATATTTGTATTTACTTACTGAAATACGATATAAAAGTCTTTCAAAGAAGTACATTTGCATTATATCTTGAGGTTCTAAATGATTAACATGAGCTTTTTCTTTTACTCTAATTTTTAAATCTTCTGCATTTATCACATTAATATCTCCAAGTAATTATTTAAAGATTCCGTAACATTAAAAGTTTTTGCATATTCCATTAGTTTTGGTAAATCTCTACTATTCTTATTTTTTAAATATTCATTAATTGCATACTTAAGTGTTTCTATATCTTGATTTGGTTTATCTTTTAATAAATCGCATATCGTTCTTTCAGCATTATAACAAGTAAGCATTTGCCCTTGTGGACTTTTAATATTAACTTTTCCTATCTCAAAATATTCTCTTTTTATATAATGAAGAATTACCTTATCATTATAATTTAAACTGCTTTTATGCCCTCTGGGAACAGTTAAGTTATAACTTATGGGGACTGATTCACATAATCCTAGAAAGTAAAGTGCAGTTTCATAGGAATAGATTGCATTTATGCCATAAATTAAATTAAAGTATTCATCTCCCCAACTATTTTTAGAAACATACAAGCCTTTTTTTACTCTATCTATATACCCTTTGTTTATAAGTCTAGTCAAATAGACATTAGCAATATTATTTTTCTTTATTTCTTTAGTTGTAATAATTCCATTATTATCTTTTAATATTTTTAAAATTTTTTCTTCATTTGTCATAAGCACTTGTTCCTTTCTCCATACAATTATAACATTTTTGTATGGAGAAAGGAACACTATTATTTAAATATTTTTTAATCTAGTGAACCATGATTAAAATCATATATTAACTCCTCAAAAAATTTATTTAACTTTTTTTCTATGATGTAAATGTATTCCAATATGCCCAATTCCTAATAAAATTGTTGCTAGAATCAAGAATACATTTTTACCATATATACCTAGTAATAAAAATGCAATTACAGGCAATGTAGCTCCTGCATCTGGTATCCCAAATAAACTAGTATACATGTCCAACATTGTTTTATTGCTTTTAAAATACCTTATCCAATATATTTCATATAAAGTCATCACAATAAAAGCCATTAACAATATAAAAGTCCAGCTAGATATTTTACTAATATTAAAGTCACTAAATAGCAAAGAAAAGCAAGTTACTAGCATTTCTCCAATTCTTTCGAATAGCAATAAAACTTTATTCTCATTTTTTACATATTTATCATAATCTTTAGGTCTATTTTTGCTCCATACAATATTAGGTATTATTAACATCAACAAAAAAATTAGACCTATATAGGAAAATCCCAAATGCACATTCATTTTTTAACTCGCTTTCCATTTTTATAATTATTCATCACTCTCTTCATTATCAAGCGTTAATAAATTTTTAATATCTTTTTCGGTTAATTTAGAAAGAATATTTTCATCTCTTCCCTTTCCCTCAATTAAAGTATCACTTAATATCTTCTTTTTATTTTGTAATTCCAAAATACGTTCCTCTATAGTCCCTTTGCAAATCAACTTAATCACCTCAACAGTATTTTTTTGACCAATACGATGAGCTCTATCCGTAGCTTGATTTTCTACCTGTGGATTCCACCATAAATCTAAGTGGATAACTACATCTGCACTTGTAAGATTTAGTCCAGTCCCACCAGCCTTCAATGTGATTAAAAATACATTCGTATCATCTTGATTAAACTTATCCACAAGCTCCATTCTTTTTTTAGAAGAAACTGTACCATCAATTACGTAGGTTGAAATATTATTATTTGCAAATTCTTGGTTTACAATATCAAGTGCTGTTTTAAAACTTGTAAACAATAAAATTTTATGTCCGTTTTCGATAATTCCTTTTACGATTGTGACTAAGTTTTCAATTTTAGCACTACCGCCCTCATAGTTTTCATAAAGAATTTTTGGATCAATACACAACTGACGCAATTTGGTAAGAAGTTGTAAGATTTTAAAATTACCTTTTTTAAATCCCTCAGTAGCTAGAATCTCATCCATTTCTTTTTTCGTTTTCTCAAGTTGAGCAACATAAAGTTTCTTTTGTTCTTTATTTAAATCAATACTTATATTGTTTTCTATTTTAGGAGGTAATTCCTTCACCACATCTTTTTTGCGTCTTCTAAGAATAAAAGGTTTAATTTGTTCATTTAAAGTATCTAACATTTTTAATTGTTCACTCTCAATATCTTTTATATTATACTTAGATTGAAAACTTAAAAAATTTGCTAAATACCCTGGCATAATAAAATCAAAAATACTCCATAACTCCATTACAGAATTTTCAAGTGGCGTACCTGTTAGAGCTAATTTAGTATTTGCATGCAACTCTTTTACCACTTTTGTCATTTGAGCACTCGCATTCTTTATCGTTTGTGCTTCATCAATTGCGACAAGTTCAAAATTCATTTCCATATACTTTTCTTTGTCTTGACGAACTAAACCATACGTTGTAATCAGTACTTGCGTATCCTCTACATTTTCTAACTCTTGCTTACGGATTGTTTTATTTTCTGCAAATACTTTATACTTTATCTCACTACCAAACTTATCAAATTCTTTTTTCCAGTTGTAAATTAAAGACGTAGGAGCAACAATTAAGATTTTAGCATCCTTCTTTTCTTTTAAAATTTCCTTAATTAAATAAATAAGTTGAATTGACTTCCCAAGTCCCATTTCATCTGCTAGAATTCCACCAAAACCACACTTATAAATATTATAAAGCCACTTTACTCCTACCTCTTGATAATCCCTCAGAATTTTTTTATCCTTTGCAGTTAAAGTTATTGGCATATCTTTAAAAGAGTTAAACTGTGTAATAAGATCATCAAATAAATTATTTGTGCTAATAATATGATATTTTTCTTTTTTCAAACTATCCAAATAAATCGCACGATATTTTGGTATAACACCGCTTCCATTTTTAATATCCTTATTCGAAAGATTCATATCTTCTACTAAATTTTCAAACTGTTGTAAATCTTCATTGCTATTTAAGTCTAGCAAATCGCCACTTTTCAAACGATAATATCGCTTTTTGTTTTTCATCGTCTCTAAAACATTTACAATTTCATCATTAGGAATACTACCTAAATCAAATTTATAAGACATAATGTTATCAGAACCAATACTAAAACTAGAACGTACGTTATTTTCCTTAATGATTTTTGTTTCCTTCATTTTATCGGATGTAAACACTTCATAATCTTTTGATAATTCAAGTAAAGACTCTTCTAAAAATAAACCAATTGTATCCAAATCTTCCATATAAATTTTTTGATTATCAATCACAAATCCATACCCAAGTAAATTTCCAACTACCTTCTGTTCTTCCTCTGTATCGCGAATGATATTTGTATTCTCTACAAAATAGTCTATTTCTGTTTCTTGGTATACAAACTTTAATGTACACAAAATCATATTGTATTTAAAATCAAGATAGATTTTCACACCTGGTTTTACTCCTAAAATGATTGTATCTTCTACCGTTTTATCAAGAAGAACATTATTTTTTAATATAGGCAAAATCCCTTCCTTAAATGTTGTTAAATCATCCTCTTGGAATTCCAAATCATGCAATTGATTCTCTTGCATTAAAGAAAGAATTTTACTTGTTTTATTAGGTAGAACATAAAGTGTATTTTCTTTTACAACATACTTACAGTCTTCTGTTAAAAAATCTACATCTTGCTCAAACATCGCCAGTTTATAATATTTCTCTCCCTTTTCTAAAGAAAGTTTCAAAGGATTATCTTCTACAATATTCGTAATCTTTCCATACCCTTTAATCATAAATGTTTTATTTTTTAATAGTTCTAAAAAAGTTGGAAAAGTATCCATAGATATATTTAAATTTCGATAACTATAATAGTTATTATGATGTAAAATTCTTAAAAGAAAAGATAAAATCGCTTCATCAATTTTAGAAAAAAAATGCTCATTAGGTTTGTAAGTAAAACCTTTACCAAAACAAAATTCTTCTTCCTCTTCATAAGCATCTAAAAAGTTATTTAGTTTGCTATTTAAATTATAAAGTTTGTTTTCTCCTATTTTAAAAACTAAGCCTACAGATGATTCATAATAACTCTCTTGAAATTCAAGTTCTACCTCTAATTGTAATTGTTTTTTTAAATGCACTTCATTCTTTATAGGTTTATAAAATTCATTTAAAATTTGCTTTGAAATATAAAGTTTCTTTTCCTCTGGATCCATAGGAAAAACCACATCTCGAAAATGTATCATACACGCTGCAATATGTTTACAATTTCCCCACGATTGAAATTGCATACATGTACATTCGGAAGCAACAATTTCACGATCTTGAGTACCTATCTCTACATCATAATTATTTTCATAGTAGTGTTCACTAGGCACTATAAAATAATGAATATCTACCCCATCCACTTCATTTGTATATTGATATCTTATATAACCACTATAATAATGCATTCCTTTATTAAAAGAATCTGTCCCTACATAATCTCTAATTTTCTTTAATTCTACATCCATAAAAAATACCACCACTATTATTACAATATTAAAATGATATAAATAATTTATTGTCTTTAAATCACTAAAAACAAAGTTACTTATAAATATTACTACAATACTTTATCATAATTATAAAAATATTAAAACCTCGAAATAGAATGTTGTTAATCCTTAGTAGAAATGATACCTATTTATAATTAGTTAAAATGATACCAATAATAAAGTATAATATATCTCGATAAGGAGGTATATTTTTAAATGCATAACAAAGAATATGCATTAAAACTTGTTCAAGATAAAAAAAATGGTTTAAATAATTATTCGTATTTACAAATAGCAAATTTGACTGGTTATAGATTCTTTTCTTTGCAAAGAACGTTTTTTAATTCTTGTGGTATTAAATATGCTTAGCAAAGAACTACTGAAATTATGTCTAAATCGGTTGATACCACTCATAGACATCTTGTTTTTACTATGCTCGATATTTTATGGCCTTTTTTTAAAAAATCGAGAGTTACTTTCTATTCCTTTTGATGCTGTTAGCGAAACTCTTAACTCTTGATTCAAAGGTATCTACAAAGACAAACATTTAAAAAAACGGTTTTATACTTGTCCTACCTACTTTTGGTAGAGATGACAAATGGAATGTTCATATTCATTGCTTAATTGCTTGCCATGCTCTTGGTGTTTCTTGTAATATGAAAATTCATTTCTTTCCTTATGACATGCTTCGTAAAAGATTTCAAACTATTTTACTTAATCTTATGGAAAAAGCTCTTACTCCTAATGTCTTTCGCACAATTAAAAATCAATGCTATCGTGAATATAACTTAGGTTTTTATGTTCGTGCTAAAAAGAATGACCTAAATAAATCTTTAAATACTTATTAACAATAACTGAATACTCTTCTATTGTTCTATATTTTAAATTTACTTTGCAATAATTATCTAGCCAATAGTCTAAATAATCTCCATACGACATATAACTTTCCGTTTTACATCTTCCATTTTGATATTCTTCATAAGCTTTTTGCCCTGCAGTAAATGTAGCACTTTTTGTTTTAAAACCTGATTTTGAAATCCACTTTCTTTTTCCATTAACTTTTGCTACTTCAAAACGATATTGATACACCCTTCCTCTTTTTTGAATACTAATCATTTTTTATCATCTTCTTTTCATATTTTTGATTAGTTTTACTAAAACAAAAAGGAATGTTAGCATTTTATCTATGTTAACACTCCTTTATTTATCAATGTTTTAGTTATTTATTTTTAATTTATGGGAACAAATACTAATTTCGCTACCACTTTTAATTTTATCAAACTTCTCGGAAAGCCCTATTTTACGGTCATTTTCCGCAACATTGCTTGTACTTTTTCCCACTACCACAAGCTCAGTACAAACTCTTATTATCCTTATTTATAATATTTATAGTATTATTGATATTCCTTTAAATACGGATCAACGTAACATTCATATTTATCTTATTATCAGTATTATTAGTACTATCAATATTATATAATTGAGGAAAAAATGAGGAAATTTTCAACATTCGTTTACTATAATTTTACTTCACTATTTAATTTAATTTTTTTATATCATCTTGTTCTTGATAATTTATATATTTTTCATACCAATATGTATTATTTAAGAAATTTATATAATCTCCACCTATAACTTCTAAAAAATTAATTTCAATACCATATTTTTCTGCAAATTCAAGTGCTAACATTTTTATATACTTCTTCATCACTTTGCTTTCAGCTTTTGATTTATTTTCAAATATCTCATCTATGTGATGATAACCAGCAATAGGTTTTCTATACCCACCTGTTGTCATATGTCCAACCTTTTGTGGAAGTGAAAGAAATAAATCCAAAAATTCAGAATTTATTTTATCAATTTCTGCTTTAGAAGCATAATAAGCTTTTACAATAATATCCATAAGTATTTTTTCTTTTTCTGTTTGTTGCTTAACTCGTTGTTCCTCTCGATTAGTAAAAGAACTTTTATTTTGTTTATAAGCGCAATGCCTTTTTAATATTTCGTATGCACTATTAATTTTAGATATCAAATCATTATAATATTTAAAATCTTCATTTTGATGTGCATCTGGATGATATAAAAAGCATAATTTTCTGTATATACTTTTCACTTCATCTTCATTTACATTATTTTTATCTGCAATTTCAAATACACTCAGCGCTTCGTATAAATCCATAGTTTTACCACCCTCTTTGTTTTGCCTTTTAGGATTTTTGTCCTCATTTTCAAAAAAACGAAGACAAAATGAGGAAAATTTTCAGTTTTTATGGCTAATTTATGCTTTTTTTTAGATTTCTAAACCTTCACAAGCCCTTATAAAACCTACTATTTACCACAGCAATTCTTATATTTTTTTCCTGATCCACAAGGACATGAATCGTTACGTCCTACTTTTTTTTCTGATTTTTTCGGAGTTTGTTTTACTTTTTCTTTCCCATCGTTTGCTACTCCTATAATGGTTTGTTTACGTTCTGTATTTTGTTCAATATTGGCTTTTAATAAAAAGCTCGCAATATTTTCATCAATCTTATCAAGTAAGTGTTCAAATAAATCAAAACCTTCCATTGTATAGGCTTGCAGTGGATTTACTTGCCCATAACCACGTAACATTATTCCTTCTTTTAAATGTTCCATAGTACTGATATGATCTACCCATAATGAGTCAATCATTCGAAGAGTAATAGCACGCTCAAATTCTTGGAAGTTTGGTGCAATACTAATTTTTTTCTCATAATCTTTTAAAATTTTGTCAGCAAGATATTTTTCTATTTCTTCTTGTTTTAAGTCATTAATCTCTTTAACATCAATTGGTTTATTTTTCATATAATTAGTATTTACAAATTCAATGATTTCGCACTTATCATCATCCGTTAAATACCCCTCTGGTTCAATGTGGTTTTCTACTAAAGTAGTAATCGTATTTTTAAATATTTCAATAACACTTTCATGAATATTTTCATTATCTAATACTTCATTACGTTTTTCATAGATAATCGTTCTTTGTTCGTTTACGACATTATCATAATCAAGTAGACTTTTACGCATATCAAAGTTGTTTCCTTCTACTTTCTTTTGAGCAGTCTCGATACTTCTTGTAATGGCTTTCGAACGAATAGATTGGTCATCTGTCATACCAAGACTTTGGACAACTTGTTTAATTCTATCTGTTCCAAACATACGCATTAAGTCATCATCAAACGATACAAAGAATTGACTAGTACCTACGTCTCCTTGACGTCCTGAACGACCACGTAATTGGTTATCAATACGACGTGATTCATGGCGTTCTGTACCAATTACATAAAGGCCACCAAGTTCTAATGTTTCTTCCGTTAGTTTGATGTCGGTTCCACGTCCTGCCATATTGGTAGCAATAGTAATTGCTCCTTTTTTTCCGGCATTCGCAATAATTTCGGCTTCTCTTTCATGATTTTTGGCATTTAATACTTCATGTTTTAATCCAACTTTTGTTAACATTTTGCTCAAATGTTCATTGGCTTCTACGCTAATTGTTCCAACTAATATTGGTTGCCCTGTTTCATGTATTTCTTTAATGCAGTTTACAATGGCCTTGTATTTTCCTTCCATTGTTGCATAGACAAGATCTGGTAAATCCACACGTGCAATTGGCTTGTTGGTTGGAATCCCGATAACATACATATTGTAGATATTTCTAAATTCTTCTTCTTCTGTTTTAGCAGTTCCTGTCATTCCTGATAGTTTTTCATACATTCTAAATAAATTTTGGAATGTAATAGTTGCCATCGTTTTGGTTTCTACATTAATTGTTACACGCTCTTTTGCTTCAATTGCTTGGTGAAGTCCATCACTAAATTGACGACCTTGCATTAAACGTCCAGTAAATTGGTCAACGATAATTACTTGGTCATCACTAACAACATAATCTATATCTTTTTTAAATCCATAATTGGCTTTTAATGCTTGATTTACATGATGCACAAGTCCTGTATTGTTAATATCATAAAGGTTAGCAACCTTAAAATATTTTTCTATCTTTTTACTACCATCTTCTGTTAAGGAGACATTTTTAACCTTTTCATCAATGGTATAATCTTCTTCATTTACTAAATTCTTAACGGCTTTATCGGCATCGACATATAAATTCCCACTGTTTGCTTGTCCTCCTGAAATAATAAGAGGTGTTCTTGCTTCATCAATTAAGATAGAGTCGACTTCATCGACGATACAAAAGTGAAGTGGACGTTGCACACGCTCTTCTGCACGAGCTACCATGTTATCTCTTAAGTAATCAAATCCTATTTCATTATTTGTTGAATACAAAACATCACAGTCGTAGGCTGCCTTTTTTTCTTTTGGAGATAAATCACGTAAGTTAAGCCCTACTGTTAAGCCTAAAAATCTGAAGATTTCACCCATCCATTCAGAGTCACGTTTGGCTAAGAATTCATTAACAGTAATTATATGTACCCCTTTTCCTGTTAAGGCATTTAAGTAGGTAGGCATAGTTTCTGTTAAGGTTTTTCCTTCCCCTGTTTTCATTTCGGCAATGTTCCCAAAATGAATGGCAAGTCCACCTAATATTTGCACATAAAATGGCTTTTCTCCAATCACACGGCTTGCGGCTTCACGAACGACTGCAAAAGCCGGAATAACTAAATCGTTTAAATCAGTACCATTTTCTAGTTCTTTCTTAAATTCTTCCGTTTTTCCTTTTAATTCTGCATCCGATAGTTTTTGCATTTCTTCATCAAGTGCTACTATCTTATCTGCAATACTTTCAAATCTTTTTAATTCTTTATATTCTGAATCTACTAATTTTCTAAAAAATCCCATCTTGTATCACCTTCCATGCCTTGTATTATAACACAGCTCACCGGAAACGGAAAGAATTTCGACTAGAAACGCACAAAAAAAAGAGAGCAATTCTCTTTACTTCACATTAATAATTCCGTAACGTCCATCTTTTCTTTTATAAAGAACTGATACACATTCTTCATCCACATTTTTAAATACAAAGAAGTCATGGTCTAATAACTCTGCTTGTAAAATGGCTTCTTCCTCATCCATCGGTTTCATTTCAATGGATTTTCTTTTGACAATTTCCCTCTCGTTTACTTCGTCTTCCGTTACATCAAATTCTAAATTTAAATCCATTATGTCATTATTTTTAAATTTGTTTTTAAGTCTTGTTTTGTTCTTTCTAATTTGTCTTTCTAACTTATCCACCATTAAGTCAGTTGCAGCATATAAATCAGCATGTCCTTCTTCAGCACGTAGTGTAAATTTACTTGTTGGAATGGTTACTTCAATAATTTGGGATAAGTTACTTACTTTCACATTAACGTAAGCCTTTATTCCATCAGGATTTTCAAAGTATTTATCAAGCTTTTCAAATTTGCTTGTTACATACTCTTTTATGGCATCCGTAATCGTTATCTTGTCCCCTCTTATAATGATTTCCATATTCTCACCTTCCTTAACCCGAGTATAACATAAAAAAATGAAAAAAACTACTAAACAGTAGTTAATTGTGTAGAAGTAACATCAACAGCTTGAAGCCCTTTAGAAGTTTCAATTAATTTAAAGTCAACGATATCTCCTTCTTTTAAAGTTTTGTAGCCCTCTTTAGATATAGCTGAATAATGAACAAAGATATCTTCTAAGTCATTGCATTCAATAAAGCCGTATCCTTTTTCATTGTTGAACCACTTTACTTTACCGCGCATCTCAACACCTCTTTCTTCTTCTATTTACTACTCACAACTTAACCATACCACCTTTAAGGGTGATACTTCAACAAAATACGCTCGACAAAGTTCGCAGTGGGAAATTTTTGTCTAAATATTTCAAAAATATGTTTCATTTGCATTTGCGAATAGTAAACATAATTTTTTCTTTTATTTTTAGACTGAAAAGTTTTTTATTTATTCTTTTCTATATTTTTTTGCATTTAAATAATGCTATGATTTTTGCGGTTGGTGAAGAAGAATATGAAAAGTGCATTTGTAAATAATTCATTACATTACTTAATCAAGAATAACGCTTGTGAAGAAAAACAAATTAATATTTTTCGTTATACTTTAGAATCTCTTTATTCTTTAATTACCAAAACAAGTGTAGTTTTACTCTTATCTATATTTTTAAAAACATTTCCAATAACACTTATTACCATTCTACTTTATTCCATCCTTAGAGGATTTGCTTTTGGAGTACATGCTACTAAAAATATTTATTGTTGGTTCATTACTCTTATTGTGTATATTGTAGGTCCACTTTTTATTAAATATTTTACTATTCCTATGATATATCTTTATATTGGTTATGGAATTAGTTTATTCGCTTTCTTATTATGGGCACCAAGTGATACACCATCAAGACCTTTACTTGATAAGAAAAAAAGAAAAACAAATAAAATCATTACTATATCTTTATCTATACTCTATATTACTATTTCTCTATTTATAAATAATTCAAATTTTTATGAAATCATATGTTTCTTATTTCTTTTAGAAACTATATGTATTTGTCCTTTAACTTATAAATTATTTCATATACCTTATCGTAATTATAGGAATTATAAAAAATAATTATGGTTTAAATGGTTATATAGATTTAAACAAAGGAAAGGAGGGAAATTACAGAATGGCTACCATTTTTGGAAATATGCTTTCTGCTTTAGCAAAAGTAGTAAACAATGGTGTTTCAACTTTTACTTGGTTTGGATTTTTTGACGAATCTGATTGCCCTGATGAAATTTTATAATTTAAAACACGCCCTATAAAATTAGCGTGCTTTTTTTATTTGTAATTCTATGTAATAAAAGTCATTAATAATATTAATTTTCTCTTTGACTAAATGATTTTGCATAATTGAGAATAATCCTAATCCACTACCACGATTTTTAGTTGAATAGTATTTTGTACCTAGCTTATCAATATCAATGTGATTACAAAAGTTATTTCCTATTTTAATAAAAATATCTTCTTTGCTTTCTTTTAAATCCATCGTAATAATTGGATTATCTGTTTCACAACTTGCTTCTATGGCATTATCAAGAGCAATACCAATACTTTCTGAAATACTATTAAACGCTTTAGGAGATAAATTTTTAAAAGGGTCTTTCTTTATTTTGTTATCTATTAGCACATTAAAATTTGCATTGTATAATTTTTCTGCCACAATTCCTTTTATACCATTTGGAACATTGTATAAATTATTGTTTTTTACACTAAACGTTGTTTCTTCCTCTAATAAATCATCAATTAAAGCATTTACTTTTTTATTACCATAAGATTTCATAGCAGATAGTTTATGTTTAATATTATGTTTGTATATTTTATATTCATCCAAAAATTTCCCATATTTGTCGTTATAATCAATTAATCGTTTATTGGAATCTTTTAACATTATTTCATTCATTTTTGTTTTAAATACTACTGCAAATAAAATGATAAAAATAATTACTAAACAAATTATGAATTGGATTGAATTGCTAGTAGCAAAGGTTTTTACATTTAGCATTCCTAATACTGCCATAGTTAAAAACATTAAATAAGAAATATTTCCTACACTTGAATTGTTTATTAAAAAATCTAGTGCTTTTTGCAAAAAAATTTTTATAGGTTTTAAGCAGATAAAACAATATTCTATACCACCAACAAATATCGACATTCCAAATTTACTAAAGTTTAATGATAAAGCGGCTGAATTATTATTTAATATATTAGATACTGCTAATAAATTAGAAAATACTATTTCAAAAATTATTAATAAAAAATATATTATAATATAACTAATAACTACATTTTTTAAACTTTTTTTAAATATAAGCTTAAAATTCAAACAGACAACAATTAGCACTAATAAGATTTTTAATACATTATTGTTATATAAATTATTAATTAAAGTGATTATTGAGTTTATAAATATAATTATAAAATTTTTCCAATTTAAATTAAATTTTGTATTATTTAATTTTGCATAACATAAATCTAAAAAAATAACACATATAAATATAGATAGAAAATATAATCCTAAATCAATTATTTCTCTCATAATACTCCTCAACTTCCTTTTTATATTTCTTTGATAACATATGTACTTTCTCACCGGTATCTAATATAAAATAGCCTTTTGTCCAATTAAATGCTTCTACTCTATCTAAGTTTACTACACAAGCTCTATGTATCATCATAAATCGACTATCTAAATAATGAACTGAATCTGCTACATTTAGATAAACAGAATAATTCGTTCTATCTGTATTTACAATAATCTTTCTAGATTCTTTATCTCTATAAAGATGGGTAATGGAACGATAATAAATTTGAAGGTTCATATTTCTACTATTGAACTTAAACATTTTGTTATCAAATTTTCTTTTGAAAATCGTACGAATATCTTTTTTTAATTTGGTTTCCATATTATGAAACTTTTCAATAAAATCCATAACGTTGTAAATACTACGGTAGGTTGTTTCAAACATTTTATCATGATTTGTAATAAATATAATTTCACTTTCCCAATCAATTTCTCTTATAAATTTAGCTATATCAATGCCACTTACTTTTGTATCTAGCTCAATATCTAAAATATAGATTTTATGGTCTTGTGTATCTTTAATAACATCCTTTAAACTTTGTGTAAATTTTGTAAAATATTCGATTTTGCATTCTTCATCTTTAAAAATATCTAGTTTTCTCAAAATGTTTTTAATTTCCATTTGGGCATTTTTATCATCTTCGACAACTACAATTTTAATCATACTACCACACTACTTCCCTTTTTGTTTACTATTTGCAATTATATCATAGATTACTAAAAAAAAAATACAAAATTTTTATTTCTTGTATTCCTCAAATATGTAATGATAATGGACTTCTGGAAATGTTGTGATTATATTATAATCATGACTGATGGTTTCTGCAATTTTAGAATTATTATCAAGATTTCCAAACACCATTAATTTTTTGGGTTTATAAATTGTTGTCAAAATATGATGAATGGCTTTCTTTAAATGGTTATTGAATAAAGATAAAGGGACTCTTAAAAATTGACGTTCATTTTTTTTCATAAAGTAATAATCAAGATACTGTTCTGTTATATTTAAAAAACCATTTTCTTTTTCAATTTTCAATATTTCCCCTAAATCCTTATATTCTATTTTATAAAAGTACTCTTTTAATACCTCCTCATATTTTTCTAAAACGATAGGATTTATACTTTTATTTTTTATAAAACAAATATTTTCTCCAAATAAAGAGATTTTGATATTCTTTTGTTTTAAGAATTTACTAAACTCATCTATAAACAAAGTACTATCAATAATTTGTTCTTCTTTTAAACTTTTAAATTTTTCTTTCTCTACTTTATCCTTTGCTATATGTAAAAAAAAGATTTCATCATCGCAAATGTAGATTGCATAATGAATTTTTTTCATTTTTTATCAACTCACTTGTTTCTTTAAATATTTTTGTTTTGTTGTTTCTCCTCCTTTAATATGTCTTATTTCTAAATGTTCATTTAGAACCACTCTTACTTCTTTATAAAGTGTTGGAGAAACTTTTTTTAACCTTTCTTGCATATCTTTATGAATCGTACTTTTACTTATACCAAAAACTTGTGCTACTTCTCGTATTGTTTTTTTGGTTTTAATTAAGTACTTCGCTTCTTCTTTTATTCTACTAACTAAATCTTTATTCATTATGGAAACAACCCCTTGATAAACTATATTACGTTTAGGGGTTGTCTATTCTTAATTTAATTCATTTATATCCATTACATAAAAACTTTCAGGATTTAATACTTTTCCGTCATAATTGACTTCAAATAACATGGAATTTGCATCACTACAGAATTTGTTCTGGTCTGATTTTCCAAGGATTGTATTTTGCGTAATGGTATCATTTACTTTAACATTCACATCTTTAAGTCCATAGTAAATACTTGTAAGACTACTATTATGAGATACGTAAACAATGTTATTTAAAATATCATCTTGTTTAATATCTATAATGGTTCCATCATAGACTGCTACAACATCGAATTCTTCTTCACTACTATAAACTACACCACTATTTTGTAAGTAGGTATTTTCGTAATAAATTAAGGATTTTTCTTGTTCTTCATTTGTAGCGTCTTTATCGTAGAAGTAATTACTTATGCGAACTTTGTCACTTGTATAAGGTCTTGTAATTTTAGGAGTTTCTGTGATGTTGGTAACAGGTGTTATCGGCTCTAGAAGTGAATCCATTACATATTCCTCATTATCTTCATTTGATGGTTTTAGGTTTTTGGTTACAAAAAATAAGGAAATAAAAATTACACTTATACAGGTAACACACAATGCCCTTTTTACGCTTCCTTTCAATTTTCTTTTAGTCATCTAATCACCTTCCTGTTAGATAGTTTCACCCAAAAGAAAAAGTTTTATACCATTTTATTGATTGTAATATCATTATAGTAATGAGTTAAAATTTCTTTGTAGTCGGAGCCTTCTTTTGCCATGCCGTTGGCACCATACTGACTCATACCAACACCATGGCCATATCCTTTCGTTGTAATGTTGATTTCGCTTTCACCAACATCAATTTCAAAATCAGTAGAGCGAAGGTTTAATAGAGAGCGTATTTCTGTTCCTTGAAATTGTTTGTTATTGATTTCTAGAAAGTTTATTCTATGACTTGCACTATAGTTAATGTTATCTATGTTGATTGTTTTACATTCTGATAAGTTTAAGGATTCACAAAATTTTTCTTTAGTATAAGTGGTTGTGACTTTAAAATTGTTTAGGGTTTCATTGTCCCAAGAAGAAGTAGTGGCTTTTATATAAGGAAGGTCTGTTTGAAAAACACTTTTGGCATCTTCTGTTGCTCCATTACTCATAGCGAAGTAGAAAGCTTCAATGATTTCATTACCATAATACATGACTTCATCTTTAGTATCCGTAACGGCATTCGTAATTTTATTTAAATAAAAAGAATAATTGTTTCCCCATTTCTCTTGCATTTCTTCTTTGGTAATATAGGATTGGTTTGTAACGTCGGTTAGGATGTCATAGTCCTCACTTTCGTTATGTAATATTTTGTACATCGCATAGGACCTAGACGCAACTGCTTGCGCTTTTAGGGCTTCTTCATGAAAAGAGGCGGGCATTTCTGCGGCAAGTACGCCAATTAAATAGTCCTCTATTTTTAATTCTTCAATACGTTCTTCTTTTGTCTTTATTTTAATCGTATCTTCTTTATCAAAAAAAGAGTGATTAGTCTCTTTATTCTTACTAACCACTGCTATTGTAATAATGCTTAAAACAACGACTATACAAATGAGTACTTTGTTTTTCATATAAATTCTCCTTAAGTTAATTTGCTAACACTTAAAAATTCAAAAATGAAGTTGGTAAGTAGGTAAGCAAGTACTAACGATAAAACTACAACTAGTATTCTTGTTTCCCATACTCGATTGCTTTTAATGAATTTTTCAAAATTGATACCACTTAATGAAAAAATACACAACATTATAGTAAATACATACACTAATAATTTATAGTTCATTATATTCGCCTTGCTCATATTTTATGATTTTGTTTATTCTTTTTAAATGTCTTTCTTCACTCGCCGTTTTTGTACTAATAAAGACATTAATTATTTCCATTGCTTTCTCCAAAGATAAATCTGCTCCAATAGCAACCGCATTGGCTCCATTATGATTTTTGGCTTTAAAAGCATCGTCTTCATTTAAAACTCTTGCACAACGAATTCCTTTTACTTTATTGGCAGCAATACTAATACCAATTCCATTTCCACAAATAAGAATTCCTAGAGCATCTTCGGCTTTTATGACATTCTCTCCTACTTCGAAAGCAAAATCAGGATAATCATCCACTTCACTATTTGGTGTTTTTGTACTATATACGCTAAATTCGTCTTCTTCTAAACATCTTATAATTTCTTGTTTTAGTTCTATTCCTCTGTGGTCTGAACCTATAAAAATTTTCATTTATTTTATCCTCTTTCTTTTATAAAAAATTCTTAACTTCTCACACACTAAAATTATAACATATAAAAAACTGCTTATGCAGCTTTATTATCATTATTTAGACCATATTTACGGTTAAATTTTTCAATATTTCCAGCTCTTTTTGCATTTCCTTGTTTTCCTGTATAAAAAGGATGACATTCGCTACAAATTTCAACTTCAATATTTTCTTTTGTTGACCTTGTTTTAAAAGTCGCACCACATGCACATTTAACAGTGGCTTCTTTCATTTCTGGATGAATATTAAGTCTCATAAATTCGCTCCTTTCGCCATACCTAATCCTAGGCATAGATTCTTTCGTCTTTTGTATTATATCACATTTGGATAAATTAGCAATCCCTAATTTATTTTATGTTTTTTGAAGTTTTACATGATATAAATATGTATACAAACATTTATAAATTTACTTGGTTTGTGAATACGATATTAATTTCCTTTACTTTTATGTAAAATCATATTATTATTTATTTAAGTGAGACACGAATAGTGCTTGCTAATTTGCTTGCACCATCCTAACAGATGGTATCTTTTAATCTTTCTCACAACCAAAACCCATCTGAATTAAATCCTCTAGTCAAATAGTATCAAGAGAATGATTATAACAATCAAGAGTAAAATAAGAAATTCTTTTTTGGGAGTCTAGTCGCTACCTCCATAAAATTATTTTTAAAAGTAGCAAACACAACCTGTTTTTCGCATCTCGCAAGGACACTATATAACATGAGAAAATGAAATGCAAATCACGAATTTCCCAAATTGGAATTCCAAAATAACAAATGGAAGCTTCAATTCCCCAAAAGAAAAGACCAATTTGCCAAATCTAAGTAGATTTATACAAAATTGGTACTTTTTTATTTTTTTAAATAACATTTATAGTTGGTATTTCAAAGGTATCTTTTATTTTGTTAAATATATACTCCTGCCCTTTGTAATTTAAATAATATTCTTTTTTGCTTATAAAATATTCAGTATATTCTGTAATATCTTCAATATCAATATACGTCATATTATATTGTTTACATAAATTGTTTAACTCTTCATTTATCTTTTTTACTTTAGCTTCATTTAGAAGAGTGGTTTCATATACACCTATTAAGTAAATATCTTTATTGTTAAGTTTTCTTAAAGCTTTTATTACTTCTTCGTACTTATTTAAATATCCACTTATTTTTGTAGACCCTAAATTGCTTTTTTTTGCATAGTTATTTAATTCATCCATACCGAGTGTTAATGTGATGATATCGGCTTCTTTTATGGCTTGTTTTAGTTTTATTTTTTTATCAATATTTTCTATATTGTTATTTATTTTATTTAATAAACTACTTGCTGTTTCATCTACTTCATTAAAGTTTTTATAGTAGTGTTCTAATTGTTTATTTTCGTTTAAGAATTCTACTAAGTATTCATTGTAATCATATCCTTCTATATGATAAGAAGTCATGCCGGTTGAAATACCATCCCCTAACGCTAAAACGTTTAAGTTGTCCTTATCTGTATAAAAATAGATAATGGATGTAAAAAGTGTTCCTAATACAATAATAATGAGTATTTTATATTTCATATTAACCCCCACAAAAAAATAGTAGTTTCTACTACTATTCTATTTCTTCTATGCGAATATTAGCACCAACACCAGATAGTTTTTTGACAAGATTTTCATATCCTCTCAAAATATATTGAATATTGGTAATTGTCGTTTTTCCTTCTGCAACTAATGCTGCAAGGAAAAGTGTTGCTCCAGCTCTTAAATCACTTGCTTCTACATCCGTGCCATAAAACTTTGTAGGTCCCACAATGATTTCCGTATTGTCTATAATATCAATGTTCGCACCCATACGCTTTAAGTATTCTACATGTCCCATTCGTTTTGTGTAAATCGTTTCTGTTAGATGAGAAGTCCCATGTGCATTTGCAAGTAACACACAAATTGGTTGGGCAAGATCTGTGGGATATCCTGGGTAAACTCCTGTTTTAATGTCTGTTGCTTTTAAATTTTCGCATTTACTAATTATAATTTCATTTGCAGTTTCTACATAATTCACATTCATTTCTTTTAGCTTTACAAGTAGACTAGCTAAATGTTCAGGAATAATATTTGAAATTTTTAAATTCTCTCCAAGCAAAGCTCCGGCGATAATGTAAGTTCCGGCTTCTATTCGGTCGGGGATAACATCCACCATAGCCCGTCCTAATTTTTTAACACCTTTAATTTTTATTGTACTTGTTCCGGCCCCTCTTATGTGCGCTCCCATGTTGTTTAAGAAAGAGGCAACATTTACAATTTCAGGTTCTTTAGCAGCGTTATAAATAGTTGTAGCTCCTTCTGCTTTTACAGCAGCAAGCATTAAGTTGATAGTAGCTCCAACACTTGCAAAGTTTAATGCGATATCTGTACCTTTTAATTCTTTAGCATCAATAATAAACTTATTTCCATCCATAGTGATGGTAGCTCCTAAAGCTTCAAAACCTTTTAAATGATAATCTATTTGTCTTGCTCCAAAATTGCATCCTCCGGGATAGTATATTTCTACGTGTTTGAATTTTGAAAGTAGGGCACCCATAAAATAGTAAGATGCACGTAACTTATTAGATAATTCTTCCGGAATAGTTGTATTCATTATGTGGCTCGAATCAATTTTAACAGAATCTTCTGCTACTTCTAGTTTTCCATTTAATAACTCTATAATTTCTTTTAAAACATCAACGTCTGTAATATGAGGAACATTATATATTGTTGTTTCTTCATCGGATAAAATAGCAGCAGGAAGGAGGGCAACCACACTATTTTTAGCCCCATTAATTTTAATTGTTCCTGATAACATATTACCACCTTGTATCACTAATTTTTGCATTTCTTCACGTTCCTTTGTACTTTAATTATATAATTTTATGTATTATATTTCAATTAAATGCTATTTAATATTTACAAAGATGGAAAACTCCAATAATAATGAGAAGAATAGCCCCAAAGATAGTAGCGTATACTCCTAACAAACGGTTTGCATATTTTCCAATTAATAAACCAATATAGGTAAAACAAAAGCTAGTAAGAGAAAAAACAATGACTGCCATTAACATATTGTTTGTAATTGCCGATAAACCAATACCTGTAGAGAAACTATCAATTGACACTCCCAATGCAAATAAAAACATATTGATAATTGTCATATTTTTAGGTTTATCTTCCGGTTTTATAATGTCTATTAACATAGTAATTGCTAAATAAATTAGAATAATCCCTAATAGAAAGTTACTTTTTAACATAAAAATTTCCACGATTTTACTTCCTAAAAAGTTTCCAATTAAAGGCATTACAAAATGCATAATTCCAACAATAATAGAGAAAAGCAAACATCTTTTTTTAGAAATTTTCCCTGTTCCAATTCCTAAGGATAGGGAGAATGTATCCATACTAAGTGCAACGGCGATGGTAAGTATTGTAAGACACTCTTTCATAAAAAAATCCTCCTAGTTAACTATACTAGGAGAATCTCAAGAAAATTACATATATTTTTTAAATATGTCTTTTACAAACCATTCGTAATCTACATCTTCCATTTTTGATTCTTGTGCTTCCATTAAGCATAGAGGAGGAAAGAGCACACACCACCAATTTTCACCACGACCACTTCCTAAAGTAACAACTAGAGATTCATACATTCCTTCTTTGTACTTAACACCTTTGTAACTTTTTTCTGGAAAATAGTTTTGTCCATAATTTAAGTTATAATTGATATTATAGTCGTTTATCATAGTTTTAATTTGTGGGATTTTTTCTTGAATCACTCCGTCTGCTTCTGCTTTATTGGATACTGATATTAAATCTGTTTTTAATATATCTTCTATATTGCTCTTAATTTCCATCTTTGTTGCTTGGTCTTCAAAAGTATTACTATTTGCAATCACTCTTAAGCGTATGGCATTATTAGGAATAATATATTCTTCATTTCCTTTCGAAATAAAAAATATTAATGTAAATAAAAATAAGACAATAATTATTTTTTTCATATTTGTTCACCTAAATAATTATGTCCTATTTGATTATTTTTTATTCATCTTTATTGATTTTCGTTTACTAATGTATCAATACTTGCTTTTCTATTATGTTCAATCTGTACCCATTTCAAGTCTTTTTTAAATAGACAAATAATGTTGATTGGTATCCATGAAAGTAAGAATACCATAAAGAGTAGAATTCCATGCATTGTTGTTTCAATATCACGTTTATAATAGATAATTACAAACATGTTCATGATAATACAACATAGATATCCAATCATAAAACATACATAACCTAATGAGAAGAAGTAAGAAAATAAATCGTTTAGTTCAATTCCAAGTATATTAAATACTCCTAACATTAGAGTTAACCCTACACCTAACACTTGAAAATAAGGTGCAATGGCAAACATAAATTTATCAAGAGCAGCAAAATCTCTATCTTTTATAATCTTTTTTAGCAAAGGTTTTCTATAAATACGAAAGCATTCAATAATTCCTTTACTCCAACGACTTCTTTGATGCCATGAGTCCATAAATTTTAATACTTGTTCATCATAAGTTATAGCATCTTCAACATAGGCAATTTTATAACCTTTTAACACACATTGAATGGATAATTCGATATCTTCTGTAATAGTTTGTGGCTCAAAACCTTCGTCAATAACACTTTTAGCAACCATAAATCCTGTTCCATTAATTGCAGCAGCTGAATCAATTTTCATACGAGCTTTATTAAAGAAGAAGTTTTGAATGTAATAGAAAATAGAATGACTAGCACTTAACCAATTATCTTCAATATTTTTACTATCTTTTCTTCCTTGAGCAACTTTATACCCTGAAAGATAGGTATTGTTCATTAATTTTAAAAAATCAGGATGTACTATATTATCAGCATCAAAGATAATATAAGCATCATAATCTTTTTTCTTTAATTTAGCAAAAGCAAATTTTAATACGTCCCCTTTTGATTTCACAGGAACTGTCACATTGATAGCTTTCGCTCCTGCTTTTTTAGCAACTTCATAAGTATCATCGCTACTATTATTTACATACGTATAAATGTCATATAAATCATTAGGATAATTTTGTTCTTTTAAACTCTTAACTAGTTCTCCTACCACTTTAGCTTCATTTCTTGCTGCAATAACAACAGCAAATTTCGTTCTTGCTCTAAAGGGACGAATTTTTCTTGTATCTTCTTTTTTAAATGCAAATAACCCCGTTATTGCAAAATATAAGCCATATAAAAGTGTCAAGATAAATAATATATAATAAATATTTTGTATCATACTATTTACTCCTTTATTAATAACAATATACGATATGTTTGTGACTAAAATGTGACTTTTGTTATTAATTCTATTCCATTTTATATTTTATAGACTAAATTGTCAAGTTTTATAGATAAATTTGTTAATCCTTTTTAGAAATGATACCTATTTATAATTAGTTAAAATGATAC
>CAJUKB010000010.1 GCA_910587325.1 uncultured Bacilli bacterium | reverse complement strand
TATAAATAGTAATTTATAGGGGAGAAAAGAATATGAAAGTGTTAGTTGATTTTGTAGTTTTAATAATAATATATTTTTGGAAGTTTTATAAGAAATTGAAAGAAAAAGGTAAAGATGTATTGTTTATAAATACTACAATGTATATATACTTATCTTTTGTATTGTATTTTACTTTAATGCCAATATTAACAAAGATACCATTTTTATTTTTTCATCATTATCCTTATGAAATGAATCTAGTACCATTTGTAGATGTTTTAAATGGTAGAGGGGATTTTATAAGACAGATAGTATTAAATATAATAATGACTATTCCGTTTGGATTCTTATTGCCTTTAATAAAAAACAATACAAAATTAACAAAGATTATTTTTTATACTTTTCTATTAAGTTTTAGTATAGAAATACTTCAACCCATTATTAACGGTTGGAGAACATCGGATATTACAGATATAATAACAAATGTAGTAGGTGGAGTTATTGGATATGCAATCTACTTACTATTGAAACCATTAACAACTAAAATATTAAATTATATAAAAAATAGATAGAAATAAAGTACGATTTAGGAGTGTGATATATATGTTTAATTTAAAAAGAGAAACAATGAAAAAAAATATATTTTTAGGTTTGTGTATAGTATTTTGTATATTAACTTTTATTGGGGCCTTTTTATGTATTACTGAAAAAGTAGATAATGCAGGTTATGCAATTATACCAATGCTTATAGAATTAGTTTTTAATTCATTATATCGAAATAGTAAAAAAACAATAGAAGAAAATACAAAGTAATTGTTAAATTACAATTTATCTATTAGACCAATAAAAAAAGTTGGTCCTTTTTAATTTAACATATTGACATAGGTGTAACACACGGGTTTATCATTGATAATGAAAGAAGAGGGTGAAAACATGGAATATGTAAAATTAAACAATGGTGTAGAAAAGCCAATTTTAGGATTTGGCGTTTATCAAATACCAGCGAGTGATACAAAAAGATGTGTGTTAGATGCTATTAAGATTGGATATAGAAGCATTGATACAGCACAAAGTTATTTTAATGAAGCAGAAGTTGGAGATGCAATCGTAGAATGTGGAGTACCAAGAGAAGAATTATTTATTACTACAAAAGTATGGATTGATAACTATGGTTATGAAAATTGTAAAAAATCTGTAGAAGAATCATTAAAAAAATTGAAAACTGACTATATTGATTTAGTATTACTTCATCAACCATTTAGCGATTACTATGGTGCTTATAGAGCATTAGAAAAGTTATATGAGAGTGGTAAGATAAAAGCAATTGGAGTATCTAACTTTTATCCAGATAGATTAAGTGATATTTGCTTATTTGAAAGAAAAGTTGTACCAGCAGTAAATCAAGTAGAAACTAATCCAATAAATGCGCAGGTTTTAGCACAAGAGAACATGGAAAAATATGGAGTAAAATTGTGCGCATGGGCTCCATTTGGAGAAGGTAGAAATGGACTTTTTGAAAATGAAACACTTGTTAATATTGGAAAGAAATATGATAAGAGTTCAGCACAAGTGATTCTTCGTTGGTTAATAGAGAGAGGTGTTATCATTGCTTGTAAATCTACTCATGCCCACAGAATGGAACAAAATTTTAATGTATTTGATTTTAAACTAACTGATGAAGATATGGCGAGTATCAAGAAATTAGATACAGGGGCAAGCTTATTCTTTAATCATCAAGATCCAACTATGGTTGAATGGTTTGACAACATTGTTAAAGAAAGAAGAACAAACGAGGATTGTCGTAAGGACAATAAGAATTGGTAAGGTGTAACTTATGAATAAAAAAATAATTACAGGAATTATAGCAGTTATTGTAATTGCAATAGTAGGAGTTGGAGGATATTTTTTATTAAGTAATAAGAGGGCAACAGATGCTCCAACTGAAACAAAACAACCTGATGAGGAAGTAAAAGTAGGAAATGAAGATTCTAAACCAAATAAAGATGGTAAGAAATCTTTAGTAGTTTACTTCTCTGTTCCAAAAACTGATGATCCAAATAAAAAAATGACTACTGAAGAAGAAAATAGTGCCATTGTGATTGATGGAAAAGTTTTAGGTAATGCTCAATATGCAGCAATGTTAATTAGAGAATTTACAGGTGGAGATTTATATAGAATTGAACCTAAAACACCTTATACAACTAATCATAGAGATTTAGTGACTCTCGCAAAAGAAGAACAAAACAAAGATGTACGACCTGAAATAAAAAATAAGATTAGCAAGTTTGATGAATATGATATTATTTATGTAGGTTATCCAATTTGGTGGAGTGATATGCCACAAATCCTTTATACTTTCTTTGAACTATATGATTTTAATGGTAAAACAGTAATTCCATTCTCTACTCATGGAGGAAGTGGTCTTGCTGGAACTGTAAGTACAATTAAAAATAAACTAAGTGGGTCTTATGTAGAAAGTAATGCCTTCACTATGTCAAGAAATGATATGGAGAGTGCTCCAGAAGAAATCAAATCTTGGTTAAAAGAAATTGAAAAACTAGAAAATAGTATTGAAAGAAGAAAAAAGTTACTTGCTAATGAGAATTATTTTGCAAAAGCACCTCAAAATTTAGTTAAAGAAGAAAGAGAAAAATTAAAATGAGAAGAAGAAAAACTAGCTACCTTAAAAAATGGTTAAAAGCCTATATGGCTTTTTTCTTTTTGGTAAAGCTTAACAAGTGGATTTTGAAAAGAACTATTTAAAAATTTTTGATAGTAAGTAAGTTTCTTTGTTTTGTCATACTGAATTGTTCCTGTTTTTAACTTTTCTAAAACAATAAATCCATTTGCTTCTTTTATAAATTCTTTTGTATACGAGTGAATATTGTGATATTGAATTTCCATGAAAGTTATCTCTTTTAAATAAGAATAATGCAAATTGCCATTTAATAAATGAAAACATATTGGCTCCCCATCTAAATAAATATCTAAATAAAGAGTGTGATTATCTAAATTTGAAACAATTCCTACAACATACTCTTTTCTTTCTAATGCTTGACAAAAATCAGTAACTAATTCTGTAAAATTCATACTATCTCCTTAATAAAAATATAAGTAAGATTTTATTATTTTATGAACTGTTTTTATAAAATGGAAGCAGGATAACTTCCTCCTATTGACAAAAGGTCGGGGGGGGGGTATAATACCTAAGACTTTAGAGGGGGAGTTTAAAATGGACCAAGCAGTAGAAAAATTTATAGATTGGCTTCAACAAGAAGAGGATAATGTTATGAAAAATACACAACAAGATGCAAGGGAAAAGTATAGAAGGCATTTGTTATATGGGAAAAATTTTCTTGGAGAAAATACGCAGAATGTAAAGCAATCTATTTATTTAAATATATCTAAAGATATACTAGATAAATATAGACAAAATGGAATAATGAAAAAGTTATGCAAAATAGATTATTTAATAACAATTTTAAAAGATAAAAATCAACAATTGAATTCTGAAAACGTATTGTTTACAGAATTTACAATGTTAAGCGAATTGCTTTCAGAAAGTGATTTGAATGCAAAGGAAAAAGTGAATGTTGTTCTCTTTTTTCTAGAACAAAACATGCGTAATTTTGCAGAAGATGCATTTATAGTGGCGTATGAAGACATAAAGGATTTAAAAATGCCAAGCATGACGGAAATGGAATTTAAAGAGTTTGTTCAAGGAGAAAGTTTTGCTGCCTTTTTTGAAAAAGATTTTGATGAACTATCAGAAGAAGAAAAAATATTTGATATACAACTAAGGAACAGAATTGAGGAGAAAAAGCTTTCTAATGCCATTATAATTGCTTTAAAGTCAATACAAAGACATTATTTTAATAAGTTAGAAAATTGGAATGAAACAGATATTAGGATTACAGCAAAATCTATGGAAATTTTGGGAGTTACGCCGGAAATATACCTTGCTTTTCAAAAAATGTTTGTGAAAAAGTTGATGAAGGTAAAAAAAGAAAGGCAAAATTTGTTAACTCCGGCAAGTGATAAAAAAAGCAACTACGATTTTAAAGCGTTAGAAAAAGAAGCAAGTGAAGCAATTGACTTAAAGAATATGAAGCCAAAACGTTATTTAACTTTAGAAGAAAAAATCTATTACTTAAGTATTTTAACTAGAATGAATGTAAGTAAAGAAGAAAAAAGTTTGTTTTTAAGAAACTGTGAAATATTTAGTAAAAAAGTAACTCCACTTCAAGAATATTTAGAAAATTTTAATCGCTTACAATATTATGAAGAAAGTGTAGGGTTACAAAAAGAAAATACCTTTATGGAAGAATGTTTTAAAGAAATGATGCTATGTAATCATGAAGATTATTGTTTTTGGAAACAGAATCTAGAAGAAACTTTAAAACAAGTGGAACATTGGATACCTAAAAACTATGAATACGAAGAAAAAGAAGCAAGTAGATTATTGAATAAATAGTCACTTGCTTTTTAATTTATCAAAATCAAAAAAAATTAGCACTCATATATTGACAAGTGCTAAGCATACTATTATAATGGTATTAGCAATTGAATTGATATACTGCTAAAGAAGGTGATGGAGTGGACGAAAGAAAAAATAAACTTTTAAAAGCAATTGTGGAATCTTATATTCAAACAGTAAAACCGATTGGTTCTAAATCACTATGTAAAAAGTTTAATTGTTCTAGTGCTACTATAAGAAATGAAATGGCAGAACTAGAGAGAATTGGCTTCATTGAAAAAAATCACATCTCCTCTGGTCGTATTCCAAGCGAATCTGGATATAAGTATTATGTAGAAAATTTAATGAAACCAAAAGAATTAACTGGTGAAGATGTCTTAAAACTGCAAACGATTTTCAAAAATAATGAACTTGAACTTAGTGATACAATTAATAAAACAGTAGAGATTATTAGTGAACTTACTAATTATACAAGTATTATTTTAGGGAAAAGTTCAAGTGAAAATACATTGAAACAAGTAAGTGTTATTCCAATTTCCAATAACAAGATTGTAGCGCTAGTTTGTACCAATAAAGGAATTGTGGAAAATAAACAATTTTTATTAGAAAATGAATCCGAAATAAATGAAATAGTCAAAACTAGTGAAATCATTAATAAAATGCTTGTAGGTACTCCAATTAATGAGGTAGGAAAAAGACTAGAATTTGAAATCAAACCTATCATAAGTAGACAAATTAAGCAATATGAAGCAGTGTATAATATTTTTGCGGATGCGTTTAATGATTTTCTAAATAAAAGTCACAATGTTTATTTTGGTGGTAAAACCAAAATATTTGATGAGCCAGAATATAATAATGCATTAGAAATTAAACAATTAGCAAGTAAATTTGAAGATAAAGATTTTATTAAACGTATTGAGGAAGATTCAGAGGAAGCTTCTGGAGAAGTAAAAATCTATATTGGAGAAGAAAATGAATTTGACCCAAATGTTACGATTATTAAAAGTAAGTATCGCTTAAATGGGGAAGAAGGAACTATTGCCATTGTAGGGCCTAAAAGAATGGAATATGACCGGGTAGTAGGACTTTTAAGTTACTTGCAAAAAACTTTAAATGAAATGGATGAAGAAGGTGATAAAAATGGATAAAGAAGAAATAAAAGAAGAACAAACGATAGAAGAGGTACAAGAAGAAAAAGATCAAAAAGCAAAAGAAAAGCCGAAAAAGAAAAAAGAAACTAAAGAAGTGGAAACACTAAAAGAAGAAAACAAGGCTTTGCAAGAAAAGATTTTACGTATTAGTGCAGAAATGCAGAATATGAGAAAAAGATACGAAGACGAAATTGCAAGACTTCATAAATACGAAGGATTAGAATTTGCAAAAGAAATTCTACCGACAATCGATAATTTTGAAAGAGCAATCAAGTTAGATGATACAAACTTAGAGGATGAACTTTCAAAATTCTTAAGTGGATTTAAAATGATTTATTCCAATTTGGTAAATCTGTTAAATGCCAAAGAAATAAAAGAAATTGATTGTTTAGAGAAAGATTTTGACCCTAACTTTATGGAAGCGGTACTGACTACTAAAGTAGAAGGTATGGAAAAAAATAAAGTGGTAGAAGTCTTACAAAAAGGTTATATGTATAAAGATAAACTGCTAAGGCCTGCCATGGTCAAAGTAAGCGAATAAATAAAGGAAAGGTGAAGAATATTATGGCAAAAATTATAGGTATCGATTTAGGTACAACAAATTCATGTGTAGCATACTTAGAAGGAGGAAAACCAGTTGTTATTGCAAATGCAGAAGGTAACAGAACCACTCCAAGTGTTGTTGCATTTAAAGATAATGGAGAAGAATTAGTCGGTGAAAACGCAAAACGTCAAGCCGTAACAAATAAAAATACCATTTCTTCTATTAAAAGAAAAATGGGTACAAATGAAAAAGTGGAAGTGGATGGTAAAAAATATACTCCACAAGAAATCAGTGCAAAAATATTAATGAAACTAAAAGCAGATGCGGAGGCTTTCTTAGGAGACAAAGTAACCAAAGCTGTTATTACAGTTCCAGCATACTTTAACGATGCAGAACGTCAAGCAACAAAAGATGCAGGAAAAATTGCAGGACTTGAAGTAGAAAGAATAGTTAATGAGCCAACCGCTGCAGCTTTAGCTTATGGACTTGAAAAACAAGACAAATTACAAACAATTCTTGTTTATGACTTAGGTGGAGGAACATTCGATGTATCCATTCTAGAACTTGGAGACGGAATATTTGAAGTTAAATCGACCAGTGGTAATAATCGCCTAGGTGGAGATGACTTTGATAATCGTATTATTGATTATTTAGTAGAAGAATTTAAGAAAGAAAATTCTATTGACTTATCGAAAGATAAAATGGCAATGCAAAGACTTAAAGACGCAGCAGAAAAAGCCAAGAAAGACTTATCTGGAATGTCTAGTACCCAAATTTCATTACCATTTATTTCCCAAAAAGAGGATGGGCCAGTTCACTTAGAAATCAACTTGACAAAAGCGAAATTTGAAGACTTATGCCGTGACTTGTTTGATTCAACTCTTGAACCTGTGCGTAATGCCCTAAAAGATGCGAAACTTTCTAAGAGTGATATTAATGAAGTTATCCTAGTAGGTGGTTCAACACGTATCCCATATATTCAAGAACTAGTTAAGAAAGAACTTGGACAAGAACCACACAAAGGAGTAAATCCTGATGAAGTGGTGGCTATGGGTGCTGCTATTCAAGGTGGTGTTTTAACAGGAGAAGTGGAAGATTTAGTACTTTTAGATGTAACCCCTCTATCTTTAGGAATTGAAACTCTAGGAGGAGTAATGACAAAATTAATTGATAGAAATACAACAATTCCAACTTCTAAATCACAAGTATTCTCAACTGCCGCAGACAACCAACCTGCTGTAGACATTCATGTATTACAAGGAGAACGTCCAATGGCAGCTGATAATAAAACCTTAGGCAATTTCCAACTTACCAATATCCCACCTGCACCAAGAGGAATTCCACAAATCGAAGTGAAATTTGATATTGATGCCAATGGTATTGTAAACGTAACTGCAAAAGATTTAGGAACGAATAAAGAGCAATCCATTACCATTCAATCCTCAACCGGCTTAAGTGATGAAGAAATCGATAAAATGGTAAAAGAAGCAGAAGCCAATAAAGAAGCAGATGAAAAAAGAAAAGAAGAAGTAGACGTAAGAAACAATGCGGATGCTTTAATCTTCCAAACGGAAAAAGCGATTACCGACTTAGGAGATAAAGTGGATAGTAAAGATAAGAGTGACGCAGAAGAAAAAATAAAAGAATTAAAAGAATCTTTAGAAGGTAACGATATAGAAGACATTAAAAAGAAAACCGATAGTTTAAATGAAGTGGCTATGAAACTTGCAACCAAAGTATATGAACAAGCGGCAGGGGCAAATCAAAATACCGGAAGCACAGAAGAAACAACTTCAAATGACGATAAAAAAGACGATGTAGAAGAAGCAAGTTACGAAGAAAAATAATTAAGATAAAGTTCTAGTTATCTAGAACTTTACTTTTGATTATAAAAAAGGAGAAAATAATGCAGAAATTTAAAAATAGAAGTGAAGTTCCTAAAGAATACAAATGGGATTTAACCGATTTTTTCCAATCAGAAGAAGAATTTAACGAATGTTTCAAAAAAACTGAAAAGAATGTTCAAAAATTAATAGAGTATAAAGGATGTACAAAAGATAGTTCTCTTTTATATGAATTTTTAAGAAAAGAAATTGAAGTTCTAAGCGAAGTGGAAAGTTTATATGCTTATGCCTATCTTATAAATGACCAAGAATTAGGAGTAAAAGAAAGTATTGAACGTAAGAACAAAACTACGGATTTGCTTAATTTATTTTTTCAAAATGTAAACTTTTTTGAATCTGAGTTATTAGAATTGGATAAAAATTCTTTTGAAGAATTATTTAAGAAAGAACCAAAACTTGCTGGATTCAAGTCGGATTTAGATCATGCATATCGTAGAAAAGAACATATATTAAGTGAAAAAGAAGAAAATATTATTACAGAGTTAACAAATGCCATGGATCATTTTGAAGACTTGTCTTCTAATTTATTAAATCAAGAGCATGATTATGGTAAAGTGAAACTAGAAGAGGGAACAACAGAAAAAATCGCTACCAATAATTATCACTTTTTACTACAAAATAATAATCGAAATATAAGAAAAAAAGTGTATACTTCCTTCAATAAAACTTTGGATCAATATGGTGGAACTGCTGCAGGATTATTAAATTCTTATGTAAAAGCAAATAATACCATTGCCAAATTGCACCATTTTGAAAATGCGTGGAATAGTAAATTATTTGAACTCAATCTTAGTAACCAAGTATTTAATGCTTTAGTAAATACAACAGAAAAACATGTTTCCTCGTATCAAAAATACATTCAATTAAGAAAGAATATACTTGGATATGACAAATTATATTACTATGATACAAAAGTCGATTTAGTAAAAAGTGATAAAGAATATTCTATAGAAGAAGCACAAGAGATTGTAAAAAAATCTATTCAACCTTTAGGAGACAATTACTATCGTAAATTTAATAAGATTTTTGATAATCATTACATAGACTATTGTCAATATCCAGGGAAATATAGTGGTGGGTATTCTTGTGAAACTATGACGCATGATTCAAGAATTTTAATGAGTTTTAATGGTGATTTGGTTTCTGTTTCTACGATTGCACATGAAGGTGGGCATAATGTTCATCATCAATTATTAAACGAGAACAATCCTTTACAATATCGTGAACAAACCACAATAGTTGCGGAAGTAGCCTCTTTATTAAATGAATGTTTGCTATCTGATTATATTGTTAAAAATGCCAAAACAAAAGAAGAAAAACTTGTGGGAATTGCTCATATTATTGATGTTATAGCATCTAATTTATTTGGTGCTGTTCGTGAAGGGAAAATAGAACAAGAAATGTACGAATTGGTAGAGGATGGCGGAACGATTACCCAAGAATTTATGGACAACTTAGTTAAAAAATCATATAAAAAATACTTTGGGAATTATGTAGTACTAGATAAAAATATAAAAAATAGTTGGATTATAAGAAGTCATTATTACAATAATTTTTACTTATATAGCTATGCAATCAGTATTTGTGTAGCCACAAATATAGCACAAAGAGTTTTAGAGGGAGATAAAAAAACTCTTGATAATTATTTAAAATATTTAGGTGTTGGATGTGACAAATGGACACATGAAACATTTGAAGTACTTGGTATTGATTTAGAAGATAAATCTGTTTATGAGAATGCCATTCATTATTTTGATTCCTTAGTGGAACAATTTGAAAATTTATATTATGATAAAGAAGTAGGTGAAGCATAGTGAATAAAAAAGATTATTATGAGGTATTAGGAGTACAAAAAAATGCAAGCGAAGAAGAAATTAAAAGAGCTTTTCGTAAACTTGCCAAGCAATACCATCCCGATGTCAATAAAGAAGCCGATGCTGAGGCAAAATTTAAAGAAATAGGAGAAGCATATGCTATTTTATCAGATCCCGAAAAAAGACGCCAATACGACCAATTTGGTCATGCGGCTTTTGAAGGCGGCTCTAGTGGTTTCCAAGGATTTAGTGCGGATGATATAGACCTTGGAAGCATCTTTGATGAGTTCTTTGGTTCAAGCTTTGGTTTTAACTTTGGTGGTGGAAGTAGAAGACGAAATGGGCCTTCTAAAGGTCGAGACCGTTTAGTTAAAATGAACTTAACCTTTGAAGAAGCGGTTTTTGGATGTAAAAAAAGTATCAATATTGACTTAAATGAAACTTGTAGTAAATGTAACGGCGCCGGAGGTTTCCACGAGAAAACTTGTAGCAAATGTAATGGACGTGGAACGATTATCATGGAACAAAAATCCATGTTCGGTATTTTCCAAACGCAAACAACATGTAACGAATGTGGTGGTAGCGGAAAAACATTTGAAGAAACCTGTAATCTATGTCGTGGTACAGGTTATACAAAAGAAAATAAAGAGATTCTAGTTACCGTTCCCGAAGGTGTTGATACCGGATACCAACTCCGCATTAGCGGAAAAGGGGAAGCAGGAAGTAATGGTGGACCAAATGGTGATATCTATATTGAATTTAATGTCAAAAAACACGATTTTTTCGAAAGAGAAGAAGAGGACATTTACTTAGAAGTTCCTCTAACCCTCGCAGAAGCAGCCCTTGGTTCTAAAAAAGAGATTCCTACTCTTGAAAACAATGTAGTATTAGATATTAAACCGGGAGCAAGTACAGGAGATAAATTAAGATTAAAAGGAAAAGGAATTAAGATTCCAAATACTCTTCGTAAAGGGGATTTATATGTGATTTTAAATGTGGTAACTCCAACTAAACTAAATCGCAAACAAAAGAAATTATTAGAAGAACTTGCAGAAACAGGCTTAGATGAGGAACCGATTTTTAAAAATTTTAAAAAGTACTTAAAAAAATAAGTGCTTTTTTCTTTACATAGAAGCAATTGCAACATTTGACAAGGCATAATCTAGGTTGCTATACTTATATATATAATAAGAGGTTGATGAAATGGCAAAAAAATACCGAACGGGATTGAAATTTGTAGGATTTTTACTTCTACTAACCTTTGTCCTATTATTTTCCTATGTAAAATACCTAAAAGATATAGAAAGTACAAACCCTTTAGTAATGGTAAAAAGCGGTTTATCGATTAACTATCTAAATGGAAACAAAATAATTTTGAAAGAAGAAAAGAAAACCTATACTTTCTCCATTACTAATAATTCGGAAGGAGAAGTACAATACTATGTTAGCCTTGAAGATATGAAAACCAAAGAAGAATTAATTACTTATGATTTAACAGAACAAAATGGTAAAATCAAAATATTACAAAGTGAAGTAAACAAAGAAAACAACACGCTTGCAAGTTTAATTAAAATTAATGCAGGAGAAACGCATTTTTATACTTTAACTCTTTATGGAAAAGATAATTTAGCATTCACCGCAAAATTAGATGTCAATTTAGAAGCAGGAAATGAAGAGTATTTTGCAAGTACTATTTTAAAAAATAATGAAGTGAAAAAAGAAGCTTTAACAAATGTAGGAGCAGAAGTAGCAACGACAAATGAGGGGCTAATAGAAGCAAGTGATGATTATGGAACATTTTACTACTTTCGAGGAGACATTGAGAACAATTATATTATGTATGCGAACTTATTATGGCGTATTGTAAGAATCAATAGTGATGGAAGCGTTCGTTTGGTATTGAATGATGATATAGAAACAACCTCAGTTTTATACGAGACAAATGTAGAAAAACTAGAAGACAAACTCGATTTTTCAAAAAGCGCGCTCGAAAAAACATTAAAGACTTGGTATGATGAACATTTAAGCGAATTTGATAGTTATTTAATATCAGGAAAATATTGTGTAGATGATTCTATTGCTTTAACAGAGGGAACTAGGAACTACTATGCCGGAAATGCACGTATGCTAAAAGATTTTACTATTTCCTATTCTTGTTTAGGAAAAGAATATACAAGTCGATATGGTATTCTTTCAGCAGACGAAGTCATTCTAGCAGGAGCAACAACAAATAACGATAATACAAGCTATTATTTGTATGTTCCTGAAAAAGTAGTTTCTTATTGGACTTTAACTCCAAATTATAGTGAAGAAAATAATATTACTTATTTTGAAGTTACAACAAACGGAAAAGTAATTTCAGAAAATACAGGAAGTATTTATAAAGGGGTTCGACCTGTTATAAATTTAATTAAGAAAACAAGCGTAGTAGGAGAAGGCACTCTTGCATCTCCTTACACCATAAAATAGATTTACACTTCAACTTGTAAATCTTTTACTTTTTTTTACATTAAAGAAATACATATGATAAAATAAAATAGGAAGTGATTGGTTATGCAAATAGTAAAAGATATTATAGGGTTTATTAATGCTTTATCTCAAATAGATTATCTTTTGTATTTTGCGGTTTTAGTCTTAATTATTTTAATCGTTTCTTTAATTTATATTATTCGTACAAGTGAAGAAGAGGAAGTTATAAGCGCTAATTCGGAAATAGAAGATTTGAAATCCATTGTCAGTGATATCGAAAATAGAGAACCACAAATTGTAAAATTAAATGACTATGAAGCCGAACAAGAGGAAAAAGCCATTATTAGTTATGAAGAATTACTTGCTAAAAATAATTTGGATATAAAATACGAAGAAGAAAAAATGAACAATGAGGAAATTTCCATTAAAAAGATTAATTTGGATACCATAATGGAAAAACCAAAAGCAAATAAACACATAGGTTTTTATAGCTATGAAAGAGAAGAAGAATTTTTAAAAAGTTTGCAAGCTTTAAATCAATTATTAAACTAAGAGAGCTATTCTCTTTTTTTATTTTATTCTAAGTTGTGTTATAATAAAAGCGCTTTGGAGGAGATACAAATGAAATTTCATATCGTAACACTTGGTTGCAAAGTAAATGCTTATGAAAGTGAAGTTATCAAAGAAAATTTAGTAAAACACGGATATAATTATATAGAAGACGAAACGAAATCGGATATTTTAATTATCAATACATGTTCCGTTACGAACATGGCTGATAACAAATCAAAAAAAATGGTACGTCATGCTATTCGTTTAGGAAAAATAGTAATCGTTTGTGGTTGTAGTAGTGAAAATAATCAAAATGTCTACAAAGAAATGGGAATATCGATTTTAATAGGGAATAAAGATAAGAGCAAACTTCATGAATATATAGAAGAATATTTAAAAACAAAAGAAGCTTATTCTAAATTTTATGATGAAGAAACCTATGATTTTGAAAGTATGATGGTAGATGCTTTTGATAGTCATACAAGAGCTTTTGTGAAAATTCAAGATGGTTGTAACAATTATTGTAGTTATTGTATCATTCCTTATGTTCGCAAAAACGTGCGAAGTAAAGATTTTAATAAGACGTTAGAAGAAGTAAAAATGCTTGTGCAACACGGGCACAAAGAAATTGTTTTAACAGGAATTTTAACAGGTTCCTATTATTCTAATGGAAAAACACTAGCAGATTTAATTGAAGAAATGAGTGAGTTAGAAGGGTTGGAAAGAATTCGTATCTCCTCAATTGAAGTTACAGAATTAGATGAGAAAATGATGCAAGTGATTCAAAACAATAAAAAAGTAGTCAATCATTTTCATATTCCTTTGCAAGCAGGAAGTGATACCATATTAAAACGAATGAACAGAAAGTATGATTTAGTCTATTTTAAAAAGAAAATAGAAGAAATAAAAAATATAAAAGAGGATGTCAGTATTACGACGGATGTGATTGTTGGACATCCTTATGAAACAGAAGAACTTTTTAAAGAAACTATTAAAACGTGTAAGGAAATGGGATTTTCTAAAATTCATGTATTTCCTTATTCAAAAAGGGATGGAACTCCATCAAGTAGAATGCCAGAGCAAGTGAGTGATGCAGAAAAGAAACGAAGAAGCCGAATTCTTAATGAAGTTAGTAAAGAATTAGAAGCCGATTTTTATCAAAAACATCTAAATCAAATAGTAGAAGTTTTAATAGAAGAAGTGCATGACACCGAAAGCTTTGGGTACACAAGTAATTATATAAAAGTAAAAGTGCCAAAAAAATTAGAGTCTAATACTTTTTATAAAATAAAATTAATAAAATATGAAGAGAGTATTTTAGTTGGAGAATGTGTAGAAAACAGAGTAGAAAATTAAGTCCAATTTACTAATTTACAAAAATACAAAAAAAGCGTATAATGCATAATAGGTGAAGACAATGTTTAGTGATACAGCATTTAAAAAATTTCATATTTTTGAAAAAGAAAAGACAATTGGGAAATTAGAAGTCAATGATAATTTACTTTCTTCTAACCATTTTATTCGTCCTTTTATACGTGAAACTGAAAGCAAAATGGTAATTAAAATAGGGAATCGTGATTATAATCAATTAAATCAATATATTATAAATTCGATGAAAGACTACTATGATCGTTTAATGAATTCCACTTCTAATTCTGAAAAAAGTATGATGTTAAAAACCTATAACCATTTATATGAGATGTGGAACGATTTACATAATTATAAAAGAACAAATAACTTAACCGAAATGGATAAAACATATGATTTATTTTCCTATGAACTTTATGTTTTAGGGTATACAGATTAAAAGTAAAAAAATTGCAGTTTTTACTTTTTTTGTGTTAAAATTTTTTATAGGTGAAATACAAGATGGAAGAAATTAAAGGCAAAATTAGACAAACAATCTATAAAAACGAGAATGGTTTTTTTGTAGGGACATTCCGTGTAAAAGAAGCAAAAAGTGAAAACTTGCAAGAATTTGTAAATAAAACCATTACGATAAGTGGCACTATACTAGACCCAAACGAAGAAGAAAATTATCTATTAATGGGAGAATATACAAGACATGAACGCTATGGATACCAATTTAAAATCAATAATTATGAAAAAGAAAAGCCGACCGGTAGTGATGCAGTTATTGAGTTTTTATCTAGTCCTTTAATCAAAGGGTGTGGAGAGAAAACTGCACGCAAAATAGTCGAAACTTTAGGGGAGAAAGCTATTGATTTAATTAAAGAAAACATTAGTAACTTATTTTTAGTACCTGATATGACAGAGAAAAGAGCAAATAATATCTATGCCTCCATACTTGCTCATTCTTCTAATGATGATTTAATCATTGAATTAAAAAGTTTTGGATTTTCGATTGGAGATGCCACCCGAATTATAAAAAAGTTTAAAGACAAAACAGGTGTTTTTTTACATGAAAATTTATACTATTTTAAAAAGATTATTGATTTTAATAAATTAGATTACATTTATACCAAAAACTTTGATGCAAGTAGTAATACTCGTAAAAAAGAATGTATTTTAGAAACTATGAAAAGAATAAGTGATACAGCGGGCGATGTGTATTATTTTAAAGAAGAAATTCATTCCAATTTAAAAAGCTATTTTAAAATGATAATAGAGGAAGAAGAATTTGCCTATTTATTAGAAGAATTATATAAAGAAAATTGGATTGTAATCCAAGACGAAAAATATTATTTAAAAGAAAACTATACAATGGAACATGATATTGCAAGAAATTTAAGTAAAATTGTAAATCTTCCCAAAAAAGAATTAAGGAGTTTTGATGAGACCATAAGTTCTTTAGAAACAATGATTGGTGTTTCTTATAATTTAGAGCAAAAAAACGCTATAAAAAATGCTTTAGAAAATCGTGTATCTATTATTTCAGGTGGACCAGGAACAGGGAAAACAACCATTATTAATGCCATTACAAGGCTTTATATCGAAATGAATAAACTTTCTCCAATTGACGTAATTACAAATGTTGCACTCTTAGCCCCAACAGGAAGAGCAAGTAAAAAATTAGCAGAATCTACTCACTTGCCTGCTAGTACCATTCATAGATATTTAAAATGGAATAAAGACACCAATGATTTTGGAATCAACGAATACAATAAAAATAACCATACCTTAATTATTGTAGATGAAACAAGTATGCTAGATACATTTCTTTTTGATTCGTTACTGAAGGGCATTAATTCCAATATTCAACTTATTTTAGTGGGAGATACTTTCCAACTTCCAAGTGTAGGAGCGGGACTTATTTTAAATGATTTAGTCGATAGTCACTTATTTTCCTATAATCCTTTAGAACGAATATATCGCCAAAGTGAAAATTCTTATATCGCCGATTTAGCCCATGAAATCAAAGAACATGCTCTAAGTGATACCTTTACGGAAAAAAAGGACGATTATAACTTTTTTATGACAGAATCAAAAGAAATTATCAAAATGATAAAGGAAATCTGTAAAAGAAGCATAGAAAAAGGCTTAAAAGTGGATGATATCCAAGTACTTGCTCCCATGTATAAAGGAGAAAATGGAATTGATAATTTAAACCTTACTTTACAAGAATTATTTAATCCTAAAAAAGAAGAATTAAAAGAATTAAAACTTGGAGACATAACTTTTAGAGAAGGCGATAAAGTATTACAGCTTGTCAATAACCCCGATTGTAATGTATACAATGGAGATATTGGGTATATTCTAAGTATAGAAACAAAGTTTTCTCCAAGAAAAAAGGAAATTATTACCATCGATTTTGATGGAAGTTATGTAGAGTATACCAAGGAAGACTTGTATATGATTAAGCATGCTTATGCCATTACGATACATAAAAGCCAAGGAAGTGAATTTCCACATGTTATCTTGCCTATTAGCAAAAACTACTACAAAATGCTTTATAATAAACTCATTTATACTGGAGTATCTCGTGCTAAAAAAAGTTTAGTTGTGGTTGGAGAGAAAACTGCATTTCTAATGGCAATGAACAATGATTATAGTAGCAATCGTAAAACTACATTAAAGAGCGTTTTATTGCATACTATTTAAAAACATTCGCATACTACAAGTAAGGAGTGTGTTGATATGAAGAAAATGATGATTGCTTCTAGTATAGGTATGGCTTGCGGCGCAGGTATGGTTGCCTATTTATTAACAAATAAAAGTACAAAGAAAAATGCAGACAAGTTACTGAATACTATGATGGACGAAGCAACAGAAAAAATGCAACATAAAAATGCTTAAGTTTAGGCATTTTTTATTTGACTAAAATCCTGGTTTCTATTATTATAATAGTTGTTGTTTTAAAAGTCGTAAGTACTTTACGCAAGAAGGAATAGATGATGAATAAAATAGAGATAATAAGACTTACTAATAAACAGGATTTAGTAAAACTACTAATCGGTGCAAAATTTATTGGGCAAGGAAAAACGAGTAGGTGCTTTTTACTCCGAAATGGTTTATTATTAAAAATATATAAAAATTCTTATACAAAGAAAGAACTGTTTTCTAGATATTCTATGCAAGAGCATATTACTTATTTAAGTACACTAAAAAATGGCAGTATTATCGCTCCTAATATTTTATTTATTTATAAAGAAGAAGTAGTTGCTTATATAACAAATTATAAAAAAGCGAAGACTTTAAAATATATAGATAGGCAAACACAAGTAGTAAATCTGCTAAAAAATTTAGATATACTTATGGAAGACGTTTTTTCTTTAGGTCGTGAACATTTTATTTTAGGGGATTTGCATGACAAAAATATTTTATATAATGGTTATTATTATATTATTGACTTGGACTTTGGATATAAAGCAAAAAAAGAGGAAAAACTAATTAATTATGAAAATCAAAACCATATTATGCAAACGTTATTATATTCTCTTTTCAATATAAAAGATGGGAACAACCTGTGATGGAACATCACGAGATATCATCTCTATTTAATCAAGCAATTTATAAAGATTATAAAATGATATATCCTTTTTTTGAGACATTACAAGAAATATTAGATAAGAAAGAATTAAACGTAAGGGATTTGAAACGTACTCGGTTAATAACAAAAGAATATAATTCGTATTATAAACCTTTATAAAATGGAAAATGCATTTTTTAAGAGGATGCATAGAAGAAATGGAATTTATTTTGAAGAAGGCGATTTTAGACAAGAAGTAGACGTAAACTACTTTCTTTTTTATGACGAGAAATGGTATAATTGGGAAGTAGGTGGGTAGTATGAAACGCAGTGAAATAGACAAAGAAAAATTAAGCCCTGGCATGCGCCAATATTATGATATAAAAGAAGAATATCCAAGTGAACTCTTATTTTTTCGTTTAGGAGATTTCTATGAATTATTTTTTGAAGATGGTGAAATTGCTTCTCGAGAACTTGAACTAACTTTAACAAGTAAAAATGCCGGACTTGAGGAAAGAGTTCCCATGTGTGGAGTTCCTTTTCATTCAGTAAAACCCTATATTGAAAAGTTAGTAAATAAAGGCTATAAAGTAGCCATTTGTGAGCAATTAGAAGACCCTAAAAATGCCAAAGGGATGGTGAAACGTGGTGTTGTACAAGTCATTAGTAAAGGAACCATTGTCGATTCTGAACTCTTAAGTGAACACGAAAATAATTATATCGCAAGTATCTTAGATTTTTCCTTTACTTATGTTTTATGCTATGCTGATATCTCAACGGGCAGTCTAAACATCATGAATGTGGAGCCAAAAAAAGAAAAGTTATTAAATGAAATTTTAAATTTGAAAATCAAAGAAGTCATTTTAAAAGACAATACGGATTTAGAGCTCATTGGATTATTAAAAGGAACATATGGAATTGAAGTATCTATTTCAGAGGGGCTTATGGAGGAAGGATACGAAAACTTAACCAATAGTGTTGAAGATATCCGTTTTAAAGAAGGAATAAAACATTTATTATATTACTTAATTGTACGAGAATTAAAAGATGTAACACATATGAAAAACGTAAACATAATTCATACGGAAGATTATTTAGAAATGGATGTTCATACAATTCGTAATTTGGAATTAGTAGAAACACTTCGTTTAAAAGAAAGAACCTATTCTTTAATTTGGCTTCTTGATAAAACAAAAACGAGTATGGGAAGTCGAAAACTAAAAGATTATTTGATGCATCCATTAAAAGACAAAGAAAAGTTAGAAATTCGTTATAATCAAATCAATGTTTTAAATACAGAATTTATTTTAAAAGACAAATTGAGAGAATTTTTATATGAAATTTACGATATAGAACGCTTATGTGGAAAAATTGCGTGTGGTTCCTTAAATGCCCGTGATTTTTTGCAATTAAAAGCAAGTTTAAAAGTGTTACCTAATATTAAAGAAATAGTAGCACAACTTCATTTTGATTACAAGATAGAAGAACATAAACCCATTTATGAATTATTAGAGAGTGCAATATATGAAGAGCCACCTGTTACCTTGAAAGAAGGGTATTTAATTAAAGAAGGCTACAACAAAGAACTAGATGAGCTAAAGAATATTCGTAGTGGGGGTAAAAATTTTATTGCGGAGTTTGAAGCTAAAATCAAAGAAACTACCGGAATTAAAAATTTGAAAGTAGGGTATAATCGTGTATTCGGATATTATATTGAAGTAAGTAAAGGTCAAGTAGAATACGTAAGTGATAATCTGAATTGGGAGCGACGCCAGACACTTGCCAATTGTGAACGTTTTATTTCTCCAGAACTTAAAGAAAAAGAAGCCATGATTTTGAATGCCGAAGAAAAAATTATCGAAATGGAATACAATTTATTTAACGAAGTAAAAGAAACCATAAAAAAACAATTAATTGCTTTAAAAGATACGGCAGAAATAATAAGTGAATTAGATGCGATTACTTCACTTGCAGTTTGTGCTGAAGAATACAATTTGGTAAGACCAGAATTAAATGGAAATCATACAATTGATATCAAGGAAGGATTTCACCCAGTCATAAAAAAAGTTTCTAATAATACGTATGTTCCAAACGATTGTATTATGGATAGTACTATTAATACTCTTTTAATTACTGGGCCAAATATGAGCGGTAAATCGACGTTTATGCGTCAACTTGCGATTATTATTATCATGGCGCAATTGGGTTCATTTGTGCCTGCTAAGAGTGCAAGTCTTCCTATTATCGATAAAATATTTACAAGAATTGGGGCTAGTGATGATTTAGTAAGTGGAGAATCTACGTTTATGGTGGAAATGAAGGAAGCTAAAAATGCCATAACAAATGCAACAAAAGATAGTTTAATCTTATTTGATGAACTAGGACGTGGGACAGCTACTTATGATGGAATGAGCCTTGCCCAAGCTATTCTAGAATACGTTAATAAAACTATTGGGTGTAAGACATTATTTTCAACGCATTATCATGAACTTACTTCTTTAGAAAGAAAAATCCCTAGTATTAAAAACATTCATGTTTCTGCTCATGAAGAAAATGGGAATATTACATTTCTTCATAAAATTAAAAATGGGGCAGTAGATAAAAGTTATGGAATTCATGTAGCAAAATTAGCTGGCATGCCAAAAGAATTAACAACTCGTGCTAGTGAAATTTTAAAACATTATGAAAATAATAAAACGAAAAATACCAATGACGAAAAAGTACAACTTACCCTTTCTTTTGAAGAGCCAAAAAAAGAAGACCCCATAAAAAAATTTATGGAAGGTGTAGACCCGGTTTATATGACACCGATTGAAGCCATTAACAAGTTGTATGAGTTAAAAGAAATTATGAGCAAAGACAAGAAAATGTAAATTGACACAAAATATTTTATTTCTAAAATATTTTGCCTTATAATAGATTTACTAAAAGGAGAAATATAAAATGGAACACAAAATCATATTATCACAATTTATAGAAAATAATTTTGAAAAATTAAGTTTTTCTAATATAACGAATCGAGAAGTTGTACATTATTATTTAAAGAAAAACATAATTTCAATATTTGGAAAAGATGTGTTTGAACCTTATGAATTGGAATTTAATACACTCGTAGAGCCAGAACTTGCTTCTGTTACAAGTTTTACGAAAAACAAAGTAATAAACAAAATAGTGATTTTTTATGGAGATACCGAATATATTGTACATTCCCGTTGGGGAAGAAGGACATTAGAAATGTGTTCAACTAATTCTCTAATCAGTTTTAGAATATTAGTAGACGATAATAAAATTCACAATTCTAATACGATAATCACGGAAACAGAAACTATAAGTGATTATAGCTGTATTTATTTAAAAGATACTCCATGCTTTGACTATCAAAAAATTATATATAACATTTATGGCGAAGAAATTATTTTTCCGGCTTATCGTGCTAAATCTATTTCTGTTCAGAAAGGGCAAAGTCATTTGTTTGAAATTATAAAACTGGAAGATTTAGTAGATAGTAGGGAAGAGGGAGCCAACGCTACATATGAAAGGCTCAAACAAAATATAAAAAAATATGTTGACAATTTAAAAAGGAAAAGCGAAATTATAGCAATTCCATTTTCTAATCCCTCTCTTACTATTTATGATAATCTCGATTCCATATTTAGTTTCTTAGAAGAAAAATCAATAGAGTTACCAATAGAAAGAAAAAGAGTAAAAAATTAGCATCTCTTTTTTGCTTAGAAAAAAAGTATTTTGTATACAAGAGGAGGAAATAAAATGATAAACTTAACTCAGAAAATTTTAGAATTTTGGCTTTCTAAAGAATGGGGAGAAGTGATTCCGAAAGCCAGAAAACTTACAAATATTCAGTATTACATTCATAAAAATATGGAAACATTTTTTGGTAAAGAAACCTTTTCTACTTTTGAATTCGTACTAAAAAATAGCACAAAGAATACATTGTCATTTTTTTATGGAGGAGAAAAATACATTTTTTTTATGAAAGAAAATCATTTGATTTTAAGAAAAGGCTTTTATGAGATTGTTTTTTGTATTACGTTAAATGAACATAGTATTCATAATTTTATACAATACCAAGAAGATGCGAAAATGATTCAAGAATTTTATGAAACAAATTTTGAAGATGAAAATTATGTATATCATAAAATAGATAGCACGAGTAATTGTACAAGTCCGCAAGAGAAACATTCCATAACTTTAAAAGCTTCTTTTGAAAGTGTAGTTTTAAATTCTATGCAAGATAAATTTAGAGTTAGCTATGTCCATTTAGGAGAATGTAAAAAATCAAATTTAGAAAAATATTGGGATAGAGTGCGAAAAAAGGATATTTTTCTTGTTTCTAGTGTTGGAGAGATAGAACGTTTAGAAGAAATTTTTGAACATTTAAAAGAATATTGTAGTAAAGAATACGCCCGAATCAAATTGAAATAAGGAATATTTCTTCTAGGCATAAACCATCGCTTATGGTATAATTTAAGTGGTGGTTTTTTATGGCTTATAAAAGAAGTGAACTAAGGGAAAAATGTATGGTTATTTTATACCAATACGATTTAATGCAAAACAATAAAGTAACCGTAGATATAGAAGAAATCATGAAAGATAATATTGAAATTGAAAATGAGTTTGTAAAAGATATTGTCTATGGAGTTATAACACATAAAGAAGAATTAGATACACTTGCCAATGAGCATATAAAAGAATGGACAATTGAACGTTTAGATAAAACAGGAGCTTCCATTTTAAGAATTGCTTTATTTGAATTAAAATATACGGATACTCCAGAAGTTGTCGTAATTAATGAAGCCATAGAACTTGCAAAAAAATATAGTGATGATGCGGTAAGAAAAATGATTAATGCAGTTTTAGATAAAATTATTCGTGAATAAGAAAGGAGGGTACTATGGTTGGTACAGAAGAAAAATATTTAAAAATTAGTGCTCTAAATGAATACATAAAAGTGATGTTTGATGAAAATAGTTTTCTTCATAAAATTTATTTAAAAGGGGAAATATCAAACTTTAAAAATCATACAAGAGGACATTTGTATTTTACTTTAAAAGATGAAACCTCTAGAATAAGTGCTGTGATGTTTTATAACAAAGCTTTATCTTTAAAATTTAAACCGGAAGACGGAATGAACGTTTTAGTAGAGGGGCGAATTTCTTGCTATCCGGCTCAAGGAACTTATCAAATTTATGTAGATTCTATGGAAATGGATGGTTTAGGAAATCTATACATTGAATATGAAAAATTAAAGAAAAAACTTGCAAGCGAAGGTTTGTTTGATGCGAGTTTCAAAAAGCCAATCCCGAAATATCCAAAAAGAATTGGAATTATAACAGCATCTACAGGGGCAGCTATAAGGGATATTTTAAGTACTATTAAAAGAAGATATCCGATTTGTGAAACGATTTTATTTCCTTCATTAGTACAAGGGGCCTCTGCCGCACCTGAGATTGTTCGCCAAATAAGACGTGCTAACGAATACGACCTAGACGTGATTATTTGTGGACGAGGAGGAGGTTCTATTGAAGACTTATGGGCTTTTAATGAAGAAATTGTTGCAAGAGCGATTTTTGAATCCAAAATTCCTATTATCAGTGCAGTAGGACATGAAGTCGATTTTACGATTGCGGATTTTGTAGCAGACTTACGTGCTCCAACACCAACAGGAGCAGCGGAAATGGCTGTACCTATGAAATACGATATAGAAGATTTATTAAAAGAAAAGAAAAGCCGATTAAATGCATTAATTAAAAACAATTTAAAAACAAAAATAGAAAGAGTAAAATCTTTAAGAACAAGTTTTGTTTTAAAAAATCCAATGTCCCTTTATGAATTAAAAGAACAAAAACTAGATACGTTAATAGAACTATTAAATAAAGGGATGCAAAAGAAAATTTCAGATAATGAAATGAAGTTAAATACCATTAAAAATAATATGGTATTAAAGCGACCACTTGCTAGTTTTGAAATTAAGAAAAACAATTTAGAAAATTACCAAGTGAAGATAAACGAATACATAAAAAGGCATTTAGAAAAAAAAGAACATGAAACTACATTGCTTGTAAATACCCTAAAACTCGTAAATCCCCTAAATATACTAGATAAAGGGTATAGTTTAGTAGCGAAAGAGAATAAAATTATTAAAGATAGTAATGATTTAGAAATTGAAGATAAAATAAATATTAAATTAAAAAAAGGCGAAATTATTGCTGTTGTAAAGGAGAAAAAAGAATGGAAAATTTAAGTTTTGAAAAATCATTAGAAAAACTAGAAAGTATTGTGCATGAACTAGAAAGTGGAAACATAGAATTAGAGTCTGCGATTGAAAAATATACAGAAGCTATGAAACTTGTAAAATCTTGTAGTGACAAGTTAAACGAAGCCACGAAGAAAGTAAATAAAATACTAACAGAAAATGGAGAACTTGTAGATTTTGAAATTTCTAGCGACAATGATGGAGAATAGAAATTTTAAGATTTACAAGAACGAAAGAAATATGATAGAATAAATATGAATAAAGCAAAGACGAAGGAATATTATAGAGAAAAGCATAAAAGTGAGCTTGGTAGAGTGAGAACAAGTTATGTGGCTCTATAATTCCTACCTTCAGAGTGGAATGCAAACATTTCCGGGAGTGACCGTTATCAAAATTAAGAAAAATAAAAGGATGGCACCGTCATTTTGACTCCTTATGCTGTCCTTTTTTTGTCAAAAAAGAATAAAATAATAGAAAGAAAGTGAATGTTATGAGATTAAGTAAATTAAATATTAAAAAAATAAATTTGAATGATGTCGATACTAATTATGCTGGGCAAGACATTTTAATGAAATTAGGAGAACTTTATCAATTTGAAAGTGGTATTTATGGCTATGGAAATCTATGGACAAAATTGGAAAGAATTGTGGAAAATATTATTATAGAAGAACTAGACAAAAGTGGATGTATTCAAGTAGAATTCCCTAAACTACAACCTAAAAAAATATGGGAACAATCCAATAGATGGGACATGTACACAAAAGAAGGAGACATCATGTTTACTTTAGAAAACAATCTAGGAGAATATGGTCTTGCTCCCACTGCAGAAGAATGCGCAACCCTTTTTGGTGCCAACCGACTACTTTCCTATAAAAATCTGCCAGCGGTATACTACCAAATTGGAGAAAAATTTAGAAAAGAAATGCGTACAAGAGGCTATTTATTTCGACCAAGAACATTTGTGATGATGGACGCTTATTCTTTTGATAAAACCGAAGAAGATATGAAAAAAACATACAATGAAATGCACCAAGTTTACTTAAACATCTTTAAAAGACTAAACATTCCTATTATTCCAACAATCAGTGATAATGGCGTAATTGGAGGAAAAGTAGCAGAAGAATTTCAAGCCGTCACTGACTTAGGAGAAGATAAAATATTGTATGATGAAACCCAAAATATTGGAATCAATAGAGAAGTTTTAGAATTTAAAAATAAAGAAGAATATTTAAGTCAACTAAATATAAAAGACATAAATAATCTAAAAGAATGCAATACCGTCGAATTAGGAAACAATTTTCAATTAGGCACCAAATACTCAGAAAGTATGAAACTTTATTATAAAGACGAAAAAGGAGAAAATAAACCTTATTACATGGGATGTTACGGAATAGGACTAGGAAGAATAATTGCTTGTATTATAGAAAATAATGTAATAAAAAAAGAAGAAAAAATAAAAGGATTCGCCTTGCCTTATACTATCGCACCTTACAAAGTACAAATCATTTATAACGAAAACAACAAAGAAGAGGGCGAAAAATTATACAATTACCTAATAGAAAACAATATCCCAGCTATACTTGATGACAGAGAAAATTTATCCATTGGAAACAGGATCAATGACGTCTATATACTAGGAACACCAAAAATGATTATACTAGGGAACCAATTTGATAAAGAAAATTATTGTATAGAAGATACCAAAACAAAAGAGAAAAAAATAGTAAAAATAGACAACATTTCAGAAGAATTTTAAGATAAAAAATATAGACTTTACTTTTAAATAATGGATAAAGTATAATATGGAACAAGGAGTGAGTAACATGAATATTGATTTTTTAGTAGATAAAGAGAATAAACGAGTTGTTGTTTCTAATGAGCATGGGAATATGACTTTTAGAGAATACCAAGATAATATAAAAGATGTTTTGTTTTTAGAAGATATAGTAGAAGGATTAGAAAATGATTTTAATAAATTAAATGAAGAGAAAGAAAAAGCGGATGCAAATGTAATAGATATTGAAAAGAGAATAGGAGAAGCACCTATATGGCAAAAACGTGCAGATAAAAGGTGGTATGGTACAAGCATGGGTGCATTTACTTTTTCTGCTTTTCTAGGGTATGCCGTAAATGTTTCTGATTTAAAAGCAAATGTTTTAGAACAGTTACAAAATATAGAGGTGTTAAATTCTACACGTTTTGGAGTAAATATGGGGATTATATTCGCTAGTGTTATTTTAATAACTAGGTATCGAATAAGAAAAGAAAAGCGAGAAGAAAACCAAGAAGATTTAGAAAATGTAGAAGCAGAAATAAAGGATTTAAAATTAAAATTATTTTTTACAAAACATATTTTGTTTGATTATAAAGACCGTCTAATGTATGAATTACAAAAGAAACAAAAATCAAATTTACAAAATATGCCTGTGGGAATTCAAGAAATATCTTATAGTGAGCCTTTAGAAAACTTAAGAAACTATATAAAAAAGTTATACGAAGAAAATAAAGAGAATAAGCAAGAAACAACAAAAGAAGATAATCAAATTTTAGGAAGATTTAAAAAGAAAATTTAGGATAGTACAATAGTAAATCATCTTCAATGAAAATATTTTAAAAAACTTTGCTTTCATTTCAAAATACGTGTATAATAACTCGAGGTTAAGAAGTGAAAAAACATGAATATTGATTTTTTAGTAGATAAAGAGAATAAACGAGTTGTTGTTTCTAATAAAAAAGGAATAATGAAACCAAGAGAATACCAAGACAACATTAAAAAGGTTTTAATTAAAGAAGATGTTGTGGAAGAGTTAGAATCAGACTACAAAGTTCTTAAAATAAATCGAACTTCTTTTGAAGGAAGATTAGAAGACACAAATAAAAAGATAGAAGAAAATTTAAAAAAACGCAAATTTTTTATTTTGAGTTTTATCACGGCTCTTGTAGGAATACCAACCTATGTATGTATTTTAGAATACTTTATTAATATGTACTCTTATCAAATAGGACTTATTGAAATCAAAACGCTTGTTTATTCTTGGCTTGTAAGTAGTGGAATGGTTGGCTTTATAGGAGGTTTTTTAGCATTATCTCCTGACGCCCCATTTTTCAAAACCAAAGATTAAAATGTTCAATTTTGAAAAAATTAAAAAAGAGCTTAGGCTAAAATTGAAAAATAACATACTAACAATATTTGGCAACAACCAAATATTGTTTTTATTTAAAAAAACTTTATTTCCATACTAGTACTAGTAAGGTGTGATGTTTATGAAAAAAATAAAATTAGTACTTATTGCATTAATAATGTTTTATCCGTCGATTGTCTTTGCTTATTCAAGTAAAGTTATCATAGGAGGACAGAATATAGGAATTAATATTCAAAGTAATGGCGTACTTGTAGTAGGTTTCTATCAAGTTGATGGGAAGTCTGTGAAATCTAATCCTTCTATTGAAATAGGAGATTATATTATAAAAGTGGCAGATACAGAAGTAAATACCATTAATGAACTTACCAATGCCATAGAAAAAAATATAGTAGATTCTAAAGTGGAATTGACTTATATAAGAGAAGGAAAAGAGAATACAAGTACTATGAATTTAATTGAACAAGGTGGTGTTTTTAAAACAGGTCTTTATGTAAAAGATAGTATTACCGGAATAGGAACCTTAACCTATATTGACCCCGAAAGTAAAATCTTTGGAGCCTTAGGCCATGAAATCATTGAAGCGAATTCCAATAAAAAAATCGAAGTAAAAACAGGAACAATTTTTAATAGTACGATTACAGGCATAAACAAAAGTAGTGATGGTAGTCCTGGAGAGAAGAAGGCAAGCTTTAAAACGTCCGAAGTTTATGGAACTATTTCTAAAAATACGCAATATGGTTTATTTGGAACGTATAGTGCTAATCTACCGGAAAATATTACATATGATGTAGCAAATAAAGACGAAGTAAAAGTCGGAAATGCCAAAATACTAACCGTTTTAGATGGTGATGAAATAAAAGAATACGATATTAATATTACCAAAATTAATGAATACAATAAAATTAAGAATATATCTTTTGAAATTATGGATGATGAGCTTTTAGATAAAGCAGGAGGAGTTGTTCAAGGGATGAGTGGTAGCCCCATTATCCAAAATAATAAAATCATAGGTGCTGTTACTCATGTTATTGTAGATAATGTAAGAACAGGATATGGTATCTTTATTACTACCATGTTAGAAGAAGGCGAAAATTAAGCCTTTTTTAATGGAAATTTTAACTTGAAAAATGGGAAGTGTGTGTTAATATAGAAAACAATTGAAGTAGATGGATATTGGAATTATATCTATGATAAAGATAGTAATCTACTTATTTTGATGGTGAAAACTTTTGGGATAAAAGCGTATATGTAAGAGATATACATTTATCTAAAAAAGAAATGAAAAAATGTTAAAAAATACTATGTAAAATGTCACAAACCGACATTTTTTTAATTTTTTCTATGCTATAAACGTAGTAGGTGATTTGTTATGAAAAAAACGTTTAAAATTGTATTATTTTCTTCCTTATTAGGGGTAATACTTGCAGGACTTTTTTTCTTTAATATCAAAGAAAAAGCCGAAGCCAAAAATAAGCCGATTTTGTATGCTTTTCAAGTGGGGGTTTTTAAAAACAAAGAGAATGCAAATAACTACAGAAATCGTTTTTCCTTAGGAAAAGTCATATATGATGGAGAATACTATCGTATTTATATTGGTGTTACTATAGATAATAAAGACATGCTTGCCTCTATCTTTGACCAAGAAAACTATAGTTACTACATAAAAGAGTTAGATACAACAGAAGAAATTTTAAATGAAATCAAAAAATATGACGAATTGCTTGTAAAAAGTAATGAAGAAAATAGAATGTTAATCATTAAAAATATGCTAGAAAGTTACTACAATGAGCTACAAAATTAAAGATTTACCAATAGATGAAAGACCTCGCGAAAAATTAAAAGCAAAAGGAGCAGAGAATTTATCAAATGAAGAGTTAATTGCCATTATTTTAAGATGTGGAAATAAAGAAGAATCTGTAAAAGATTTAGCTATTCGTTTAGTAAAAACTCTTCATTCTTTTCACGATTTAAACAGCATTACCTACCAAGACTTAATTAAAATAAAAGGAATTAAAGAAGCCAAAGCCATTTCCATACTAGCATGTATCGAACTTGGAAAAAGATTAGTCAATGTAAGACAAAGCCAAAAAGACAAAATAACCAATGCTGAAGATATTTATGATTTGTTTCGCACAAAAGTCATTAATTTAAAACAAGAAAAACTTTTTGCTATATTTTTAAATACGAAAAACGAGGTTATTCATGATGAAGTTATTTTTATCGGAACACAAAATAAAAGCATCACCCATCCAAGAGAAATTTTTAATGCTGCTATTAAAAATAGTGCTGTAAAACTTATTTTAGTACACAACCATCCTACGGGAGATGTAACTCCAAGTAATGAAGACATAAAATTCACTGAAAATATAAAGAAAATTGGCGAAATGATTGGAATTCCTTTGATGGACCATGTTATTATCAGTGAAACGCATTTTTTTAGTTTTTTTGACCATCATATGCTTTAATTTTAAAAAAATACACCATACTAAAAATGGTGAGGCGTATGACAAAAAAAGGAAAAATGGTTTTTATACTTCTTATTATTGTAGCAATCTTATTAAAAGAAGAAATCTATGCTTTATTATTTAAGGCAAGTCTTACGTCAAAAACAGAAGAACAAGTATGTGCTATCAAAAATGAAGTAATAGAGGAAAAATATAAGGAACTTACTAGTTCTTATGGATATAATGATTCTGTACCCTACAATGTAAGCAATTCTAAAATCTTATTCCGGGATATTTATGATCTAGGTAAACATATTACCATCTATAAAGGAAGTAAGGATGGTTACCAAGAAAAAAATCTAGTCATTAACGAATATGGTTTGGTTGGCATTATTTCCAAAGTAAATGCTCATAGTAGTGAAGTGGATTTGCTAATTCAGAACAATTTAAATTTATCTGTAAAAATAAATGAAAATTACGGAATTTTAAAATATGAAGAAGGTACATTGCTTATAAAAGGAATCAATAATAAAGGAGAGGTAGAAGTAGGAGATTTGGTTTATACTAGTGATATTTCGATTTACCCTGAAAAAATCTTAATTGGAGAGGTAAAGGAAGTAAGTTTTGATAATTACGAAATAGAAAAACTCATTAAAGTAACACCTGCCGTGGATTTTGAAAATTTAAAATACATCAGTGTCATTACCGACTTGCGAGGTCAAGAATGACGTTTTTCTATTTTATATTAGATGCTTGTTTTTATAACTACACAGGCTTTAAAACAGACATTTTATTGCATTCTTTGCTAGAGAAAAAAGAAAAAAAATGGGTCTATTTTTTTAGTATATTCCTAATCGATTTCTTACTCCTTGCTCGTGGAAGATTCTTTCTTTTGTATAGTATTTTGTATCTTTTAAATCGAAAGATAAAAGGCTCCTTTTATAGAATAGGAAGCATTTATATGCGTTTTTTCATTCTTTATATCTTTTATAAGCTGTTTGTATTTCTTTTCTTTCATACATTTGTTTTTGAAATATTTGGATTTTTTTTAAATCTCCTCCTTATTTTCATTATGCATAAAAGATTTTAATTTTTCATAAGATGTAATGGTGAAGATATATGGACAATTTGCTTTCAGAACACATGCGTCGTATTAGAAGTAAAAGAATGAATTTTGTAAATTATAAGCAAAAAAAACAAGTAAAAGAACCATCTAAATACATAGCTGGATTATTTACAAGAACGCTTTTAAGTGTCATTTTAGTTTTGTTGTGTGCGATTTTTACCAATCTAAGTGATGCAAATCTTTTAACATTTAAAAATTATTTTTTTAATGAAACGCTTGCATTTACGAAAATTAACAATTTATATGCCAAGTATTTTGGAAATATTATTCCAGAAAAAGTAAACAATTCCATACCTGTTTCCATAAATGATAAAAATTATTCCACAATAGAAAAAGAAGGGGATTCGTTTTTGGTTTCTTTAAACTCCAATACTTATAACTTTCTAGAAAGTGGAGTAGTCGTCTTCTTAGGAGAAAAAGAAGGGCTTGGCAGAACAATGATTATTCAAGGAATTGATGGAGTTGATATTTGGTATTCTAATCTTTCTAATTACAATGTGACGATGTACGATTACGTCGAAAAAAATAGTTTGGTCGGAGAGTTTAACAATCAAAAAGCCGTTTTAACCTTTATGGAAAATGGTGAATATATTAGTTATGAGAAATACATACAATAAATTTAAAATCAATTCTTTAAGTTACTTTATCTTTTTAAGTTTTTTACTAACCGGTTTTATTAAAAACATACTCCTTATTTTTTGTATTGTTTTGGTTCATGAAATAGGACATATCTTCTTTTTAAAATGGTTTCATTATGAAATTGTAAAAGTAGAAATTTTTCCTTTTGGTGGGATTACTACCACTGAAAAAATGATTAATTCTCCCATTAATAAAGATTTACTTATTTATATGGGAGGAATGTTATTTCAAATCCTTTTGTTTCTTTTATTTACTTTTCTTTATCAAAAAGGTTTCATTTTAGAAAATACCTATACTATCTTTAATTATTATAATAAAAGCATTCTTCTTTTTAATTTGCTTCCTATACGTCCTTTGGATGGGGGAGAGATAATATTGCTTCTGTTTCAAAAATTTTTGCCTTATGCCAAAACGCTTACACTTGCAAACTACACTTCTATTTTCTTTTTGTTTCTTTTTATTCTTTATAATATCAAAAGCAATTTAAACGGGATGATTGTCATTAGTTTTTTAATGTATAAAATCATTGATTTTTATCGAAAAAAAGAATATTTTAAAAATAAGTTTTTGTTAGAAAGGTACTTGTATGCCATTCCTTATAAAAAAATAGAACATAACGAAATGCAAGATATTGGCTTGTTAAAAAAAGAAACTTTGCATTTTTTTAAAAATCATGAAAAATACAAGCATGAAAAAGAAATCTTAAGGGAAAAGTTTGACATTCACTCTTATTTTTGATAGAATTTGGATTGTTTGGAAGGGCTTTTCTTTCTAAAACCGCATGGAAAAGGTTGAAAACGTTGAAGTTGCCTTAACAGCGAGTCTTATAAATGAAGGAGGTAAGAAATGAAAGCTATATTTACGACAGGTGGAAAACAATACTATGTAACTGAAGGGGATGTCATCTACGTTGAAAAATTAGAGGCAGAAGCTGGCAAAGACGTAACATTTACAGATGTTTTATTTGTAGATGGAAAAGCTGGAACACCTTATGTTAGTGGTGCAAAAGTAATTTGTAATGTTGAAAAACATGGGAAACAAAAGAAAATTGTTGTTTTCAAATACAAACCTAAAAAGAAATATCGTAATAAACAAGGACATAGACAACCTTACACAAAATTAGTGGTTAAAAAAATTGAAGTTAAATAATTATGATTAAGGTAAAAGTAGAAAAAGAAAACGAAAGTATGAAACGTATTTTAATTCGTGGACATTCGGGATATAGTGAGTCAGGAACTGACATTGTCTGTGCAGCTGTATCAAGTGTTGTCACAACAAGTGTGAATGCCATTCTTTCTTTTAAGGAAACCATTCAAGTAACCGATGATGGGGATACACTTGAAATTCAGGTGTTAGAACACGATAAAATTACCGACACTTTATTAGAAAATATGTTAAATCTTTTAAAAGAAATTGAAAGACAATATCAAAAAAATATAAAAATGGAAGGAGAATAGCGAATGTTAAAGTTTGCATTTAATATACAACGTTTTGCTCATATTAAAGCACAAGGTTCTACAAAGAACGGTCGTGATAGTGCCGGAAGACGTCTTGGTGCGAAAGCAAGTGATGGACAGTTTGTAACTGCAGGTTCTATTATCTATCGTCAAAGAGGAACTAAAATTTATCCAGGTACTAACGTTGGAATGGGAAAAGACCACACTTTATTTGCTAAAATAGATGGTGTAGTTAAATTCGAAAGATTAGGAAGAGATAAAAAGAAAGCAAGCGTATACGTTAAGTAATACGCTTTTATAATGGTTAGAAAATGATTTTTATAACAAAAATTTGCATTTTTATCTATTTTATGTATATAATATGGTTAGGACAAGGCGAGTAGGCACTTTGTCGGTGTCCTCAGTCCATTATGTTAGACGTTGAACACCCAAGGGTGTTCTTTTCGTTATCTCTTGTTGTTGTCTATGCGAGAAATAATCACTAGTAATACAACAAGAATAACTAGATACTCCATAATCCTCCAGAATAAAATCTTTTTGTTTCATGGACATCACCTCACTTTCAAGTATAAATAATGAAATTAAATATAAATGAACTGAGGAAGAACATCAACTATGTGCTCTTAAATTCATTGTATAGGAATAGCAGGAGAAAAGCAATGGTGATTTGTGGGTTATTATAATATTTTAGAAACTAATTAGACATTTCTAGTGCAATTTGATAAAATGAATAAGAGGTGTTAAAAATGCGATACAATGTTGTAAAGGGTGCCAAGCACATTTTAGAAGATAGTCATTATGTTATTAAAAATCCAAGTAGTCATAAAAATCATTGGAATCAAGTGTTTGGCAACAATAATCCTATTTGTTTAGAACTTGGTATGGGTAGAGGAATATTTATTATAGAGATGGCAAAGGCATATCCCAATAAAAACTTTATTGGACTTGAAATAGATGGGTCACAAACAGCAACCGCTATTAAAAATATTGGTACAAAAAAACTAAATAATTTGAAAATCATTTGTGCAGATGCCAATAACATTGCTGAGTTTTTTGGACGTGAAATTGATACTATTTATTTAACATTCTCAGAGCCATGGCCAAAAAAGCAAGATGAGAAAAAAAGATTTACTTCTATGAATTATTTAAAACTATATGATCGTATTTTTAAGAAAAACAAACACATTATTTTAAAAACTGACAACAAAATTTTATTTGCTTCTTCGCTAGAAAATTTAAGCAAATATTGGTATACATTTGAGCGTGTTAGTTTAGATTTACACCATGATGAGAGAAAAATCCCAAATTTAATGACGGATTTTGAAGTGCAATATTATAAAGAACATCGTCCCATTTATTATGTTGATGCAAGTTTTAGAGATTAGGAAGTGATTACTTTGAATCAAGAGTTTATAGAAAAGACAAAAGAACACGAAAGAGAATTCCTTGAAGATAGAATTTTAGTGCAAACTAAAGAAGATTGGGAAGAATTAAAATCGACAATTTATCACTTAGGAGATTTGTATGCAAAAGATGAAAGAGAAAGTATAATCGTTCAGAATTGCCGAGATTATTTAAGTTTAATGTGGCAATCTATGAAAAGAATAGAAAATAGTTATAAAAATAATATAAATGAAGCAAACTTAAAAACGATTGTTTATCAGTTAAAAGCCCTTTGTCGTTTTTATCATCTTATTTTCTATAGAAGAGAGTTGGCAGAGAATTACGAATTAGAAAAGAATCAAGGTATTCCTTATTTAGATGTAACAGATATTTTGAATAGAAGTTATCGCATTAAAAAAAGTGATTTTAAAAATTTTGAAGATTCATGTCAAAATCAAATGAAGTTAAAGAATGAATATGTACAAGCACATATTTTTATTTATGGTACAAGAAAAGAAAAAATAAATTTACTAGAAAGTTATATAAGAGATGCTGAAAATCTAAAAAAAGAATTTCTAGAAGGAAAAATCCAAATTTTTAATATAGAACAATGGAATACATTGAAAGAAAGAATAAATGCTTTTAAGAGAAACTATGATGCTTTACATAGTAATTTAGAAGTGACAGAAAAAATGAAAGTAAATAAGAATGTATCTGAAAAATTTATTGATTCAATGGCTAACTACATAGATAAAGTAGAAGAAAGATATAATAGAAATATTTCTGCAAACGATTTGACCAATATTATGGAAAATCTTTATACCATATGTCAATACAATTATTTAATTGAGGAAAAAGATAGAATTATATTTTCTACCAAACATATACAGAAAATAGAAGACGAAAAAGAAACGACTCTTACTTCTACAGGAGCAGAAGTTCGTATTAAAATATCTCAAGCAGAAGTTTGGAAAAAATTAGATAGAGAACAAAAGCAATTACAAGATAAATATAACGAGGCCTATGCGTTTATTTTTGGAGATAATCTTGAAGAAGCAAAACGAGGAATGTAAAAATGCTCGTTTTTTCTTTGTAAGCATGGTAAAATATTGATACAAAGAGGGTGAAGAACGTGTTTGTAGATGAAACAACCATTAAGTTAATTGCCGGAAAAGGGGGAGACGGATGTACCTCTTTTCGTCGTGAAAAATATATTCCTATGGGAGGACCTGATGGAGGAAATGGCGGAAAAGGGGGAGACATCATTTTTGAAGTCGATAAAGGATTAAAAACATTAATTGATTTACGTTATAAAAAAATAGTCAAAGCTGATAAAGGGGTAAATGGAAAAGGAAGTACAAGAAATGGCGCCAATGCCGAAGATATTATTTTAAAAGTACCCGAAGGGACTACGATATATGATGCCGATACGAATCTTGTAGTTGCCGATTTAACAAAAGACAAAGAAAGAGTGATTGTTGCCCATGGTGGTCGTGGAGGACGTGGAAATAAAGCCTTTGCTACTCATAGTGAGCCAGCACCTAAATTTAGTGAACTAGGGGCTCCTGGAGAAGAAAAATTCATTAAATGTGAACTAAAAGTAATGGCAGATGTTGGTTTAATTGGAATGCCAAGTGTTGGGAAAAGTACCATTTTAAGTCTTATTAGTTCAGCAAAACCCAAAATTGGTGCTTATCACTTTACAACGTTAACTCCAAATCTTGGGGTTGTAAATTTAAAAGATGGCAGAAGTTTTGTCATGGCGGATTTACCTGGTTTAATTGAAGGTGCTAATACTGGAGCTGGTCTTGGACATAAATTCTTAAGGCATGCCATGCGCACTAAAGTGCTTGCCCACGTCATAGACATGGGTTCTTTTGAAGGAAGAAATCCTGTAGAAGACTATGAAAAAATTAGAAGCGAAATAGAAGCTTTCAGTGATAAGTTAAAAAACAAAAAAGAAATAGTAATTGCCAATAAAATGGATTTACCAATTGCCAAGGAAAATTTGGATAATTTTAAAAAAGCCTACCCAAATTTAGAAGTATTTGAAATTAGTGCCTTAAACAATGAAGGATTTGAAGAGTGTTTACTAACCCTTGCCAATATTTTAGAATCTACCCAAGAAGAAGACGTTTATAAGGAAGAAGAATACGAAAGTTATATCATTTATAAATTTCAAAACGAGCGTCCTTATACTATCCGTAATGATAATGGGGTATGGGTCCTAGAAGGGAAAGAAATCGAAAAATTATTTAAAATGACAAGATTTACCGAAGACGAAGCCGTATTACGTTTTGCTCGTAAATTAAAAGGCATGGGTGTAGAAGACGAACTAGAACGCCTTGGGGCTAAACGTGGAGACACCGTGCAAATCCTAGACTACATCTTTGAATTCAAAGAATAATTTTTCACCAATTTGGAAAGCAAGACTTGTGTTTTTAGGAAGCTCTAAAATACTTGTTTTTTTTATCTCTGCATTGATTTTTATAATTTTATTTTTACCTACATTACGTTCAATAAAAATAATTTCGTTTTGTAAGTTTAATCCAACGACGTCAATCTCTTCTTTCATAAAGAAGGTATGAATGCTGTTGCATTTGGGGAACAAAATTCCATATGTAATATTTGTTTTGCCCATAAATCCCATCATACGTTCATAAAAACTTTTGGCTACATAAATATCTAAATCGTTATCTTTTATTTTTAATTTCAAAATAATCACCTAATACATCATATCACAGAACTGTAAAGAAAATATCTAAAAGGATAGAATTTGTATCCGTTTAGATTTATAATGAAACTAGGTGAGGTACATATGAAAAATAAAAAGAAAAGATTAAAAAAACAATTTATATTTTTAATATTTATTTTAATTATTTTAGGAGGATATTTAGTTTTTCAAAAAATAAATAAAAAAGAATTACCAAAAATTACATACAATAAAGTTGTAACTACCATTGTAGGAGAAGAAATTGATTTATTAAAAAATGTACAAGCGCTAAATGATGCCTCTATAGATATTACTATTGAGGGAAATTATGATTTCAATAAAGAAGGAGAATATCGTCTATATTATGTAGCTACTGATAAAAACGGAAAAGTAACAAAAGAAGCCTTTACTTTAAAAGTTGTAAAACCAAATGAAGATGACAAAATAATCGATGATAATCATTTTGTAACTTTAAAAGGATTTCAAGGGGAAATCATAGATGGCGTTACTTATATTGATGGAACGTTGATTGTTAACAAAACATATTCTCTTCCTTCTACGTATGGAAATGGACTTACAAAAGAAACAAAAGAAGCATTTAACAAATTGCAATCAGCAGCCTTACTAGATGGATTTAATATTTATATTACTAGTGGTTTTCGTTCTTATGAAAGACAAGTCACTTTATATAACAATTACGTAAAAAGAGATGGTAAAGAGGCGGCAGACACATATTCAGCAAGACCAGGGTACTCTGAGCATCAATCAGGCCTTACGTTTGATGTAAATGAGGTGAGTGATAAATTTCATAATACACCAGAAGCCAATTGGTTAAGTGAGAATTGTTACAAATATGGGTTTATTTTAAGATTCCCAAACGGAAAAGAGAATGAAACTGGCTATAAATATGAATCATGGCATTTCCGTTATGTCGGTGAAGAACTTGCTAAAAAACTTTATAATAACGGAGATTGGTTAACACTTGAAGGTTATTTTGGTATTACAAGTGAGTATCAAGATTAATTGACATTTTTTCTTTATAAGGATAATATATTGTCTTAGAAAAGAGGCACATTATGAAAGACTATTATTTATCAAACAAAGAAAGTGCGGACTATATTACAACTTATGATATAAAAGAAGATACTATTCAATTACATTTAGCTTCTAAGAAAAAGCCTTTGTTATTAAAAAATACACACGAAAATAGAAAAAAAATTTGTCAAAAAATGGATAATCAAATAGAAAAAGGGTATCGATATTCAAAGTATAGGATTATAATTGTAATTATATTGTTTTGCTTAAATTTATCAGGATGTATTGAATTTCCAAGTTTATTTTTTTTAATAACTTTTATTGGTAATATAATCATCATACCTTATTTTGGATATGGATTTTTAGACGCCAAGAAAAACTATAATTTTTATAAAAATAGAAATGAATTAAATAGTCAATTGGAAAAAGATCCCAACTTATTAGAAGGGATAAAAGAAAAAACAAAAGAAATGTTAGTAAATCAACCAAAAGAAGAACAAATCTTTAACTACAATTCAATTGATAGACTAACGTATTTAGAATTAAGAAAAATTTTGTTGAATTTAAAATTGGCTAGAAGTTTAAATTTTGAATATGTGGAATCACAAAATCAATTTATACAAGAGGAAGCCATTAGAAGAAATAGAGCAAATAAAAAAATTGTGCCTTTTAGTCGCGAAAGCTAAAAATATAGCAATTGACTTTACCCGTTATATCGTTTATATTTAATATGATAGTAGGTGTTAAAAATGAGTAATAGAGGCCAAGCACTAGTGGAATATGTTTTAATTGTTGCCATAATCAGTGTTATTACAATTGCGATTGTAAGCTATTTTGGCGGATACTTAAAAGATTCCATTACTAAAACTTCTTGCTCATTAGTAGACCAAGTATATGTTCCAGGGGAAAAACCGGGAGAAGGCACCTGCGAAGATAAAGAGTGATGTTATCTTTTCATCACATTTTTTTTATGATATAATAATTTTGAAAATAGGGGTGATAAAGTGATACACAAAAATCGTCATGGACAAGCCTTAGTGGAATTTGTAATTTTACTTCCCATCTTTATTTTTATGCTTTTTGCTATTATTGACTTTGGAAAAATATTACTGACTCAAAATAATTTAGAAAGCAAAATGGATGATGTCATCACTTTGTATGAAAAAAACAAAAATACAGAAGAAATTACCGAAAAACTAAATCTCGAAAAAGAGAAAATTTTTTTAGAAAATAGGGTAGAAAATGAATATACAAATTTTTTCTTAAAAAAAGACGTTGAAATTATCACACCCGGGTTAAATTTGCTTTTTGGAAAATCTTATCAGGCAAGTGTTAAAAGAGTGATTTATCATGAATAAACAAGGACAGACATTAATTTTATTTGTCATTTTACTTCCCATTTTATTACTTCTTTTTGCGGTTGTGGTAGATACAGGCATTGTTATAAAAGAACAAACCAAATTAAAGAGTACGCTAAGAACGATTCTAAAAACTACTTATCAAAAAAAAGAGGAAGAGAATTACGAAGCGATAGTAAAAGAGCTGTGTAGCAAGAATAATATACCTACAGATAATTTACAAATCGAAGTAATAGATACAAATATAATCGTATCGAATACATACGAAAAAGAAAGTATTTTTGGAAAAATTGTGGGCATAAATTCATATAAAATCAAAAGTTCTTTAAAAGGAATAGAAACAAATGAAGGATTAAAAATAGAAAAAGAATAGAGGGATATTATGTCAAAAACAAAAGGAAAATCAATGTGTATATTCTCAAGTAAAGGTGGAGTAGGAAAAACCATTACAACGATTAACCTAGCCGGAATCTATGAGCATTTAGAGAAAAAAGTATTGCTTGTAGATTTGGATTTATCAAGTGGTGGAATTACCATGGCACTAAATCGTCCTTTTGAAAAAACCATTTTTAACTTTGTAGATGATTACAACAACAATCGTTATAAAGATTTTCAGGATTATATTACAAAGTACGATGATTACATTGATATATTGCCAAGTCCTAAAGACCCACGTCAAATTAATAAAATTGATTCTAAATACATTGATATTTTAATTGATAAAGCAGAGTCTCATTACGATATGGTATTGATTGATACTAACCATATTTTAGACGAAATTAATATCGTAACCTTAGATAAAGTAGACAATATTTTATTTGTATTATCGAACGACCCATTAGATTTAAAAAATATGAAGTCTTTAATTAGTATATTCAAAGATTCGGGGGTAACCAATTATAAGATTTTATTAAACAATAGTTGTAATCCTTATAAAGACTATTTTTCCTTATTTGATATTAAAAACATAATTAAAGCCAATATCGATTATACATTAACTTCAAGTTTTTTTATTAAAAATATTGATAGTTATATCATGAATGGAGAGATTATTACACTTCAAAATAAAATGGCCACCACATTCAATAAAGATTATGAAACCTTTATGACGATTGCTCTAGATACTATTCAAAACAAAGAAGAAATTTTGGAAGAAGGTGTAGATAATGCCTAAAACAAGTCTAATCGATGCGTTTAATATTGAAAGAAAAGCACCTAAAGTAAATTCTGTTTCGGATTATGAAATATTCCAAGATAAAAAATTACTTGACAAGCTAAGAACAACAATCGTCGAAAATCTAATAGATAAAGAAATACCAGAAGACAAAATACTAAATGAATTTATTAATGAAGAAATTGAAAGTGCTATTGAAGGATACGATTTATCGAACTTAGAGAGAAGCCACTTATATAATTTAATTGAAAATGAAATTAATGGATATGGTCCTTTAACCGAGCTTTTAGAAGATAAAAACATTACAGAAATTATGGTCAATAGTCCTAATGAAATTTTCATCGAAATTGATGGACAAATCATTAAAGACGAAAGTGTATCTTTTATTAACGATGAACATATTGTAAGAACGATACAAAGATTAATTGAACCTCTTGGAAGAACAATCGATGTCGCAAACCCAATGGTTGATTCAAGACTTATGGATGGTAGTCGTATTAATGCTGTTATCCCTCCATTGTCTACAAAAGGCCCTGTTATTACCATTCGTAAATTTAAAGAAACCATGACAAGCATTGAAGATTTAATAAGAATTGGCTCCTTAACTCCTTATATGGCAAGATTTTTAGAGGCTGCTGTAAAGGGAAAATTAAACATTATTGTGTGTGGGGGAACCGGTAGTGGAAAAACAACTCTTTTAAATATTTTAAGTGGATTTATTGGTACGCATGAAAGAATTATTACGATTGAAGATGCTGCAGAACTTCATTTACGACAAGAACATGTCATTTCTCTAGAAACAAGAGTGACCAATTATGATAATGACGGAGAAATAACCATTCGTGATTTAGTTCGTAATTCTCTTCGCATGCGACCTGATAGAATAATTGTTGGAGAAGTACGTGGTAAAGAAGCTTTTGATATGTTACAAGCCATGAATACAGGTCATGATGGTTCCTTAACAACTCTTCATGCCAATGGGGCAAGCGATGCCTTAAATCGTTTAGAAACAATGGTTTTAATGAGTGGTTTGGATATTCCAATTAAAGCGATACGTGAATACATTACAAGTGCTATAGATTTAGTAGTGAATATAGAACGTATGAATGATGGAAGAAGAAAGATTACCTCTATTTGTGAAATTGAAGGATTTTTAGAAGATAGAATTAAGTTAAAAGAAATATTTAAATTTAGTCAAAAAGGTATCACCGAATCCGGCAGTGTCGATGGAGAATTTATTCTTTATAAAACAATACCAAAAGTTTATAAAAAATTACTTGCTCATGGGATTCACGATTTAGATGATATTTTTGCAAAAGAAACCAAAAAATAACAGAAGAAAGGAGGGAAGGTTATGCCTCTATACATGCTCATTTGTTTAATTGCTCTAGGCGTCGCTATTTTAGGGCTTATTCTATTATTTTTAAATGAATTACAAGATATGAAATTAGAACGCCGTTTTGTTCCCTTTACTATGAAATCAAGTAATGAACAACCCATTTCTTTCTTTGATTTATTAGCCATTCAACTAAAAAAGTGGTTAAAAAAGTTTTCCAATGTATTAAAAAAATCGCATGTGGCAACTGACTATGCCAAACATTATGAAAAATATATTTCCTATGAGGAAAAAGAAGAAAAAGAGAGTATTGATTTTGTATCCATAAAACTTTTTATGGGAGTTTGTTTTGTGCTTTTACATTTTGTGACTATTGTATTAAAATTAAGTCCTAAAAACATCATAACTTCCCTTATTGCTTTCTTAATCGGATTTTTTCTTCTTGATATTGTTCTTGCTATTCAATTTAAAAAGAAAAAACGGGAAATAGAAGAAGATTTATTAAAAGCCATTATGATTATGAACAACAGCTTTAAATCCGGTAAAAATATTATGCAAGCCATTAGTACCGTAAAAAACGAACTAGAGGGACCTATCGCCGATGAATTTAAAAAAATCTATATGGATATTACGTACGGATTAAGTTTAGAAGTTGTTTTCGAAAGATTTTATGATCGGGTAAAATTAGAAGATGCCAAATACATTGCTTCTTCCTTGACACTTCTTAATAAAACAGGAGGAAATATAGTGCGTGTATTTGGAGCTATTGAAAAATCATTCTTTAATAAGAAAAGAATGCAAGATGAACTATCTAGTTTGACCGCAGCAAGTATTTTTGTTTTTCGTGTTTTGGTAGCATTACCCCTTGTCTTTTCTTTGGTCATCTTAATTTTAAATCCATCCTACTTTCAGCCGATGTTTGAAAGTATCCTTGGTTTCATATTATTCTTTTTGATTCTATTCCTTTATGTTTTATACATTGTAACAATTAAGAAAGTGTTGAAGGTGAAAATGTAATGAAAAAAAGTGAATCTTTTGCATATCATATGTATCTAAAAAAGACGATTAAACGTATAAAACATAAAATAGAATTACTTGGGGAAACAAACTTAGAACTCTTTACCTTTTTAAATGTACGTTTTCTCTTTTCTTTGCTATTATTTTTTCTAATTCTCACTTTTTTTAAATACGGATATATATTGGCCCCCATTAGTACAATTTTGTTTTATATTGTAATTGAGAAAATTGTATTGGATATTCCAATTAAAAAAAGAGGAAAAAAATTAGAAGACGAAGCCATTTTCTTCTTTGAAATTTTAAGTTTAACTCTAGAAAGTAATAGACATTTAAAAGGGTCCTTAGAACTTACTTCCCATAACATTGATAGTGAACTCTCTAGTGAATTTAAAAAGACTTTAATAGAAGCCAAAATGGGAAAAAGTTTTACGGAAAGTTTGATTTCTATGAAAGAACGTATTCCTAGTGATTCAATTAATAGTATTATTTTGAATTTAACCGAATCGAGTATTTTTGGAAATAACATAACGGAGACATTAAACAACCAATTAGATTATTTGCGTGAAAAAAAACTTTTGGGAATTAAAGCAGAAATAAATAAGCTTCCTACGAAAATAAGCGTTTTATCTGTATTATTTTTTATTCCAATCATGCTCCTTATTATTTTATCTCCTGTACTTTTAGAATTTTTATTAGGATAGCACCATTATGGTGTTTTTTCTTGCCAAAAATATACTTTTTCTTTATAATAAAAACGCAAGGTGATGTAGTATGGCTCTAGACCAAAAACAACAAAAATTAAAAAATCTTTATGACTATATAGAAATTTCGGATGAAGAGTTTTTGCATATTTATGATAAAGCGAGTAAAGAACAAGATGTAAAAACTGCAGTCCATGCTTTAATGCTACAATATATAGGAGAACATATGGATTTGAATGCTATACGTAAATTTATAAAAAAATTAAACATCAATGTAAACTTACCTAGTAAAAATCTAGCTGAAAAGAGTAGAACTTTATTTCAAGTTTTAGATACAATTGGGTATACTTTTTCCGATGAGGAGGTAGACGCTCTTTTAAAAGAACCCGTTTTTTATAATTTATTTTTAAAATTTTGCAAAGACCATACAGGAACAGAAGAAGATTTCAAACAAATTCATAAAGGAAGTCCTTCTTTTCAAAGTCTATGTGATACGTACAGAGAACAAAATGGTTTAGGAATGGATTTAAATTCTTTAGAAGAGGAAGAATTTGATGAAGAGGAATTTGACAAAATAGAAAATGAACTTGAAAGCAGTGGAATTGATGATTCTACTCGTATGTATTTAAAGGAGATTGGACGTATTCCTTTGCTTTCTAGTGAAGAAGAAATAGCCCTTTGTAAAAGAATAGAACAAGGAGATATAGAAGCAAAAAAAAGACTTGCTGAAGCCAATCTTCGTCTGGTTGTGAGTATTGCGAAAAGATATACTAATCGAGGAATGCAATTTTTAGATTTAATTCAAGAAGGAAATGAAGGATTATTAAAAGCTATAGACAAGTTTGATTATAAAAAAGGCTTTAAGTTTTCTACATATGCTACTTGGTGGATACGTCAAGCCATTACGCGTGGAATAGCAGACCAAGCAAGAACCATTCGTATACCGGTTCATATGGTTGAGAAAATTAAAAAAACCTTCCGTGTACAAAGAACTTTATTACAAATTTTAGGGCGTGAACCTACACCAGAAGAAATAGCAGAAGAAATGGGGTTAACTCCAACAGAAATACGTGAAATTTTAAAATATGCAACAGAGCCTGTTTCTTTAGAAACACCAGTAGGTGAAGATGAAGACAACTTCTTAGGAGATTTTGTAGCAGATGAAAATATTATACTTCCAGAAAACTATAGTTTAACGGAAAACATGAAAGTGGCCCTTCGTTCTGTTTTAGAGGAATTAACGGAAAGAGAACAAAAAGTATTAGCTCTCCGTTTTGGCCTAGAGGATGGAAGAGCTAGAACTCTAGAAGAAGTAAGCAAATACTTTGATGTTACAAGAGAGAGAATTCGCCAAATAGAAGCAAAAGCTTTAAAGAAATTAAGACATCCTGCAAAAGCAAAAAGGATTAAAGATTACTACGAAGATAATTTTTATAAAGGTGAAAAATCTACTTTAAAAGCAACAACGGATTCAAAAAATTGGGAAGTTCCTGTACAAGCCCAAAGTTGGAAAATTGAGAAAAAAGAAGAAAGTGAAAAGCCAAAACCAATGGCATTTGTAAAAAGACCTATTAAAAATGGTGCACCCATTCCTTCTTTACTTCCTAAAAGCACTAACATTTCTATGAATTCGCAAAAGGAAAACAAAAAAGATATTCCTAGTAATGCTGTTTCTACTTTAAAAACAGAACAACAAAATACTAGAACGAAACAAACAAAAAAAGTTAGTACATTATCACAAACAATGCCCAAAAAAACATCTGTTGATATAAAGAATACAGAAACATCAAAAGAAAAAGAGACAATTTCTTCTCCTTTAAATGAAACTATATCAAAAGATATTCAACTTGTTGCAACAACGGAAAATAATGCAAAATCTATAAATCCTCCTCTTCCTAAAATTGAAGTGGAGGAGGGGTTATCTAATCTTAATGAAGAAACTAAAGTGAAAATCCCTCAAAAAAATAGTTCTAAAAAAATAGCATTAACAGAATATGATTATAAAGCTATTGAATTGCGTTTTGGTTTAAAAGATGGTAAAAAACGAACAACAGTAGAAATAAGCAAAATATTGGGATTATCGCAGCCTACTATTTCAAAAAGAATTAATAAAGCTATAAAAAAATTAGAGAGTGATAATAGTATATGGTATGAATGGAATAATGACGAAGAAAAGTTAGAGATTATTTTAAATAGCACAAAAGGAAATATAGTAAACGACTTTTTTTCTCAATTTAATGGCTATGCAAAAGAAAACGTTTTCTGGGCACTTGTATTTATTGCAAATGTTAAAAGAGACGTAACATTTGTCAAATTTGGAGAGAACTTAGATACAAATCTTCCATGGCCGAAAGATGCGAGTTGTGCAAGTTATTATTCTGCAACATTTTCTTGTGCTAAAAAAGATATCCAAAATATACTAGACGGAAATAAGAAAATACTACCATTTATCAAAAAATATGCAAAAGAAGAATTTGAACCGTTGTTTACTCAATTAACAAAAGAAGAACTAAAGTTATTTACATTATTTCATGGTGAAAATTATGATGAACTTAAATTGGTTTCTTATGATAAAAACCATACGATTAAAGATTTAATTAATGCTTATCTAGAACTAACAGCTAAATTAGAAACAAAAATTTTAGAACAGAGAAAGTATTGTAAATCTAAAAAAATAAAAAATGAAACTATTTCAGACGAAAAACAAGCTGTGCAAACAAAATCATTCTTTTCAAATTTTGAGGAATATTCACAAGAAAAAATTTTTTGGGCATTTTTAAGCCTTAGAGAAAATCCAAGACAAACGATTTTTAATCGACATGGCGAAAATTTAAATGAGTTAAATAAACTGGATAAAGAAGGAAATAGTACTACTATCCCAAATTATTACAATGCTATTTCACAAATAAAAGAGAGATTAAATGGTAAAATACTTACAAAATCATTTATCAAAAAATATCCAAAAGAAGAATTCATGCCTATTCTTTCAATTTTAACACAAGAAGAATTAGAAATATTTACATTATTTCATGGTGAAAACTATGATGAGCATAAAATGGTTACTTATGATAAAAACCATACGATTAAAGATTTAATTAATGCTTATCTAGAACTAACAGTTAAATTAGAAACAAAAATTTTAGAAAATAGAAAAGCGTGCAAATACAAGAAAAATAAAAGAATAAAGTTAACAAAAAGAGAATATGAAATAGTAGAATTACGCTTTGGATTAAAAGATGGTAAAAAAAGAAGCAACAAAGAGGTTGGAGAAGTACTTGGCTTAAAACCAAATTCCATTTCAGTTTATATTTCAACTGCAATTCAAAAATTAGAGAGTGATAATAGTATATGGTTGGAATGGAATAAAGATAATAAAAAATTAGATATAGTCTTAAATAGCAAAAAAATACGTATTACTTCAGGCCATCTTGTTGGAGACTATTTCTTTTCCCAATTTGAAGGGAATTCAAAAGAAGATGTTTTGTGGGCATTATCTAACCTTAGAAAAAATCCTCGGCAAAAGATTTATAATCGTCACGGAAAAAATTTAAATGAACTAATAAAATTTGATGAAGATGGAAAACCAACTGGAAATCAAAATTATTACAATACTATAAAGCAAATCAAAAAACGTTTAGCCACTAAAAATAATAATAAAGAATTTGCGGAAGTAAAATGTGATTTCTTAGAGAAATTAGGCTGTTCGCATGAAGTAGCCAAAGAAGCTATTGCTATGCTTCCTTTAGAAGAGAAAAAATTGATGTATTTAAGAAGAGGGGAAAGCTTATTAGAATTTAATCCTTTTCCAAAGGATAAATCAATTCCTATTTATAAAAAATTAGAAGAGGATGCCATATATCATACAAAAGAAAATATAAGAATAATTAAAAGAAGACAAAATGCTGAAAAAGAAACAAATAATAATTTAGAACAAGAGCGAATTCAACTAGAACAAGAAAAGTTAAATCTTTTAAAAGCAAGCCTTTTTGAGGAAATTTCTAAAACCTTTGGAAAGCTTGTTTCAAAAGAACAAATAACTTCTCTTATTGATACAATTGTTAAAGATATAAATCAATCAAAAATGGTTTATTTATCCTTAATTGAAAACCAACTATTTCTTGATTTAAGTAATTTTTATCATAAAATTTATTTATTTTTTTGACTATCTTTTTATAAGTTCTTAAATGTCGTTATAACCTTTATTTATAAGCATTTAAGACATTTTTATTTTTGGAAGAAGTTCACATAAATTGTTATAATTTCTTATATTTTCGCTTTCAATAGTAGTAAATTGGTAGTAAAATTGCTTTTGTTTATTTATTCTTTCCATTTCTTCTTTAGCCGACATATAGGTAGGGTGCGTATAATATTTTAAAGTCATTTCAATATTTTTATGTCCCATTATATATTGAAGTGTACGAGGGTTCATACCATCGTTAGCCCAATTAGTACAAAATGTATGGCGAAGTGTATGAGGTGTCGTTTTTTTAGGAAGTTTTTCTTCATGACAATTATTATACTTTTTCACAATTCTACTAAAAATATAATCATAGTCCATATTGACTCTTGGTTTACCATTTCTATTTAAAAATAAGAAGCCACTATAACCATCAATAACAATAGTATCTGTACTTTTGCGATTATCTACTATGTGCTTAAAGATTTCATACGCTTTTTCGCTCATAGGTACTTTTCTTGTCCCACTATCGGTTTTCGTTTCGTCAATATAATAACCTCGTTCGCTATTTCTTAAAAGTTGGTGGTCTATATTGATTAGTCTATTCTCAAAATCTAGGTCGGAATCTATTAGTCCACAAAATTCCGATATACGAAGTCCCGTTTCTCTTATTAAAATAATATCGTCATAATGTTTAGAAAATGATTTATCATTTTTAATAAAAGAATATAGGCTCTCTTCTTGCTCTAATGTAAGTGGTATAGTTGGCTCGGTGTCATTATCTATTACCTCGTCAATATTAAAGTCAAACGGGTTTTTTCTTATGTAATCGTCTTTTATAGCCATCTTAAACGCTGCATATAACGAACGCTTATCGTTTTTTATTGTTTGATAGGCTATTCCTTTTTCTTTCATGCGTAAAATCAATTCCTTTGCGTCCGACATCTTAACATTTTCAATAGGACAAATACCGATTTTATCTTCTTCTAAAAATCTCATAAGTCTTTTTCGTCCTTTTTTAGTATTATCTTTAACATTAGGTCGTTGATTATTTTTTTTCTCATATAATTTACATACACTTATTTTTTTACCTATGGTGTCAATTCCATCAAATAAATCTTTTTGCAATTTTTCTTCTTTTTCTCTTAATGATAAACCTTTTCTTTTTCCTCTTGGCGTTTTGTCCGTTGGGACTAAAGTCCATGAATATAAGTATTTTGGTTCGTTCATTATATAATATTTGTAAACATATCTTCCATCTTTTCTTTGGCTCTCTCCGTTATGTAGAATACGATTTTTATTATCTCTTCTTTTTTCTCTCATATTTTTCTTGCTCCTTTCAATAATAGAAAGAGCCTTGATATGCAATAACATTATATCACATATAAGGCTCATTTTTCACTAGATTGCATTTAAAGTGTCAATAATTTTTTCAAATTGTTTTCTTTTTATTTGAATTCGGTTGCCGTTCATGATAACCCAACTTGCGTTTAGATTTTCTTCTGCTAGTTTACGAAGTTTATTTTCGCCAATACGGAAATACTTTGACGCTTCTTCAATAGTAAGTAGGTACTTTTGCCAAATAGGAACATCATTACTATTTAAACTATAAATTTGGTTCTCCATCTATAACCTTTTGATTATGTAAATTTTCAATTACTTTTTCTTGGTCTAAATAGTAACCTCTAAATAGTTCCCCGTTATTCGTAACAAATAAGCCTTTTTCCCCATTTTTAATTAAAGTATTTCCCTCATAATTTCCTTTGCCAAGTACGACTTCGGAAGATGGTTTATCACTTGTTCTTCCACAAATTCGATTATCTAAATTTGATTTAATTTGTCCCTCTATTAGTTTATGGTCGGGGCGTTGTGCCGATAAAATAAGATGTATTCCTAAAGAACGCCCTCTAGTCGCTATTCTTGTTAAAATATCAAGAATATCTTCTGCAATATCTTTATACTTTTTATTAGATATTTCTACAAACTCGTCAAAAACATATATAATACGACTTAATGGTGTAAATTTATCTGCATAAACTCCTTGCCATTTTTTAGACATTATTTTGTTGTATTTATCTATATCTCTACATTTTAAATCTTTAAATTCAATTTCTCTTTGAGTTAATTCTTTATCAATTATTTTCAAATCTTCTAAAGCATTTTCTAGAGTAGTTGCTATTTGACATTGTTTATCTTCTGCCTTTTTATAAAAGAAATCAAAGTTTTTTATTGTAAGGTTGTGCCAACCAATGAACTCGGTCATTTTTGGATCACAACCTCTTACAATATACCCCTTATGTAAAGACTGATATATTAGTAAATCTAACATAATCGATTTACCACTACCCGTAGAACCTGCAACTAAAAAATGTGGCGTATCGTTAATATTTCTAGTAATCTTTTTAAATAGGTTTTCCCCTAAATAATATATAGAACTATCACAATCTAGGTTTTTGTCGTTCCAATCTATTTTTTGGGGTATTTTATTATTAGGTTTTATTGTTGTTACTTTCACTTTGTTTTTAGTATTTTTGTAAGGTTCTATCTCAACTATAATTCTATTAAGTGCCGTTTCCAAATCTGCTTTTGTTTCGTCCTCTTGCCATTTATTGATGTTAATACTATTAGCATTGAATATCATAACAACCATACGCAAATTAACCCAAGCCCTTTTTATTTTTATTAAATAAGGAGTCTTGTTATTTGCATTTTTAAGCCCCTTAACGCCTTTTATTTCTTCTTGCTTATATTCTTTTATTTTAAAGTTATCTCGTAGCCATATTGCCAATAAAATAAGTCCTACAAGTTCAAAGAAATATATAGGAATATATACATCTTTATAGAATTGATTAAATGTAATTGATTTTATAAAATCATGGTTTAAAAATTTATATACTATTTCAAATTGAAATATTGTTGAATTAAGTATGTAACATAATACTAGATAAAGAAATGATACTAGCCATTTCCATTTATAACATATTTCTAAAGTAATGTAAGCAACTGCCTTTAATATAAATTTAATACATTTTAATATATTGACTAAATTTTTATTCATTATCTTTTTTTTCTTCATTTTCTAATTCCTCCAATTTTTTAGTCATTTTATGCTCTATAATTGAGCCATCTTGTTTGTATTCAATTATGTTGTGTATTCTACGCATAAACGCGTCCCAAACTGCTCTATATTTTAATTGACATCGTAAGTCATAATACTGCTCGTCTAGTGAAACATTTGAGGTTATATATACCTTTGTATAACAAGCCACTTTGTCATTGTATCTGCATGGTAGCATAATCGGATATATATCTAAATAATTAAGCATATCGCCGATGGGTACTTGACTATGAAATTCCTCGAATACTAGTACATCATGTAGGCTAGAATATGAGTCAAAATTTATGCCACGACTTCCTTTATAATTTGTTATACGACAAATGTTTTTTGCTCCGTGTTTTTCGTAGATACTTCGCGTTTTACCGCACCCCGTTTTACCATAGATATAAGTTACTATAATATCTCGATTCTCTTTCATGTATTTGTCTGCTAGATAAGTTTCTCTTATAAGGTCTATATCTCGTATTTTTAAAGCCCATTGTGGGTTATTTTCTATTATCTCGATGTTTGACTTACCATCTTTAATATCTTCCAATAATTGCCCTATAACGGGGTCTTTTTCTTGTAATTCCGATGGTATCGTTCCGTACTCTTCAAAACTGCCCTCAATAGATGTTTCGGCTTTATCAGTATTTTCAAATTTACCCGTTTTTCTCACATAGTCAATATTATCTTGTATAGTCCCATACGCTTTTTCAATATGTGCCGTAGGAAAGCGACTTTTAATTGTTGTGAAACGAATAGGCGACTTTGAGTACATAAAGATATGTATATGTGGTGTATGGGTTTCGTTGCCGATTTCTTTACACATACAATAATAAGTAGGTACAAATTTCAATAAAGTTTCCCTTATTAAAGAGTCCGTGATATTATGGTCTTCATAATTATTTAGGGTTAATTGCCATTTTCTACTTTGGCTATTATCTGCCATGTTATCAACTCCTATTTTTTAATGGTTAGATTATTATTAAATTTTCAAAGAACTAATGCGCTAATACATATACTAGTTAA